>DATJQO010000120.1:0-19397 GCA_035505695.1 Mycobacterium sp.
CAACCCGAATAGTAGGTACGGTTTTCATGGCGGTCCCTTCCTTTCGTGGGTGTTCTTGGTCGTTCACCCGCAGACCTACCATCAGGCAGGCCTCAGGTGAGGGACCGCCACCTCAAATTCCACGAAGACCGGGACAACCTCTGGCGGCCAGATCCACACGCCTACTCGCCCACGTTGAATGTGGCAGTCCCACTTCCAACTACAAGGTGGTCGACAAGGTCGCATCTGCCGCCGCTGCAGAGGTCCAGTGCCCCCGCGACGGACATTTCGACTTTGCCACCGGGGCTCGCTATGCCTGCACGTCGACTGGGCCCCATTCACGTGCATGGAATTTGCCCCGGGCTACGCGCAGCAACAGCCGCGACCCATAGACTGCGCCGCCGTCGCCGCGCAGCCGTCGCCGAAGTCACGGCAGACTGAACACCACCCCGACACCCTGAACACCACCGACCCCGCCGGACATCGCCCGGATCGATTCATACCCCCACATCCTCACCGTCAATGCCGCCATCGTGCTCATGCTGAATGCCGGTCAACAATTCCCCAACGCGAACGCCACCGCTACCTGAGCGCCCCCGAAGTCGCCGCTTTGGCCGCCGCCTGCAAAGACCAAGGCGAAATCGTCACGATCCTGGCCTAACTGGCCTGCGTTGGTCCGAACTCGTCCGACTACGCATCGGCGATATCAACCTGGCCACGCCGGCGGCTGCATGTGCGCCGCGCCGCGCCCTAAGTGGAAGGCCGCATCATCATTGGCCCACCCAAGACCCGCGCCGCTAAACGCACCGTGCCCTTGCCCCAGATCGTCGTCGACGCACTCACCCCGCGCATCGGTGGCCGTCAGCCCGACGAGCATACCAGCCTGGCCCGCAAATCGGGGGCCGACCTGCGCTAAGTCCAAAAAACCATGGGCCACTCCACACCCACCGTCACCGCCAACATCTACAGCGACCTCTACTCAGACGAACTCGACCAAGTCGCCACGAACCTCGACCGACTCCACTCAATCGAAACGGTCAACCAGACCGTAACCGGACAAGAACCGGACAAATCGAACCAACCATAGAGTGCACACACCGTGGTCATGCAGGTCAGAAAGGGTGGTCCCGGCTGGGATCGAATTAGCCGATGGGCCCAATTGCGGTAAACTGCTGACCAGCCACAACAGCTCGGATTCGCCTGCTGCACAGCGCATTTGAGCTAGCGCGCGTGCCCCATTTCATACCAACAGATACCAGCGTAAACTAGTGTGGGACAGCCCGTGGATAGCCCGAAGCCAGCAAACCAGCAGGCCAGACCGCTGCCCGGCTGGGAAACGAAATGAAGGGATTTCGATTCTGAAATGAGCGGCACCAAAAACCATCGCGGCTGGGGATGGATTCGTAAACGCACGTCAGGCCGCTATCAAGCGTCGTACATCGGGCCGGATCGCAAGCGTTACTTCGCGCCGACCACATTCACCGACAAAATGAAGGCCGAACGCTGGCTGGCTGCCGAACGCGATCTGGTCGAACGCGCCACAATGCTCGGTGAGCGTTGGGTATCTCCCGCGCAGCGGGCAGCGGCGGCAGTGGAAATCAGCCGCGAAACGCTGGCCGAATACGGAACCCGGTGGATCACTCAGCGCGACTTGAAGCCGCGCAGCCGCATCCACTACACGTCGATCCTCGAAAAACACATCACGCCCAAGCTCGGTTGGATCGCCGTTTCGAATCTGAAATCGGTCACAGTGCGGAACTGGTACGCCAACACGCTGCGGGACAGGCCGACGATGCGAAGCCACGCCTACCAGCTCTTGCACGCGATCTGCGAAACGGCGGTTGCCGACGAACTGTTGCCGTCGAACCCCTGCAAGATCGCGGGAGCCACCGCGGTCAAACGCAGCCGGGAGCCGGTGGTGCCCGAAATCGACGAGCTAGCCGTCATCGCAGACAAGATCGAAGCGAAGTTCCGCGCGCTGGTTCTCATTTCTGCGTGGTGCGGGCTGCGCTTCGGCGAGGTCACTGAACTTCGGCGCAAGGATATTCGCTTCATCGACGCCAACGGCGATGGAATCGTGCCGGGAATCGTCGCAGTCGAACGCGGCGTGACGCATCGGAACGACGGCGAGGGCGACCGCTGCCGAATCGACACGCCCAAGAGCGGTCTAACGCGCAACGTGCCGATCCCACCGCACATCCGCGCCGATATCCAAACGCATCTGGATACGTTCGTGGAAAGCGATCCTGAATCACTGCTGTTTGTGCCAGCGCGCGGCGGCTGCCACGTGTCCGACCGCGTTGTGCGCGCAGCGTTCGTACCTGCGTGCAAGGCTGCCGGTCGCGATGGTGTTCGACTGCACGACTTGCGCCACTTCGCAGGCCACCAGACGGCTCGCGTTGCCAACCTGCCCGAGACGATGGCCCGGCTCGGGCACTCGACGCAGGCCGCATCGCTGCGCTACCAAGGCCAGGTGAGCGGTCGCGACGTGGAGATTGCCGAAGCGTTGAGCGCACTGGCGACCAAACCGGCGTTAGTTGCCACCGTTGACGAATCTTCAAGTGCCACAGCGTAATTCAACTTTATCGATTATGCCTGCTGGTAGGGTACCAGCCGACTAATCGACTATCGCCGCAGCTCAGAGCGTTACTGAGACCACTTCGCATCGTTTCGGGCTATGCGTAGGCTATCTGTGCGCTGCGCGGTGCGACACGATTGACCGGCGCACCTGAGCCTGAGCCGCCACGGCATCCTCAAGCGTCATGAGTGCCGAGCCTGGCGTTGAAGGGCCGAACGGCGACGGCTGAACCGCTGAGTCGAACGCAGAGCCACGTTCGTCGTCGATAATCTCCACGTCCAGCGCGCCGTTGTCGTCGATGCCATCGCTTGCCGCCAGGGCGGCTCGTGCGTCACTCGGAATCAGTTCCGGTTGATCTTCGATTCCGATTGATCTGCGGTAGTCGGCACGCGATCCGGTTTCGACTCCCGTTCCCTCGAAAATCTGCTCGTAAGCCCGAGCCGTCACCGACACATCGACGGCGGTTCGCGCCTGGACTCCAGCGCGGTCGAGCGCATCTTTGATCGCATTCACGCGCACAGCTTCCGGCGCGTTCGCATCGGTTGCGATCTTGAGTAGTTCGCGAGCCATGCGGTCGGCAGCTTCTTCGAGTCGCTGCCTGGCCTTGCGTTTCGCTTGCGGCGCTCGGCCTCCGTGCGTGCCGCACACCGATTGACCATCCATGGCAGCCCTACCGCATTGCCTACCAGTGCGATTCGACGTGGCTTTACACCGCCGTACGGTCGGTTTCGCTGTTGACGCCCACCATTCTTCGGACCACTTGATGATGCGTTGCGGTGATGAGGGGTCAGCTGGCTGGGTCGTCATTGTCTTCCCTTTCGTCATCGTCCGTCCACGGTGGCGCTTTGTACTCATGCGATAAATTCGCGTGGGCCTTCTGGCGACTTAATGCCCCACATAGCCGTTACTTATAATCGCCTCCTGCGCCTAATAAATGGTACCCATAGATCGTCAATTTCTTTATGTATTGGCGGTCGATAGTAATCATTTAAGTCAGCCTCCAAAGACATCATGTGTCTGTCATCACGACAACGCATAATCTCGACTTTAGGAAATAATGTCGCAGGATCATAACCATATGGTTTCCGCATTTTCTGCCAATAGGCCACGTGTTTGCCTATCCTTGCGCATACATTGTGGACTTCAGACGATCCAACGTGTAGAGGATAGTCTTGCGTATCACCCCACAGCATATATACGCATGGTCCGTGCGGATCGAACCACTCCGACACTATTGGAACATCAGCATCAGCCAAATAGCGTTGGTCACCGAAGTCGTGCTCTGGTTCTCTAGGGTCATAGCTACTCATAGAGATATCCGTATTCGTAACGACCATAAAGCTCAAGCATTCTGTTCCTTTCAATCATCTGAGGCCATAATGCATCTGAGTAAGTTTGAACTGAACCCGAATCCGAATCAAACCCGGTACTGGTTCGACAAACGTCGTCATGCCTTCATCCTCCTAGGTATCGCTAAGACATCTGTCAGGGCGCGCCGTTCGGAAGTGACTCGACGTTTGCTGGCATCCCGGTCCGCGTCGGTTCCCGGCCTCGGGAACCAACACATGTCGAATAATGTTCGTTTCCGCCGCTCAGAGCGGTTTTCGGTCCGGTTCCCATTTCCGGTTCCCGTATAGAAAGGGAACCCGGGAACCGGGTGGGGCCGTGACCGGCCCCCCACCCGGTAGCCCATACAGGCGCAGTTCCCGTGGTTCCCGCACACGGGAACCGCTCAACCTGCACAAACATGTCTACGGTTCCCCAAGGTTCCCACCATCGGGAACCGTAGACAGGTTTGCCACAGCGCCATCTGACCCGCTTTCACGGCGTTACCCCCGGCGCGGGCGGCAACCCCACAATGAGTTTGCCGGGACCGAGCAACATCGCCTTACCCCGGCCCGGTTCGCGCTCGCCTAGCTCGCCTTTATCGAGCAGCCGCTTCACCGCGTCCAGTACCGCCTTTTTCCGGCCACCAAGTTTCGAATGCAAATCAGCACGGGTCATCTGCCATGGGAATGTGTAAATCTCGCGAACGATCTTTAACTCAAAATCGCGTTGAGGCGTGGTCACGCTACTGTCAGATGGTGCGCTGACTACCCAATCGCACGATTTCCAAGAGACTACATCGGGATCGGCGTTGTCACGATCTAAGTGCCAATCGATTTCGTACCGCGAGCCCCCACTACGGCGCGTTGCAAATTCGACTTCCAGCTTGTAATCGTTTCGAGTCAGATCGGGGTCGGCTCTGTGGCGTTGCAAAATCCATGTGTCGGACCATTGCGCGACTCCGGCCATAGAAATGTTGTCCAGGTCTAAAGCATCGCCAGTGTTTTTCTTGAAATGGTCACCGATCGCCAAAGCGGCGTGACCTTCGATCAGTTCGCGAAGCTTCGCCAGCATCGGGCCACGAGCGTACAGGTTGGACGCTTCGACATTGGCCGGGTGATACGCATAGAGCGGGTCAAGCACCACGAGCGCAGGTTGCACGGTATCCAGATGGCGTTTGATGCCGTCCACAAGCTCTGCGCTGTCTAGCTGATCGGTGTCGAATTCGGCCATGAACGGCAACGCGGCCAGATCGTCGAGGGTCAGACCGTAACGCTTTGCGATGACTTGATGACGGTTAGCAAACCCATCGCGGCCACCCTCACCACACAGATACAAAACCGGCTGTGCCTGGCTGACTTCGAACTGATCGAGAAACGGAACACCGGCAGCTACGGCTATCGCCATCGCTTGCAGATTCCACGTTTTGAACGTCTTCTTCTCACCGGCCAGCACGCCAGCAGAACGTTGCGGCCATGCGCCGCGCACCAGCCAGCGCATCGGAGTTACGGGTGCGGCTAGTTCGGCGGCGCTGACACCACGAAAACGAGTGGATTGCCGTGTAGAGCCGTCTGATTCGGTTCCCGAACCGTTCGGACTCAATTTCGAAATGGGGATGACCTCAGCCACGTTGCCGGCCTCGTCTCGGAGAGTGATCGACGTGAACCAATCAGCCTCGTTCGCGTCGTCCGTCGAGTTGGTGCCGTAGTCGCGGGTGGCTTCGGCCACCAGGGCGGCTTCGTCGGCAGCTAGGGCTTGGCCCACCGCGTTTTTGACCAGCTGACCGAACTGGGTTGCGCCGATATGGGCATCGAAGCTCTCGCGGCGCTGCGCGTATGAGTGCCTGGCCGCGCGTTCGATTTCAGATATGGCCATGGCGAAGGGATAGAAGCCGATTCGAGCCTCTTTGGCTGCGATTCGCAAAGCGTCGCGGGTCAGGTTGCGGGTACCCGACTTCGCGTTGGCAACCGATTTCGCAAGCGCCGTTAGAACTTTCGGTCGCGAGTTTCCTCGGTGCTCGGCCATGAATGCGGCCAGGGTTTCATCGCTGGCCGGTTCCCAGCTAGCGCCGTCTGCCCCACCCGCCCTGGTGGTCAGCCACGCCCGCGCTTCGTCGGTCAGCGCCGGAACCGGCCCGGTCGTGCGCCAGAGATAGCCGCCACCGGCCTTGGGATGCGGAGACGGCTGCGCCATGATGACCGTGTTGCCGGATCGGATATCACCGGCAACCGTGCCGTCAGCCAGCTTGAGACCACCGGAGACGAACGTTTCGGCACTGGCGAACACATAGTGCCCGCGCGCACCGCGACCGCTGCGACTGGATTGAAACAAACCGGGTTTGAGCCAGAGCAGTTCGTCAGGCAAAACGTCGATGTCTAAATCGAAGGCGATCAAGTTCGATCTGCCGGTGTGAAGCGCAATGCCAGGCGGGTCTTCACTGCCCCAATAGCACTCGATGACTTCGGGATCGCGCGTGCTGCACTGCGGCCAGCCTTTGCCGACGATGCTGCCGGGGTGCTTTCCGGTGGCGACCGGCAGCACATATAACCCGGCCCGTGCATATGCCAGCGCCGCGTCTATCGGAGTCAAGCCGCTCACGTCGGGAATGTGCGGCGCGCCGGGCTGCGAATTGTCGGAGGTTTGTGCTGTAATAGTCACGGCTGCACTTTCTCTGGCTGAAACGGGTAGCTCTTGGGAACCGGCCCCTCGCCTTTGGGGGCCGGTTCTTTCTCTGTCTAGTCACTTTATCGGCGGGGCGATTCGCCATTGTCGAGGCTCGCCGCTGCGGCGGGCGGTACCGCACCGTACCGGAGTGCTAAAGTAGTTGGGTCGGGGCGGGGTTGACTGCAAGCAACTTTCCGGTCCGATCTTTTCATTCACCACTGATTACCTATCGTTTCCCACGGTCCGAAAATCTCGCACTCGTCGGGAACGATCTGGTACTTGCGATAGAACGCATAAAGGTGCCCTACGCAAAACTTCAGAAAAATCATTTGGTTTCCGAAAGCTACCGGCACAAATTCCCCTACATGAAAATCAGGATCGGGTCGGATAATGCGGTCACGTAGGCATCGCTGGTGGAGCTCGGAATGCTCTTTCATCTGCTTAACGCAATCGGTCCCGCGACTGCCAAGCCGATACTTGTCGAGATTCGTGGCGAACGACGGGTCTGCGAAGTCGCAATGGCCGTCGAATCTCAACAGATCGGTGATGCGTTCGAAGTCGTCGTACGGCAGGTCGAGAAGCCATCGCTCGCCGGGCCGGGATGTCGCATAGACCGTGACGGCAGTAGCCGGGTCCAGATCGTAATAGGCGTGCGTTTCGCCCAGCGGGCCAGCACCATCCGGCTCCGACGTGAACCACGACGCCAGCCGGTGCAGCGCATCGTGGGCCACCTTCTG
Source organism: Mycobacterium sp. (assembly GCA_035505695.1). Classification (GTDB taxonomy): domain Bacteria; phylum Actinomycetota; class Actinomycetes; order Mycobacteriales; family Mycobacteriaceae; genus Mycobacterium. The sequence goes on from DATJQO010000120.1 coordinate 7,285, forward strand.
AGCCTCACGGCTGGCCGCGATGGTCATGTGCAGCGGTCGCAGAAGCGGATTAGTCACGGTGCAGTAGTGCTCGACGTAGCCTTCGCAGGCGGCTTGGCTTCGTTCCATCGTCTGAATCCGTGTGAACTGGCCTTCGCCTAAAAAATCGAGATTCGATCCGGTGTGGGCGAGGACTTGGCCGGTGCTCTCAGCGACGCGACGAGCCAACGCGGCTTCGGCGCTGTTCTTTCCATACTTCATTTCGGCTTTCGTTACCATGGAGCCGAGACGCTTCTGAATTTCGGGATTGGTCATGCGTTTTCTACCTTGCTTTGGAGGAATTCATTAAGGTCGGCAGGGTCGTATTTCAGCAGCTTTTCGCCAAGTCGATACGCCTTTAGTCCCCCGTCAGCGACATATTTTCGAAGCGTGTTCGGCGAGATGCCTAGGTAGGCCGAGGCTTGTTGAGTTGACAAAAGCCGGGAATTATCCGGTCGCCGGTTGTACGACTTTCGCCGTTCGCGCGGCTTCGGATCGGCGTTCAAAATCGGGATAGCGGAACGAGACACATTTCGCCCTTTCGGGTCGAGCGCACACCACGCCCCGGTGTGCAAGGGTTGTCCGTTCCCGTCGTCGAGCATAGCACTAAATGGCGCGTGTTGGCCGACTATGCAGCCCAATAGGGCAGATAGGCGCAATTCTTAGAACTCACACATTTGGGCTAGCCCACTTCGATTATCGATGGAAAATCGATCAGCTGCAGAATAGGTTTGCTCGCGACGACGATTCGACGTCGAGCAGTTAGCACCACTCAGTAGGGCTCATACTCGCACTTTTTCGACGCGATCAGTAGATTCAGTTCTGCAAGGCGTTTCAGAACCTCACGATCATCCTGTGCGGCGCTTTTCGGCCATCCGTAGCAAGCGGCTACCGCTTGATCTAGCTTTTTATGAAGGCGTGCTATACCGACATACCCGCCATCGTCGACCGTGTTGTAGAGATCGGTGAGACCACAGTTATCGCGGTGAACTAGCCAATCGCGTCGCTCATATAGCTTGCGTGTAACCGAGATGACTTCGTCTTTCGCAGATTTCGATGGCTTCGGCGGCCACGGGAAGGTCTCAAAAGCTGTCGAGGGCGTGAGGCGAATTCGAGTTTCTAGTGTAGATGATTCATTCCAAGCCCAGGCGCCGAAAATCGAGGAAGATAGGACACCCATCGCGTAATCGTCGTCGAATGCAAACACTCCGACTGCGTTGCTAGGGCACCACTCTTTATCCGCCCAACTAAACAGAAGACGTTTGCCATGAAGCGGACAGGCAATGTATCGACTGAGAGCAGAAATAGCCTCACGCATTTCCGGTCGCGGCCATGCGAACTGCCACCATAGCCGTGCGAAGTGCCGTTCCTTTCCCTCGCGTTCGGGCTTGACTTTCCAACGAACGATCTGCATAGCGCCAGGGAATTTGTTAGCTTTTTCCAGTGGAAGCGTGCCGAAGTCGATTATCCACCTGCGCGGTTCGCTACCGACGTCGTCCGTTATATCATCTGCGGTGAGGTAACGCTTGACCACCGCCGCTTCGCCTTTCGCTTTAAGCATCCCGGCGCGTTTTTCGTCGACGATAAATCCATCGCCCGTAGGTTGGCATCCAGTGAACGCTCGCCCTCTGTTGAACGGGATCACGATAGGTTCAGGCGTCTCTGGCGCGTCTTTCAGCTTCGAATTGATTTCGCTAACCGGCTCGCCATCAAGAATGTAGTCCGTGATCGGAGTTTTCGGTGTCTTTATCCAATTGACGATGGAAACGTGAACTTTCGCTTCGCCTGGCCACTTTTGAGAAGAGACAGCATCGGTTATCACGCTGCCGTCGCTGAGAATGTATTTCAGCGTCGCAAGCCGATGTTTATTTTCCCTTAGGGTGTTGGTAGACACCAGGCCTGCTCTCTGCCCGGCACTAAGGTGCTTCTCCGCCCTCCGAAACCAATAGCCGCAGTAGTCGATTACACCAATCCCAGGAAATGCCGTCTTAAGCTGTGTGATGTACTTCCCGCCGAACTCACCGCGTATGAGCCGGTCACCCAGAAACGGTGGATTCCCAATAATGCAGTCCACCTCTGGCCATGGATCGAAAACCGCATCACCGACATTGATCCCTGCCAAGTTAATAAGAGGGAGGGGCGCCTCAGCCTCTCCGTAGCGGTCCATCATTTGACGATGGCCCATCCAAAGCGTCACGCGGGCGAGCAGGACGGCAGCAGGTTGGATATCTGTTCCATAGAAATTCGTGATACGGACGAACGGCGGTATGCCGCTTGGTGCGGGTAATCCGGTGGATTGAACGAGTTCCGTTATACGGGTTTTCCCGTAATGTTCGAGCCGGCGAAGCTCCCTATAAGCAACGTAAAGGAAGTTCCCGCAACCACATGCCGGGTCCAGCACACGGAAGCTGCACAACTCGTCGAGTACCTTGCGCGCGTCCGTCGGTGTGGTTGTCGCGTCAAGCCGTTCTTGCCAGGGTCTAACGATCGTGGGTCCGACTATTTTCATGATATCGGACTCGTGGGTGTAATGCGCTCCAAGCTTTCCCCTGATCACACGCTCCATCAGGGACCCGAAGATAGTTGGTTCAATTTTTGACCAATCGTATTCCGCGGCTTCGGCTAGCGCGTCGAGCTCGTCTCGCGTGAGTTCGATTTCTGCGGGATTAGAGAACAGTTCGCCATTAACATAGCGCGTTCCGGCCAAAATCCCGCTTCTGTGCCGGTCGGTCTTCTGGTTCAAAACTCGAAACAGGAATCCGATCTTCGCTGCCGAATCTTGGGGAGCATGTCGAACCTGATCGATTGTTTTCTGAAACGGCGAGCCATCGATAAGGCCGAGGTCTTCGGCGAACATAGTCCATACAGACTGCATTGCGAATCGAATGATCTCGTCTGAAGGCGCCGCTGACCGATCAACCAGCGATTGATAAACACTGCCAACCTTATCTGCGGCGGCCTTGGTTAGCTCTTTATGATGTTCGAGAAACGAGGGAATCTGGTCAGGTCCGGCCAGGAATGTAAGCGCGTCATGTCGTTCAGCCAGTTGTTGCAATGGAAAAGTGAGCCGAGGGGACTTCGGATAGCGACCTGGTTCCCATATCTCAAATTCTTTAAAGTTACACAGTACTACCCATTGGGCAGCGGGAATTTCTGCTTTTTCGTCAGCTGATTCTTCCCAATACTGTTTGACCTGAGCACGCCCGCTTGCAACTGCCTTGTTCGGAGCCTTCATCTCAATAATGCAGACACCTGGCCAATGCAAATCCATGAAGCCTGCTGAAGTTTGAAAATCTTCGAAGCGCGCCCCGACCGAAGCCCTATCTGAGCCGAAACAAACAAATAACTCGTTAAGAAATGTCTGCGCTTCCGCTCGCTCTGTACCCTGGTACCCTGTCCATTTTTTGGTGAATGATTTAAGTGCCCTCTGGATTTCCTCGCCGCTACGCAATGCCTAGCCCCTTTAGACCAGCCGAAGTTCGTCGCCGCCAAAGTAAGTGTCGCGCTGAAGACGTTTCCTAACCGCTTCCAGCGACCTCAACGCATCCGCCAGTGCAAGTTGGGCGTTGTGCTCCTCGGGGCTAGAGCCTAGCCGCGTCCGAGCTTTCTTAGCTCGTACGATGGCATGTTCCACGTTGGTAAGAACATCCGAGACTTCAGTCATCGCGCGCTCGCGGGCTTGCTGTGAGTCGTCGCGTGGATCAGGCTGCGCTCCCATGGTGTGAGCGTAACGCGCGGTGGTGTCCAGCCATCGCTTCTGTGCACAGCGGTGCGTCGGCCAGGCGTCTAGTAACCGATGCGCTTGCCCGCTGAGACGCCAACGTAGTACTCAGCGCGCCTGCGTGTGCGCAGCTTTACCCCGGCGTGAATACCCGCGTACTCGCCACCAGGGCCGACGCGACCCACCCGCACTGTCTTGCCCACTGAGCCGCGCACATAACGCGGGCGACGGCGGCTGATCGTGCGCCCCGCCCGCTTGACGCGCGTCGTGCCGGTGGATGCAAACCGGCCCCGCTTGTCGCGTCTGTAGGTGCGTTTGGCGGCCACGGCTCAGCCCTTCTTGGCGCGGCGCTTGCGCTTCGGCGCTGCGGTGCTCTTAGCGGCCTTGCCGACCGCGCCCCTACCCGCACGCGCCTTGGCGGCGAACGCCTTGCGCGCTGCCCGTTGCTTGGCTGTCGCCATTTCGCTTGTCTCCCTTGCTATGTCATCGCTATTGGGCGTCACCCGTTTTGCCGAAGCGCACGGTGCAGCATTTCGCTGCCTCGGCCCCGGCGCATCGCCGCTAGCTCCCGGCGAAGCTCGCCTCGGCGCATGTTGGTGTCGGGATCGGTCGGCGGGCTAGTGCCCCGGTACGGCGTCGAGTAGCCGTCGCTGGGTTGCGGGTACCGGCGCTGCGCTCGCGCTCGTCGCCTGATCCACGGGGCCACCTGGCCCGCCCCGATCGAGAACTCCGACGCGCCCGGCTCGCCGTTGCGCTCAAGCTGGCCGCTGTAGCGCCGGGCATCGTTGATGCCATCGACAAGGAAACCGGGCAGATTGGCGTCAATCGGTGGCCGCAGCCACGGCGACACGAACGGCACCCGCAACACAGCCGCTTCCGGCTGCCCACCCGTCTCGCGGGACTGTGGCGCGGTCACGAGCATCACACCGGAATCTGAGCGGCGCTCGGCGGCGTGTACGTGGCTTCGGTCGTGACCTGGATTGCCACCGCAGAACCGCGCTGGCGAATTCCCGTTCCAAACGAACGCTGATGGTACGAGGACACCAACGGGTACGGACCCTCACCGGGAAGCATCCGCAATCCCTGATACGCGGTATTCGGATGCTGGCGAACACCAATACAGTTGTATGGGTGATCAGGCCCGTAACTCGCTACGACGGCTACATATCCGCTCGGAACAAAATCAGATTGGACTAAAAGCCATCCGTTATACGAGCCTTCGACCTTGACGCCACCCCATTGGCCGGGCACTTGCTGGCCGACCAGCTCGCCGTGCTCGGTGATGAAACCGGGCGAATCGAGAGACGGCAAGTAGGTGTATTTCGCAAGCGGTCCCGTGGTTTCGCCGCCTTCGGCGGGACGGCTCGGCTCGCCGGCACGCCATTGCATGATGTATTGGGCGTCATCGGGATTCGCCAGAATCAGGATTCGGGAATTCGCCTGAGTGCCGAAGCCTTTCCGAATAATCATCCACGCGGCGTCTTCAATGTCTGCGGAATCGATCTGGCTCGCCCCCGTGGCGATGAAATGACTTGTGCCGACATCGAACTGACGGCCAAGGTAGGGTGGCGGGCCAGGGTCTAGACCGTCGTAGAGGTCATAGACCGGCGTGGTGAACTCGTTGCGCGTGCGCGTGTTAGTGAACAACCGACGCAGGATCGAACCCGTCACCAGCTTGTTGTCGGCGGAAAGAATCGAATCCATCACCGAACGCACCTGGCGAGAATCGGCATCGCGCAGGAACTTCCACGAGAATCGGCCCGCGAGGTCGTAGTCGTAGAAGGTGTAGCCCATGAGCAGGCCCGTTCCCGGTGGCAGCGCGCCTTTGGGCACGCCGTACTCGGTGGCCTGCTCGAACGAAGGAACTTCGAAGTTCTGTGGCACCGCTTCGCCGGTCGCTGTGGTGTGGAAGCACAGCAGATCGGTGACGGATTGCCGCTCGGCGTTCCAAACGTCGAGCGCATCGCGAAATTCATCCCACAAATGATTCAGGTCAATGCCATCGGCGGTCATATTGACTAGGACGTCGGCCCGCTGATTGGTACCGTAAACCGGAGTGGTCATTTCTGGAAAGCCTCGCTTATCGGTGCAATGTCGCTTGCCTCGAATTCTACTCGGCTATTGGATGCATTCTGCCGCCAATTCGGTGTGTCGGCATTTCCGGTAATGAATTAGTGCACTTACGGTACAAATTGGTGCGTACTGGTATTGGGCCTAGCACGGCTTCGAGTGCCACCAGGGCCGGTGTGGTGTGTCAGCGAACGCATCTGGACAGCCAGCAAACAACCCCAATAGCCCCTGGATAGCCCGTGCGGGCCGCCTCGTGGTCAAAAAACGCTCTGACCTGCATCGACGGTTGTGGTCCCGGCTGGGATCGAACCAGCGACCTTCCGCGTGTGAAGCTGATGCGAGGTCGGAAGCGGGCCGTAATTGCTGGTCGAACTGGACGAACTGGACCCGGCTTGAGGGTTCGCACCACGCAATACGAACGGCACGGCGGATACAGAGCGGATGAAGTCGCACCTGTGATCCATAGGCACGTTGCTGCGTTCCCTCAGCGCGGTGCCGCGCCCATGTCGCGGCGTGGCCGGCCAACCATTGGCTTATAGCCGAGACGCCGAAGGCGTCTACGCCGCGGTGGCGCTGGTCTGCTCTTGGTCGGCCGGGGAATGCGTTTCAGGTAAATCTGCCCACGATATTCAGCGGCGTAAACCTAGTGTCCCGCACCAGGAATTCTTTTACATAAATGTAACCGCCGGCGATCCGCGTTCTTGACACGAATCCCGTTGATGCATGCCATGATTCGGGCATGGCGAAGCGAGGGAGGCACCCGCCGGCAACAACAGGCACGCCAGCACCAGCGTGTAACTGTCCACCACCCACGCCATCTGCGTCTGCGTGGCCGACGTAGCCGCGGCGATATCGCTCAACGCGGTATTCAGCGATCATCGACGCGATGACCAACGCCACCCCAGCGCAGCCAACAAACAACGTCCAACCACGCCGCGCCGGTGAGCTACCCGCCAAGGAATCGACGTGCTGATCAGGCTAAACGAGCGGTTTCGCCCCGGAGTCCGTCATGGACCTGCTTCCTTCGGATCGGTGCAGTCAAAGTCTGACAAGAACCGTTGATGTGTACCAACTATTAGTTCCGTTAACGGTGCGAGGATGCTCCAAACATGACGTTGCACGACCAGCCCGTCGCGGCACTCGGCCTCCAGCAACGACAGCCCCGTCCGCATCGCAGTGGGCTCGGAAGCGGGGCGGTCCCCTTCCGTCGATAAGCGTGGCGGATGCGCTGCTGGATGAACAGCGCGAGCTGGTCGAGTGGGCGACAACCTCTTAGCCGTGCCGACTTGAGTGGTGTTCGAGTCCCGGCTCATGTTCCGCGACGAGCCAGCAGGCGACAGCTACCAGTTTCATGTTGGTTTCTGCGAAGCAGCAACCTAACAGGTTGAATGCTTGAATGCCCGTGAGCCTTTGAAAACTAGCTGCCGCGGCGGCGTGACTTGATGATCTCGAGGCGTTCCTTGAGCAGTTCCTCGAGCTCCTCGATCGAGCGGCGTTCCCGCAGCATATCCCAGTGTGTGCGCGGCACCTTGACCTTCTTGGGTTCGGCCAGGTCACCACCCTCGATCAGGGTGCCCTCCATGCCATTGCGGCACAGCCAGGTGCCGGGGATCTCGGCGTCGGCGGCGAAGGGCATGTCGAACTCGTCGCCGTTCTCGGTGCGGTACCGCGCGATTTTACGCGCTGCCAGGTCATGATTGCGGTCGGTCTCGTAGCTCAACGCTCCGAGGCGACTGCCCCTCATGACGCGATCAGCCATCATCAACACTCCGCTGACGTTCCACTTGATCGGCAGTAGCGCGCATCCGACTAGACATTCGAAGCAACTCGTGCTCGCCCAGACCTCCGGGCAGCGTGTAGGCAAGTTGCCGTAATTCGACGGCGTAGTCGCGCAAATCCTGGCGGAGCTGCGCCTCAACGGTGGGCATGACTTCTTCCTGTGGCAGGGATTTACTGAGACGCTCTGACTTTTCGTGCAGCCAGACTTGAAATCTGATGCCGTCCAGCCGCCTATCTGGAATGCACCAGGGGGTGCTTCTTAGCGTCTCCCAACCGCACCCGCCACCTTACTCCGGTGGCGGGGCTGACTTGCCAGGGGATCTCCGCGGCGTGAAAGTCGGCCATCAGGCGCCGCCCCTCTCAGTCATCATCCGCACCAACGCCAGACCACCGCGGCGACCGCGCGCGGACATCAAGCGCAGCTTGTCCAGCAGCGCGACCAGCACCTTCGCCGCCGCCGGCTGCTGGTTCACTGCCTTTGGGTTGTCGAGGATCCTCGCCATGGCGAGCGTGGCCTGCGCCAGGCCCGGGACGGGCGTCCGCAGCTAAACCGCCAATCTCATCCTCAACGGCTGACTCGACCGGGCCCGGCCCGACTGGATCGGGTGTCGCGGACGCCGGCAAAGACATAACCGCCTTTGGTCGCCGACGATATCTCTGCTGGTTAGCGGTATTAGCCGCCGTGCAATCGTCGCAATGGCAGCCCTCGTTGTAACGCCCGCCGTCGCGTGCCGTGTCGTGCCGCCAATATTGCCTTCAGTGTTGTTGCAATTCAATGCATTTCGCGACCATGCCGAGCGCGGAAAAGTGTTGTAACACTGTCACTTTCGATTCGGTGGGCGCAAAATTGCCGAAGCCGCAGGCTCGTCCGCTTGCGGATTCGCTGAGATTGCAGCACCCCCTGGATGGATGATCGAGGGTGTTTGACCTCGTCACACAGAGGTCAATCCCCTTGGTAAGATCGCGTCTTCCTTTGCGGCGCACGCCGGCGGCGGTGGGAGTTCTCAGACGTCGTGATGCTTTGGCGTATCTGCGGACTAACTCGTCCTCTGCGAACGTGCTCGTGCGCTGCAGGCCGTTGTCATCGCGGCCAAAAAATGTCCACCGCCGTGGTGTTGTCTGCGGCCCACTGATCATCTTGATGGTCAAGCGCCGTTGGGTGGGACGCAGCGTGCCGATGATGTCACCGACCCGGATCTGCGATGGATGGATCTCGGGTGCATCGCACCAGTTCTGTGTGGCCATGCACCCGTCCTCACGTTGTTGCCGTCAACCTACCCGCAACCAGCGCCTATCACTGACTGCGGCAATCGCCGTGACCGGGCGGGGCCAGGACCTTGTTGCGATACTGCAACGACAGCATTGATATGGGCGCGCCGTCGCAGGCGTACGCTCGTCAGGGCCATAGCGTCGCTTCGTCACCTCATACGTCCCGAGATGGCCAAAGCGGGCCTAAGAAGACCAGGCCTGACATGTAGGAGTGACGGTGAGCAGATTCGTCGAGTCGATGCTGTGCAGTGCGAAGTCGAGTACTCGTGGCCTGGTGACCGGTGACCCTGGCGCGCCAATTCGGTCTACCTGGGGTGAGGTTCATCAGCGCGCTCGGCGAGTAGCGGGTGGGTTGGCCGCGTTGGGCGTGGGCCCCGGTGATCGGGTGGGTGTGCTGGCCAGTGCCCCGGTGGAGATCGCGCCCACCGCCCAGGGCGTGTGGTTGCGGGGCGCGTGTTTGACGATGCTGCATCAGCCGACGCCGCGCACTGATCTGCAGGCGTGGGCGCACGATACCTTGGCGGTCATCACCATGATCGAGGCGACGGTCGTGATCGTGTCGGATCCCTTCATGGCCGTGGTGGCAGCGTTGGCCGAGCACGGCCTCACGGTGGTGACGATCGGCGAGCTATTAACCGCCGCAACGATCAACGTCGTCGGCAGCAGCGAGGACGACCTGGCGCTCCTGCAGTTGACGTCGGGCTCAACAGATTGCCCCAAAGCGGTAGCGATCACCCATGCCAATGTGATGGCCAACGCCGAGGCGATGTTCACCGGCGCCCAGCACGACCTGGAAACCGATGTGATCGTGAGCTGGTTACCGCTATTTCATGACATGGGTATGACCGGGTTTTTGACGGTGCCGATGCTGTTTGGTGCCGAGTTGGTCAAGATCACACCGATCGACTTTTTGGCCGATATCTTGTTGTGGCCCAAGTTGATTGACAAGTACCAGGGCACGATGACCGCGGCACCGAATTTTGCCTACGCGCTGCTGGCAAAGCGCATACGTCGACATGCCAAACCTGGTGATTTTGATTTGTCATCGCTGCGGTGGGCGTTATCGGGTTCAGAACAGGTCGATCCTGCTGATGTGGCAGAGCTTTGTGAGGCCGGGGCGCCGTTCGGGCTGAGTCCGCAGGCGATTCTGCCAGCGTATGGGATGGCCGAAACCACGGTGGCCGTGTCATTTTCGGAGTGTGGCCGCGGACTAGTGGTGGATGAGGTGGACGCCGACATGCTCGCGGTGCTGCACCGAGCAGTGCCCGCCACCAGCGGCAACACCCGCCGGTTGGCCTCGTTGGGGCCATTGCTGGACGGTATCCAGGCCCGCATCGTCGATGAGGATGGCGTCGTCCAGCCGACCCGGGGCGTCGGGCTCATCGAGGTGCGGGGAGATCCGGTGACATCCGGATATGTCACAGCGGCCGGTTTTGTGCCCGCCCAAGACGATCAGGGCTGGTTTGACACCGGGGATTTGGGTTATCTCACCGAGCAGGGCCATGTCGTGGTCTGCGGCCGGGCCAAGGACGTGATTATTATGGCCGGACGCAACATCTACCCCAACGATGTTGAACGTGCCGCCGGGCGGGTCGTCGGCGTGCGCGCAGGGTGCGTGGCCGCCGTGCGACTCGACGCCGGTCACTCCCGGGAATCGTTTGCCGTGGCCGTGGAATCAAACCACGTCGATAACCCCGCGCAGGTGCGGCGTATCAAGCATGAGGTGGCTCATGAAGTCGTCACCGAAGTCGCGGCGCGCCCGCGGAACGTGGTGGTACTGGCCCCGGGTGCGATCCCCAAGACACCGTCGGGCAAGCTGCGCCGCGCCTACGCGCTGTCGCTGGTTACCTGACCGGCCCTTAGAGGGCTGCTAGTGGCTAGCGTCAAATGTGAGCCGTTTCGTTGTCAGCGATGGTCCACCGCGATGGGCGCGGATGGCACCCTGGGCAATGTGATTCCTGATCCCGAAAACGCCGTCGGGCAAGCCGCGGCGCGCGCACGCGCGAGCGCTGGTGAATTAGATACCGCGCGATCAGAGGCCGGGAGTCGATTGCGTTTCGACGTGGGCATTGTGTGCGGGGGCTGTCCATAAGGCGCTCTGGGCTTGTGCGGCGCGCATGATGCGGTTAGCGCTTTCGAATATCCGGCTGGCTTGTCGTGCATCAGAAACCGGCAGATCGGCCGCCCGGCGCAGCACCATCAGACCGAGGGCGGGCATCGTTAGATGCGGGATGACGAGGAGCTTCACGCGGCGACGAGTGCCGTTGATCACCATCAAACGCTGGCGTCTCCGGCGTGAGCCGGGCATGGATAAGGCGTCGTGACCCATCGAGTCCAGATCGGGCGCGGCGTCGGTTGGAAACCAATTGATTTTGATGTCGACGATCTCGCCGAGAGGCCGGTGCAAAGCCCCGATCAGCTCCGGCAGTTCAGCTGCCACTGAGGCTGAATGCGGCCACCATGCACCGTCGATGTCGCCGCCCAGGACGCGGGCCAGAGTGATCCGCACCGGACGAGCGCAGCGTCGAGCGCCCGCAGAGCCGTTCACGGTCGTTGCGTTGTAGAGACGGCAGCCTCGGCGTCGGGCCGATCCGAAAACGTCGGGTATTCGATCGGTTTTCCGGAGGCTTCGCCCGAAGCTACATATTCCGGTGCGTCGGGATGGGAAAACAGGTTCGAGTTGTCCATGTGGTGTCCTTACGAATGAAGGGGTCCGCCGATACGCACTGTTGACGACGGACGACGATCGAATCGCACGCTGATCTCTTTCGTGATGCGTTTACGATTCGCGATGACCGCTAGAACGCGGTTCACCGTTGACTGTACACGCAGTGGACATGGACGCTTGCGCCGACCCATCAGCGGATCGAGGGCGCACCAGATCGCCGTGCTGCTATGCTGGTAGCAATGTTGGTTCATTCGATGGCCAGCACGTCGTGAAACGCTTCTTCATCCTTCCTTCGCCCGCCCTGCTCTAGTGGCTGACGCACTGAATCTGGCGCAGTTCGTAACGCGGCGATCGATTTTGCCCACTGGCAATCTCGCCACCTTGTGCTGACAGATCGCGCGCATCTCGCCGCCAACTCGGCACAACCGATGCTGAAAGACATCACTTGACTACTGGCAATACATTTGCCGATCTCGGCGTGGGTGAAGCACTCACCGAAGTGCTTGCCGGGCTCGGGATCACCCAGCCGTTTCCCATCCAAATCGACACTCTTCCCGACACACTCGCCGGCCGCGACGTCCTCGGCCG
>DATJQO010000121.1:0-10550 GCA_035505695.1 Mycobacterium sp.
ATCTTGGCAGGAAATTGACGACTGGCTTGGTGCGACACGCCCAGCGGGTTTTGTACGCGGCCAGCGGTAACACATGGGTGTAGAGCGGTAGATTCCGTCTGCATGCAGAGTACGTGCGCCTCACTTTTCATGCTCTGAAAGGGGCGCTAGGAGCGGCTATTTGGTCTGTTTGGCCGCCAATTCGGTTTCGCGGTTTAATCTCGCCCGAAACTCATCGTCGGCTGTCGAGGCCAATGACAAGATCTTCAGCGCGTCGTGACGAGGCAGACGGGGATGCTGGGCCACCGGTGCCGAACAAGCGCTCATTAATGTAGCCAGCGAAGACCTCGCCATTGTTCAACGGCATGTCGAAAAGCCTTCGAACGGGCACGGCCAGGCACCCGAATGCCCGTGATGCGTGTCGGGGTCTATCGAGCGGGTTTCGTCGTAGAGATCGGCCAATCAACGGGATCGGTCGCGGCCCGCGAGTGGGTCAGACAGCCTGCGCGAGGGCCTGCAGCGTTTCCGCCGCGGTGTACTTGGGCTTCCAGCCCAACTGGGTTTTGGCTTTGGTGGTGTCCATCACCATCGACACCCGAGCAGTGTGCAGCCATTCCAGGGGGGAGGGAACGAAGGGCAGGTGCGCGATGACTGCCGAGGCGGCGCTGGCCGCGGCGGCCGGAACGCGCACCGGTCGCCCGCCCAGCGCGGTGACGACCTCGGAGATGCTGACCTCGCCGTCGCCGGCGATGTTATAGGCGCCCGGCGCAGCGTCGGTGGTCGCGGCTAATGCGATCGCGGCGGCGACGTCGTCGTGGTGCACCAGTTGCATCGGAAATCCCGGGTCCGCCACGGGCATCTTGAGCAGGGGAACAGCTCGCGCGGCCGACTGCATCACTTCGGGCAGGTGCCGCCAGGGCATCGCGTCGGCCAGTGCGGGGGCTTTGGGCCCCGCGACGATGGACGGGCGAAGGATGAACACCTCCAGCGAGGTTCCCTTGGTGATGTCGGCCAGCTCCGCCTCGCAGGCGGCTTTCTGTTCGGAGTAGTAGTGTTCCGGCGACCCGCGGGGCGGGACGTCCTCGGTGAGCGGGACCGGATTGTCAGGGTAGTAGCCGTAGGCGGCCACCGAGGAGGTGTACACCAATCGTCTGGGCCGCTCGGCGGCCACTGTCGCCTCGAAAACGTTGCGTGCGCCAGCCAGGTTGACCCGTGCGCTTTCCTCGCGCGACCCGAAGATGATGAACGCCAGATGGATGACGACATCGGCGTCGGCGACCAGGTTGTCGACCGCCTGCCGGTCCAAGATGTCGCCCTGCCGATACGTGGCCTTCGTCCACCCGAGCGAGGATGGGTCAAATGGGCGGCGCGCCATCCCGACGATCCGGTCCACCGCGGGGTTGTGCTCCAGCGCGGTTACCGCGGAGATACCGATCTCCCCGGTCGGTCCGGTAACGGCCACTGTGACTCCCACCCTGCCCATCTTGCCAGAAGCGTCCGACTGCCGAAGCGAAACCGTCACATGTTGTGGTCGACCGATTTCAGACGCCTCTCTAGCGGCGATCTCGAGTCAGGTGTAGGGCGCGGCGAGCTGGTTGGCCTCGGCCGGTACGCCACGACGGTATGCGCGCCCGACGCATCGGGCGCGATTCTGCCAATCTCTGTTTCGTTCAGCAGCTCAGCACTTCCAGACCGGGCAGCGATTTGCCTTCAAGGTATTCCAGGGACGCACCGCCGCCGGTGGAAATGTGGGAGAACCCGTCCTGAGGCAGTCCCAGCTGGCGCACGGCCGCCGCCGAGTCACCGCCACCCACCACGCTGAACGCGCCCTTGCCGGTCGCGGCGATGATAGCCTCGGCGACACCTTTCGTGCCCGCGGCAAAAGCGGGGAACTCGAACACCCCCATCGGGCCGTTCCAGAAGACCGTCCTGGCGTCGGACAACAATGCGGTTAACCGCTTGACCGACTCAGGCCCGATGTCCAGGCCCGTTTGGTGGTCCGGAATCCGGTCCACCGCGACGGTCTGCGCCGGTGAGTCAGCGGCGAATTCGTCGGCCACGACGATGTCCACCGGCAGGTGGATGACGTCGGCATGGCTTTGCAGCAGTTCCCGACAAGTGTCGATCATCTCGGCCTGCAGCAATGAATTTCCGACCGAAAGACCGCGCGCGGCAAGAAAAGTGAAGCACATGCCGCCCCCGATCAGCAGGCTGTTGGCCCTGCCGGCGAGCCGTTCGATGACCGTGAGCTTGTCGGACACCTTCGAGCCGCCCAGCACGACCGCGTATGGCCGTTCGGTGGAGCTCGTCAGCTTTTCCAGCACCGCGACCTCCTGGGCCACCAACTCGCCGGCATAGTGCGGCAGCAGCTTCGCCACGTCGTAAACCGACGCCTGCTTACGGTGCACAACCCCAAACCCGTCGGACACGAAAGCACCGGCAGGATGGGCTGGGCCGCTCACCAATTCGGCTAACTGCCGGGCCAAGGCCATGCGTTCGTCGTCGTCTTTGCTCGTCTCGCGAGGGTCGAAACGAATGTTCTCCAGGAGCAGGACATCGCCATCGGTCAGCCCTTCAGCGCGGGCCGATGCATCCGGCCCGACCACGTCGGCAGCCAGCTCGACATGCCGGCCGAGCTCCTCGCCGAGCGCCGCCGCGACCGGCCGCAGCGAGTATCTGGGGTCGGGGGCGCTGGAGGGCCGGCCCAGGTGCGCGGTGACGACGACCTTCGCGCCGGCCCGGGCGAGCGCGTCGAGCGTCGGGATCGACGCGACAATGCGGCCGCGGTCGGTGATGTCGCCGTCCTCGTCGATCGGCACATTGAGGTCCGAACGCACCAATACCGCCCTGCCCGAAACATCCTGTGCGAGAAGCTCGTGGAGCGTCGGGAGGTTCAAAGTCACAGCGACCTGCCGACCAGGGCAATCAGATCGACCAGCCGGTTGGAGTAACCCCATTCGTTGTCGTACCAGGACACCACCTTGGCCTGGTTGCCGATGACCTTGGTCAGACCGGAGTCGAAGATCGACGAGTGCGGGTCGGTGACGATGTCGGTCGACACGATCGGCGCGTCGTAGTACTTCAGGATGCCCTTGAGCCGGCCCTCGGCGGCCGCCTTGTATGCCGCGTTGATATCGGCGGCCGAGGCCTCCTTGGAGATCTCGGCGGTCAGGTCGGTGACCGAACCGGTCGGCACCGGCACCCGCAACGCGTAACCGTCGAGCTTGCCCCGAAGTTCGGGCAGCACCACCCCGATCCCTTTGGCGGCGCCGGTCGAGGTGGGCACGATGTTGACCGCCGCCGCGCGGGCCCGGCGCAGGTCCTTGTGCGGGCCGTCCTGCAGGTTCTGGTCGTGAGTGTAGGCGTGGATGGTGGTCATCAGGCCGCGGACGATGCCGAACTCGTCGTTGAGCACCTTGGCCAGCGGGCCCAGGCAGTTGGTGGTGCACGAGGCGTTGGAGATGATGTTCTGGCTGCCGTCGTATTTGTCGTCGTTGACACCGATCACGATCGTGATGTCGGCGCCGGTGGCCGGCGCCGAGATCACCACCTTCTTCGCGCCCGCCTCGAGGTGGCCCCGGGCCTTGTCGGCGCTGTTGAAGTGGCCGCTGGATTCGACCACGATGTCGACACCCAGCGCACGCCACGGCAGCGCGGCCGGTCCCTCCTTGACCTCGAGACACTTGATCTTCTCGGTACCGACGACGATCGTGTCGTCCCCCTCGAGGGTGATGTCCTCGGGGAACCTGCCCAATATCGAGTCGAATTTCAGCAGGTGCGCCAAGGTGGCGTTGTCGGTGAGGTCGTTGACCGCGACCACCTCGATGTCGCGGCCGCTGCCCTGGGCCTGCTGCACCTTCAAGGCCCGGTAGAAGTTGCGTCCAATGCGACCAAAACCGTTGATGCCTATGCGAGTCGTCACCTGAGTCTCCTTCGTCGTTGGTCTAGCTCAAGCTGGCCCGCTTGAGGGTCCGTAAGCGGTGTAGAAACGGCGTCATGGCAGAGCGCTTGCGAAACTTGTTGTGAGTATGTGGTGGTACTGGGCACGCATGAAGTCCGCGGCGTCGCCAGGACGCTGCCCCGCCGCGAGCCTGCCCTTGAGGCTGGTGACGGATTCGAATCCCCGGCTGTCCATCCAGTCGCGCAGACCGTCCACCAGCGTGGTCAGATGATCGGGACCGTTTTTCAGCAGCGCTGAGGTTGTCATCACCACATCCGCGCCAGCGAGCAGGTATTTGATGACTTCGTCACGGGTCCACACGCCGGTGGTAGCTGCGATCGAGGCTTCCAGATGTCGAGACAGTAGGGCGATCCACATCAATGGCAGTCGGATTTCGTAGGGTCTGCTGAGCTGGAGGTCTGCCTGCGGCGCCAGCGACGCCAAATCGATGTCGGGTTCGTAGAAGCGGTTGAACATCACGAGGCCGTCGGCGCCGGCCTGCACCAGTTTCGTCGCCATGTTCCCGGGTGAACTGAAGAAGGGGGCGATCTTGACTGCGACCGGCACGCTGACCATCGCCTTCACCCCGCGAAGTATTTCGGCATAACTGTCTTCGAGCATCGCACCGGTCTCGGCTGGGTCGGCGGGAACGCGGTAGATGTTCAGCTCGATGGCACTCGCGCCGGCCTGTTCCAACCGACGCGCGAAATCGACCCAGCCCGAAGCGGATTTCGCGTTCAGGCTAGCGATGATCGGCACGTCGGTGCATGCGGATGCGCGGCGGAGCAGCTCCAGTCGGCTCTCCAGCACGCCCTGATCCGCAGTTACCTCAGGGAAGTACCCGGTAGCCTCCGCCTGCGTCTCGCTGCCTTGTTCGCGCAGCACCGCCTGCGCGAGTTCCTCGGCGACGATCTGTTCTTCGTAGATTGAGGCCAGGACGATCGCTGCGGCTCCTGCGTCTGCCAGGCGGCGGATGCCGTCCAGATCGGAGGTGAGCGGCGATGAAGACGCGACGATCGGGTGTTTCAGCTCAAGCCCCAGATATCGTGTGCCCAGGTCGATTTCGGTCATTGGGTGACGTCCTCCCAATGCGGCAGGAAGCGGCTGCCGTCCCGCGCCGCCAGGTCTTCGTAGACCTTGTACTGCTCGTTCACGGCTGCCTGGGCCTGAGCCAGCAGTTCGGCCGCCGTTTCCGGGTGGGTTTGTGTCAGCGTCTTGTAGCGAAGCTCACGATAGGCGTAGTCCTGGAACGTAATCCGCGGGCGCGGGGAATCCAGCCGGAACGGGTTCATACCCTTTTTGCGCATCGTCGGGTCGAACCGGAACAGCGGCCAGTAGCCGCTTGCCACCGCGCGGGCCTGCTGCTTCATCCCGGTGCGCATGTCGATCCCGTGGGCGATGCACTGCGAATACGCCAGAACGAAGGACGGGCCATCGAACGCCTCGGCTTCGCGTAGCGCGATCAGCGCCTGTTCCGAATTGGCGCCCAGCGCGATCTGAGCGACATAGATGTTTCCGTACGAGATCGCCTGAAGTGCAAGGTCCTTGCGCGGCACACGTTTGCCCGCCGCGGCGAACTTCGCCGACGCCCCGAGCGGTGTCGCCTTCGATGACTGACCTCCGGTATTCGAGTACACCTCAGTATCCAGGACCAGCACGTTGACGTCGCGGCCCTGCGCGAGCACATGGTCGAGACCGCCGTAGCCGATGTCATAGGCCCAGCCGTCACCGCCGACGATCCAGACACTGCGACGCACCAGAAAGTCGGCAAGGCTCATCAGCGTCTTGGCATCGCGCGAGTCGATCCGTTTCAGTTTGTCTTTCAGCCGCGCAACGCGGGTGCGCTGCGCGACAAACTCGGATTCGGTGCGCTGTTCAGACTCGAGCAACGCCCTTGCCAGATCCTCATCGATCTGTGGGGCGAGCCTGCTCACCAGGTCACGGGCCAGGCTCGACTGTTTGTCGATTGCCAGCCGGTAGCCCAAGCCGAACTCGGCATTGTCCTCGAACAAGGAGTTCGACCATGCCACACCACGCCCGTCTGCGTTGGCGGCCCAGGCATGGGCGGGGGTGTTGCCCGCGTAGATCGACGAACAGCCCGTCGCGTTGGCGATCTGCAGGCGATCCCCGAAAAGCTGGGAAATCAGTTTCAGGTATGGGGTTTCGCCGCACCCGGCACATGCCCCGCAAAACTCGAACAATGGTTCCAGGAGCTGAATCCCGCGCACATTGGCGACGTTCACCCGCTGCCGGTCAGGTGCGGGCAGCGTCTCGAAGAATGCGATGTTTTCCCGCTCTTGGTTTAAGACGGGCAGCTTTTCGCCCATGTTGATGGCGCGCCTGCCATCGCCGGTCTGACTGTACGCCGGGCAATTCTCCACGCAGACACCGCAACCGGTGCAATCCTCGACATAGAACTGCAACGTAAACCGCGAGTCGGGGTAACCGCGCGCATTGACCGGAGCCGACTTGAACCCATCGGGCGCACCTTCGAGATCCGTTGCGACATAGGTCTTTGCACGGATGACGCTGTGCGGGCACATGATGCTGCACTGGCCGCACTGGATGCACAGATCTGGATCCCAAATCGGCACCTCGACGGCGATGTTGCGTTTCTCGTACTTGGCCGTGCCCACTGGGAAGGTGCCGTCGTAGGGTATGCGGCTCACCGGGATATCATCACCACGGCCAGCCATGATCTCTCCGGTGACCTCCCGGATGAACGCCGGCGCAGTCGACGGAACGGCGGGCGGGACATCACGTGTACCGCTCACAGCTTCGGGTACTTTGACTTCGTGCAGGGCCTCGACCGCGGCGTCCACCGCGGCGAAATTCAGCTTCACAACCGGGTCACCCTTGCCGGCATAGGTCTTTTCGATGAAGCGCTTGATCTCGGCCACTGCCCGCGCCGGCGGTAAGACATTCGCCAGATGAAAGAAGCACGTCTGCAGGATTGTGTTCACACGTGGCCCAAGCCCGATGCGGAGCGCGACCGCGGAGGCATCGATGACGTAGAAGCGCAGTCTCTTATCGACGATCTGCTTCTGGACTTGTCGCGGCAGCTGATCCCAGACCTCGCCGGGTCCGTAGGGGCTGTTCAACAGAAACGTCCCGTCGGGAATCGCCGGGCTAAGCACGTCACGCTTATTGAGGAAGCCGAACTTATGGCAGGCGACGAAATCGGCGTGCCGGATCAGATAGGGCGCCGCGATGGGGCTCTTTCCGAAACGAAGGTGCGACGCCGTCTCGCCGCCCGATTTGTGGGAGTCATACTCGAAATACGCCTGCGCATAGCGATCGGGCGTCTCGCTCAAAATCTTGACGCTGTTCTTGTTGGCTCCGACCGTCCCGTCGGCACCCAACCCAAAAAATAGACAACGGACGGTGTCGTGCGGCTCAATATCCAGCGACCTGTCGTATTCCAGACTGGTATGGCCGACATCGTCGATGATGCCGACCGTGAAGTGGTTGCGAGGATTGGGCTTCTTCAACTCGTCGAACACGGCCTTGGCCATCCCGGGGTGGAAATCTTTGGAGGACAGGCCGTACCGGCCGCCGATCACCCGCGGCATGTGCCGGAGCCGGCCCGCCGCGACGGCCTCGCTGAGCACCCCCACGACATCGCAGTGAAGCGGCTCCATCGGCGCGCCGGGCTCCTTCGTTCGGTCCAGCACCGCGATCGACCGGGCGGTCTCGGGCAGCGCATTCAGAAAGTGTTCGGCGGAGAACGGTCGATACAGCAACACCTGCATGGCGCCGGCCTTTTCGCCGTGCCGGTTGAGCCATCGCGCCGTCTCGCGCACGACTTCGGCACTCGAGCCCATGCTGACGACCACGCGCTCCGCGTCGGGGGGGCCGTCATAGCGGAACAGTGAATAGTGCCGGCCGCAGAGGGCTGCCAGCCGATCCATTGTCTCCTGAACGATCTCGGGTACCTTCGCGTAGAAGGGATTGGCCGCCTCGCGGGTCTGGAAGTAGGTATCCGGGTTTTGCCAGGTTCCCCTGATGACCGGATGCTCTGGACTGAGTGCGCGCTCGCGATGGCCGCACACGAGATCGTCGTCGATCATCGCCCGGATTTGTGCATCGGAGATCAGCGACACCTTGTTGTATTCGTGGGAGGTACGAAATCCATCGGTGAAGTGGATGAAGGGAACGCGCGCGGCCAGCGTCGCTGCCTGCGCCACCAGCGCGAGATCATGGCCTTCCTGCACCGAACCGGCGCCCAGCATGGCAAAGCCGGTAGCGCGGGCCGCCATGATGTCTTGATGGTCGCCGAAGATCGACGACGTGCCGGCCGCCAGCGCCCGGGCGGCCACATGGAAAACCGTCGAGGTCAGTTCGCCGGCAATTTTGTACATGTTGGGCAGCATCAGCATCAGACCCTGCGACGCGGTGAAGGTCGTTGTCAGAGCGCCGCTTTGCAGCGAACCATGGACGCAGCCGGCGGCGCCCCCCTCGGACTGCATCTCCTGCACGGTGGGGATGCTGCCCCAGATATTCCTGATGCCCTGATCCGACCAGGCGTCGGCCAGTTCCGCCATCGGAGACGAGGGCGTGATCGGATAGATGGCACAGACCTCGTTCACGCGATAGGCGATATGCGCAACCGCGGTGTTGCCGTCCATGGTGGCAGTCGGTTCGGTCATGTTCGCCTTCTACTTACGCACCGCGAAACTGCTTGGCGCAAGCGGTTCGTCGAGGTTTCCGATCGGCAAAGACTGGCCCTGCGGTTCGGGTACCATCTCGATGGCATGACAGGGGCACTGCTCGAAACACGTTGCGCAGCCGGTACAAAGATTCGTGTCGACGCTGTAACCGTTACCTCTGCCCAGGCGGGTGATCGCCTGTTCGGGGCATGCCGCATAGCAGTTATCACATTCGAAACAGTTGCCGCACGACAGGCAGCGCTGGGCCTCATAGCGCGCCTGCGGTTCCTCAAGACCGGCGACAATTTCGCCGAACCCGGTCCGCTGCGCGACCGGAACCTCCTCCTGTTGGCTGCGCGGCGCATCCAGATAGCTGAGCAGATGGAGCATGTCAAAGGTGACCAGCGGATGCGATATCGGATGTCGGTAGGTCTCACCGCGCATCCACGCATCGATGGCGCGGGCCGCCAGCTTGCCGTGTCCGACCGCTACTGTCATGGTCCGCGCGCCGCCGATGCAGTCGCCGCCGGCAAAAATCCCGGGGTGACCGGTCATCAACACCTCGTTGACCTCAACGACATCGTCGGGCGTGATCTTGACGCCCGGCGCTCCGCACAACAGCGACAGGTCACTGTGCTGCCCGACAGCCAGCACGACCGAGTCGGCGCCGATCCGCTCGGTCTCGCCGGTCGGGGTAACGCTGCCGTCGGGGCCCATTTCGAGCTTTTCGATCACGATGCCATCCGCGCCGAACTGCCCCACGGTGCTCAGCCACTTGATCTTCACCCCCTCGGCAAACGCTTCACTGGCCTCCGCCGGCTGCGCTCTCATATGAGCCACGTCGGAGCGGTACACCAGCAGCGCGTCCTGCGCCCCTAGCCGGCGGGCGGTGCGCGCAGCATCCACGGCTGTATTGCCGCCGCCGATGACCGCTACCGCACGACCAAGCTTGGGCGCCCTGCCCTCTTGCACCTGGCCGAGCAGGGTGACCGCATCGATGATCTTCTTGCCGTCCATGGCCGGAATGTTCAGGTGATTGGCTTCTTGCGCGCCCACCGCGACGAAGACCGCATCGAAGCCGCCCTTCTGCTTTTCGGCCACCACATCATCGACCCGCTGGCCGCATTGAAGCGCGATCCCGGCCATGGCGGTGATGCGGTTGATCTCCGTGCGCAGCGGCGCGCGCGGCAGGCGGTAGGCCGGAATTCCGGAGACCATCATTCCGCCAGGTTCCTCGGCGCTGTCGCGGATTTCCGCCCGATGGCCCATGCGGGCAAGATGATAGGCGCATGCCAGCCCGCCCGGCCCGGCTCCCACCACCAGGACCTTCTTGCCACTCGGCCGTGCGACCGGCACCCGCCAGCCCTTGTCGGCCGCGAGGTCGCCGAGGAAACGCTCGACCGCGTGGATTGCGACCGGTGCGTCGAGAGACCCGCGGTTGCAACTGGTTTCGCAGGGGTGATAGCAAGCTCGGCCATGGGTCGAGGGAAGCGGATTGTCGTCGACCAGCGTCTGCCACGCCTTCTCGTATTGCCCGGCCTGAGCCTCGGCCAGCCACGCCTGAATGTTCTCTCCGGCAGGGCAGGCGTGGTTGCACGGTGGCAGAAGATCGACGTAGACCGGCCGCTGCCATCGCTGACTACCCACACCCTTGCGCGTCGTCTCCTGAAGGACATGGGTCATATCGGGGAGCTTCAAAGGCCACAATTGCAGCACCTCCCACTGGACGTGGGGACATACGGTTCTCGTTCGGGGAACACGATTGCACAGTCTCTTGACGCCGCAAAGGGCCATTCGGCCCCATCTAGACATCCCATGGTTGTAATTCGTCAAGCCGCGACCGTGGTGCGGTGGGCCCAGGCGATGTGTTCGTTGTAAGGGGTTTTGTGGCGTAGGCAGCCGTGCAGGATGCCGACGAGGCGGTTGGCTAGGGCGCGGAGGGCTTGGTGGTGGGTGTCGTCGGCGGCACGGCGCTGGTCGTA
>DATJQO010000122.1:0-3185 GCA_035505695.1 Mycobacterium sp.
AGTGCGGGCAGCGCCAGCAGCAGCCCCGCCACCGGGGCCCGCGCGCACGGTGTGAACACCGGCGGTGCCGCCTCGATCAGCCCGAACCGCGCCAACACCCGCTCGGCGCCACGGTCGACCGGATCGGTCAACACCGGCGCCTGCACGGCCACCGACGCCGTCACGGCAACCGAAGTCGTTGCCGAGCAATCGGATTGCTGCCCGGACACCGAACCCCAGCCAGACACCGGTTCCGGTTCCGGCTGGAGGAAACCATCCGAACCTGCTGGGGCGCAAGGGTCCTCGGCGTCGCCGTCGGCGTCGGCGAGGACCAGCGCGGTGCGGACGCTGCCCTGCGACACCCCCACCTCGGCGGCGACGGCGCGGTAGGACGCCCCACCGTCGCGCAGACCGCGGATGGCCGCGACCGTGTCGGCGGTCAGTTTCGACTTGCGTTTGGGCCCTTTGCGTTCCCCGAGCAACCCGGCCACCCCGGAAGCGGCAAGCCAAGCATCCCAGCGCCGCACCGTGGCCGGTTTCACCCCGAATGCCTCGGCCACCTCCAGCTGGGTGGCGGCCTTGATCCGCACCAGCGACACCGCCGCGAACCGGCGCCCGGCGGTGTCGCCGGCGTCCCAGGCATACGCCAGGTTGCCGTGCACGAACACCCAGCCGCCGTCCTCGTCCTCCACGATCGCCGCGGCCGCACCAACCGGACGCGCATCCTCCGGCACCAGCGGCAGGGGCGGCTGCACGGTCATCACGGCCATCATCCACCACCCCAGGCATCGCACGAAATAGCTCTATCTATTATCGAGCATCGCGGCCCGAACCACGCAGCGACACACCGGCAAACCCGCAGATCAAAGCACAGAATTACTGATCGGAGACCGACTCCATGTCAGGAGTCCTGGACACGGAAGAAAGCGCAGGCCGATATTGCCAAGTGGATCGAACTGTTCTACAATCATCGACGAATTCATTCTGCGCTCGGTTACCGGACACCGCACGAAGCCCGCACCGAGTACCTGAATTCACAGCTCGCCGCGTAAATGGACGCGAAACCCGCAGTCCGGGAAACGCGGGGCAGCCCAAACACGACCCGATACCTGGTCCGCGCGATCCTCACCGACACCGGCTATACGCGCGCCGACGACGAAGCCCACAGCCTCGTCCGCACAGCGCTGGCCGGATCTGGCGACATCATCCCCGACCACGACACTCTTCATATCCGGCTCGACCCGCTGTCAGCGCCACGCCACACCGCCGCCCTCGCCGAACTCTGCCAAACCCTCAACAACACCCACACCGGCTACCCAGGTACCGGCCTCACCCTGAACTACAGCGTCAAACCTCACCGACCACCGCACACCAATTAGTGAGCTATGTCAGGAGTCCTGGTATTGGGCATATAGGCCGAAATCCAGTCTTAAAACTGGATCTGAACTGCGGTTTTAGTGGTCGCGCGATATTGGGATTGGAAATGGACTCGCCTACCGGTAACCCTGCATATTCGATTCGTGCATATTCTCACGGCAACAGCGCCAACCGAATAACCTCATAAATCGAGGACGAACCGCAGTGCCTGGTCGATAGATTGCAGTTGGTCGGGCCTGATCATGCCACGCCGCGATATCAGGCGGGTCGTTGAAAGCACGCGAAGTTGGTCGCAGCGGGCATAGGACGTGTGATCCAACCCGCTGGTGCCCGGCTCTAGTTCGATGTGGCTTCGCAGCCCGTATGCCGTGGTGGTGACGGGGACGACGACCACCAGCCCGCCGGGTCCGTTATTGAGGATGTCGACCGAGACCACGACCGCCGGTCGTACGAAGCCGGGTTCGTGACCCACCGGCTGGCCCAGATTAACGTCGTAGACCTCTCCTCGCCAGATCAAGCCAGGTAGTCCCACTCCTGGCGCTCGGCGAGGTAGCGCTGCCAGAGCTCGGGATCGTCACGCAAGTGCTGATAGTCCTGGTTGACTCCACGCAGAAATTCTTGACGCTCCAACGCGTCGATGGCGGAGTGGAGCACCTCGATGACGGTGGTTTGGCGCTTTGTGGCAAGCAATTGGAGGCGTTCGGAGTCCAGCCGGCGGACCCGGACGGTCGTCGTGTCTTCTGAAGCCATACACGAAGTGTAGACGATATGTAGACTTAATGCGCGCCGTTTGATTGCGCAGCGTTGGCGTGCCGCACCTCGGCAATCGCCTCCTACCGTCGACCGTGATGCTGCGTCGCGCCCGCAAGGCATTGGCTCTGGTCGTGTGCGTTCGCGTGAGCCGTCGATGAGTCCTGAACGGGGTTCGGTGGCGTAGCCGTAGTTGGAAATCTGCCAGGTCGATGCCGGGAGGGTGTCCATCGGGCGGCATGAAACGCATTGGCGCACAAGGCAATATGCGGGAGTTAACCGGGATTATCCATCAAGCGCGCCCGACGCATTCTGTTCCGAGAGGTGCCCAGATATTCGCCTACACACTGTCGCCACATTCGTGCGGGTTCGTGCAGGTCGATAGAGTGGAGTTCGTAGCGGGCTTCCCCGATACTCAACCCCGATGATGAGGTCACGCCGGAATTTGCTGCGTAGCTTGTTCGCCGTCAGGCGGGAGAACCTGTCGACCCCGGGGTACGGGCTGCTGACACCCTCGCCCTAGCGCGCGCCGCTGGCGAGGTGTGAACCCGGTTGTCATCGACGCCTCCGCCGGCGCCGAGCAGGCAGCCGATACGCTTCGCGGGCGAGCGCTACGAGCGTTGTTGCCGGCCGACGCAGTGCCATGGGTGCCCGAGCTGTTCTTCGCCGAGTGCGGGTCGGTGTTGCGCCGATGGGACCTCAACCGCATCCTGACACACGCCCAGATCGACCAGGCCATCGATGCGCTGATAGCGCCGCTGCGCATCACCCAGGTGCGCGGGTTGTCCGCCGACGCGTGGCGGTTACGCGCAAACGTCACCTTCGCTGACGCCGTGTACGTGGCGATCGCCGAGCACCTTGGCGCCGACCTGCTTTCTGACGATCGCCGACTGGCCAACACCCCTGGCCTACCGGTTCGGGTGGTGCACCTGCCACATCGACAGCTAACCCGTCCCGGGCAAGCACGCCCCGAACCGGTTTTCAGCTGTTTCGCAGTGAAGTTCCCGTAAAACCCCTTTTTGGCAAACGACGACCCCAGACACTGCGGAGCAGGTAGCCGCAACCGCCTCGGTAAAGGG
>DATJQO010000123.1:0-5717 GCA_035505695.1 Mycobacterium sp.
CTGCCTTTCGGTCCGTCGACTAATTCCTGGCCGAACCCGACACCTGGGACTGTTGGTTGAAGGGGCGGCTTTGTTGACGCTCTGGCGGTGATGCTTTTGGCGACTTTGTGTCGATCAACGATGGCCAGTAAATGCGCTCGGACGCTGGACATCTCGGCTGTTGTCGAAGGGCCGTCTTTATGTGCAAGGGTCACCTGGTGGTCATGGCTGCATGAAATGAGCCAAGGCCTCGACGGGGTGTCGAGGCCTTGGCTGACGGTGATCAGTCGTTGCACGTGCAATCGGGGTGACCGCAGGTGCAGCCGCCCGCTTGCGTGCATGCGGAGTCGCCGCAGGTACAACCAGTGGATTTGCAGTGGCAGGTGTGAGTTTCATTCATATTCGGAACACTACCCCGGTAGGGTATATGTGCCAAGCGTATTTATACGTATCTGGTAGCGATCGCCTGAGGAACACTTCAGGTACGAGGCCGCCGACACGTCCGTACTGATGGGCGTCTGCAATTTCCTGCCCGGGCGGCGTGGTGCCTTATTTCGCCACGACTGTCATCACGGCGGCGGTCACTCCGATCACG
Source organism: Mycobacterium sp. (assembly GCA_035505695.1). Lineage (GTDB taxonomy): Bacteria > Actinomycetota > Actinomycetes > Mycobacteriales > Mycobacteriaceae > Mycobacterium. The sequence continues at coordinate 575 of DATJQO010000123.1, forward strand.
GCTACCAACGCGAGCACCCAAGGCCACCAAGGCATTCGGCGGTTACGCTGAGCCGGGCCCGACGGCGTGGGTACGCCATCATCCAACGTGGATGGTCGTTTCTGCGATGTGCACGGTGCCGGCGGTTTGGAACTCGATGAACAGCCGCCAGTCGCCGGCGGCCGGGAAAGCGGACTCGATGCTCAAGGTGGGGCCGCCGTGATCACCGTTGATCGGGCTGCTGGGGTGAAGGTGCGCGAATGCGAGGTTTCCGGAACGGATGGCGGTGACGTGAGCGTAGGTCTCGAGGTATGGCTGCAGGTCTGTGACCGGCTGACCATTGATGCTGAAATCTAAAGTGACTGGGTTATGTTGGTTGCAGCGGCCTGACCGGACGCGGTAACGGTGTAGCCGTCGACGCTGGCAGTGTTGCTAAGTGGGGGCATCGGCGCCGTGGTTGCTTCCCCTGGCACGGTCAGCGGCGTCGGAAGCACCAAGGGCACAATGACGTCGCTGGCTTGACGAGCGGTGAATTGGGTGTAGGCGGGCCAGTCACCTGGCTTCATCGCGGGCAGGGTGAGGCTCCAGGTGGCGTCGGCTGCCATGGTGGGGTGCAGGTGGGCGAACCCAGTCAGATCGGAGCCGATTAGATAGAAGTGCATGAGCTTGGTCTGCTCGGGCAGAAACCGCGTGAGTGGTACGCCGTCCGGGGCGGTGATCCGGAACGTGAACGTATTGCCTGCGACTGGCGTGATCTTCGTTCCGCCGGTCACGAGTGTGAACCCGATTTCCGACGCGGATAGCCCATCGCCGCCGGGTATTGGCTCGGGCATCCCCGGCATGCCGGACGTCCCAGGCGCGGCCGACGCCGGCGAAGTACCCGACGTGCTGCTTGCCGCGTGACCCGATGTGCCGCTACCACAGCCACCAATAACAATGGCCGTTGCGGTAGCGGAGGCCGCCGCAAGGAACGCGATGCAGTGACCAGCGAGGGTCGCAACGGCCATCAGGTCAGCTTACAGCTTTACCCCTGCGGGGTATCTAGGACGAACCCAACGGGTGGTGACCCCTCGCCAAGCGCACCTCACGCCTTGAACGGCCCAGCCTCGTTTTTCTCTAGACTTATGCCGTTCGACCGACGCGCGAGCTCATCTGCCAATTGCTCGCGCCGGCCACTCGCACCCGCCCAGAACGTTTTGAGCAAACGATGGCTGGGAATTGGTTCGCCCGCCGGTACGGTCGCGATCAAGAGCGAACAAGTCGCGCGATAGCCGCGGAGGCCTCGGCCAGCTTCACGTCAGCCTCGTCTCCTCCCTGAGCAAGTGCTTGGCTCACGCAGTTGTCAAGGTGGTCGTCGAGCAGGTTTAACGCCACGGACCGCAAAGCACTACTGGCTGCGCTGATTTGAGTGAGAATGTCGATGCAGTACTTGTCGTCGTCGATCATCTTTGCGATGCCGCGAACCTGGCCCTCGATTCGGCGCAATCGCTTGGCGTAGGTGTCCTTGTGCCCTGCGTATCCGTATGTCGTTTCCATTTGAGCTCCCAGCATTTTCGTCATCGGGTCGTTTTCGGCGTTGCCGCGTGGTGACGAGTGGGTTGGCCACCAATGACATCTTCAGTCCCACTGTACCCCATGGGGGTACATGACGCCGATTTCTTGGCCATCATCGGTGAGGTTCTGGCCGCAGTGTTACCGGCCGGTTCGGCCTGATCCAAAAGGCCAAGCAGATAGCCCTCGTGCGCATTTTCGGCAGCGGGTTCTCGTCACCGACGCACGTGACCGCGCATATGGAATCACCCGCAATCGGTGTGAACAATCCAGGGTCGAACTATCGTGATCGCCGAGCGTTGCGGCCCTTGCCCTTACCGCCGGCAGGCCCCCAGTTAACAGTGCCGGTGGCAGCCTCCATATGCCGCCGGAGGTTCCAGATGCTGTGGCCGACCCCATTGGTTCGCATCACGGGGTCCAGCGTGATCCTGAGGAAGCAGACCCGCATTTCGCCTCTGCGCCGGGATTTCTCGTAAGCGCTGAGAATCTGTCGGCCCATCCAGAAACCGCGGAAGACGTTGGTCCCGTCCACGTCGGTCCAGTCGAGGATTTCGGCGCGACCGCGCAACTGGATCGTCGCCGGGGGGACGAATCGGAATACCCGCCGTGGCAGCGGGACGACCATCGAGACCTGGGGGTTGTGCGCGATATTTCGCGCCTTTTTCAGGTGGCGCCTCGTCATGACATACAACACGAGCGCGTCTCCACGGGCCGAGGTGCCGTAGTTCACCCCCGCTGAGTCCGGGCGTCCGTGCTCGTCGACGGTTGAGAGGACAGCGAAATTGTGAGCCGACAGCTCGCGCAGCACGCGCTTGAGCGCCACAGCCCCACTCGTGGCAGTGCGGGGAATCGTTTCGGTCGTCGCCGCGCCGCGCTCGGCGCGGCTGCGTGGTGCTCTCAGTCGCTGACCTCCCAGATGAACTGGGACTCGCTCTTCCCGTCAGCGATGCGATGGCCCGGTCCGCCGCGGTGGAATGTCACGGGGTCCGGGAGAGGTGGGCGTTGAAGGCGGCGTTGTCGATCTGGCAGATGACCGGCGTGATCTCAGGTATCCCGAGCGAGCGAGCAAGCTCGTGGTAAAGACAGCAGGTGACCTTGACTTCGAAGCGCCGATCCGTGCGATCAACGACTTCGAGAGTGTTCCAGCGTGTCGGTTCGGTCTTGTTGACCTCAAGCTCCAGATCGCACAGATTCTCAAAGCTGCGCGCCTTCTCGACGGTCTGGTAGGCCAGGTTCCACTGCGCAACGCCTCCGGTGAGGATCGTGACCCGCATGATCTCGAAGGCCTTCGCCTGGCCGAGTCGCTGCTTGAGGTTGAGATAGACCCACAGTGACCGCCAGATCGATGAGCTCGGCCGGAAAGCGCGGATCAATCCGCCGCTTGAACCGACCGACTCGCAGGCGGCACCCGAGCAGAAACGGTCTCGGGAAGCGCACCTCATCCTGCAGGAGATGCAATAGCACCGGGGTCGTGACGTCTCGCATATCCATCATGGGTTGGCATCCCGCGTTCGTCGTTGTCAGGTCGCGACGCGCTGGCGTTGCGCGCCACCAATTTCGACCCGAAGTTCGATCGTGGGTGGTTCGGCGGCGTCCAGCGGTCAACCCGGTAGCGGCGCAGGCGGTTGGCATTGCCGACGACTGACAATGAGGACAGGGCCATCGCACCGGCGGCGATCATCGGTGAGAGTCGCAGTCCCAGCTGCGGATATAGGACGCCCGCGGCGAGCGGGATGCCGATGGCGTTGTAGATCAGGGCGAAAAACAGGTTCTGCCGGATGTTGCGCATGGTGGCACGGGAGAGCCGGATCGCGGTGACCACCCCGGCCAGTGATCCCGAAATCAGGGTGATGTCGGCGGCCTCGATGGCCACATCGGTACCGGTGCCGATGGCCAGTCCGACGTCCGCTTGAGCCAGGGCGGGGGCGTCGTTGATGCCATCACCGACCATGCCGACCCGGCGTCCCTCGGCTTGCAGACTGCGAATTTCGCCGGCTTTGCGCTCGGGTAGGACCTCGGCCAGCACCCGCTGGACCCCGACCTGGCGGGCGATCGCGGCGGCTGTGCGGGCGTTGTCGCCGGTGATCATCACGACCTGCAGGCCCAGCTTGCGCAGCGCGGCGATCGCCGCTACGGAGTCGTCCTTGACGGTGTCGGCCACACCGATCACCCCGGCCGGGTGTCCGTCGACGGCGGCGAGGATCGGGGTCTTTCCCGCGGCCGCCAGATCGGCGCTGATATTCTCGAGTTCGGCTGTGTCGATGCCATTTTCAGCCAGCAACGTCGCAGTGCCGACGAGCACGGTCAGGCCGGCGACGGTGGCCCGAACCCCCTTGCCGGTAATTGAATCGAAACCTGATACGACGGGAATGTTGATGCCGCGATCCCGGGCCCCGGCGACCACGGCGCTGGCGATGGGGTGTTCGCTGTCGGCCTCGGCGGCGGCAACCAGCATGAGCAGTTCGTTCTCCGCGACTGTTCCGGTTACGTGGACATCGGTGAGGGCTGGTTTACCGGCGGTGATGGTGCCGGTTTTGTCGAGCACGATGGTGTCGAGCTTTTGCGCGGTCTCCAGGGCTTCGGCCGAGCGGATCAAAATGCCCGCTTGGGCGCCCTTGCCGGTGCCAACCATGATCGACAGCGGGGTGGCCAGGCCCAGCGCGCAGGGGCAGGCGATGATCAGCACGGCCAGGGCCGCGCTGACCGCGTGGCCCACGGCACTGCCCGCCGCCAGCCAGCCGGCCAGGGTCAGGACCGAGCAGGCCAGCACCGACGGGACGAACACCGCGCAGATCCGGTCGGCAAGCCGCTGGACGCCGGCCTTGCCCGCCTGGGCCTGCTGGACCAGCTTGAGCATGTGGGCGAGCTGGGTGTCGGCGCCGACGCGTTCGGCCCGGACGACCAGGCGGCCGGTCAGCACGATGGTGCCGCCGGTCACCGCGTCGCCGGGGGCGGCGTCGACCGGGACCGACTCGCCGGTCATCATGCTGCGGTCGATCGCGGACTGGCCGGCCAGGACCTCGCCGTCGGCGGCGATCCGCTCCCCCGGCCGGACCACGAACCGCTGGCCTTCGTGAAGTTGGCCGGCCGGGACGCGCTGCTCCGTACCGTCGTCGTCGAGCACGCAGACGTCCCTGACGCCGGCCGCGGCCAGCTCGCGCATGGCCAGGCCCGCCGTGCGCCGGGCGCGGGCCTCGTACAGCCGCCCGGCCAGCAGGAACGTGGTCACCGACGCGGCCACCTCGAGGTAGATGCCGCCGCCCGAGCCGTGCAGCAGGTTCGCCGGGCCGCTCAGCCCGCGCTGGCCGCGGTCCAGGACGAAGATCGCGTACGCCGACCAGCCGCAGGCGGCCAGGATACCCAGTGACACCAGCGTGTCCATGGATGAGGACAGGTGCCGGGCCTGCCGCAGCGCGGCGGCGTGGAACGGCCACGCCGCCCAGGTGGCCACCGGCACGGCCAGCGCGACCAGCAGCCATTGCCAGCCGGGGAACCGGGTCCACGGGAAGACCGACAGCATCAGCGAGGCGTCGGTGAGCGGGACGAAGAACACCAGCGCCAAGATCAGCCGACGGCGCAGCCGCCGTACCGCCGCCTCGTCGGCCGTCTCCCC
>DATJQO010000124.1:0-18385 GCA_035505695.1 Mycobacterium sp.
CACAACCGGCTATAGCCCGTCAAGCTGGGAAAACGCGTGTCGTAGTTCAGTCAACAGGTAACACCGCGATGAACCTGCACCGCCTGCACGGCGCCGACAACATCGCCGAAGCCTGTCGCACCACGGCCTTCAGCACCGACCGCGGTCTCAGCCTCATCACCGACCATCGAAACACCTGGTCACGCGCATGCTAATCAACAACGCCGGAGCCCTGGCATCGCACGCCGGTCAGCGCAGGCCGCGGCCACATCCCCAAAGCCGTCCGCCGGAGAGCTTTTCGGTCAGCCCAAGGTTATCCATCGGTCTGCCACAAACATACAAACAGCGAAGAATGCTGCCAAAGGCTTCCCCAATTCTGGGCATAATTGGCGTGTCGAAGCGAGCAGATGACGCCGGCGGAAGGATCATTACTTGGGGCGTCCTCTATTCGAGGGGTTGGCAATAATGGCGGCGAATGATTGGCGGCCGGTAGCGCGCGTCGGGGAACCGAAGTTCATAGCCGGCGTTGGAAATAGGATCAAAGTCGAGGTAACGACGAAAGGGTGGCTGAGCCGAGACTGGCGCACGTACTTTGGATCACAGGTATCGCAACAACAACTCGATGCCAGATACGCTTCGTATCCCTGCTGGGACGAAGTCCAGCTCATCGAGGGCTCGTGTACCCAGGATGAAGCAGAGCGCTACATCGAAATGATCGATGCGGCAATCCATTACGCGAACACCAAGCTACGCAGTGAGGCTCTGCAAACAGCAGTGATCAAAGGAGCACACCGGGACCACCGACTGTGCGCGGTGCGGGAGCGCCAAGCCGCACTCAATGCACTGGCGAAGAAGCTGGCCAAACCCAACTTGGCGTGATCACCGCGGCCGGGCGCCGGTTGAGAACCCGCACCGACGATTCTCGTTGTCCGTACTACCGAGGGCTCATCAGCGCTGCGCCGGATTTAGTCGAGCGGGGACTAAATCAGCCGAGCTACTCGAGCTGTGGGATCCGTCACATAGTTGTTTCATCAATTCATCGTTGCCGTGACTATGCGATGAGCGGCGTCGCGATCTATACGAATCCACGCCGAAACGGGCGACCCCAAAGCGGGTCATATTTACGCGGGCCTTGCCGGCGAAGCTGGCGAAGAACCCCGCCAATAGTGTTCTCTGGCCGTGATTAAGCAAACAAAAACGGTCGGTAATCGATCCTGATTCTCCGCTGGGCCGCGGGTCTCACCGGCGGCAGGTCGGCTCTCGCCAGGAAAGGCGGCAGCGCACGGATGCTCACGGCAACGAGTCCGCATCCTGCCTGGCTGGCTGCGGCGCGGACCGCGTGCACACTTGATGACAGATTGCACTTGCCGGCGGTGCGAAGCTCAGCGGGTGGTTGAGCGCGCGACCGGCCGACACCACTTATCGGCGGCGCAGTAGCCTTACCTGGCCCGTGGCGTTGCATCGCCCCGACCCGCCAGCAACCCAAGCCGCGGAGGAGCCCGATGGCCCAATCCGACCTCGTCTTGTTCAGCGTGGACAACCGCGTCGCACTTATCACCGTCAACGACCCCGATCGGCGCAACGCGGTAACGGCGGAGATGTCGGCGCGTCTGCGAGATGCCGTCGAGCAGGCCGAAGCCGATCCGGACGTGCACGCCGTGGTGGTTACCGGTGCCGGCAGAGCCTTTTGCGCCGGCGCCGATCTGAGTGCCCTCGGTGCCGCCGGTGGCGGAATGGCGGAGACAGGTCTGCGGCAACTCTATGACGGCTTCATGGCAGTCGGCAGTTGCCGGCTGCCCACCATCGCCGCGGTCAACGGCGCGGCGGTCGGGGCGGGACTGAACCTGGCCCTGGCCGCCGACGTGCGCATCGCCGGACCGGCCGCATTGTTCGACGCCCGGTTCCAGAAGCTGGGCCTCCATCCCGGCGGGGGTGCGACGTGGATGCTGCAGCGGGCGGTGGGTCCCCAGGTTGCCCGCGCGGCTTTGCTGTTCGGCATGCGCTTCGACCCCGAATCTGCCGTGCACCATGGGTTGGCGCTCCTTGTTGCCGACGACCCGGTCGCTGCCGCGCTCGAGCTGGCCGTCGGGCCGGCAGCCGCTCCACGCGAGGTGGTGCTGGCGACCAAAAAAACCATGCGCGCCACCGCCAGCCCCGGGTCGCTGGACGATGAGCAACATGAAGTCGCCATGCGCACCGAGCTTGGGCCGCAGGCCCACTCCATCCAATCGCCGGAGTTCGCGCAGCGACTGGCAGCAGCCCGACGCAGGTAGCGTGTGCGCTGGCTGCCGGCGCGACGACCGAATATGAATGCTACAGGTCCAACAGCGCAGTCTCGGGCGATTCGATCAAATCCCGCAGCTGACAGATGAATTGGGCTGCTTGGGCACCGTCGGCTACTCGGTGGTCGAACACGCAGGTCAGCGTCATCGTCGGCCGCACTACGACCTCATCGCGCACGGCCAGCGGGCGTGGCTTGATCGCTCCCATGCCCAGGATGGCGGCTTCGGGGTGGTTGATCACCGGCACGCCGTCATCGACACCCAGCGCGCCGAAGTTCGACACGGTGAAAGTCGAACCACGCAACTCCCCCAGCATGAGGGTGCCTTCACGTGCACCGGTGATCAATTCCGCTGCCCGACTGGCTAATTCCCGGGTGGTTTTATCTTGGGCATCGGTGATCACCGGGACAAGCAGACCACGTTCGGTGGCAACTCCGATACCCAGGTGCACCCGATGCTCGATGCGTACCTGCGGGCCTGCCGGCGAGTCAATCCACGTCGAATTGAGGAGTCGATGGTGCCGCAAGGCGATAACCAGTAACCGTAACGTCAGCAGGAACGGCGTTATCGCCGGATGCACCACACGAAGCCGGTCGGATAGTCCTAACAAGTCGGTGCAGTCCACCACGACGCTGACTTCCGCGGCCGGAATCTCCTTGTGCGACAGCATCATCTTCTCCGCCATCCGCGCCTGCACCCCCCGGACCGGACGAAAATCGGCCCCGTTTCCAGACCGGTGAGCGGCTGCCAGCACGTCTGCGCGGGTGATGATGCCGTCGGCGGTGCGCTGCAGCGAGCCGAGGTCGACCATCAGCTCTTTGGCCAACTTGCGCACCGGAGGGGCGGCGAGCGGACGACCGGAACGTCGGCTGGCATCGGCGCCCGCGTCCGCGCCGTAGCCGACCAGCGTGGGCAGTGCCCCGGTGGGCGCTGGGCCGTCGCCATTCAGCGGTGCCGTATCGATCCGCACCAGTACGGCTCCCACCTTGATCACATCACCTTCGGCGCCGTTCGTTTCCACGATCCGTCCCGCGTACGGGCTCGGGATCTCCACCTCGGCCTTGGCCGTCTCGACCGCGCACAAAACCTGATTGAGCTCGACGGCGTCGCCAACCGCGACGTTCCAGTGCGTCACCGTCACTTCTTCCAGCCCCTCACCAAGGTCGGGGACTCGAAACGACTTGACCCGCTCGTCGGTGCTCATGGCTGTTCCAAGGCGCGCTCGACACAGTCCAGGAGCCGGTCGGGACCCGGCAGCCACAGTCTCTCCAACCGGGCCGGCGGGTATGGGGTATCGAAACCGCAGGCGCGCAACACCGGTGCCTCCAGTTCGTAGAACAACTCCTCCTGAATGCGGGCGGCCAATCCAGCCCCGTATCCGAGGCTGCGCGGCCCCTCGTGCATCACCACGCAGCGTCCGGTCCGATGGATCGACGCGGCGACGGTCTCGAAATCCAACGGGACCAGTGACCGTAGGTCGATGACCTCCAAGCTCCAACCGCGTTGCTGCTGAGCCTGTTTTGCCGCGCTAACCGCGGTGCTGACCAAGCTGCCGTAGGTCAGCACGGTTACATCGGTGCCGGGCCGGCGCACCATCGCCTGCCCGATCGGCGGTTCCGGCAGACCGGTGTCGACCATGCCACGGCCTTGGTAGCGCCGCTTGGGCTCCAGGTACATCACCGGATCCGGGCAGTCGATCGCGTGGCGCAGCAGCCAGTAAGCGTCGGCCGGACTGGACGGGACCACCACTTTCAGGCCCGCGGTATGCGCCCAATACGATTCGGTGGAGTCCGAATGATGTTCGGCGGCACCGATTCCCCCGAATGACGGGATTCGCACCGTCACCGGCATGTTGATCTCGCCGCGAGTACGGGTGCGGTACTTGGCCAGGTGACTGACCACCTGATCAAAAGCCGGATAGGAGAATCCGTCGAACTGGATCTCTGGCACCGGCACGAAGCCGCGCAGTGCCAGCCCCACCGCAATCCCGACGATGGCGGATTCGGCCAGCGGTGTGTCGAAGCACCGCTGTTCGCCGAATGTTTGGGCCAATCCCTCGGTTACCCGGAATACCCCACCCTCGACCGAGACGTCCTCGCCGAACACCAGCACCCTATCGTCAGCGGCCATCGCGTCATGCAGGGCGCGATTGAGCGCCTGCACCATGGTTAGCGACTGCGCGCCGACTTCAGCGTTCTGGACTGCCGCGGTGAGCGTTTCGTCGGCACGGGCCGGACGATCAGCGAGCTGAGTCATTCGCGCCTCCTCAATCGTTGCGCGCGAGTTCGGCGCGCAGTTGTTGGCGCTGTTGCTGCAGTCCGGGCGTGATGTCGGCATACACAGTGGTGAACACCTCGTCGATGTCGAAGTCGGGTGCACCGAATATCGCGTCGCGCAATTCGGCTCGCATACGCTTCGCGCGCGCAGCGACCCGTTCCTCCAAGCGCTGCGACCAAAGGCATTGGCTCTGTAAGTAGTTGCGGTAGCGTGGGATTGGGTCCAGTGCTTCCCAGCGGTCCACTTCCTCTTGCGGCCGGTAGCGAGTCGGATCATCGGCGGTGGTGTGCGGGCCGAGCCGGTAGGTGACCGCCTCGACCAACGTCGGTCCACCACCGGTGCGGGCTCGGGCGGCGGCCTCGGCCATTACCGCATAGCACGCCAGCACATCGTTGCCATCCACCCGAATTCCGGGCATCCCATAGCCGATTGCCTTGTGCGCGATGGAAGGTGCAGCGGTTTGCTTGTATACCGGAACCGAGATCGCCCACTGGTTGTTTTGCACGAAGAACACGCACGGAGCGGTGAACACCGCCGCGAAGTTCAGCGCCTCGTGAACGTCGCCCACGCTGGTCGCGCCGTCACCCAGAAAGGCCACCGTCACCGAATCCTCGCCGAGGCGCTGGGCGGCCGTCGCGGCGCCGACGGCATGCAGCGCCTGTGTCCCGATCGGAATCGACAGCGGCGCACAGCATTTCTTGGTAAATTCCAGCCCGCCGTGCCAGGTTCCGCGCCACACCGCCCCGACGTGCCCGGGCGGGATGCCACGCACCAGAAAAGCCCCCAGCTCGCGATATTGGGGAAAGAGCCAGTCCGTCTTGCGCAGACAGGCCGCCGCACCTACTTGGGCGGCTTCCTGACCGCGGCAGGACGCGAACAGCGCCAGTTCTCCCTGGCGCTTGAGGTTGACGAACTCGTTATCCAGCTCCCGGGTGACTACCATCATCTCGTAGAGCCAACAGAGTGTCTCCACGGGAAGCTCACGGCTATAGCGGCGCTCGGGCGTCGAGGTGCCATCCGCGACGACGAGTTGCACCGGCTCGAGGTCGACAGTCATCGGCGTCCGAGAAACCTCCGCCATACCGCCTCCCTACTTTGGGCCGCGTGGCGGGCCACAGCCAAAATTCAGCTTGAACCCACCGCGAGCCGAAGTCGGTCGCCAGGTGCACGAAAGGCTTGGCTCGCTGCGACACTGGCGTACTCACCATTATGCGCTCGAATGAGAAGAGACCGCGTTGATCGCAAACGCGTCGGAAACGTGTTGCGCCTCGAGTGTCAGCGGGCGGCGGACTCGCCGGCCCTGCGCATCATCATTTCCGCGTGCTTGAGCACCGGCGAGTCAATCATCTGCCCTTCGAACGCGAACACTCCGCGCTCGGTCTGGGCCGCCGCCAATACCCTTCGCGCCCAATCCAGCTTCTCGTCGTCGGGACGATAGGCCGCGCGCACCACCGGTATTTGGGTGGGGTGGATGCAGACGGTCGCGTCGAAACCGACCGCGACGGCGTCGTTGGCCTCCGCCCGCAAGCCGTCAAGGTCGCCGATGTCCAAATGCACGGCGTCGAGCGCGCGCCGGCCGAATGCGGACGCCGCCAGCAGGACCGTCGACCGTACGTGGCGACCCACGTCTCGGTAGGTGCCGTCGGCATGGCGGCTGGAGCTGCCGCCGAGGGCGGCAACGAGGTCTTCGGCACCCCACATCATCGCGACGGTGCCTTCGGCGGCGGCGATCTCGGCGGCAGACACCGCTCCACGGGGGGTCTCGATCAACGCAACCACGTCGCGTGGCGCCAGTGCGGCGACCTGCGTGGCCGATTCGGCCTTTGCCAACATCACCGTTGTATAGGCGGTCCCGGCTAGGGCATCGAGGTCGCGGGCGTGCTCGTCAGTTCCGGCGGCATTGATCCGCACCACGGTGCGCTCCGGGTCCAGCGGCGTGTCGAGCAGCGCCTTGCGGGCAGCGGACTTGTCCGCTACGGCCACGCCATCCTCGAGGTCGAGAATGACCACATCGGCGCCGGCGGCTGCCTTCGCGAAACGCTCCGGACGGTCGGCCGGGCAGAACAGCCAAGCCGGACCGGCGGCGTGCAGGTTCATCGAGTCTCCTCTGCGCCCGTTGGCGAGTCCGGCCGCTTCTGTACCAGCGTGGTACGGACGGCGCGCGCAACGATGTCGCCATGCTGGTTGCGTCCGGTGTGCTCGAGAGTGACGATGCCTTCGCCGGGGCGGCTCTTGGATTCGCGCTTGCCCGTACAAACCGTTTCCGCGTACAGAGTGTCGCCGTGGAAGACCGGCTTGGGAAACGACACCTCAGAAAATCCGAGGTTGGCCACGATGGTGCCCAGCGTCAGCTGTGCCACCGAGAGCCCCACCAGGGTGGAAAGCGTGAACATCGAGTTCACCAGCCGCTCGCCCCGAAAGCCCGGCTGCTGGGCGGCCCATGCCGCATCGAGGTGCAGCGACTGGGTGTTCATCGTCAGCGTGGTGAACAACACGTTGTCGGCCTCGGTGACCGTGCGGCCTGGACGGTGCAGGTAGGTTGTGCCGATCTCGAATTCCTCAAACCACAACCCTCGCTGAACGATTGACTTGCCGGTCACGAGAGCCCCAGCGATCGCGCGATCAGCATCAGTTGCACCTCCGTGGTGCCCTCGCCGATCTCGAGGATCTTGCTGTCGCGATAGTGACGCGCCACCGGGTACTCGTTCATGAAACCGTATCCCCCGTGGATCTGGGTGGCATCGCGGGCGTTGTCCATCGCCGCCTCGGACGCGATCATCTTCGCGATCGCTGCCTCCTTCTTAAAAGGCTTGCCGGCCAGCATCTTTGCGGCCGCGTCGTAGTACGCCGTGCGGGCGACATGCGCGCGTGCCTCCATCCGGGCGATCTTGAAGCTGATCGCCTGATAGGAGCCTATCGGCTGGCCGAACGACTGGCGTTCCTTGGCGTACTTGGCGCTCTCATCGACGCAGCCCTGCGCAGCGCCGGTCGCCAACGCGGCGATCGCAATGCGGCCCTCGTCGAGGATGGACAGGAAGTTCGCGTAGCCGGTGCCGCGGGCGCCCAGCAGGTTCTCCTGCGGGACGCGGGCGTCGGTGAAAGTCAGCGGATGGGTGTCCGACGCATTCCAGCCGACCTTGTTGTAGACGGGTTCGACGATGAAACCTGGTGTGCCGCTGGGCACGATGATCGTCGAAATCTCTTTCTTGGTGTCCCCGACGGCGTCGGTGACCGCGGTGACGGTGACCAACGACGTGATGTCGGTGCCCGAGTTGGTGATGAACTGCTTGTTGCCGTTGATCACCCACTCGCCATCGTCGAGCCGGGCGGTGGTGCGGGTGGCGCCCGCGTCGGAGCCTGCACCTGGCTCGGTGAGCCCGAAACCGGCGAGCGCCCGGCCCGCGGTCAGATCCGGCAGCCATTTGTGCTTCTGTTCCTCGGTGCCGAAGCGATAGATCGGCATCGCACCGAGGCTGACGCCGGCCTCCAGCGTGATCGCCACCGACTGGTCGACCTTGCCGAGCTCCTCGAGCGCCAGCGACAGCGCGAAGTAGTCACCGCCCATGCCGCCGTACTCCTCCGGGAACGGCAGGCCGAACAGTCCCATCTCGCCCATCTTGGCGACGACTTCGTACGGGAAGCTGTGCTCCTCATCGTGTTTGGCCGATACGGGGGCGACCACCGTGCGCGCGAAATCGGCCACCGTGTCACGAAGATCCTGGTACTCCTTGGGCAGCGTTCCTGCCGTGATGGATGTCGTCATGTCTTGTCCTTGCTTTCCTCGTCCGGCACCAGCCGAGCCAGCACCTGGTCGACCGTCACCTGATCGCCGACGGATACCAGCACTTCCACTCGTCCCGAAACCGGAGCGACGAGGGAGTGTTCCATCTTCATCGCCTCCACGACCACGACCACGTCGCCCTCCGAAACCTCAGCACCGGAGGCGGCCTGGACCGCGATGACACTGCCGGGCATGGGGCTGAGGATCTCGGCCTGCCGCGCACCCGCCGTGCGGTGAATCTTGTGCTCCTCGGCTTCGCGCAGGTGCCACGCCCCTCGATCGTCGGCGATCCAGAGGTGTCGGTCGGCCTCGGCGCATCGGTATTCGCGGCGAATTCCGTCCAGCGTGACATCCATTCGCGCACGGTCGATCTGCACGCTCGCATCTTGGATCGCACCGTCACGCACCTGCACACGGCAGGCATCCGGTGATCCCCACACCGACACCGTCTCGCTGCGCAGCGCAGTGTGCATCTCGGTGCGCACCGGTGCCGCGACACCGCCGACCCGCCAACCGGTCGGCATCGCCCATGGGTCACCGTGAGCGCGCAGCGCCTGAAAAGATAACGCCCACTGGCGGTAGAGGCCGCCGGCGGCAAGCACGTCATCGGGTGCGGGCGCCGGCGTAAAGTCCACCAGCCGCTCGTCAAGCAGCGCGGTGTCCAGCTCACCGGCGCGGACCCGCTCGTCGGCAAGCAGAAACCGGAGGAACTCGATATTGGTCTGAATCCCCAGCACAGCGGTGTCCGCCAGCGCCCGATCGAGTTTGGTCAGCGCCTCGTCGCGGTCGGACCCATACGCGATCACCTTGCTGAGCATCGGGTCGTAGTCGCTGCCGACCACAATGCCGGCCAGCAGCGACGAATCGACCCGTACACCGGCACCGGTCGGCTCGAAGACCTGCAGCACCTGGCCACCGGTAGGGAGAAAACCGCGTGCCGGGTCCTCCGCGTACACCCGCGCCTCGACTGCGTGCCCACGCAGTTCGACGTCGTCTTGGGCGAAGGCCAACTTCTCGCCGGCGGCCACCCGCAGCTGCCACTCCACCAGGTCCAGGCCAGTAATCGCCTCAGTGACCGGGTGTTCCACCTGCAGCCGGGTGTTCATCTCTATGAAGAAGAACTCGTCCGGCCGGTCTGCGGAGACGATGAACTCCACCGTGCCCGCGCCGACGTAATCGACGCTGCGGGCGGTGTTGCAGGCCGCCGTCCCGATCCGGTCGCGGGTCTGCGGATCGAGCAGCGGCGAGGGCGCCTCCTCGATCACCTTCTGGTGACGCCGTTGCAGGCTGCACTCACGCTCACCGAGATGCAGCACGTTACCGTGCGTGTCGGCCAGAATCTGTACTTCGATATGCCTGGGGCGCAACATGAATCGCTCCAGGAAGAGCGTGTCGTCACCGAACGACGAGGCCGCCTCCCGCCGGGCACCCGCCACGGCGTCGCGCAGCCGGGCCGGGTCGTCCACCAGTCGCATGCCCTTGCCGCCCCCACCCGCCGACGGCTTGATCAACACCGGATAGCCGATCTCGGCGGCCGCCGCGACCAGCTCTTCGTCACTGAGTCCCGGCTTCGCCACGCCCGGTACCACCGGCACGTCGAAGGCGGCCACCGCGTTCTTGGCGGTGATCTTGTCGCCCATCACCTGTATCGCTCGTGCCGGCGGCCCCAGAAACACCACCCCGGCACGTTCGCAGGCGACGACGAAAGCGGCGTTCTCCGAAAGGAATCCGTAGCCGGGATGAATGGCCTGAGATCCGGTGCGCACCGCCGCGTCGATGACTTTGTCGATGGCCAGGTAGCTCTCGCGCGCCGCGGCCGGTCCCAGCCGGACGGCCGTGTCGGCCTCCAGGACGTGCCGCGCACCGGCGTCGGGGTCGCTATAGACGGCGACCGACCGGATACCCAGCCGGCGCAACGTTCGGATCACCCGTACCGCGATCTCGCCGCGGTTGGCCACTAACACGGTATCGAACACGGTCATCACATCCGGAAGACGCCGTAGGAAACCGGTTCCAACGGCGCATGAGCGCAGATCGAAAGAGCAAGCCCGACAACGATTCTGGTATCCGCGGGGTCGATGATGCCGTCATCCCACAGCCGGGCCGTCGAATAGTACGGATTGCCTTGATCCTCGTACTGCGCGCGGATCGGCGCCTTGAACGCCTCTTCCTGGTCCACCGACCACGGTGTGCCGGCGGCGGCCAGTTGCTCGCCTCGCACGGTGGCCAGCACCGATGCCGCCTGTTCGCCGCCCATCACGGAGATGCGCGCATTGGGCCACATCCACAGAAAGCGCGGCGAATACGCCCGCCCGCACATCGAATAGTTCCCCGCCCCGTAGGACCCGCCGATCACCACGGTCAGCTTGGGCACCCGGGCACCCGCCACGGCGGTGACCATCTTGGCGCCGTGCTTGGCGATGCCGCCGGCCTCGTAGTCGCGGCCGACCATGAACCCGGCGATGTTCTGCAGAAAAAGCAGCGGAATCTTGCGCTTGTCGCACAGCTCGATGAAATGTGCGCCTTTCAAAGCGGATTCGCTGAACAGCACGCCGTTGTTGGCGACGATCCCGACAGGATGGCCATGGATGCGCGCGAAGGCAGTCACCAGCGTCTTGCCGTAGTTGGCCTTGAACTCGCTGAACTCGCCGTCGTCCACTAGCCGCACGATCACTTCGTGCACGTCGTAGGGCACCCGCGGATCGGGCGGCACCACGTCGTAAAGTTCTGTCTGCGGGTGGGTGGGCTCGATCGTGGGCCGCACGTCCCATTGACTCGCCGCACGCGGGCCGAAGGTTGCCGCGATCGAGCGGACGATCCGTAGCGCGTGCTCGTCGTCGTCGGCGAGGTGGTCGGTGACACCGGAGACGCGTGAGTGCAGGTCGCCACCGCCGAGTTCTTCGGCCGTGACGATCTCTCCGGTGGCGGCCTTGACCAGTGGCGGACCGCCGAGGAATATGGTCCCCTGCTCGCGGACGATGACCGCCTCGTCGCTCATGGCCGGCACGTAGGCGCCGCCCGCCGTGCACGAGCCGAGCACGGCCGCCACTTGCGGAATTCCCTTGGCGCTCATGGTGGCCTGGTTATAGAAGATCCGTCCGAAGTGTTCGCGGTCGGGAAACACCTCGTCTTGACGCGGTAGGAAGGCGCCTCCGGAGTCCACCAGGTAAATGCACGGCAGCCGGTTCTGCAACGCGACTTCCTGCGCACGCAGGTGCTTTTTGACCGTCATCGGATAGTAGGTGCCGCCTTTGACCGTCGCATCGTTGGCGACGATCACGCACTCGCGCTCCGACACCCGGCCAATTCCGGTGATGATTCCGGCCCCCGGGGATTCGTCGTCATACATACCGTTGGCGGCCAACGGCGCCAGCTCCAAGAACGGGCTGCCCGGATCGAGCAGGCGATCCACCCGTTCACGGGGCAACAACTTGCCACGGCCGATGTGACGCTGCCGCGCGCGTTCATTGCCGCCCAAGGCCGCTTCCGCCAGCTTCGCGTTCAACTCACCGACCAGCCGACGGTGCTCATCGGCGAACGGCGGCGCTTGCACAAGACCTGTCACGGTTTACACGTGCCTCCCGGTTGTCGCCAGCGCAAGGGCGCGTCGAGCGGTCGGTATTTCAGTTAATATTCATTAACTGGGTGTGAGAATACCATCGTCGCGGTCGCCGGTCCAGGGAGGACGGCGCCGCCGCCGTACCGAGTTAATTGGGACTAACCCGTGCTAAGTTAGTGATGATTAACCAGTTGACCGGGGGTTCGTCATGACAACGTCCGCCTCCGACGGGCCCCTCGACCCACCAAGCCGTCGCAGCCAGTTGAAATCGGACCGGCGCCTGCAGCTGCTCTCTGCCGCCGAGCGGCTCTTCGCCGAGCGCGGATTTCTCGCAGTGCGCCTAGAGGACATCGGCGCCGCGGCCGGTGTCAGCGGCCCGGCCATCTACCGGCACTTCCCTAACAAAGAGTCGCTGCTGGTCGAGTTGTTGGTGGGCATCAGCACCCGGCTGCTCGCCGGCGCGCGCGACGTGCGGGCACGCAACTCGGACGCGGCTGCGGCGTTGGACGGTCTCATCGATTTTCATCTGGACTTTGCGTTCCGCGAACCCGACCTGATCCGCATCCAGGACCGCGACCTTGCGCACTTGCCGGCGGCCGCCGAGAAGCAGGTACGCAAGGCGCAGCGGCAATACGTCGAGGTCTGGGTCGGGGTGTTGCGCGAGCTGAGTCCCAAGCTCGCTGAGGCCGACGCCCGGCTGACCGCGCACGCCGTGTTCGGGCTGCTGAACTCGACGCCGCATAGCATGAAATTCCCCGACAATTCGCGCAGCAAGTCCGCCCGCGCGGCGCGGTCCCGTGCTGTGATGCGCGCGATGACCGTCGCCGCACTCACCGCGGGAAATTAGTGCCCGTAAGGTTCGCCGGCGGCGGAAGCACCGGTTAGGCGCCCGGCACAGGTACCCTGCAAGCCATGAGGTGGACATGAACGATTCACGTCCAACCGAGCGGTTCAGCCCCTCTGTACCGGGGTCGGGGCCGCAAGGCCCGTGGTATCCGCCGACCGCTGACCCGGCGTACGCGGACCAAGCGGCCTATGCGCCTATCTACGGCGGCCAAGCTCCGCCGTGGGCGCCCAACACCCACCAAACCAACCCGACGAGGCAACTGCCGGCGTACTGGCAGCAAGACGTGCCCCCACCGGGGGAACCGCCGTCACCGGTGTCGGCCCCTCCGCCGCCGGGCGGCCCCAAATCGCCGCGATGGCTATGGATCGCCGCCGGCGCGGCGGTGCTGCTGGTCGTTGCCCTGGTGGTTGCATTGATATTGGTGAATGACGCGATCAAGACGCAGACCGCCGTGCCGCCGTTGCCCGCTATGCCGGAGCCGAGTACCACGGCCCCGAGCCCGTCGACACGTACGTCACCGTCGCTGATCCCGGCCCCGGTGCCACCGACGACTGGCTCGCAGCCGCCGACCGCGACGACCGGCCCGGCCGCCATGCAGGACGTTGTGTACAACGTCGACGGCGACGGTCGCGCGATCAGCGTCATGTACATCGACACCGGCGACCTCATCCAGACCGAATTCAACGTCGCGCTGCCATGGAGTAAGCAGGTCAGCCTGTCGAAGTCGGCCATCCACCCGGCAAACGTCACGATCGTCAACATCGGTCACAACGTCACCTGTTCGGTCACCGTCGACGGGGTTCAGGTGAGCAAGCGAGTTGGCGTGGGTCTTACGATCTGCGACGCCAGGGGCTAAGCGCTCGACGAATCTTCTGCCACAACGGCTCCGCGCGCCGGAACCCGGACCATCAGCATGCCAAGCAGCCCGGCGATCAGCACCAGCGAGATGGCGCCCAGGCCGGCGCGCACCGCGCCGAATCCGTCGACGAAGAGCGAGAACAGCCACGGCGCGACAAACGACACGGCACGGCCCGTCATCGTGTAGAGGCCGAAGGCCACCCCTTCCCTGCCATGCTTTGCCATCTGCAGCAGCAGGGCGCGCGACGACGACTGCGACGGCCCGATGAACATGCACAGCAGCAGTCCGCATATCCAGAAGGCCGCCGAACCCGACAGCAGCATCAAGGTGAGTCCCAAGACGACGATCCCGGCCAGCGATCCCACGATGACCGGTTTTGACCCGATCCGGTGATCGATGAACCCGCCCAGCACCGCCCCGACGGCCGCCACCACGCTGGCGACCAGGCCGAATATCATCACGTTGCCCCGCGAGATGCCATACACGTTGACGCCGAGCACCGCGCCGAAGGCGAAAATCGCGGTCAGCCCGTCCCGGAACATCGCGCTGGCGCCCAGGAAGTAGACCAGGTTGCGGTCGCGCCGCCATTCGGCGGTCATCTCCGTCCAGAGCTTGCGATAGCCACCCAACATGCTCGTCGGCTGGTGCACCGCCGCGGGGTCGGACAGCCGGTGTGCGACCAACAACAACGGCACCGCAAGCACCGCCAACCAGGCCGCCGCCATCAACATCGCCGCTCGGACATAGAGACCGTCGTGCAATGGCACCCGCAGCAAGCCACGCGTCGCATCCGGACCCGAGCCCGACCCGGCGATGAATCCCAGGTAGATCAGCAGCAGCAATAAGACACTTCCGACATAACCCGCGGCCCAGCCCAGCCCGGAAATCCGGCCGGCTGTGTGCGGCGTGGAGAGCTGCCGCAGCATCGCGTTATACGGGACGCTGGCCAAGTCGCCACAGGCCGCCGTTGCTCCGAGCAGCACCAGTCCGGCCCACAGGTAGCCGGGGCGATCACGGACAAAGAACATCGCGCACGTCAGCGTCACGGCCAGACCGGTCAACACGCTGAGCGCCACCCGCCGGTTATGCGGGGACTCCACCCACACGCCGACGGCCGGGGCCAGCAGCGCGACGGTCAACCCGGCAATGGCCGCCGCCCGCCCCAACCAGCTGGCCGGGGTGGTTCCGCCCGGGATGCCCACTCCCACGCTGCTGGTCAGATACACGGTGAACACGAAGGTGGTCACGATCGCATTAAGGCCGGTGGATCCGCTGTCCCACAGCGCCCACGCCACCACCCGAGATGGCACGGGCGTGAGCGGACGCGACCCCGGCTGACTCATGCCCGGCAGCCTATCGATCTTGGGCAGCGACCCGTCGCGCCCCGATGCGCCGCGACCGCTGACTACGATTGGCTCATGCCGATACCAGCTCCCAGTCCTGAGGCGCGTGCCGTTGTCACCGGGGCTTCGCAGAATATCGGCGAAGCGCTGGCCACCGAACTGGCCGCACGCGGACACAGCCTGATCGTCACGGCGCGGCGCGAAGAACTGCTCACCGAGCTGGCCGCCCGCCTGACCGAGAAATACCTCGTCGCGGTGGACGTGCGACCCGCGGATTTGGCCGACCCGGAAGAACGGGCGAAATTGTGCGAGGAACTGGCCGCCCGGCCCATCTCGATCTTGTGCGCCAACGCGGGCACGGCGACGTTCGGTCCGGTGGCGTCGCTCGACCCGGCCGGTGAGAAGGCCCAGGTGCAGCTGAATGTGCTTGGTGTGCACGACCTTACGTTGGCGGTACTGCCCGGCATGATCGAACGCAAGGCCGGCGGCATACTGATTTCCGGCTCGGCAGCGGGCAATTCGCCAATTCCCTACAACGCCACCTACGCGGCCACGAAGGCGTTCGTGAATACCTTCAGTGAATCGTTGCGCGGTGAACTTCGCGGCTCCGGTGTCCATGTCACACTGCTGGCACCAGGCCCGGTGCGTACCGACCTGCCCGACGATGCCGAAGCCTCGCTCGTCGAACGGTTGGTGCCTGACTTTTTATGGATCTCGACCGAGCACACCGCCCAGGTGTCGCTGAATGCCTTGGACCGCAACAAGATGCGCGTCGTTCCGGGCTTGACGTCGAAAGCCATGTCGGTGGCAAGCGGGTACGCCCCACGTGCCATCGTCGCACCCATCGTGGGCAGCTTCTACAAAAAGCTCGGTGGCGGCTAGGGTCACCTGCGGCGGCGACGGCCGGTGCCAAAAACACTCTTGGCGATTTCGCGGATCGCCGTGTTGATGCCGCTTTTCACCGTCGGGTGATTCAGCACTTCTTCCCACATGGCGGGGCCTTTTGGCTCCGCCGGTGCCGGCATTGGCGGCACCGGGTCATTCGACGGGACCGGCGGGTAGTCGGACTGGGCCTGCGGCAAGTGCGGCGGACCGGCTTGTTCGTCCCGCGGGCCGGCCTCAGGCAGCTCCGGTTGTTGAACCGTTTGACCGTACTTCGCCTGCAGTGCACTGTCTTTCGCCGCTTGCGCGATGGTGTCGTCACCGATGGCGGCCATCAACGAGCGCGGGACCCGCATGCGGGTCCACGCGACGGGTGTGGGCGCGCCCTTCTCCGATAGCACCGTGACGACGGCCTCTCCGATGCCCAGCGACGTCAACGCCGATTCCAGGTCGTAAACATCGGTTTTCGGGTAGGTGCGGACGGTCTTGCTCAGCGCCCTCTGATCGTCGGGGGTGAAGGCCCGCAGCGCATGCTGGATTCGGGCGCCCAATTGAGAAAGCACGTCGTTGGGCAGGTCGGTGGGCAACTGCGTGCAGAAGAACACCCCGACGCCCTTGGAACGGATCAATTTCACGGTTTGCTCGACTTGCTCGAGGAACGCCTTGGAAGCGTCGGTGAAGAGCAGATGCGCCTCGTCGAAAAAGAACACCAACTTGGGCTTGTCGACGTCACCGACTTCGGGCAGGACGGTGAAGAGGTCTGCCAGCAACCACATCAGAAAGGTCGAGAAGATGACCGGCCGCAACGACTGACCGCTGAACTCGAGCAGCGAGATTATGCCGCGCCCCTGATCGACGCGCAGCAGGTCCTGCGGGTCAAGCTTCGGCTCACCGAAGAACGTGTCCCCGCCCTCGCCGCCGAGGTTCACCAGCGCGCGCAGGATTACGCCCGCCGTCGTCGATGACACTCCGCCTAAGTCTTTGAGGTCGGCCTTGCCGTCGTCGCTGGTGAGGTAGCTGATCACAGCACGCAGATCGCCCAGGGTGACCAGCGAACGGCCGCTCTCCTTGGCCCAATGAAAGATCAGTCCCAGAGTCGATTCCTGAGTGGCATTAAGCCCCAAAACCTTTGACAAAAGAACCGGGCCGAAGCTGGCAACTGTCGCGCGCACCGGCACGCCCACTCCCCCGGTGGCCAGCGACAGAAACTCCACTGGGAAGGCCGTACTGACCCATTCGTCACCGGTGTCCTTCGCCCGGGCTGCGATCTTGTCGCTCGCCTGCCCCGGCCGGGCCAGCCCGGACAGGTCGCCCTTGACGTCGGCCATGAGCACGGGCACGCCCGCCGCGCTGAGTTGCTCGGCGATCAGTTGCAGCGTCTTGGTTTTGCCGGTTCCGGTCGCTCCGGCGACCAGACCGTGCCGGTTGACGGTGGAAAGCGGGATGCGGATCTGAGCCGTCGGGTCGGCAACGCCGTCGACGACCACTGTGCCGAGCTCCAGCGCCTGCCCTTCGACGGCGTACCCGCTGGCGATCCGCTTCGCGGGCGGCACAGCTGATTCGGTGCTCATCGCGCCCTGCCCTCTCTTCGCATGCACTTGGCAAGTGCTCACACTACTTGCCAGGGGGATGCGAGCGCAGGGCTCGCCCTGCGCCTAGTCTGAGCGCTGTGCGCGACGAGTTGGTATGGATCGACTGCGAGATGACCGGGCTCAACCTCGGTTCGGACAAGCTGATCGAGATCGCAGCCCTGGTAACCGACGCCGATCTGAACATTCTCGGCGATGGAGTCGACGTGGTGATCCACGCCGATGATGCCGAGCTGTCGTCGATGATCGACGTCGTGGCCGAAATGCACACGCGCTCGGGGCTCATCGATGAGGTGAAGGCATCCGTTGTCGACCTGGCGACGGCCGAGGCGATGGTGCTGGACTACGTCGGCAAGCACGTCAAGCAACCCAAGACGGCGCCGCTGGCGGGCAATTCCATTGCCACCGATCGTGCGTTCATTGCCCGCGACATGCCCGCGCTGGACTCGTTTCTGCACTATCGGATGATCGATGTCAGCTCGATCAAGGAACTCTGCCGACGCTGGTATCCGCGGATTTACTTCGGGCAGCCGGTTAAGGGGCTCGCCCATCGCGCACTGGCCGATATTCACGAATCCATCCGTGAACTGCGGTTTTACCGCCGGACCGCGTTCGTGCCCCCGCCCGGGCCGTCTACCAGCGAAATCGAGGCGGTGGTCGCCGATCTCGAGGGCGGCCAAGACGCACCGCGACCAAACGATTCGGCTACCGAGCCACCGACCGGCTAGTATCGACAGTCGCCGCTGTTGCAGGCCCACGGCCGGCTCGCGGTCATGGTGAGTGTAGTTCAGTTGGTAGAGCACCAGGTTGTGATCCTGGCTGTCGCGGGTTCGAGTCCCGTCAGCCACCCGGACAGGTCGGAGGGCTTTTCAGCCCTCCGACTTTTCGTTTTCCAGCGCTTTCGCTGCTTGCTCGCCGCCCTCGGTCAGGGCAAACCAGATGCCGAACACCCAGTCGGTGTCGTCATGGTGGACGACGTACTCGTCG
>DATJQO010000125.1:0-3037 GCA_035505695.1 Mycobacterium sp.
GACGGTCAACGGCAAACTCGACAGGCGGGCCCTGCCGGCCCCGGAATACCAAGACGTCGATCGTTACCGCGCGCCGGCCGACCCGGTCGAGGAGATCCTGGCCGGCATCTACGCCCAAGTCCTCGGACTCGAGCGCGTCGGCGTCGACGACTCGTTCTTCGAGTTGGGCGGTGACAGCATTCTGTCAATCCAGGTAGTGGCGCGGGCCAGGGCCGCCGGTGTGCTGTTCAAGCCGCGCGATGTTTTCGTCGAGCAGACCGTGGCCCGGCTGGCCCAGGTCGCCAGTCTGGCCGACGACGCGGACGGTGTGGCCGACGAGGGCCTCGGGGCCGTGGTCCCCACCCCGATCATGCGCTGGCTGCAGGGCGTGGATGGCCCGATCGACCAGTTCAACCAGACCATGGTGGTCCAGACTCCGGCGGGGATCAGTGAGACCGATGTGGTGGCGGTGTTGCAGTCCGTGCTGGACCGGCATGCCATGCTGCGGCTGCGAGTCGACGGCGACGGCGACGGGGGCTGGTCCCTGCGGGTGCCCGATGCCGGGTCGGTGGATGCTGATGGTTGCCTGCAGTCGGTGGATGTGTTGTCTGAAGAGGCGTTGGTCAAGGCCCGGTCGCGGTTGAATCCGGCTGCTGGGGTGATGCTCAGCGCGGTGTGGGTGGCTTCCACCGGCCAGTTGGCTTTGATCATTCACCATTTGGCCGTCGACGGGGTGTCCTGGCGAATCCTGTTGGAAGACCTCAACATTGCCTGGGCGCAGCATCACAGCGGACAACCGGTGGCGTTGCCGGCTGGCGGTACATCGTTTGCCCGGTGGTCGAAACTGCTTGCTGAGCACGCGCAGGCCCCGGCCGTGACCGTCCATGCCGAGGCGTGGCGGCAGGTGGCG
Organism: Mycobacterium sp.; assembly: GCA_035505695.1. Lineage (GTDB taxonomy): Bacteria > Actinomycetota > Actinomycetes > Mycobacteriales > Mycobacteriaceae > Mycobacterium. The sequence goes on from DATJQO010000125.1 coordinate 890, forward strand.
GCGACGCCCGCTGCGTTGCCGGCGGTGCGGCCCGGGGTGGATACGTTCGCCACGGCTAGGCACTTGTCGGTGGAGTTGGACGCCGAGACGACTCGGATGCTGCTCGGTGAGGTGCCGGCGGCGTTTCACGGCGGGGTGCAAGACATTCTACTCATCGCGTTCGGGTTGGCATTGGCCGAGTTTTTGGGCACCGGTGCGGCGCCGATCGGCATCGATGTCGAGGGTCATGGGCGCGATGAGGAGCTGGCCGCCGATGTCGATCTGTCGCGTACCGTGGGATGGTTCACCACCAAATTCCCCGTGTCCTTGGCCGTCGGTGGGCTGAGCTGGGCGCAAGTGAAGGCTGGTGACGCGGCGCTCGGTGCTGTCGTCAAAGACGCCAAAGAGCAGCTTCGCACCCTCCCGGAGGGTTTGACCTACGGTCTGCTGCGCTACTTGAACCCCGACGTTGACCTAGGCGGGTCTGACCCGACGATCGGGTTCAACTACCTCGGGCGGTTGGGCAGCGCGGTGGCCCCGATCTCCGGTGGTCTGTGGCGGATCAGCCCAGAGGGCTTGTCATGGACCACCGCCGCCGCGGCGGTGCCCATGCCGCTGATACACACGTTGGACCTCAACGCGGGAACCGTCGACACCGACACTGGCCCGCACCTGCACGCCAACTGGACGTGGGCACCCTCGGCAGTTGATCGTGCCCAGGTCAGCCGGCTCAGTCGGTTGTGGTTTGACGCTTTGGCCGGTATCTGCGCGCATGTAAGGCGCGGTGGGGGCGGGTTGACGCCCTCCGATATCGGGCTTGCCGGTCTTAGCCAACAGCAGATCGACGAGCTCCAGCGACGTTATGCGGATTGCTGACGTCCTACCGCTGACCCCTCTTCAACAGGGTCTGCTCTTCCACGCCAGCACTGCGCTCGGTACCGACGATGTATATGCGGTGCAACTCGACATCACCGTGACAGGCGCGCTCGACCCGCACCGCCTCCGCGATGCGGTGCACACGGTGGTCAACCGGCATCCGAACCTGGTGGCCCGATTCTGGGAGCAGTTCGACCAGCCGGTGCAGATCATCCCGGCCGATCCCGTGGCGCCCTGGCGTTATGTCGACCTTGGCAGCGCCGCCGACGGCGATCTCGATGAGCGGGTCCGACGGGTGTGCGCTGCCGAACGCGCCGCGGTCAACGACCTCGCCGAGGAGGCACCCTTTCGGGCCGCTTTGATCCGTACCGCAAAAGATCGGCACCGGTTTGTGCTGACCTTTCACCACATCGTGCTCGACGGCTGGTCGCTGCCGATCCTGTTGCAGGAAATCTTCGCCAGCTACTACGGGCAGCGGTTGCCCGCCGCGGTTCCGTATCGCCGATTTGTCACCTGGCTGGCCGATCGCGACCTTGATGCCGCTCGAGCGGCCTGGCGAAAGGTGTTCGCCAGCTTTGAGACACCGACGTTGGTTGGAGCGCCGGGTCGGTTAACGCTCGGGCAGCGAGGCGTCGCATCTTTTCGGGTGCCCGCCGAGACGACGCGGGCCCTTAGCGGGCTGGCGCGCTCCTGCCACACCACGGTCAACACGGTGTTGCAGGGTGCCTGGGCGCTGCTTCTGAGCTCGCTGACCGGTCGACATGACGTCGCGTTCGGTGTCACGGTCTCGGGTAGGCCAGCCGAGGTGATCGGCGCGGACTCGATGGTGGGCCTTTTGATCAACACCGTCCCGGTGCGGGCGCGCATCACGGCGGCAACTACCACCGCGGATCTGCTGAATCAGCTGCAGAGCGACCACAACGACACGCTCGAGCACCAACACTTGGCGCTGCGCGAAATTCACCGTATCGCCGGTCATGACCAGCTGTTCGACACCCTCTTGGCATTCGAAAACTACCCGATCGACCCCGACGCGTTGCTCAGCGTCAACGGGTTGGCCATCACCGAGTTCACCAACCGCGAATACAACCACTACCCGCTCGCGGTGCAAGTCGTGCCGGGCAACGAACTGGGCCTGCGCGTCGAGTTTGACACCGATGTGTTCGATGCGGCCGGTATCGAGGTTTTGGTCGAGCGGTTGCGGCGGGTGTTGGTGGCGATGGCGGCCGATCCGGGGCGGCGGTTGTCGTGGCTGGATTTGCTTGATGCGGGTGAGCATGCCCGGTTGGATGG
>DATJQO010000126.1:0-90594 GCA_035505695.1 Mycobacterium sp.
CGTGGACGCCCACGGTGCCTTGATCCGCGCCCAGGCTGCCTCGTTGGAGGCCGAGCACCAGGCCATCATTCGCGATGTGCTGGCTGCCGGTGACTTCTGGGGCGGCGCCGGTTCGGTGGCTTGCCAGGAGTTCATCACCCAGTTGGGTCGCAACTTCCAGGTGATCTACGAGCAGGCCAACCAGCACGGCCAGAAGGTGCAGACCGCCGGCAGCAACATGGCCAGCACCGACAGCGCCGTTGGCTCCAGCTGGGCTTAACCCCCAACTTCAGGCGCGGCAGCACACCATCCGTCGGTGTGCTGCCGCGTCCTGCGGTTACCGAGCACTTTGACTTTTGAGGTATTGATGGACCAACAGAGCACCCGCACCGACATCACCGTCAACGTCGATGGTTTCTGGATGCTCCAGGCACTCCTGGATATCCGGCATGTCGCGCCAGAGTTGCGGTGCCGGCCATTTGTCTCCACCGACTCGAGCGACTGGCTCAACGACCACCCCGGAATGGCGGTGATGCGTGAGCAAGGCATCATCGAGAATGACCAGGTAAACGAGCACGTGGCCGCTCGGATGAGGGTGCTCGCCGCGCCCGATCTGGAAGTCATCGCCTTGCTGTCGCGGGGCAAGCTGCTCTACGGCGTGGTCGACGACGAGAATCAGCCACCCGGCTCACGCGACATCCCGGACAACGAATTCCGGGTGGTGCTGGCCCGCCGCGGCCAGCACTGGGTATCCGCGGTACGGGTTGGCGGGGACATCACGGTCGACGACGTCGCGATCGCGGACAGCGCCTCGATCGCCGCCCTGGTGATGGACGCCCTCGAGTCCATCCATCACGCGGAGCCGGCAGCAATCAACGCCGTCAACGTGCCGCTGGAGGAGATGCTGGAAGCCACGAAGTCTTGGCAGGAGTCAGGCTTTAACGTGTTCTCCGGCGGTGATCTGCGGCGGATGGGCATCAGTGCTGCCACCGTCGCCGCGCTGGGACAGGCGCTGTCAGACCCGGCGGCCGAGGTTGCGGTATACGCGCGCCAGTACCGGGACGACGCCAAGGGTCCCAGCGCGTCGGTGCTGTCCCTCAAAGACGGTTCCGGTGGGCGCATCGCGCTGTACCAGCAGGCCCGGACGGCCGGTTCGGGGGAGGCGTGGTTGGCCATCTGTCCGGCGACCCCCCAGCTGGTCCAGGTGGGCGTCAAGACCGTTCTGGACACCCTTCCCTATGGCGAGTGGAAAACGCACAGCAGGGTGTGACAGTCACCCGAAACGCGGAGTTCACCAATGCCTTTACAGTAAACATGCGGTCGCGATGCGAACACGGCATACTTCTCTCAGGGCAGCAGCAAAGCTAAAACCAGCGTCACCACAAAACTCTTGATCGCAAGGCGAGGCAGATGAAATTCGAATTAGTCGAGCCGTACCCCCCGGGGGGCGACAGCGCGTCGGCGAGTGGACCGACGCAGGCTCCCGCGCGGCTAGCGGCACGGGGTAACACATTGACCACGGTAGGGGGTGCACGGCGATGACTGCGATAGTTGAAGCGGTACAGCAGCCTGACATTGAGGGCGGAATTTCACAGCCTCGGGCGGTCGTAGTCGGTGTCATGGCAGGTGAGGGTGTGCAGATCGGCGTTCTGTTGGACGCCAACGCGCCGGTTTCCGTGATGACCGATCCGCTGCTGAAGGTGGTCAACAGTCGGCTGAGGGAGCTCGGCGAGACTCCGTTGGAAGCCACCGGGCGCGGCAGGTGGGCGCTGTGCATGGTGGATGGCACGCCCTTGCGCGCGACCCAGTCCCTGACCGAGCAAGACGTTTACGACGGCGACCGGTTGTGGATGCGGTTCATCCCGGACACCGAGCACCGCTCCCAGGTCATCGAGCACATCTCGACCGCGGTTGCGGCCAATCTCAGCAAGCGCTTCGCCGCGATCGATCCCGTGGTCGCCGTGCAAGTCGGCGCGTCCATGGTCGCAGTCGGGGTGACGATGGCGGCCGGTTTGCTCGGCTGGTGGCGTTGGCACCACAACTCATGGCTGCCGACCGTCTACGCCTCGCTGATTGCCGTAGTGATGCTGGGTGTCTCATTGATGTTGTTGATGCGGGCACAGACTCGGCAGGACCGGCTTGTCGCCGACATCATGCTGGTGAGCGGCCTCGCGCCACTGACGGTCGCTGCTGCCGCGGCGCCGCCCGGGGGAGTAGGGTCCCCGCACGCGGTATTGGGCTTCGGCGTGCTGACCATTGCCGCCATGCTGGCATTGCGCTTCACCGGGCGTCGGCTGGGTCTCTATACCGCGATCGTCACCGTCAGCGGGGTGGCGGCGGTCGCCGCCCTGGCGCGAATGGTGGCGAACACCAGCGCCGTTACGCTCTTCACCTGTGTAGTGCTGCTTTGCGTGCTGGTCTACCACGCCGCACCCTCGATCTCGCGCCGGTTGGCCGGCATCCGCCTGCCGGTTTTCCCGTCGGCCACCAGCAGGTGGGTGTTCGAGGCTCGACCCGACCTGCCCACCACCGTGGTGCGCTCCGACGGTGGCCCTGGGGTCCTCGAGGGGCCGGCATCGGTCCGCGATGTGCTGGTCCAGGCCGAACGCGCGCGCTCTTTCCTGACTGGTTTGCTGATCGGGCTGGGCGTGCTGATGATCGTCTCCTTGACGTCGTTGTCAGACCCCCACACCGGGCAACGTTGGCTGCCGCTCTTGCTGGCTGGGTTCAGCGCTGGCTTCCTGATGCTGCGTGGCCGCTCTTACGTCGACCGGTGGCAGGCGATCACCCTCGCCGGAACGTCTGTGCTGATCGTCGCCGCGGTGGTGCTGCGCTACGCACTGGTGCTGCAGTCGCCGCTCGCGGTTTCGATCAGCGCGGCGATCCTTGTTCTGCTGCCGGCTGCCGGTATGACCGCTGCTGCTGTCGTGCCCAACACCATCTACAGCCCGATATTCCGCAAGTTTGTGGAATGGATTGAATACCTCTGCCTGATGCCGATTTTCCCGCTGGCATTGTGGTTGATGAATGTCTATGCAGCAATCCGGTACCGCTAACGGCAAACTGTGGCGTGGTCGTGCATCCGCCGCGACCGTCGCCGCAGTCTTGCTCACATCAGGGGCGTTAGCCGGACTACCACCCGCATACGCGATTTCGCCTCCGAGCATCGATCCGGCTGCGGTGCCGCCTGACGGTCCGCCCGGGCCGCCGGCACCGATGAAGCAGACCGCGTACTGCACCGAAGTCGGCGTCTTGCCCGGCACCGATTTTCGGCTGCAGCCGAAGTACATGGACATGCTGAACCTGCAGGAGGCATGGCAGTTCGGTCGCGGCGCCGGCGTGAAAGTGGCCGTCATCGACACCGGTGTGAGTCCACACCCCAGGTTTCCGCACCTGATTCCCGGCGGCGACTACATCATGGCCGGTGACGGGTTATCGGACTGCGATGCTCACGGCACCATCGTCGCGTCGATGATTGGTGCGGCACCGGCCAACGGCGCGGCACCGCCGCCAGCGGGGCCGCGCAGGCCAGTCACCATCCCCACCACCGAGCCGCCGCCGAAAGCGCCGCCGCCGCAGACGGTGACCCTGTCACCGCTGCCTCAGACCGTGACTATGGTTCCCGCTTCACCCGCTTCACCCGCTTCACCACCCTCGGAGGCCCCGCCTCCGCCCGGACCGTTCGGAGCGCCCCCGGCGCCACCCGCAGCCTCAGCACCAGGACCGGCCGCCGCCGGTCAGCCTCAGTCGCCCGCTTCGCAAGCTCCCGCGGCCGGGGGCCAGGCTCCATCGGCCAACCGCGGCGGCGGCACGGTGACAATACCGGGCTACACAGGCGGGGGTCACGTAGTCGGTGTGGACAACACAGGCGGCCCGCGACCCCTCGACCCTCCTCCGCCGCCGGCACCGTCACCGGCGTCCGCGTCGGCTCCCGACGCATTCAGCGGGATCGCGCCGGACGCCGACATAATCTCGATCCGCCAATCCAGCCAGGCGTTCGGGCTCAAGGACGCCTACACCGGCGACCAGGACCCGCAGACGCAGACGAAGATCGACAGCGTCCAGACGATGGCACGCGCGATCGTGCACGCCGCCAACATGGGCGCCGAGGTCATCAACATCTCCTATGTGACCTGCATGAGTGCGCGCAATATCATCGACCAGCGCGCGCTGGGTGCCGCAGTCCGCTACGCGGCGGTCGACAAGAACGCCGTCATCGTGGCCGCGGGCGGCGACACCAGCCAAAAGGACTGCAAGCAGAACCCAGCTCATGATCCTTTGCAGCCCAACGATCCTCGCAACTGGAAATCCGTCACCACGGTGGTGACGCCCTCCTGGTTCAGCGATTACGTCCTGACCGTCGGCGCGGTCGATGAGGACGGCCGTCCGCTGTCCCAGGGCAACCAGGGGCAGGCACCGACGAGTGTGGCCGGCCCGTGGGTGGGAATCGCTGCGCCCGGAACGGACGTCGTGGGGCTCTCCCCGCGGGACGACGGAATCATCAATGCGATCGACGGCCCGGACAACACGCTGCTGGTTCCATCCGGCACCAGCTTCGCGACAGCGATCGTCTCCGGGGTGGCCGCGCTTGTTCGCGCCAAGTTCCCGCAGTTGTCGGCTTACCAGGTCATCAACCGGCTGACCCGTACCGCCCACGCGCCCGCTCGCGGGGTCGACAACCAGGTGGGTCACGGTGTCGTCGACCCGGTCGCAGCACTGACTTGGGACGTGCCGGATGGGCCGGTGAAGCCACCGCAACAACTGTCAGCGCCGCTGGACATTCCGAAACCACCGCCGCCGCGGGATATGGTGCCGGTGTGGGTGGCCGCCGGAGGTTTGCTCGGGGCACTGCTAATTGGTGGCGGGGTGTTCGGTACGGCGATGCTGATGAAGCGATCGCGCAAACAGCAATAAGGGTGGAGCAGTAACAGTAATGAAGGCTCAGCGCAGGTTCGGCCTGTCTTTGGCGTGGCCGAGGGTCACTGCGGTATTAGTGGCCGACGTCGTCATCATGGTCGTCGCCAGCCACTGCCCGCAGTCCTGGCAGGGTACTTATCACATCGCCTTCTGGGTGGGTGTTGGCCTCGCGGTGCTGGTCACACTCCTGTCACTGGTGACCTATAACGGCATTACGGTGATGTCGGGACTGGCCACCTGGTTGTGGGACTGGTCCGCCGACCCGGGCAGCGCGCTGGCGGCAGGATGCACACCCGCGGTCGATTATCAGCGGCGGTTCGGGCGCGACAAGGTCGGCGTGCGCCAATATGACGGACAACTGGTCACGGTGATCGCGGTGAACGGCGGCGAGGACGACCCGTCGTCGCGCCACCGCCATCGGACGTCGCCGCCCACTTTGCTGGTGTCCTCCGTTGCCGAGGGGCTGCGCCAGTTCGACATTCACTTGGACGACATCGACATCGTGTCGGTGAAACTGCGCCGCGGGGGCAACGCCGCCGAGTTGTCAAAGCTGGACAACTGGGGCCCCGAGGAATGGGAAGTGGTCAGTGATCAGCCCACCTCGTATGTACGCCGTACCTGGCTGGTGTTGAGGATGAACCCGCAGCGCAACGTCGCCGCGGTGGCGGCCCGCGATTCGCTGGCCTCGACGCTGGTGGCCGCCACCGAGCGACTTGCCCAGGACCTCGACGGCGCGACATGCGCGGCCCGGCCGTTGACGGCCGAGGAGATCGGCGAAGTTGACCGCGCCGTCCTGGCCGATCTGGAGCCCACGTGGAGCCGCCCCGGTTGGCGGTACCTCAAGCATTTCAACGGATTCGCGACCAGCTTCTGGGTGACGCCATCTGACGTCACCGCGGATACGCTGGACGAGCTGTGGCGGGTCGACACCGTCGCCACCGTGCTCACCGTCCGGCTCACGGCTCGCGACGGTCTGCCCGAGGTGTCGGCTTGGGTGCGCTTCCACAGCGAGGACCGATTGCCGCGCGAGGACTCGGCGGGTCTCAACCGCCTAACCGGACGTCAGTTAGCCGCCGTGCGCGCCAGTTTGCCTGCCCCGGCGAATCGCTCCCTACTTGTGGTGCCGGGCCGTACCTTGCACCACGACGATGAGCTAACGCTGTCGGTCGATCAGATGCGAGGGAGTTCGGCCGACGTGCCTGTAGCGCAATGACGCGCCCGCAATCAACAGCTGAAAGCGCCCGTAATGCGATGGTCGCCGGGCTACTGGCATCGGGTATCTCGGTCAACGGGCTGCAGCCAAGCCACAACCCGCAGGTTGCCTCACAGATGTTCAGCACGGCGACCAACCTGGATCCCGGGATGTGCGATGCCTGGCTGGCTCGAATACTGGCCGGCGAGCAAAGCATCGAGATACTCGCCGGTGCCTGGTCGGCGGTCCGGACATTCGGGTGGGAGACCCGCCGCCTGGGCGTCACCGAGCTGCAGTTTCGGCCCCAAGTTTCCGACGGGCTGTTCTTGCGACTCGCGGTCGCCAGCGTTGAATCACTGGCGTGCGCGTATGCCGCCGTTCTCGCCGAAGCCAAGCGCTTCGAGGAAGCGTCGAAACTGCTCGACGGCGTGGAACCGCGCCAGCCCTTCGAGGAGGAGCTGGTCAACTATGTGCGGGGGGTGCTGTATTTCCGCACCGGACGATGGCCCGACGTGCTCAACCAGTTTCCCGAGGGCAAGGTCTGGCGTCAGCCCGAGCTGAAGGCCGCGGGTGCCGCGATGGCCACCACAGCGCTGGCGTCGCTCGGCGTCTTCGAGGAGGCACTTCGGCGGGGCCAGGAAGCCATCGAAGGCGACTTGGTGCCAGGCGCCGCCAACATCGCCTTGTACACCCAAGGCATGTGTTTGCGGCACCTGGGCCGCGAGGACGAGGCCGTCGAGCTGCTGCGCCGCGTGTACTCCCGGGATCCGAAGTTCAGCCCGGCGCGTGAAGCACTGGACAACCCGACCTATCGACTGGTCTTGACCGACCCGGAGACGATCGAGGCCCGGACGGACCCGTGGGATCCTGACAGCGCACCCACCCGCGCGCAGGCGGAGGCCGCTCGCCACGCCGAGGAGGCGGCGAAGTACCTGGCCGAAGGTGACGCCGAGCTCAACGCGATGCTGGGCATGGACCGAGCAAAACGCGAAATCAAGCTCATCAAATCGACGACCAAGGTGAATTTGGCGCGTGCCAAGATGGGCCTTCCGGTGCCCGTCACTTCGCGCCATACCTTGTTGCTGGGCCCACCGGGGACGGGCAAGACGTCGGTAGCGCGGGCCTTCACCAAGCAGCTGTGCGGATTGACCGTCCTGCGCAAGCCGCTGGTTGTAGAGACAAGCCGCACCAAGCTGCTGGGCCGCTACATGGCCGACGCGGAAAAGAACACCGAGGAGATGCTCGAGGGCGCGTTGGGCGGAGCGGTCTTCTTCGACGAGATGCACACTCTGCACGAGAAGGGCTACCAACAAGGCGACCCGTACGGCAACGCGATCATCAACACGTTGCTGCTGTACATGGAGAATCATCGCGACGAGCTCGTGGTTTTCGGTGCGGGCTACGCCAAGGCGATGGAGAAGATGCTCGACGTGAATCAGGGTCTGCGACGGCGGTTTTCCACCGTAATCGAGTTCTTCAGCTATACGCCCAGCGAACTGGTCGCGCTGACCCGGTTGATGGGCCAGGAGAACGAGGACGTGATCACCGAAGAAGCGGCCGAGTCGTTATTGCCCTCGTACACAAGGTTTTACCAAGACGAGAGCTATTCCGAAGACGGGGACCTCATCCGCGGTATCGACACGCTCGGTAATGCCGGGTTCGTGCGCAATGTGGTGGAAAAGGCCCGGGATCACCGCAGTTTCCGTCTGGACGACGAGGATCTGGATGCGGTACTGGCCAGCGATGTCACTGAGTTCAGCGAGCGCCAGCTGCTCCGATTCAAGGAGCTGACCCGCGAGGACCTCGCCGAGGGCCTCAGTGCCGCGGTGGCCGAGAAGAAGACTGAGTGATGCCGAGGGCGAACTGATTCACCGCCACCGCGAATCGGGTTTGTGCGATTGAGTTGCAGTTCGGCTTGACTCACTTGATTCCTGCTGCCACCATGGCCTGTGCAAGCGCCTCGCTAGGTGAGGCTTCTGCACGGACAATAGGCCACTGACCTCGAACGTCGAAAGACGCCCAGGGTCAGGACAGCTCTTCTCGGCTTGAGGGTTGAGCCCAAGTGGCTTCCGGCTTCGATTTGGGTCCGGATACGCCGTGTGGTGCCAAAGCTCTGACGAGAGGGGTGCGGTGCCGCGAGCGGTTCTTCTCCCCGTGTGCAAGGTGTGGCATCCACGTGTGCCCTGGCCGTGAGGAGGTGGGAGGCGAAATGAGTCCCGACGCTAGTCCGTATCCCAGATCAAGGACCATTTCGTTGCGACCCGGCCCCGGCCTCATGCCGCACGGCTGAACGGCTCCCATCCGCAGCATTCCCGGTACTTCGCTGCTTCGCGTGTGCCCGTCTAGGGGTAGCGCGGAATACGGCGCAGGAGTCGGCAAGAGGACTGGGTCCGGTCTCTTTCCGTGGGGAGAATTCCGATGACCTTCGTTTTGTCGCATCCATCAGCACTAGCAGCAGCGACGGCTGCCACCATGCGTCCAGCTTCCGCTACGGCGGTGGCTGTCGTATCACCTTTGGCCGCAACATAATTCATGGTGCACACCGGTTCGTCTGCGGTAATCAAAACCGCTAACCCGATCGCAGTCGGCCAGGGAGGAGGTCAACGATGAACGCAACACTGGACTTCGCAACGCTTCCACCCGAAATCAATTCCGCGCGTATGTACACCGGAGCGGGGGCGGCGCCGATGCTGGCCGCGCGTCGGCGTGGAAAGGCTTGGCCGCGGAATTGCGTTCGGCCGCCTTGTCTTACGGCTCGGTGCTGTCGGCGCTGACCGGCGAGGAATGGCAGGGCCCGCCTCGGCGGCTATGGCTGCGGCGGCTGCGCCGTACGTGGCGTGGATGAGTGCGACGGCTACCCAAGCCGAGCAGACCGCCGCCCAAGCCGAGGCCGCCGCGGCGGCCTACGACGCGGCGTTCGCCGCCACCGTGCCACCGCCGGTGATCGCGGCTAACCGCGCGCAGTTGGCGGCGCTGATCACCACTGATGTGCTGGGCCAAAACACCGCCGCGATCGCGGCCACCGAGGCCCAGTACACCGAGATATGGGCCCAAGACGCCGCGGTGATGTCCGGCTATGCCGCAGCTTCGGCGACCGTCACCGAGCTGACCCCGTTCGCCCAGCCGCAGCAGACCACCAACCTCGGCGGGCCCGCGGCGCAGTCGGCGGCGGTCAGCCATGCTGCGGCCGCCCCGGCCGGCACTCAGCAATCGACGCTGTCGCAGCTGATGTCGACGCTGCCCACCACGCTGCAAGGAATGGCATCGCCGTCTACGTCCTCACCCGCGCAAGGCATGTCGGGAGTTCTGAGGCTGCTGCTGGCCGGGTGCTCGGGCAATTCCTCGCTGGACAGTCTCTGGCAACGGTGGGGACCCAACGCCAATATCTGGAACACGATCTTTTCCTCCGGGTTCTACATGCCGAGCAACACGATCGCCCCGTTCCTGGGCTTACTCGGAGGCCAAACCGCCGGCAACGCGGTCGGCGAAGCGGCGGGGCAGGCTGCGTTCCGGCGCGCTCGGTGAGGCACTTGCCGGTGGGTGGCGCGGGAGGTCTCGGTGGCGCGGTGTCGGCGGGCCTGGGGCAGGCACCCATGGTGGGCCCGCTGTCGGTGCCGCCGACTTGGACCACGCCCGCGCCACTGGCCAGCCCCTTGGCCGCGACACTGGGCGGCACCCCGATGGTCGCGCCGCCCCCCGCAATGGCGGCCGGAATTCCCGGAATGCCGCTCGGGAGCGTCGCGGGCCAAGGGTACGGACGCGCGCTGCCGCAGTACGGGGTCCGGCCGACGTTCGTGGCACGGCCGCCGGCTGCCGGATAGCGGCGGCCGGCAGCGGAGGGCGGCCTCTCGGCAACCCCTTGCGCACCGAAGCGAGCGGTTGGCGTCGCGCTCGAAATGCCCTTGAAAAGCGCGAATACCTTCACAGGTAACTGCCAGCGGCCAGTCAGCGTCGCGGGAGTTAACGCCCCTTACTCTTTTCGTGAACGCTAGGGGAACAGCATGACGATTGACGATCGGTTCGGCGGTGTCGAGGCCTGGCGCCACCGTTCGCGCCCAGGCCGCTGCCGTGGCGCGGGGATCACCCGCACTGACAGCATTGTCGGCTCCAGCTTCGCGTAATTGCCTCTCGGGAATAGGAATGATTGTTCAAGTCAGCCCTCGGGATCCAGCGCGCAACGTCAGAATCGGCGACATTCTTGGGGTGCGACAACACCTCGAAATCTGATCTTTTTTGGCAATAGCGCAACTGCGGATTCTAAAGCCCGCGCTAGACAACTTCAAAGCCGCTTGACGAGACTATCAATCGCATCGATCGCTTTGAGTGTGTCTCGTTGATTAATCAGCCCTGCGGATTCATTCTGAAATCCGTTGCTAACGCATGCAACTATGCCTTTCTGCCACGCTATACGTAATACCACTGCAGTAGCCATGTGTCTCGGCATATCTCACGCTTGGCAGCGTTACTCTGACAATTATTTTTTTACATTGTGTTACATACTCGGAATGCTCGTTGAATCTGCTGTTGGCAATATGTGGGCCAAGTGATAGGCAGCGCGTGCTAACAGGGCTTGTACAGAAATAGCACAGGCTTTTTTGCGCTAGGGAGGGGATCCTTTTTGTTGTCTTCAGCAATCGAAGTAAGTGCGTCGTTCAGGAGCGGATTCAATGGATTTCATTAGGGCTCTGGTGCGGCTGCGGCGAGTGATGCCGAGCCGTACTTACCATGGCGGCCTTCAGGGACCGGAGGTAGTAGATGCTGGATTTCGGGGCGCTCCCGCCGGAGATCAACTCCGGTCGGATGTACGTCGGGGCGGGATCGGGGCCGCTGCTGGCCGCGGCCGCCGCATGGGACGAGCTGGCGGCCGAGTTGAAGGCCACCGGCGCGTCGTACAACGCGACGATCGAGAGTCTGACGACCGGGCCGTGGACGGGTCCGTCCTCGATAGCGATGGCAGCCGCCGCCGCGCCGTACGTGGCGTGGATCAATGCCGCCGGCGCGCAGGCCGAGCGGGCCGCCGCCCAGGCGATGCTCGCTGCGGGTGCCTACGAGGCCGCCTTCGCGGCGACGGTGCCGCCGCCCGTGATCGCCAGCAATCGCGCTTTGCTCGCAATGTTGATTGCCACGAACATCCTGGGACAGAACACGCCGGCGATCGCCGCCACTGAGGCCCATTACATGGAGATGTGGGCACAGGACGCCGCGGCAATGTACGGATACGCGGCGTCGTCGGCGACTGCGTCGCAGCTGGTGCCGTTCGCCGAGCCCCCGCGGACCACCAACGAATCGGCAGGGCCGATGCAAGCGGCCGCGGTCACCCAGTCTGGCGCACAGTCCAGCTCGAACACCGCCGCACAACTATCCCAGCTGCCCACCACGATGCAAGCCGTCACGAACGTCGGCAACGCGGCACCGAACGCCGGGACGATCGGGACAGGGCTTACCACTGGAATCGGGCAAAACCTGGACTACTGGAACAACATTTGGTCCGTCCTGACCGGGCCATACTCTCCCCAGTCGTGGAGCACGATCCCCGGTGGTCCATTCCTGTCGTTCGGGCAGACCTACGCCTGGGCCCAGAACGGGCAGGGCGTGCAGGCCTACCTCGCCGGCCCGAAGCCTATCTCCGGCGCGCTCGCACCTCTGACCAGCGGTCCCAGCGCCGTGAAACCCATGCTGAGCTCCGCTGTGGGTGCCGGGCAGGTATCCGGGTCCATGGGCAAAGCGGCCCTGGTCGGAAACATGTCGGTGCCACAGGGCTGGGCCGAAGCCGCCCCCGCGATCAGACCCCTCGCCCAGGTGCTGCCGACCAACATGGCAACCGCCCCGGCGGCCACGCTGGCCGGCGAGGAGGGCATGTTCAGCCAGATGGGCCTGTCCAGCTTGTTGGGACGCGCGGTTGCTAGCAGCGCGACCCGGTCGGTGGGCGGTGCCGCCGCGGCGGCCAGCTTACTGGGCGGCGTCGTCGCGGAGGCCGACCCCGCCGCAGCCACCATCATCGTGATCCCGTGCCTCGAGGAGTGACGCGATGACCACCACGCTCAGCAGCCGAGCACTGTCCGCGCAAGCGCCCGAGTAGGGGAGACAGCAATGTTTTACGGAGCCTTTCCGCCGGAGTTCAACTCGGGCCGGATGTACAGCGGTCCGGGAGCGGAGTCGCTGGTCGCCGCGGCGACTGCCTGGGAGGACTTGGCCACCGAGCTGCAGTCCACGGCCTCCGCCTATTCCTCAGTGATCGCGAGCTTGACCAGTGGGCCCTGGGTGGGTCCGTCTTCCCAGACGATGGCGGCCGCGGCCGCCCCGTATGTGGCCTGGATGCAACAAACCGCGATCCAGGCCCAGGAAGCCGCGACCCAGGCCTCCTCGGCGGCAGCCGCCTACGAGGCCGCGTTCGCCGCCCACGTGCCGCCGCCGGTGATCGCGGAAAATCGTGCCCTCCTGGCGCAGCTGATGGCGACCAATCTCTTCGGGCAGAACACTGCCGCGATCGCGGCCACCGAGACCCAGTACGGCGAAATGTGGGCCCAAGACGCCGTGGCGATGGACACCTACGCCAGCTCTTCGGAGGCTGCGACCAAGTTCACGCCGTTTGCGCAGCCGCCCGCGACCACCAACAACGCGGGCACGACGATGCAAGCGGCCGCGGTGACCCAGGCCGCGGGGACGTCGGCGGGCAATGCGGGGTCAACGGCCGCCGCGGCGGCCAACTCGCTGACCACGACGGCGACTGCGGGTAACCCGATACTGGCATGGCTTTCGCAGCTCGCAACCCGATACAACACCGCCGTAGCGACATTCCTGAAGGGCTTCGGGACGACTCCCGGAGGCGCCCCACTCATCACCGCCATGTACAACGCAGTCAAGGTTCCACTCGGGCTTACGACTCAGTACAACGACATCGGGCTGCTGATCAACTTTCCCTTGTCGCAGTGGCTGAAGTTCACCCCGCCCGTTGGCTACGGCGCGCTGCCGAAGGACGCGCTGGGAGCCGGGCTAGGGGCGTTGGGCTTCGGCCGCGGAACGCTGTACAGCGCGATCAGCCCGATAGCGAGCATGGGCAATGCCGGCACTTTGGTGGGCAAGCTGTCCGTGCCGCCGAGTTGGGCCACCTCCACGCCCGCCATCAGGACGGTTGCCGCCGCGTTGTCGGCCGCCGGGCCCGAGGCGGTGCCTGCGGCCGCGCTCGGTGAGGGCAGCCTTTTCAGTTCGATGGGGATGGCGGGGATGCTGGGAAGCGCCCTCGGCTCCGGGGGGCCCACCGTGGTGGGTGCGAGTGTGCGCAACCGGATGAAACCGATCAAGGACCTCAAAGACCAGCAATCGCCCGAACAACTCAAGCGTCTGGTCGCGCAGATATCGGAAAAACCCGAAACCGTGCAGCACCACAACGTCGACCAGGAAGGTCTCGACGCCCTGCTCGAGCAGCTGGCGAAGAAACCCGGCGTCCACGCGGTGCACCTGAAGAAGAGCGACAAGTCGAAAGTCTTGCCCGCCGATGCCCAGTTAGGTTGACAGCCAACGTGATTCGATATCGAGCCGCCATCGGCCACGAAACGTACGGCGCGCCAACGCGAAGGCGCCTTTCCGTTGCCACAAGAGAAGGTAAGTAATGAAACGGCTCCTGGCCCTCCTGGTTGTGCCGGTCGCGATCGGCCTGGCCGCACCGGCATACGCCGATCCTCCGCCGGTACCGGACGGTGACGACGGCGCCTTCCTGGCCGCCCTGCATCAGGCCGGCTTCACCTTTGCCAGCCCGGATGCGGCCGTCGGGGCGGGCCGGGCGGTGTGTTCGTGCCTCAACAACGGCGAATCGGGCCTGGAGCTGGTGCACGACATCAAGTTGCAAAATCCGGGAATGGACATGGAGATGGCGTCCAACTTTGCGATGATTTCCGCGAAGTACTACTGTCCACACCAACTCAACAAAGCCTGAAGCGGGGCGGCGGACGCCGAGTTCCGCTGAGCCAGAACATGATCCAGCCAACTCGATTCAGCGCTGCGCACGACACCCCGGCATGAGACAATCGCCGGCTATGAGGCTGTTGGTGACGCTGATCGGTGTTTGCGCCGTGATCACACTCGCCGCGCCAGCGCATGGCGACCCCGATTCCGGTGGCGTCGACGAGTCGAGCTTTCTCGCGTCGCTGCGGAGCGCGGGTATCACCTATAAGACGCCGGACGCGGCCGTCCAGTTCGCTAGAGCCGTATGTGAGTCGATGGGCAACGGGGAGTACGGCCCCCAGATGGTCAACGAACTCAAAGCGCAAAACCCCGGACTCACCACCGACCATGCAACCTCGTTCCTGGCGATAGCCGCGGAATATTACTGCCCTCAGCAACTCAACAAGAGATAACGCGGTACCGGGAGCCGGTCCGGGTCACTCGGCCCGGCGTTGTTTGATGCTGGCACATCCATTTGGCCGCCCGCAGGTTTCGCGGGCGTGGCCAACATGCGTCTGGTTCGGTTATGGTCCATCTACCGTTCACCTATGAGTGGTTAGCTGCACGCGAAGGCATCGGGTCGCACCAGTGTCATGCTGGATCGCTAGCGGGTACAAAGTCTTTGGGTCGCGGGGGAAGGAGTGTCTTTGGAGACGCTCAGCGTCGCTGATTTCGCGCTCCGGCTGGCGGTCGGAGTGGGTTGCGGCGCTCTCATCGGCTTGGAACGGCAATGGCGAGCGCGTAGGGCCGGCTTGCGCACCAACGCCCTCGTCGCATGTGGGGCGACCTTATTCGTGCTCTATGCCGCCGCCACCACCGACACCAGCCCTACCCGAGTCGCGTCCTACGTCGTGTCCGGAATCGGCTTTCTGGGCGGCGGGGTGATTTTGCGCGAGGGGGCCAACGTTCGGGGCCTTAACACCGCGGCGACGTTATGGTGCACTGCCGCCATCGGTGTGCTTGCCGCTTCGGGACATCTGGTGTTCACGTTGATCGGCACCCTTGTGGTCATCGCCATTCACTTGTTCGGGCGGCCGCTCGGCCGGCTGATCGACCACGACGACAGTGGCGAAGAAGACGAAAGCATGCAGCCCTACCTGGTGCAGGTGCTGTGCCGCCCGAAACAAGAGAAGTATGCGCGCGCTCAGATCGTCCAACACGCCGCCGGCAACGGCATTATGTTGCGGGGTATTCACACCCGGCAGTTCGGTGACGACGAAAGCACGTTGAGTGCACATGTCCTCATGCACGGCGACGCCCCGGCCCGTCTCGAGCGGTTGGTCGCGGAGCTGTCTCTGCAACCGGGAATCCACGCGGTGCAGTGGTATGCCGGCGATAAAGCTCAGACAGATGGTCGTGGTTAAGGCCGAAGCTGTAACTTCGGCGCGGCCGCGGCCAGCAGGTCGGCGCGGCTTTTTGTCAACGGGGGATAGATCCGTCGGGTGTTGATGGTTTGCTTGGTCACCTTGGCCTGCTCGCCGCGCGAGACCACCATCCGGTCCCACCCTTCGGTGTAGACCGCGCCCGCCGGTCCCAGATCCAGAACCGTGACATACCAAGGGATCCGAAGTGCCAGCATGGGCTTGTCGAACAGGTCGCTGATGACGTTGTGGCCGGCATAGCGGCCCATCGGGCGGCCATGTTGACACGACATCACCGAGAGGTGCTCGTCATCCATCCGCGCAGCGGCCACATCGCCCGCGGCAAAGACGGCGGGCACCCCGATCACTCGCAAGTAGTCGTCGACCGGCACCCGGCCCAGTCGGTCGCGCGCCACCGGCAGTTGCTCGGTCAGCCAACTGGCCCGCATGCCGGCACACCACACCACCGTGGCCGCCCGAAGTTGCTCACCCGTTATCAGCGATACACCTTGTTCGCTGACCGCGGCGACGCCCACGCCCGTCCTGGTCTCAACGCCGTTGACCGACAGAGCCTCTTCGATTACCGGACGCGCCGGGGCGCCCATATCCGACCCGACATCGTTGCGGTCGACCAGAACCACCCGGGGAGTAACGCCGCCGGCCGCGAACAGCTGCCGCAATCTGGTCGGCATTTCGCAGGCCGCTTCGATACCGGTCAGCCCGGCCCCGACCACCACAACCGTCGCGGGCGCCGGGCTCGCGGGACCGTCGGCGAGCCGTCGCAGGTGGTGTTGCAGAGCCACGGCGCCGTCATACGTGTCGACATCAAAGCCGAACTCCCGCAGCCCCGGGATGCTGGGTTTGAACACCTGGCTGCCCGACGCCAGCACCAGCCGGTCGTAGCCGTACGTCGCGCCACCGGATGTGCTGACGGTGCGGGCGTCGGTGTCGATCGCGGTCACCTCCGCGGTGACGTGGGCGACGCCGACCGGGTCGAGCAGGTCGCCGAGCGGAATGCGGCAGGGGGTCAGGTCGGCCTCGTAGTTGCGCACCCGGATGTCGTGGAAGGGTTTGGCGCTGACCACGGTGACATCGACCGTGCCCGCCGGCACGGCGAGCTCGTCCAGTCGCCGGGCGGCGCCGAGCGCGGCCCATAACCCAGCAAACCCCGAGCCGATTACCAACACAGCGGTCAAGTGCTCAACACCTCATCGATCTGGGGCGGTCCCACCGCGTTGGACGTTGGTCGTAATCTATCCGTGTGAATGCTGTCACTGGGTTCTGGTCCGCGCTGCCCCCGCAGATGCGGGACCCGGTGCTGTTTGCCATTCCGTTTTTCTTGTTGCTGTTGACCCTGGAATGGACCGCGGCCCGCAAGCTGCAACACATCGACGCGGACGCGAGGCCCGGGGCCGGCGCCTATCTCACCCGCGACTCGGTGGCGAGCATCTCGATGGGGCTGGTCTCGGTGGCCACGACGGCCGGGTGGAAGACGCTGGCCCTGTTCGGCTATGCGGGGATCTATGCCTACCTCGCGCCGTGGCACCTTTCGGTGGCCCGCTGGTACACCTGGGTGATCGCGATCGTCGGCGTCGACCTGCTGTATTACGCCTACCACCGCATGGCTCACCGGGTCCGGCTGGTCTGGGCGACGCACCAGGCCCACCACTCCAGCGAGTACTACAACTTGGCCACCGCGCTGCGCCAGAAGTGGAACAACAGCGGCGAAATCCTGATGTGGATTCCGTTGCCGCTCTTGGGGCTTCCGCCGTGGATGGTGTTTTTCAGTTGGTCACTGAACCTGATTTACCAGTTCTGGATCCACACCGAGCGCATCAGCAAGCTGCCGCGGCCATTCGAGTTCGTCTTCAACACACCGTCGCATCACCGAGTGCACCACGGAATGGACAAGGTGTATCTCGACAAGAACTACGGCGGCATCTTGATCATCTGGGATCGGCTCTTCGGCAGTTTCCAGCCCGAGCTGTTCCGGCCCCATTACGGCCTCACCAAGCAAGTGGACACCTTCAACATCTGGAAGCTGCAGACGCGCGAGTACGTGGCGATCGCCCGGGACTGGCGGTCGGCGACCCGTCTGCGTGATCGCCTCGGCTACGTTTTCGGGCCGCCGGGGTGGGCGCCGTGCACAGCGGGCCGCGTCGATGCGGCCATCCCGCTGGCGGCATCGCCATAACGGGCCGTAACGCCGGAGCCGGACTCCGCGAAGACTTCTGCGTAACGAAAGGTCACGCCGTAATCTCAATTTGGTCGAGATTTAGGCCCGGACGGATCGGAGTTCATGGTGCGCCGCCTCGCTATGCGCGCATTCGTCGCGTCGATGGCCGTCGCAGCCTATCCGGCATGGCTGCCGCCCGTAACCGCCAAAGCCGACCCGGTGGTCGTGTTTCCCGGCATGGAGATTCACCAGGACAACCGCGTTTGCACGTTGGGCTACGTCGAGCCGGCCTTGAAAGTCGCGTTTACCGCGGGACACTGTCGTAGTGGCGGGGGCGTCGTTACGGACAAGGACCGCAACGTCATCGGCCGCATGGCGGCCTTTCGAGACAACACGCCCAGCGGCACCACGGTGGCCACCGACCAGTTGATCACCGACTACGAGGCGATTGTGCTGGACAACAACGTCACACCGATCAACGTGCTGCCGGGTGGACGTCCGCTGATATCGAATCCCGCCCTCGCGCTGGCACCCGGACAGGCGGTCTGCCATTTCGGCGTGAGCACGGGTGAAACCTGCGGGATGGTGGAAAGCGTGAACAATGGCTGGTTCACCATGTCCCATGGCGTCCAGAGCCACAACGGTGATTCCGGAGGGCCCGTTTATCTGGCGCCCAATGGCGGCCCAGGACAGCTCGTCGGGATCTTCAACAGCGTGTGGGGTGAGTTTCCGGCGGCGGTGTCGTGGCGGGCCACCTCGGAGGAGGTCCGCGAGGACCTCGGGGTGCGGGCTAATCCCCGGTAGGGCAATTCAGCGCGGCGCGCCGCTCGGCGCCAGCTCGAAAACCGGGATCGTGGGAGCGACCGCGCGCATCTGTTCGTCGCTGCTGTCCGGCGTCAGTCCGCCGACGTAGCCCTTGACCTGCCAATACCACCGCTTTAGATAACGCCTCAACACCTCGGGCTTGGCCGCATCCGGCACCTCGGTGACCCGAGCGGATCGCCTGCGCCAGCGCGGGCCCACCTCGACCACGCCCGCGGCCCTGACATTGCGCGCCCACTGCGAGTTACCGCGCGGCGAGACCAAGTAGTCGACGCCGTCGACGGTCAAAAGGTTGATCACCACCGCACGCTGCCTGCCCGATTTGCGGCCGCGGACACGCAGCGCCTGGGTGCCGGCGATGCTGACCCCGAGCTCGGCCAGCCACCGGATCAGCGTGTTGGCGGCGCGTGCCACCCGGTTCGGTTCTTCGTAGCG
Organism: Mycobacterium sp.; assembly: GCA_035505695.1. Classification (GTDB taxonomy): domain Bacteria; phylum Actinomycetota; class Actinomycetes; order Mycobacteriales; family Mycobacteriaceae; genus Mycobacterium. The sequence continues at coordinate 18,824 of DATJQO010000126.1, forward strand.
TGTGGCCATCGTGCGTCCTCTCCCTGCAGTTGCGAGAGCAGTGCTCTCTTTGCCGCACACGCTGCCACAGCCATGCCCAGAAAGCAAGAGCAGGGATCTCGGTTGTGCCACACTGGCCGCGTGGGCAAACGCCAGGAATCACGCGAGCAGATCGAGGCGCGAATCGTCGAACTCGGCCGCCGCCAACTGGTGGATCGCGGCGCGGCCGGACTGTCGCTGCGTGCGATAGCGCGCGACCTGGGCGTGGTGTCCTCGGCCGTGTACCGCTACGTGTCCAGCCGTGACGAGCTGTTGACCCTATTGCTGGTTGACGCCTACTCCGATCTGGCCGACGCGGTCGATCAAGCCCGCCAGACTGTGGGTGACCTGTGGAGTGACGACGTCATCGCGATCGCGCGCGCGGCGCGGCGGTGGGCCGTTGCCCATCCGGCCCAGTGGGCACTGTTGTACGGCAGCCCCGTTCCCGGATATCACGCACCGCCGGAGCGCACGGTCGGCGTCGGCACCCGCGTCGTGGCAGCTTTTTTCGACGCCGTGGCCGCCGGGATTGCGACCGGCGACATCCGGCTGACGAATGATATTGCTCCCCAACCGATGTCGTCAGACTTCGAGCGCATTCGCCATGAATTTGGGTTTCCCGGCGACGATCGGGTGGTGGCCAAGTGCTTTCTGCTGTGGGCGGGAGTCGTGGGGGCCATCAGCCTCGAGGTATTCGGGCAATACGGCGCCGATACCGTGACCGATGCCGCCGCCGTGTTCGACGCTTCGCTGCGCCTGCTCGTCGATGTGCTGAGCCAGCATTGATCGGCTCGAATTAGAACGTGTTCACCCGGCTTCCCCGGGCCGGCGGCTGCTGTTCGCGGCAAAGTCGCCCCCGGCCCTTTCTGGCGGCAGAGCGGCTGGACTATTCTGCGAGACGATGGCCCTTTCCGTTCAATCACCGACGCAGATCGCATGGGTGACCCAGCACCTCGATGCCACTGAAACGGCTCTCACCGGCTTGTTAGGGGCGCGGAAGTGGGTGCGGATACCCGACGTGCAGTTTGCTCCCGACACGTGCAGCTACCGGGGCAAGCCGGCGGATTTCGTCGCCAGCATCTCGCTGAGCTATCTCGGTGACATGCAGTTGGAACTGATCGAACCGGTCCGCAGGGATAACATCTATAGTGACTTCTTGACCGAATGCGGGCCGGGTCTGCACCACATCTGCGTGGAGGCTGAAAGCCCTGAGCGATTCGATGCGGCATTGGCCGAAGCCGCGGAACACGGTGCCCCAGTGGTGCAGCAGGGTGTGATGCCGGGCGGAATCCAATTCGCCTATGTGTCAGCGCCACAGGCGGCAGTGCCGTACGTGGAGATCGCCCACATCTCGCCTGACATGAAAGCGTTCTACGACTACATCAAACGGGAGCAGGGTTGAGCCGCGCCAGCGACGATGCAGCGGGGGCACGCCCCCAAAAGTGGGAGGTACCCCCACCCGCTTGCGGGGCTTGCGGGGGACGAAGCCATGAGGTGGGGGCACCACCCGCTCGCGGGGGAGAGCGGCGCCAATGAGCACCGAGATTCCGGCAACGGTCAGTAAGCAGAACGTGACCTCGTGGTCCGATGACGTCGACGTGGTGGTGATCGGCTTCGGTATCGCGGGCGGATGCGCCGCCGTCAGCGCGGCCGCCGCTGGTGCCCGAGTGCTGGTACTCGAGCGCGCCGCCGCGGCGGGCGGCACCACCTCGCTGGCCGGCGGCCACTTTTATCTCGGGGGCGGAACAGCGGTTCAGCGGGCCACCGGTCACCCCGACTCGCCGGAGGAGATGTACAAGTACCTGGTTGCCGTTTCGCGGGAGCCGGATCACGCCAAGATTCGCGCCTACTGCGAAGGCAGCGTCGAGCACTTCAATTGGCTGGAAGACTTGGGTTTTCAGTTCGAGCGCAGCTACTTCCCGGGCAAGGCGGTAATTCAGCCCAACACCGAAGGATTGATGTTCACCGGCAACGAGAAGGTATGGCCCTTCCTGCAAGAGGCGGTGCCTGCACCACGCGGGCATAAGGTGCCAGTGCCCGGCGACACCGGTGGCGCGAGCATGGTGATCGATCTACTGCTGAAGCGGGCCGCAAACCTCGGCGTGCAGATCCGATACGAGACGGGCGCCACCGAGCTCATCGTGGACGGTTCGGGTCCGGATGCCAGCGTGACTGGTGTGATGTGGAAGCAGTTCTCCGAAACCGGTGCAATCAAGGCCAAGTCGGTCATCATCGCTGCCGGGGGATTCGTGATGAACCCGGACATGGTAGCGAAATACACCCCGAAGCTGGCCGAGAAACCGTTCGTGCTTGGCAATACCTACGACGACGGCCTGGGTATCCGCATGGGGGTATCGGCCGGCGGTGCCACCCAGCACATGGATCAGATCTTCATTACCGCGCCGCCGTACCCGCCGTCGATCTTGCTGACCGGGCTCGTCGTCAACAAGCTGGGACAGCGATTCGTCGCCGAAGATTCATACCATTCCAGAACGGCCGGTTTCATCATGGATCAGCCCGACAGCACCGCATTTCTCATCGTCGACGAGGCGCATCTCGAGCACCCGAAGATGCCGCTGGTTCCGCTGATCGACGGCTGGGAAACCGTCCCGGAAATGGAAGCGGCCCTAGGCATTCCGGAGGGCAATCTGGTCGCGACGCTGGACCGCTACAACACCCATGCCGCCCGGGGCGAGGATCCGGATTTTCACAAACAACCCGAATTCCTTGCCGCACAGGACAAAGGGCCATGGGGCGCCTTCGACATGTCGCTGGGCAAGGCCATGTATGCCGGCTTCACCATAGGTGGGCTGGCCACCTCGGTGGATGGGGAAGTGCTGCGCGAGGACGGGACGGCGGTACCCGGCTTGTACGCAGCCGGGGCTTGTGCATCCAATATCGCCCAGGATGGCAAGGGTTACGCCAGTGGTACCCAACTGGGCGAGGGCTCGTTCTTCGGGCGCCGCGCCGGAGCGCACGCAGCCCGCCGCGCCGGGGCAGCGCAGGCGCGCTAGACGGGCGCGGTCTCCTCCTCTTCGACCGGGCCCAGTCGCCACGGGCCGCCGCCCAGTAATTGCAGCTCCTGCTCGTGGTGGTGTTCAACGGTGGGCCGGTGACTGACGCTGACCACCACGCAATCGGGCAATTCGCTCCGCAAGAGTTGGTAGAGCGCGAATTCCAGCCCTTCGTCCAGCGCGGAGGTGGCCTCGTCGAGGAAGACAGCCTTCGGTTTGGTCAGCAGGATGCGGGCAAACGCGACCCGCTGCTGTTCGCCCGGTGAAAGCACTTTGGCCCAGTCCTGCTCTTCGTCCAGCCGGCCGATCAGCGGCGCCAACACCACCTTGGTCACCACGTCGCGCAGTTCGTCATCGGAGATGTCGTCCGGCGAGTTGGGGTAACAGACCACAGTACGCAGTGTGCCCAGCGGCACGTAGGGCAACTGTGACAAGAACATCGTCGCGTTGTCGCCCTCCGGACGGCACAGTGTCCCTGACGCGTACGGCCATAATTCGGCCAGGCTGCGCAACAGCGTGGTCTTGCCGGCCCCGGAGCGGCCGGTGATCACCAGCGAGTCGCCCTGGTCCAGCTGAACATCCAGCCGGTCGATCAGCCGGTCTCCGGCCGGTGTGCGGACTTCGACATCGCGAAGCTCAACCGTCGTTTCTTCGCTGGGTTTGACCAGCATGGTCGGCAGTGCGCGGCCCTTTTCGTTGGCGTCAACCAAACCGTGCAACCGGATGATGGATGCCCGGAAAGCCGCGAAGGCGTCATAGTTGTTGCGGAAGAAGGACAACGAGTCCTGAATGTTGCCGAACGCCGTGGCGCTCTGGCCGACGTCGCCGAAGTCGATCCGGCCGGCGAACAGCCGCGGCGCCTGGATCACCCACGGCAACGGGACAATCGCCTGCGAGACCGACCAGTTCCAGCCGTTGAAGATGATGGTCCGCCGAACGAACTTGCGGTAATTGTCGATGATCGGAGTGAACCGCTGCCACAGCTGTGCGCGCTCGACCCGCTCGCCACGGTAGAAGCCGATCGCCTCTGCGGCATCCCGCAACCGCACCAAGGCATAACGAAACGCGGCGTTGAGCCGCTCGTTGTCGAAGCTGAGCCGAATCAGGGGGTGTCCCAACCAGATCGCGACCACCGTGGCGACCAGCACATAGACCAGAACGGTCCAGAACATCGCGCGGGGCAACTCGACGCCAAGGACGTTCAGATTGCCGGACAGGTTCCACAAGATCGCGGCGAACGAGATCACTGACGCCACCGCATTGACCGCCCCGAACAGCAAGGTGCTCCCGGTGCCGTTAGACGGGATGTTGGGCGTGCCGCCGGCATTGGCGGTAAAGATGTCGATGTCTTGTTGGATGCGCTGGTCGGGGTTGTCGATGGTGTTGTCGATGAACAAGTCTCGGTAGTAGGCCCTACCCGCCAGCCAGTCGTCGGTGAGGTGGCCGGTCAGCCACACACGCCAGGCGATGATGAACCGCTGCGTCAAGTAGATGTCCAACATGAACCGGATGACGTACAGCACGGCTAGCACGCTGAAGATCGCGATCGACATCCAGAAGCCATGTATTCCAGACTGTTTGACCCTCTCGTCGTCGGCGGCGATGCCCTGCACCGCCTTTTGCACCGCTGTATACAGGTCGTTGCCCTGATAGCTCAACAAAACCATCAGCCGCACCGAAAGCAACACCGACAGCAGCAGCACGCCTAGTATCAGCCACACCCGGATGCTGCGCGCCCCGACGAAGTACCCACGGGTGATCCGCCAGAATTGCTGGCCCCAAGGCGTGAGGTACCTGAACAAGACCAGCACGACGAACAGACAGACGGCGCTGATCAGCCACGCGACGGCGATCCACCGCAAGGAATCCATGGGTGCCGTCGACCAGTTGATCGACGGCCTGAACGGCTTCGGGCCCATGGCTGACTCTCCTTATGGTCGACGTGTCCGAGCTCTCGTCAACTTCAAATCCTTCGGCGAAGGTACCCGAAGGATCTGGATAGGCTGCGCTTATGACCACCGACGCCGCCCCCACCCAAACAATCCACGCCGGCCGGCTCATCGCTCGGCGCCTGCGGGCCAGCGGTGTGGACACCGTCTTCACGCTATCCGGCGGCCACCTGTTTTCCATTTACGACGGCTGCCGCGATGAGGGTATTCGGCTGATCGACACGCGTCACGAGCAGACCGCGACCTTCGCCGCCGAGGGCTGGTCGAAGGTGACCAGGCTGCCGGGCGTGGCCGCACTCACTGCGGGGCCGGGCGTCACCAACGGGATGAGTGCGATGGCGGCAGCGCAGCAGAACCAGTCACCCTTGGTGGTGTTGGGCGGCCGGGCGCCGGCGGGGCGATGGGGCATGGGGTCACTGCAGGAAATCGACCACGTGCCGTTCGTGGCGCCGCTGGCCCGCTTCGCGGCCACCGCGGAGTCACCCGGCGCCGCCGGCCGGCTCGTCGACGAGGCCCTGCTCGCAGCCGCCGGCGCCCCGTCGGGTGTCGGCTTCGTCGACTTCCCAATGGACCATGTGTTTTCCATGTCGGAGGACGACGAGCGCCCCGGCGCACTCGCTGACCTGCCGCCCGGGCCGGCCGCCGACGACGCAGCGCTGGATCGTGCCGCCAGCCTGCTCTCGGCGGCGCAGCGGCCGGTGATCATGGCCGGCACCAATCTCTGGTGGGGACGCGGGGAGGCGGCGCTGCTAAGCCTTGCCGAGGAACGCCAGATCCCGGTGCTGATGAACGGGATGGCCCGCGGCGCGGTGCCCGCCGACCACCCGCTGGCGTTCTCACGGGCACGGGCGAAAGCCTTGGGTGAGGCCGATGTTGCGCTGATCGTCGGTGTGCCCATGGATTTCCGGCTCGGCTTCGGCGCGGTGTTCGGACCACAAACCCAGCTCGTCGTGATCGATCGCGTCCGGCCCGAACGCAACCATCCCAGGCCGGTGGAGGCCGAGCTGTACGGCGATCTCCTGACGATTTTCGCGGCGCTTGCCGCCACCGGCCGCACCGACCATCAAGACTGGATCGATGAACTGCGCACGGCCGAGACGGCGGCGCGGGCCCGGGAGAAGGCCGAACTTGCCGACGACCGCACCCCGCTGCATCCCATGCGGGTGTACGCAGAGCTGGCGCCGCTGTTGGACCGCGACGCCATTGTCGTCATCGACGCCGGTGATTTCGGGTCCTACGCCGGCCGGGTGATCGACAGCTACCTGCCGGGTTGCTGGCTGGACAGTGGTCCCTTCGGCTGCCTCGGTTCCGGTCCGGGTTATGCCTTGGCCGCCAAGCTCGCCCGACCCGACCGCCAGGTGGTTCTCCTGCAGGGCGACGGCGCGTTCGGTTTCAGCGGCATGGAATGGGACACCCTGGTCCGGCACAAAGTGCCGGTGGTATCGGTGATCGGCAACAACGGAATCTGGGCGCTCGAGAAGCACCCCATGGAGGCGTTGTACGGCTATTCGGTGGTGGCGGAGTTGCGTCCGGGGACCCGCTACGACGAGGTGGTGCGCGCGTTGGGTGGCCACGGCGAGCTGGTGGCCGCGCCCGCCGAGCTGCGGCCCGCGCTGGAACGCGCGATCACCAGTGGCCTGCCCGCCGTCGTCAACGTGCTCACCGACCCGAGCGTCGCCTATCCACGCCGATCCAACTTGGCCTGATCGGGCTGGTCCGCGGTTCGCGTACCGTTGATCTGTGCCAAAGACCACCCGCGCGCAGCCCGGCGGCCTCAGCAGCCGATTTTGGCGACTGCTGGGCGCCAGTACCGAAAAGAACCGCAGCCGTTCGCTGACCCAGGTCAACGCTTCCTCGGAGTACGACAAGGAAGCCGCCGATCTCAGCGACGAGAAGCTGCGTAAGGCGACCGGACTGCTCAACCTCGACGATCTGGCCGAGTCCGAGGACATTCCGCAGTTCCTGGCGATCGCCCGGGAGGCCGCCGAACGGACCACCGGGCTCCGCCCGTTTGACGTGCAGCTACTCGGGGCGCTGCGCATGCTCGCCGGGGACGTGATCGAAATGGCCACCGGTGAAGGCAAGACCCTGTCCGGCGCGATCGCAGCGGCCGGCTACGCGCTGGCCGGAAGGCATGTGCACGTGGTGACCATCAACGACTACCTGGCCCACCGCGATGCGGAGTGGATGGGCCCGTTACTCGAGGCCATGGGGCTGACCGTCGGCTGGATCACCGCGGAGTCGACGAGCGAGGAGCGCAGGGCCGCATACGGTTGCGACGTCACCTACGCCTCGGTCAACGAGATCGGGTTCGACGTGTTGCGCGATCAGCTGGTGACCGACGTTGACGACTTGGTATCGCCCAACCCCGACGTGGCCCTCATCGACGAGGCCGACTCGGTGCTGGTGGACGAGGCCCTGGTGCCGTTGGTGCTGGCCGGCACCACGCACCGGGAGACGCCGCGGGTGGAGATCATCAAGCTGGTTGGTGAACTGGAAGCGGGCACCGACTATGACACGGACTCCGACAACCGCAACGTCCACCTGACCGACACCGGCGCGCGCAAGGTCGAGAAAGCGCTCGGCGGCATCGATTTGTACTCCGAGGAGCACGTCGGCACCACGCTGACCGAGGTCAACGTCGCCCTGCACGCGCACGTGCTGCTGCAGCGCGACGTGCACTACATCGTCCGCGACGATGCGGTGCACCTGATCAACGCTTCACGCGGGCGGATCGCGCAGCTGCAGCGCTGGCCGGATGGCCTGCAGGCCGCCGTCGAGGCGAAGGAAGGCATCGAGACCACCGAAACCGGCGAGGTACTCGACACCATCACCGTGCAGGCGCTGATCAACCGCTACGCAACGGTGTGCGGCATGACCGGCACCGCGCTGGCCGCCGGCGAGCAGCTGCGCCAGTTCTACAAGCTGGGTGTGTCCCCAATTCCGCCGAATAAGCCCAACATTCGCGAGGACGAGTCCGACCGGGTGTACATCACCGCCGCCGCCAAGAACGACGCGACCGTCGCGCACATCGCCGAGGTGCATGAGACCGGACAGCCGGTGCTCGTCGGTACGCGCGATGTGGCCGAATCCGAGGACCTGCACGAGCGGCTGTTGCGCCGCGGGGTGCCCGCAGTGGTGCTCAATGCAAAGAACGACGCCGAGGAGGCGCAGGTCATCGCCGAGGCCGGCAAATTCGGCGTGGTCACGGTGTCCACCCAGATGGCCGGGCGTGGCACCGATATCCGGCTCGGCGGCTCCGACGAAGCCGATCACGACAGGGTGGCCGATCTGGGCGGGCTGCACGTGGTGGGCACCGGGCGGCATCACACCGAGCGACTGGACAACCAGCTCCGTGGACGCGCCGGGCGCCAGGGCGACCCGGGATCGTCGGTGTTCTTCTCAAGCTGGGAAGACGACGTGGTGGCGGCCAATCTCGACCGCAACAAGCTGCCCATGGAAACCGACGAGGACGGCCGGATCGTCAGCGCCAAGGCGGCCGGGCTGCTCGACCATGCCCAGCGCGTCGCCGAGGGCCGGATGCTCGACGTGCACGCCAACACGTGGCGCTACAACCAGCTGATCGCGCAGCAACGCGCGATCATCGTGGATCGGCGAAACACGTTGCTGCGCACCGCAACCGCACGCGAGGAACTTGCCGAGCTGGCGCCGGAGCGGTACGAGGAACTGTCCAAGGAAATCTCCGAAGAGCGCCTCGAGACGATCTGCCGACAGATCATGCTGTATCACCTCGACCGAGGCTGGGCCGATCACCTGGCCTATCTCGCCGACATCCGCGAGAGCATCCATTTGCGGGCGCTGGGCCGGCAAAACCCGCTGGACGAGTTCCACCGGTTGGCCGTCGACGCGTTCGCGTCGTTGGCCGCCGACGCGATCGAGGCGGCGCAGCAGACGTTCGAAACGGCGAACGTCCTCGACGTGGGGGCACCTCCCGCTAGCGGGGGAGAGCCGGGACTGGATCTGTCCAAGCTGGCCCGGCCGACGTCGACGTGGACCTACATGGTCAACGACAACCCGCTGGCCGATGACACCCTTTCCACCCTGAGCCTGCCCGGGGTGTTCCGCTAGGGGTTCAGGGCACCGGCCTGGCGAGCCTGCGGGCAGCTTCATACTCGTCGCCGAGCGTGCGGCCAGCTTCACACTCGTCCCCGAACGGCCTCGGCCTGCGGTTCGGGGGCAAGTCGGGCTAATGTCACGGCTCATGGAGCAGGTGTCTCCGCCAAACCGGGTGCTGACCGTACCGAATGCGCTGAGCGTCCTACGACTGGTGCTCATTCCGGTGTTCGCCTACCTGCTGCTTGTCGCGCACGCCAACGGCTGGGCGGTCGCGGTCTTGATGTTCAGCGGTGCCTCCGACTGGGCCGACGGCAAAATCGCCAGGACGCTCAACCAGTCGTCGCGGCTGGGGGTTCTGCTCGACCCGGCCGTCGACCGCCTCTACATGGTCACCGTTCCGGTCTTGATGGCAATGAGCGGCATCGTGCCGTGGTGGTTCGTCGCCATCTTGCTGGCCCGCGACGGCTTACTGGCTGCGACGCTGCCGATGCTGTGGAGTCGCGGACTGACCGCGCTGCCGGTGACCTATCTCGGTAAAGCCGCAACGTTCGCACTGATGGCCGGTTTTCCGCTGGTGCTGCTGGGAACATACGACGCGACGTGGAGCCGCGTGCTCGGGGCCTGCGGGTGGGCCTTCCTGATCTGGGGCATGTATCTGTATCTGTGGGCGTTCGTCCTGTACGCGGTGCAACTGGTGTTGGTCCTGCGCCGGATGGAAAAGCTCAAGCACGATGCTCCTCAGACCACCGTTTCGAAGGCGATCGATGGCTGAGGCGGACCGCCTGCTCGGCGGCTATGACCCCAACGCCGGCCACAGCGCACACGCATCGCGGCCAAAACACATCCCGGTGCCCTCCCTGCTGCGGGCGCTGCTATCGGAGCACCTGGATCCGGGCTATGCTGCGGCGGCCGCCAAACGGGGCGCCACGGCACCCAGCGGGCGGGCACGCGCGTTCGGCTGGCTTTGGCAGGCTCTGGCGGCGCTGCTGATCGCCACGGTCTTCGCCGCCGCGGTTGCGCAGGCCCGTTCGGTGGCACCCGGTGTGCGCACCGCGCAGCAACTGCTGCTGGGAAACGTGCGTTCAACGGAGGCGGCGGCGACCAAGTTGGCCCGGGAGCGCAGCGATCTGTCGACCCGAGTCGACGACGTGCAGCGCCGCGCGCTGGCGGACGACGCCGAGGGGCAACGGCTGCTCGGACGCCTTGATGCACTCAGCCTGGCCGCGGCCAGCACCGCGGTCATCGGCCCGGGTCTGAAGGTGACGGTGACCGATCCTGGTGCCAGCCCTAATCTTTCCGACGTGTCCAAGCAACGGGTCAACGGCAGCAGGCAAATCATCTTGGACCGCGATTTACAGTTGGTCGTCAATTCGTTGTGGGCGAGCGGTGCTGAGGCTGTCTCGGTCGGTGGCGTCCGGATCGGACCGAATGTGACCATCCGGCAAGCCGGTGGAGCGATCCTGGTCGACAACAACCCCACCAGCAGCCCGTACACCATTCTCGCGGTCGGACCGCCGCGCGCGATGCGCGACCTCTTCGACCAAAGCCCCGGGCTGCAGCGCCTTAGGCTGCTAGAGGTCTCCTACGGTGTCGTGGTTACGGTCGACGTCGCTGACGGTCTCACTCTCCCGGCCGGGTCATTCCGGGATGTCAAGTTCGCCAAGCAGATTGGGCCACGGTGAGAGATATTTTTCGCGGAGATATCGGCCGGTGTGAGACGGGAACGGGAAATCCCGCATGATCGGTATCGCAGCACTTGCGATTGGCATCGTGCTCGGCTTGATTTTTCACCCGGCGGTGCCCGAGGTCGTCCAGCCCTATTTGCCGATCGCCGTGGTCGCCGCTCTGGACGCGGTGTTCGGAGGCCTGCGTGCGTATCTGGAACGAATCTTCGACCCGAAAGTCTTCGTGGTGTCGTTCGTGTTCAACGTCTTCGTGGCTGCCCTGATCGTGTACGTCGGCGACCAATTGGGGGTGGGTACGCAGTTGTCGACGGCCATCATTGTCGTGTTGGGCATCCGGATTTTCGGCAACGCCGCCGCACTGCGGCGCCGGTTGTTCGGGGCCTGACCGCGCCGGCGACGATGCAGTGGGGGCACCGCCAGCCGCGAAGCGGCGAGGGGACGAAGCGATGTGGAGGAGCGACGCTATGACGGAGTTGGGGTCAGCGTGAGCCAGGACCCCGCAGATCGCGTTGCCGACGAAAGTCGTGAAACGCAGCATGCGCGTAAAAGCGCCGAATCCGGATCCAACGAGGGTCCGCAGCGCGGCCGCCACGAACTACCGGCGAAACGGCCGCGCCCGGAGATCGGGTCAGTGCGCCGGACCGGATGGTCCGGGCTGCTGCGTAGCGGTCGCTCCCAATTGATTTTCGGAACGTTGGCGATGGTGTTGTGTGTGCTCTTGGGAATCGCGATCGTCACCCAGGCCCGCCAGACCAAGTCCGGCGATGCGCTGGACACGGCGCGCCCCGCAGACTTGTTGGTGCTGCTGGATTCGTTGCGACAGCGCGAAGCCACACTCGACACCGAAGTGAGCGAACTGCAGAACACGCTGAATTCGTTGCAGGCGTCCGGAAACAACGATCAGGCCGCAATTCAGGCCGCGCAGGCCAGGTTGGCGGCGCTATCCATTTTGGTCGGGACCGTGGGAGCCACCGGGCCGGGTGTCACGGTCACGATCGAGGATCCCGGGCCGGGCGTGTCCCCAGAGGCGATGCTCGACGTGATCAACGAGTTGCGGGCCGCCGGCGCCGAGGCGATCGAGATCAACGCTGCGCACCAATCGGTGCGCGTTGGTGTCGATACCTGGGTTGTGGGTACGCCCGGTTCGTTGTCCATCGACGGCAAAACGCTGTCACCCCCGTATTCGATTCTGGCTATTGGTGATCCGCCCACGCTGGCCGCGGCGATGAACATCCCCGGCGGTGCCCAGGACAGCATCAAGCGCGTCGGCGCCCGGATGGCTGTCCAACAGGCCGACCGAGTGGACGTGACCACCTTGCGACAACCAAAACCGCACCAATACGCTCAGCCCGTCAAGTGAGCACCAGGAAAAGACAGGATTACTCGTGAGCGATATTCCGCCCGATCTGCACTACACCGTCGAACACGAGTGGATTCGCCGCAATGGCGATGACACCGCGCGGGTCGGGATCACCGACTTTGCGCAGTCGGCATTGGGCGATGTCGTTTTTGTCCAGCTGCCCGATGTGGGCACCGAACTGACCGCGGGTGAATCCTTCGGCGAGGTGGAATCGACGAAATCGGTGTCGGACCTGTACGCCCCGGTGTCCGGCACGGTGTCTGCGGTCAACAGCGATCTGGAAGGCAGCCCGCAGCTGGTCAACTCCGACCCGTACGGGGCCGGATGGCTACTGGATGTCCGGGTGTCGGACGTCGCCGCTTTGGAGTCAGCCATCTCGTCGCTGCTTGACGCCGAGGCCTACCGCGGAACACTGACCGAATGAAGATTGCTACTGTGCCAGCGGGCCCCGCACGGCCACCCCAGTGGTGCAGCCGACCAATGGCGGGGCTCCCGGCGCTCGCAGGGGCGGGGTGCGCGCACTCAACGGGGCGGTTCCCGGCCACGAGCGAGGAAAGGCGGGGAATCGGTCGGCCGATCGCCGGGTGGTGGGCACATTCGACACCACTGCGCGGTACCGTCGACACATCGACACCTGAAGGCACCAGAAAAGCGAATGATCAGCAGTACCGGCGAACAAACCTAGTGAGCAGCCGGCCGAGCGGCCAGGTCAGACAACGCCACAGCGGCCAGTGAGGAGCAGCGCGTGACGGACATGGACTCAGGACGTCAGCAGGACCACACCTCTGACGAAGTCACGGTGGAGACGACTTCTGTCTTCCGTGCCGACTTCCTCAACGAGCTCGAAGCTCCTGCGCAAGCGGGGGCCGAGAGCGCGGTATCCGGGGTTGAGGGACTCCCGGCGGGCTCGGCGCTGCTGGTCGTCAAGCGCGGGCCGAACGCTGGGTCGCGGTTTTTGCTGGACCAGCCCATCACGTCCGCCGGTCGGCATCCCGACAGCGACATCTTCCTCGACGACGTGACCGTCAGCCGGCGCCACGCCGAATTCAGGTTGGAGAACAACGAATTCCACGTGGTCGATGTCGGTAGCCTCAACGGCACGTATGTCAACCGGGAGCCCGTGGACTCAGCGGTACTGGCAAACGGTGACGAAGTGCAGATCGGCAAGTTCCGCTTGGTGTTTTTGACCGGGCTCAAGCAAGGTGGGGACGGAGGGTCTTCAGGCTAGTGAGCGCACCCGATAGCCCGGCACTGGCTGGGATGTCGATCGGGGCGGTCCTGGAACTGTTAAGGCCGGACTTCCCCGATGTCACGATCTCCAAGATCCGCTTCTTGGAAGCTGAGGGACTGGTCACGCCGCAGCGCGCCGCGTCGGGGTATCGCAGGTTCACCGCATATGACTGCGCGCGGCTGCGGTTCATCCTGACCGCGCAACGCGATCACTACTTGCCGCTGAAGGTCATCCGGGCGCAACTGGACGCCCAACCCGACGGTGAGCTACCGCCGTTCGGCTCGCCCTACACCGCGCCGCGCTTGGTATCCGTCACGGGGGGCGGGGAAGCCGGCCTGGGAGCCGGGACCGGATCCGACCCGGCTGCGGTGGCCCCTACCCAGGTCCGGCTGAGTCGAGAGGACCTGCTGCAGCGCTCAGGAGTCGACGACGAACTGCTGACCGCCCTGCTCAAAGCCGGCGTGATAACCACCGGTCCGGGCGGTTTCTTCGATGAACACGCCGTCGTCATCCTGCAGTGCGCCCGAGCGCTGTCGGAATACGGCGTCGAGCCGCGGCATCTGCGCGCCTTCCGCTCGGCAGCCGACAGGCAGTCCGACCTGATCGCCCAAATCGCCGGGCCGGTAGTCAAGGCCGGCAAGACCGGTGCCCGCGACCGCGCCGACGACCTGGCCCGTGAGGTCGCCGCACTCGCAATCACGCTGCACACGTCGTTGGTCAAATCTGCCGTTCGCGACGTTCTGCATCGCTGAGGACTAGACTTCGGTCGATAGCTCGGTGTACGGCGACACAGCGATATTTCGCCTCGTCGTCGCACCAAGAACCAGTCCGACACGGCACCATATGCGGAGGGCAGACACAAATGGGTGAAGTTCGTGTTGTCGGCATTCGCGTCGAGCAGCCGCAGAACCAACCAGTGCTGCTACTGCGCGAAACCAACGGTGACCGGTACCTGCCAATTTGGATCGGCCAGTCCGAGGCCGCTGCCATCGCGCTCGAGCAGCAAGGCGTCGAGCCGCCCCGCCCGCTGACGCATGACCTGATCAGGGATGTCATTGCCGCGCTTGGACATTCGCTGAAAGAGGTGCGGATCGTCGACCTCCAAGAAGGCACTTTCTACGCTGACCTGGTCTTCGACCGAAACATCACCGTCTCGGCGCGCCCTTCGGACTCGGTGGCGATTGCGCTGCGCGTGGGGGTTCCGATCTACGTCGAGGAGGCCGTCCTGGCACAGGCAGGGCTGCTGATCCCCGACGAGAGCGACGAAGAAGGCGGTACCGCGGTCCGCGAGGACGAGGTGGAGAAGTTCAAAGAGTTTCTCGACAGCGTGTCCCCGGACGATTTCAAGGCCACCTAGTTTGGGTGGGCCGACGTCGACTTGTTGGGTCGACGCTCGGCAGGGGGCTAGGCTGGACAGCGACATCACGGATGTATCTCAACTGGCACCGCGATGTCGACACGCCTGGCGGATAGCGCTCTCACTTAGCCCGGCGGCGGCCATACTTTGATCACGACTTTAAAGGCGCGATAGCTATCGAAAAGCGTAAGCTCTCTAGCACTCGGGCCTGACATACGTGGCTGCGACGCAGCCAGAGACGCAGCTACTAACGAAGCGCGATCGGCGAGAGGAACCACCGTGAGCGAGCAGCCACGTCAAGAGCAGCTGGACTTAGCTGACCACGCGAGTACCTCGACCAGTGACACCGGCGGCACCGCGACGGAGGCGCCGGTGCAACCGGGGCTGTTCCCCGACGATTCGGTGCCGGATGAACTGGTGGGCTACCGCGGGCCGAGCGCATGTCAAATCGCCGGCATCACCTACCGCCAGCTGGACTATTGGGCGCGTACGTCGTTGGTGGTTCCCTCGATCCGCAGCGCGGCAGGCTCGGGCAGCCAGCGGCTCTACTCGTTCAAGGACATCCTGGTTCTCAAGATCGTCAAGCGATTGCTCGACACCGGTATCTCGCTGCACAACATCCGGGTAGCGGTCGACCATCTGCGTCAGCGCGGCGTGCAGGACCTGGCCAACATCACGTTGTTCTCCGACGGCACCACGGTTTATGAGTGCACCTCGGCTGAGGAGGTCGTCGACCTGCTGCAGGGCGGCCAGGGCGTGTTCGGCATCGCCGTATCCGGCGCCATGCGGGAGCTGACCGGCGTGATCGCCGATTTCCACGGTGAGCGGGCGGACGGCGGCGAGTCGATTGCCGCCCCAGAAGACGAGTTGGCGTCGCGGCGCAAGCATCGCGATCGCAAGATCGGCTGACTCGCCGGGTAAACTGGGCGACGCATCGCACTCGAGCGGGAGAGTTCCGTGATCGCCAGTCACGGACGCCGAAGGAGCAACACCTCTCCGTCAACCTCTCAGGCACCCGGACCGCGCGAGTTAACGATGCCTCTGGAAAGCGGTGCGGGGCCGTAATGGTCCGCACCCGCCGATGGGGAAAGGCGCACGGGCGACCTCGTGCCGAATCTCTCAGGCGCCTGGCGAACGGGTGAAGACAGAGGGAGAGGGCCGCTTAGTCCTCTGCCTCTGTGACGCCGAAATCAGGAGTTCGCCAGTGCCCGATCAATCCACCTTCGCAGCCCGGCACATCGGTCCGGACCGTCAGGCCGTTGCGGCCATGTTCGCCGTTATCGGTGTGGACTCGTTCGACGAGCTGGCCGCCAAGGCGGTTCCGAACGGAATTCTCGATAAGCCCACGGACCGCGGCACCGTGCCGGGTTTGAACGGATTGCCGCCGGCGGTCAGCGAGACCGAGGCGCTGGCGGAGCTGCGCGCGCTGGCCGACGCCAATACGGTGGCCGTCTCGATGATCGGGCAGGGCTATTACGACACGCTCACACCGCCGGTGTTGGTGCGCAACGTCCTGGAGAACCCTGCCTGGTACACCGCCTACACGCCGTATCAACCCGAGATCAGCCAGGGCCGGTTGGAAGCGCTGCTGAACTTCCAGACGATGGTGGCCGACCTGACCGGACTGGAAGTGGCCAACGCCTCGATGCTCGACGAGGGCACCGCTGCCGCCGAGGCCATGACGTTGATGCACCGCGCCGCTCGCGGCACGGCGAACCGACTCGCCGTGGACGCCGATGTATTCACCCAGACCGCAGCCGTGATCGCAACACGGGCCCGGCCGTTGGGCATCGAGATCGTCACCGCGGATCTGCGCGAGGGCCTGCCGGACGGTGAGTTCTTCGGCGTCATCGCCCAGCTGCCCGGCGCCAGCGGCCGCATTATCGACTGGTCCGGCCTGGTCCAGCAGGCACACGAGCGCGGCGCGCTGGTCGCCATCGGCGCCGACCTGCTGGCCTTGACGCTGATTACGCCGCCCGGCGAGATCGGCGCCGACGTCGCCTTCGGCACTACCCAAAGATTCGGTGTTCCAATGGGATTCGGCGGGCCGCATGCCGGATACCTGTCCGTGCACGCCAAGCATGCCCGCCAGCTGCCCGGCCGGCTGGTCGGCGTGTCGATGGATGCTGACGGGTCTCCGGCCTACCGGCTGGCGCTGCAGACACGCGAGCAGCACATCCGCCGAGACAAGGCGACCAGCAACATCTGCACCGCGCAGGTGCTGCTGGCGGTGCTGGCGGCGATGTACGCCAGCTATCACGGCGCGGACGGACTGACCCGGATCGCCCGGCGAGTGCACGCGCAGGCCATGAAAATCGGTGCCGCACTGGGTGATGCGCTGGTACACGACAGGTACTTCGACACCGTGCTGGCGCGGGTTGCCAACCGCGCCGACGAGGTGATCGCGGCGGCGAAGGGCAAAGGCGTCAACCTGTGGCGCGTCGACGCCGACCACGTGTCGGTATCCTGCGACGAAGCCACCACCGACGAGCACGTGGCCATCGTCGTGGAGTCCTTCGGCGCGGCGGCCGCCGAACCGGCGAACGGTGATAACCGGGACATCGCCACCCGGACGTCGGAGTTCCTGACCCATCCCGCCTTCAAGCGGTACCGCACCGAGACGGCGATGATGCGCTACCTGCGCGCCCTGGCGGACAAAGATATCGCCTTGGATCGCAGCATGATTCCGCTGGGTTCATGCACCATGAAACTCAACGCCGCCGCCGAGATGGAACCGATCACCTGGCCGGAGTTCGCGCGCCAGCATCCTTTCGCGCCGGCATCGGACACCCCGGGGCTGCGTCAGCTCATCAGCGACCTGGAAAGCTGGCTGGTGCGGATCACCGGTTATGACGCCATCTCGCTGCAACCCAACGCCGGCTCGCAAGGCGAGTACGCCGGCCTGTTGGCCATCCACGACTACCACGCCAGCCGCGATGAACCGCACCGTGATATCTGCCTGATCCCGTCCAGCGCGCACGGCACCAACGCGGCGTCGGCGGCCTTGGCCGGTATGCGGGTGGTGGTGGTGGCCTGCCACGACAATGGCGACGTCGATCTGGACGACCTGCGCGCCAAAGTGGGCGAACACGGCGACCGGCTGTCGGCGCTGATGATCACCTATCCGTCAACGCACGGCGTGTTTGAGCATGACATCGCCGAGATTTGCGCGGCCGTCCACGACGCCGGCGGTCAGGTGTACGTTGACGGCGCTAACCTCAACGCGCTGGTCGGTCTGGCCCGCCCGGGCAAGTTCGGCGGCGATGTCAGCCACTTGAACCTGCACAAGACGTTCTGCATTCCGCACGGGGGCGGGGGACCAGGAGTCGGGCCGGTGGCGGTGCGTTCCCATTTGGCACCGTTTTTGCCCGGGCATCCGTTTGCTCCCGAGTTGCCGCAAGGGCATCCGGTGTCGTCGGCGCCCTATGGCTCGGCTTCGATCCTGCCGATCAGCTGGGCCTACATCCGGATGATGGGTGCCGATGGGTTGCGGGCGGCGTCGCTGACCGCGATCACCTCGGCCAACTACATCGCCCGGCGCCTCGACGAGTACTTCCCGGTGCTCTACACCGGCGAGAACGGCATGGTCGCCCACGAATGCATCCTGGATCTGCGTCCGATCACCAAGTCAACCGGGGTAACCGTCGACGATGTTGCAAAACGGTTGGCAGACTACGGCTTTCACGCCCCCACCATGAGCTTCCCGGTGGCGGGCACGCTGATGGTGGAGCCCACCGAGAGCGAGAGCCTGACGGAGGTAAATGCCTTCTGCGACGCGATGATCGCCATTCGCGGTGAGATCGACAAAGTGGCGGCCGGGCTGTGGTCTGTTGAAGACAATCCGCTGCGGGGAGCACCGCACACCGCCGATTGCCTGCTGGTGTCCGAGTGGGAGCACCCCTACACCCGTGCCGAGGCGGCCTACCCGCTGGGCACGAACTTCCGGCCCAAAGTGTGGCCGCCGGTGCGTCGTATCGACGGTGCCTACGGCGATCGCCACCTGGTCTGCTCGTGCCCGCCGGTAGAGGCGTTCGCGTAACGACGTAGTGGTCGTCAGCCGAACCGGTCACTGATCGCCGCGGCGATCCGCTCGGGCGCATCCTCCTGGATGAAGTGTTCGGCGGTGGGCAGCTCGACGAGGACGTGGTCGCGAAAGGCGAAGTCCTTCATGCCCCAGACGATCAGCGCTCGTTTGGCACCGAGCTTGTCCGGTACCTCGCGACCCAGCCGTGCCAGCAGCGGGCGGGCGGCCAAGAGTTGCTTGGGCATCTCGGCGACGCTCTTGCGCGCGTCAGGGTTGGGCTGCACGGCGCGGTAGTGCTCCATCACCGCCTGACTTAGCCGATGCTGGACGCCTGCGGGGATGAGCCGCTCGACGAAGAAGTTGCGCTGCAAGATCGCGAATTGCAGCGGGGGGCTGGACATTACCCGGCTGAATATCTTCATGCCGAGTTCGTCCGTCGGCCACAACCAGGTGTTGCCCAGCGTGATCCCTCGTACCCGCTCGGCCCGGTCCACGGCGACGGCCATGCTGATGGGACCGCCCCAGTCCTGACCCATCGTCAGGTAGCCGTCCAGGCCGAGGTGGTCGACGAACTCGCCGACCACCCGGGCGTGCTCGTCGATCGTGTAACCGAACTCCGCTGGATGGTCCGACAGCCCGAAGCCAAGGTAATCCGGTGCGATGCAACGGAATCGGTTGCGCAGCGCGATGACGATGTTGCGATACAGGAAGCTCCAGGTCGGGTTCCCGTGGCACAAAAGCAGCGGGGGCCCGTCACCTTCGTCGATGTAGTGAATGCGTCCTTGTGAGCTGAGGAACCAGCGCGACTAGAATGGATATAGCCGGGGATCCGGGGTGAAATCAATTGTCATGGCGCTCCTTCGGGTTGGCGCTCACGATGGTATGCCCGACGTGTGACATCGAGCTCCGGTCGCCTTACCCCGCAGCCAGTTCCAGCACCCGGTTGCCGCCGGTGTCGGTGACGTAGACGTTGCCGGCAGTGTCTCTCCCGCGACACCACGCGGATCCTTCAACCCGGAAGACGCCAGCACGGCCGGCGTGCTCGAGCCCGCCGCCAGCTTCAGCACCCGACTGTTGCCGCCACTTCACATATTCCAAGTTGCCAGGGAAGTCGGACACACAAACGTGGCCATTTGTCAAAGAGAACGGCAACTAGAAATACGCGAGTCTGGCCTGCAATTCCGCGCCGGACTGCGCCGCCGGACATTGAACGCCGACACCGCTCTCCCCGTGCGCTGACTCCTGGTCGGCTGGGAACGATTTTTATGTCAAACCATTTATCCACTTGCGTATTTCGCAAACATGCCGTGCTCATGGAATCGACCTGGGTCTCGGGACCGTCTGCGGCCAAGCGGAGGCCGCGTCGGCTGACCAGGCATGTCCAGACTAAATGGCGCTAAATGTCACGGACTTGTGGCTGGGCGCGCTATTGTCCATGTCACGGCTGCATTTCAGTCAACCGGAAGGTTCTGTCCATGACGACCCCCAACCAGCCCGGCTGGTATGACGACCCACAAGATTCAAACGCGCAGCGCTATTGGAACGGTCAAGAATGGACACCGCACCGCCAGGGAAAGCCCGCCGCGCACGCCGGACGACCACCGGTCACGCCGCCGCAGCAACAACCGCCACCGCCGCCCAATCTGCCCCCGCCTGCGCCTCCGCACGGCGCGGCTCCGGCGGAGCAGCCTTCCCCCGTGCCGCCGCCTCCACCATTGAATCTGCCGCCCCCGCCAGCGTATTCACCAGCGGCGGCAGCGTACGGGGCTGAGAATCCCTCGCAGCCGGCCGCCCACCACTGGCCTCCTCCCGGCCCCCAGGCTCCGGCCGCTGGTGGTCAAATGGCGTCTGATGGCCTCGCGACGGTTAAGGGCCACGCTGCGAAGTTTTCAGTTAGCGTCTGGCTTCTGCTCGGCGGCCTGGTACTCACCGTCATTGCAACCTTTCTGCCGTTTGCAACCGAGAGCGTCAAGCTGTTTGGGGAAACTCTGGCCTCGCAACAGCTTCCCACGACCGGTGCGGCAAAGGCCGTCGTCATCGTCTTGGTCGCGTTGGCCGTGTTCTTGGCATTTCCCGCCCTGACGGGATCTGAATTAGCCAGCAGCCGGCTCATTGGACTGAGCATCGTGGTCGGTTTACTCGGTGCCCTGACAGTGGTGTGGTTCTTGAACGTCTCTTCGGAAAACAACAAGGGCGGGGACGTCGTAAGCGTCACGCCCGGGGTTGGGTTATTTTTGTACGGGCTAGGGGTTGTTGTCGCCGCCGTGGGCGTTGTGCGACTTTGGATCGACCGATCAAAGACACTGAAACAGGCCTATTAGAAGCTTACCGACGTCTTAGGGGCGGGGATTGCTCCAAAAATACGATTCTGTTGATCGACGGGCAATCCACCGCTAGACGGAATAGGGTGCCCCCACGGGCCCTCCGCGCCGTGTTCGCCATTTGATTGGTATCTGCGGCGCCGAACGGAGCCGGTACAGGACGGCACGACGCTTTAAGAATCTTTCAAGGCGTGCAGGTCAGCATTGTATGCTAACCGGCTGCCGCGGCCCGGTGGCCGTGACGCGAGAACGCTACGGCCGCAACCCCAGACCCCCGGCAAAAAACCCGGAACCTTTCAACAGAGAGGGCAACAATATGACTAGCGGACAACCGGCGGCCGGTTGGTACCCCGACCCGAACGGCGGACCCAACCAGATGTATTGGGATGGCCAGCAATGGCGCACCGACGTTCCGGCCACAAGCGCCGGCGTCGCGCCGTATGGTGGCGCTGGTTACGGGGTGGACGCGTACGGCCGCCCGCCGTCGGATAAGAGCAAGGTTGTAGCCGGACTACTGCAGATTTTCCTCTCCACTTTTGCGGTGGGTCGCTTCTACCCTGGCTACACCAACATCGCCATCATCCAGATCGTGGTGACCGTGTGTACTTGCGGTATAGGCGCCTTGTGGCCGCTAATCGACGGAATCACGATCCTCATGGGCAAGGTCCCCGACGCGGAGGGGCGCACGCTACGGGACTGAGGTGCTTGTCCGGCCGGGCCGCGAAGATCTAGGTGCGGCCCGCAACATCGGGTCGGCCGAAATCCGTTGGATTTCAAACGTGAATCGGTGACCGCAAATGTCGATCTGGTCACCGCCGGGCGGGGTGCGCTGGGGCGGAGTCGTCGGTGTTTGACTTCGACGCCGTTGGCCGATCTCAAATCGGTGATGAGGAAATTGTCGCCAGTGTCGATGGTGACCGCGTGGTTTCCGCTGACGTCATCGTGGTTGAGCACGATCTCGCGTTGTCAGGAGGGTGCCGCACGCGGGTGATCGGCGCGTTTAGCGCGTGTACCTGTCCGGCAGCGTCACGCAAGCTGGCTAACCCGGGCGGCGAACGCGGCCAGGGCGTGACGGTCACCCTTGTCGGGGGCGGGCAGGGCCTGCAGCTGAGCCGTGGTAAGGAGCAGCAGTTCCCGTACTGCAACGCCAACGACACAAGTCACTACTACTGCGGCGCTTAAGCACCGGCCCTGCTCGTCAGCCCAGGTAGACGTTGACCGCCGCGGCCAGGTCAGGGGAGGCCGATGTGGCGAGGTTCTGGTAGCTGCCGCCACTGAGTTGCGCGACCGCTTCCCACGTCGCCCGGTCCGGGTCGGCGCCGAAATCGATGACGTTTACCGCGATGGGTTTGGCCGGGTCTGCGCTTTTGCGGATGAAATCTTGCAGCCCCGGACCGTCCAGGGTTTGGTCGGTGTGGGGCCCAGCCGTGATCACCAGAATCGAATTCGTCTGGCCGGCATGGTAATTCGTTTGCGCTTCTTGGTAGATCATGCGCAGCGTGGTAAACGACACCGCACCGCCGGTCGACGAAAACTGCTTGTCCAGCGCGGCCGCCAATGCCGCCGAGCGTGGCTGGCCATTGACAGGGTCGGCCAGCGGACCACTGGCCACCTCCGAGCGGCCTTCGTGTCCGTCGAAAGTCCACAACCCCACCACAGAGTTGCCCGGCATCGTTTTGATCTTGTCCTGGAGCGCCGCAATCACATTCGCCAGCCTGGTCTTTCCGCCTTCCTGGCCCGGCATCGACTGATCGAGCATGATCGTCGCGGCGATCCCACTCGATGGAGTGGCCATGGCCTCGGCCAGGGTGGCGCGCATCGCGTCGTCGCCCACCGAGAGCGTCGACGGCAGCGCCGGGAACGTGGTGACCGGGCTGCTCGGCGGTTTGACTCCGTTGACCCGGAAGCCCGCTTTGGCCAGCTTGGCGAGTTGCTCGGGCTTGTGCATGAACCGGGCGAACTCGCTGGCCGCCGAAGTCTGCTCCGACGTCAGCCACGAACCACTGAGCAGGACCGTGGGATAGTCGGCGACCGGCGCCGCCCCGGGCGGTAGCCAGAAACTCAACGCGCTCTTGGCATCTGGCAACGACTGGCCACGCTGGAACAGCTGCTGCTCGGTGGTGATGACCGCGTGCACCGGTGCGGTCGCCGGGTCGCCGGGCTTGAGCAGCGTGTTCATCGCCTCAGACAGCGAGTTGTCCGCCAATTTGGGTTGGGCGTTCAGCAAAGAGCGCACCGCGCCGGTGCCCTGTGTTGCCGGTGCGCCGGGGGGTGCCGACGCCGCCGCTACCGCTTCGCCGGCCAGAAACGTTGCGTCACTGTCGCCGTTCATCGGCAGCGCCAGTCGCAGCGAGCCCCATGCCGACAAGTTCAAGCCAGCCAATGCGTTCGGGTTGGTTTGCAGTCCGGGCAGTGCCGCCCAGTTCTGGTTGGCCAGCGCTGGCTGGAGTTGCGGGCGGATGGCGAGCACCACCGGTGACGTGACCAATGACCGGCTTTCGGTGATCGTTTTCTGAGCCGTGGATCCGGCGAGCCGCGCGGCCGAGATCGAGCTGCCCGGAACCCACAAAGCCGGTTGCCCGCCGAGTTCGGCGGGCCACTTGCCGATGAAGCCGTTGAGGACGGCCTCGGAGCCGGCTGGCTTGACGCTCACCACCACGCAGTGATCGCCGACCGGGCCCGCCGACGCGTTGTAGCTTTCCGCGAACTGCTGCACGGAATCGGCGATCGACGGGTCGGCAACCACCGCGACTGTCTCGTTACCCCCCACACAACGCCCGGCGGCCTTATGGGAGCGGTTGGACAAGGCATCGCCGAAGAAACTCCACAAGATGACCGTGCCCACCACCACGACAACGGCAACCAGGGCAACGATCACACCGATGCTGACCCCGCGGCGCCCGCCCTGGCTCCGATGACCGCCCCGCCAATCGCCGAGTCCCCGGTGCCCGCGCCGAAATAGGGACGCGGCGAAGGCCGGCGGCTCCGAGCCGGTAGGGCCCGGCTGGCGCGGCGGAAACTCGGGGTAGTCGTCGGCGCCGGCCGCGTAGTTTTCATCGCCAGCCGCGTCGCCCTTGTCGGCCGCGTAGTCGTCGTCGGCGTCGTGGTAGCCCCGATCCTCGCCGGCGGCATCGCGGTAATGCTGGCCCGTCTCGGCGGAAGGATGCGGATCGTCGGCAACGTAGTCGTCAGACAGTTCGCCGACGGAGTCCTCGGGGTCGGGCAAACTGTGCCTACCCATAGTGATGCCCGCCGCCTTTCTGTCCATCCATCACGCGTTTTGTCCTGAACTCGGCGCCGATTTTAGTCATCCGCCGAACTGCTGCAGGTTTTGAGCCCGTTTCACTGACCCGGCTCAGTCCGATTGCGCGGCGCGCGCCTTGAACTCGCGCCGACGGCGATGCAGGATCGGCTCGGTGTACCCGTTGGGCTGCTGTCCGCCCGACAAGATCAGCTCTTGGGCGGCCAAAAACGCGATGCTGTCGTCGAAGTTGGGTGCCATCGGCCGATAGTTCTCGTCGCCGGCGTTCTGCTGATCGACCATCGGGGCCATGCGCTCCAGGCTGGCCCGGACATCCTCACTGGTGATCACGCCATGACGCAGCCAGTTGGCCAGCAGCTGGCTGGAGATCCGCAGGGTGGCGCGGTCTTCCATCAGCGCGACGTTGTGGATGTCCGGCACCTTGGAGGAGCCGACGCCCTGGTCGATCCAGCGCACCACGTAGCCGAGGATGGACTGACAGTTGTTGTCGACCTCCTCGCGGATCTCCTCGGACGCCCAGGCCAGCTCCTTCGCCAGCGGAATCGTGAGCAGCTGCTCGATCGTGGCCCGTTTCTTACCGGCCAGCTCCTTCTGCACCGCGATGACGTCGACCTGGTGGTAGTGCAGGGCGTGCAGAGTCGCCGCGGTCGGCGAGGGCACCCAGGCGGTGCTGGCGCCGGCCCTCGGCTGGCCGATCTTCTGCTCGACCATGTCGGCCATCAGCTCCGTCATCGTCCACATGCCCTTGCCGATCTGGGCGTGCCCGGCGAAGCCGGCGGCCAGGCCGACGTCGACGTTGTTGTCCTCGTAGGCCAAGATCCACGGCTGGCTCTTCATGGTGCCCTTGCGCACCATCGGCCCGGCCTCCATCGAGGTGTGGATCTCGTCGCCGGTGCGGTCCAGGAAGCCGGTGTTGATGAACACGATCCGGTCGGCGGCGGCCTTGATGCACGCCTTGAGGTTGAGCGTGGTGCGCCGCTCCTCGTCCATCACCCCGACCTTCAGCGTGGTCTGCGGCAGGCCGAGCATATCCTCCACCCGGCTGAACAGCTCGGTGGTGAAGGCGACCTCGTCTGGGCCGTGCATCTTCGGCTTGACGATGTAGATCGACCCGGTGCGGCTGTTCAACAGCGGGCCGTTGGCATCGCTGACCTTGAGCCCGTGGATGGCGCACAGACCGGTCAAGAGCGCATCCATGATGCCCTCGAAAACCTCGTTGCCATCGGCGTCGACGATGGCGTCGTTGGTCATCAAGTGGCCTACGTTGCGGACGAAAAGCAAAGCGCGTCCGGGCAACTCGCGCACGTCACCCCCGGGGGTGGTGTACTGCCGGTCGTGGTGGAGGACCCGGGTGAACGTCTTGCCGTCCTTGTCCACCTCGGCGGCAAGGTCGCCCTTGTTCAGGCCCAACCAGTTGCGGTAGGCGCGGACCTTGTCGTCGGCGTCGACGGCCGCCACCGCGTCCTCGAAGTCGATGATGGTGGTCACTGCCGACTCCAGGACGACGTCCTTGATACCGGCGCGGTCGGTCTTGCCGATCGGCGATTCGGGGTCGACCTGGACCTCGATGTGCAGCCCGTGGTTGACCAGCAGCACCGACCAGGCTGGGTCGCCGAGCTCGCCGCTGTACCCGACGAATTTCTCCGGGTCGGCCAGCCCGGTGGCCCCGTCACCGAGGGCGATTTCCAGCTGGCCATCGACGATGCTGAGGCCGGTCGCGTTCGCCCACAAACCCGAGGACAGGGGCACCGCCTCGTCGAGGAACTCCCGCGCGTAGGCGATGACCTTGTCGCCGCGGACCTTGTTGTAGCCGGTGCCCTGTTCGGCGCCGTCGGTCTCGGGGATCACGTCCGTGCCGTAGAGGGCGTCGTACAGCGAGCCCCAGCGCGCGTTGGCCGCGTTGAGCGCGAACCGTGCATTGGTAACCGGCACCACCAGCTGGGGGCCGGCGGTCGTGGTGATTTCCGGGTCGACGCCGGAGGTGGTGATGGTGAAGTCGTCGGGTTCGGGGAGCAGATAGCCGATGTCGCCGAGGAACTGGCGGTAAGCCTCCGGGTCGATCGGCTCGATCACGCGGTGCCGGTGCCATTTGTCGATCTGGGCCTGCAGCTCGTCGCGGCGGTTCAGCAGGTCCTGGTTCTTCGGCGTGAGGTCGGTGACCACTTTGTCGAGGCCGGCCCAGAAGCTGTCCGGGTCGATATCCGTGCCGGGCAGGGCCTCGTTGTTCACGAAGTCGTAGAGCACTCGGGCGACGCGCAAGTTCCCCGCCGACACGCGATCAGTCATGTTTCTCCTCCATAAGAGGCCTCACTGGGCCACCATTGGCACAGAGCGGCAATGTTCTCAGCCTACCGAGCAGCGCCCTGGCGAGCGTATCCACCCGACCCCTACAGCAGGTCAAGCCGCGCTGACACCTTAACGATGGCGCTGCGGCCAGTCCCGGGATCCGCTTCCAGCAACGCGTGGCTGCCCGCCGCGATCCCTTTGCCGTCCAGTGCCCCCCAGCACTTTCTTGACTGGTAGCCGTTGGAGATCATACGGGCTGCATGCAGCCCTACCCGCCGACCAGTACCGCTATGCCTCGCGCATGGTCCCGACGAGGTCTTCGACCAGGTCTTCCATCGCCACCATTGCGACCACACGGCCACCGTCGTCGGTCACTAGCGCCAAATGGCTGTTACTGCGGCGCATCCGCGACAGCGCGTCGGCCAGCGGCAGCGACTTAGGCAGCCGCGGAAGAGGTCGCACCATCGCGAGATCGATCACCGTCTGTGGATCGTCGCCGAGCGTCAGCACGTCCTTGATGTGGAGGTAGCCGATGAAGTCACCGTTGACGTTGGCAACAGGAAACCGGGAGTAACCGGTCTGCGCCAAGGCTTGCTCGACTGCCCCGACCGTCGGCCCGGAGCCCGCGGCGGCCACCGGTACGGCGTGGACCTCGGCCAGCGGCACCGCCACATCACCGACCACCCGGGTGCGAATCTGCAGTGCCCGGGTCAGCCTGGTGTGTTCTTCGGGGTCCAGCAAGCCTTGCGACTCCGATTCGGCGATCAACTCGCTCAGCTCGAGCGGCGAGACCGCGACCTCCAGCTCCTCCCTGGGCTCGACGCCCAGCGCACGCACGACCCCGCTGGCGCACTTGTTGTAGAACACGATGAAGGGACGGGCGGCCCGCACATAGGCCAGGTACGGCGGCACCAGGAGCATCGCGGCGCGCTCGGGACCGGCCAGCGCGATGTTCTTCGGCACCATCTCACCCAGCAGTACGTGCAGCGTCACCACGATCGCCAGCGCGATCGCCAGCGACAACGTGTGCAGCAAGGCGGGGTGCATGCCAGTCAGGCCGAGGGCGGTGCGCAGCAGGTTGGAGACCGCTGACTCGCCGATCCGCCCGAGTAGCAGCGATGCCGCGGTGACGCCCAACTGCGCCCCGGCCAGCATGGCCGGCAGCTGCTCACCGGCGCGGATCACGGTGACCGCTCTGGCTTTGCCCTGCTCGGCCAGCGCCTCCAGCCGGTCGCGGCGGGCCGAAATCAGGGCGAATTCGGCTCCGACGAAGAATGCGTTCACCCCGATCAGCACGATCGCCAGCAGCACACCCATGGTGTCGCTCACCGCTCAGCCCCCACCCTGAGGTTTTCGGCGTGACCGGGCAGTTCGGTCAGCTCCAGCGAGTCGATCCGGCGACCGTCCATCCGAATCACGGTGGCCTGCCAACGGATTGAAGTATCCAACAGCCCGTCGGCGTCCAAAGCGGGCAGGGTCACCGTCTCACCGGCCACCGGAATATGGCCGAGTTCGCGCAGCACCAGCCCCCCGATCGTCTCGTACGGGCCTTCTGGAGCCCGAAATCCGGTCGCGGTGGCCACCTCGTCGATGCGCAGCAGACCGGATACCCGCCAACCCGTTCCAGCGGGCACCACATCGGGAGTGGCGTCATCGTGCTCGTCGCGAACGTCACCGACGATCTCTTCGATCAGATCTTCGACGGTCACCATGCCAGCGATACCGCCGTATTCGTCCACGACCATTGCGGTTTGCAGGTTGTTGGCGCGGATCTCGGCCATGACCGCGTCACCGTCCAGCGTCGAAGGCACTACCGGAACAGGTTGCGCGACCGTGGTCAGCAGCGTGTGCCCGCGGTCGGCCGGCGGAATCGTCAAAACCTGTTTGACGTGCACGATGCCGACGGTTTCGTCCAGGTCGCCATCGACAATGGGAAACCGGGAGAAGCCCGATTCGGCGACCGCGGCAACCAGGTCGGCGACCGTGTCATCGGTCTGCAGCGCCACGATCTTTGACCGCGGCGTCATCAGTTCCTCGGCGGTCAGGCTGCCGAACTGCAGGGATCGACGTACCAGCGAGGCGGTCGCGGCATCCAGGGCGCCACTGCGCGCCGAAGAACGCACCAGCGACAGCAATTCCTGCGGCGTCCGAGCGGATCGCAGCTCCTCGGCCGGCTCGATGCCCAACTGGCGAACGATCCAGTTCGCCGCGCCGTTGGTCAACCGGATAGCCGGGGTGAGAAGAAACGAGAACAGCAGTTGGGGAGCCACCACGGCCCGGGCCGTGGAGAGCGGCCGGGCCACCGCGAGATATTTCGGGACCAGTTCGCCGAACACCATCGACACCGAAGTGACCACCACCAGCGCCAGGAAGGCCATGATCGCGTCGGCCACCCGGTCGGACACGCCGATCGCGTCCAACCATGGATGCGGCAGGTCGGCCAGCATCGGATCGGTCAGGTAACCGGCCGCCAGTGTGGTGGCGGAGATTCCCAGTTGAGCGCCCGACAACTCAAACGACAGCCGGTGGTGGGCGTACCGGATCCAGCGGTCGCGGCGTCCACCACGGCGGGCATTGGCTTCCACCGTGCTGCGGTCCAGCGTCGTGAGCGAGAACTCCGCGGCGACCAAGACCGCGTTGCCGAAGATCAGCACCGCGATAGCCAAGACGCTGATCACGGTGACGGTGACGTTCATGGATTACGCCGCCCGGTGGCCGATGGCCATGATGAGCCTGCCGGAGGAGGCTCCGCATCGGCCGGCTCGTCGGACTGCCGCTCCGCCCAGAAGCCGATGGCCTGCACGGCTGCCTGCGGCACGTCAATCCTTTCGCCGCCTGGTATCGGAGTGGACGCGGTTGCCCGTGTCTTTGCTGCCTTATGGTAGCCCGCGACTACCGACCGCACGGCGCTCACCAACCCAGCGGCAGCGGATGCCCCTCGGCGAAACCCGCGGTCGACTGCACCCCGATGACCGCCAACTCATGCAACTCCGCCAGCGTGGACGCGCCGACATAGGTACACGTGCTGCGCACGCCGGAGGTGATCTCATCGAGCAGATCCTCGACACCGCCACGGTTGGGGTCTAGCCCCATCCGCGACGTCGAAATGCCTTCCTCGAACAACGCTTTGCGGGCGCGGTCGAACGCGGTGTCGGCACCGCTGCGCGCGACCACCGCACGCTTGGACGCCATCCCGTAGCTCTCCTTGTACGGCTGGTCGTCACGGTCGCGCATCAGGTCCCCAGGCGACTCATACGTGCCAGCGAACCACGAGCCGATCATCACGTTGGACGCCCCGGCGGCCAGCGCCAGTGCCACATCCCGCGGATGGCGGATACCGCCGTCGGCCCACACGTATCCGCCCAATTGCTTTGCAGCGGAAGCGCATTCGATCACAGCCGAAAATTGCGGGCGGCCCACACCGGTCATCATCCGGGTGGTGCACATCGCACCGGGTCCGACGCCGACCTTGACGATGGTCGCCCCGGCGCCCAGCAGGTCCCGGGTGCCTTCGGCCGAAACGACGTTTCCCGCCGCCAGCGGCACACCCAGATCCAGTGACGAGACGATGCGGATCGCTTCGAGCGTGTTGACCTGGTGCCCGTGCGCGGTATCGATGACGAGGAGGTCGACACCCGCCTCCACCAAGGACCGCGCCCTGGCTCCCACGTCACCGTTGATACCGACGGCCGCGCCCACGCGCAGCCGCCCGTCGGCGTCGGTCGCCGGGACGTAGAGGCCAGCCCGGATGGCCCCGGTGCGGGTCAGCACTCCCGCCAGCGTGCCGTCCGCATTCGTCACGACCGCCACCCCTATCGGGGCGTGCTCGAGTAGGTCGAAGATCTTGCGCGGCTCGGTGCCCACGGGCGCGGTGACGAAGTCGGTCGTCGCCACGTCGCGCACCCTGGTGAAGCGGTCCACCCCGAGACACGAGGATTCGCTGACCAAACCGATCGGACGGCCCTCAAAAACCACGACGGCGACACCGTGCGCGCGCTTGTGGATCAGCGCGGTCGCGTCCGACACCGAGTCGTCGGGTTCTAAGACGACCGGGGTGTCAAGAATCAGGTCACGGCTCTTGACGAACTGCACCGTCTGCTCGACCGCGGTGATCGGGAGATCCTGCGGCAGGATGACCAGTCCACCTCGCCGGGCTACCGTTTCGGCCATCCGCCGGCCGGCCACCGCGGTCATGTTGGCGACCACGACCGGGATCGTGGTGCCAGAGCCGTCGACGGTGGACAAATCAACGCCGAAGCGCGAAGCGACCTCCGACCGGTTGGGCATGATGAAGACATCGTTGTAGGTCAGGTCGTACCCGGGCCGATGCCCGTCCAGGAATCTCATCGCAATCGCCCCAACATACTTCAAGCCCCCTTATGCCCTCGGTGTACCCGGCTACGCGGGCACCTCACTGCGGTCCCCGCTCCACAGGGTGTGGAAGCGCTTGTCGGGGTCCTCGTCGATGCGCCCGTAGGTGTGGGCGCCGAAGAAGTCCCGCAGGCCCTGGGTGAGCGCGGCGGGCAGCCGCTCGGTGCGTAGCGCGTCGTAGTAGGACAGCGCCGAGGAGAAGCCGGGAATCGGGATGCCGAGTTGCGTGGCGGTCACCACGACGCGGCGCCAGCCGTCGATGGCGACCTCGATCGCACTGCGGAAGTACGGCGCGACGATGAGCGTCGGCAGGTCGGGGTCTTCGTCGAACGCCTCTTTGATGCGGTTGAGGAACTTCGCCCGGATGATGCAGCCGCCGCGCCAGATGGTGGCCAGGTCACCTGGGGCGATGCCCCAGTCGTACTCGGCGCTGCCGGCCTGAATCTGGTTGAACCCCTGCGCATAAGCGATGATCTTCGACGCGTACAGAGCCTGCTGGACGTCCTCGACGAATTGATTTGCGTTGCTTGGCTTTTCGCCCAGTTGCCCGGACGCGAGCCCCGTGGTTGCCTTGCGCTGGGCCACCGAGCCCGACAGGGCGCGGGCGAACACCGCCTCGGCGATGCCGGTGACGGGGACACCGAGGTCCAGCGCGGACTTGACCGTCCATCGCCCGGTGCCCTTCTGCTCGGCCTCGTCGAAGATGACGTCGACGAGTGGTTTGCCGGTCTTGGCGTCGGTCTGACGCAACACCTGCGCGGTGATCTCGACCAGGAAGCTGTCCAGGTCGCCCTTGTTCCACTCGTTGAACACGTCGGCGATCTCGCCCGCGGTCATGCCCAGCCCGTCGCGCAGCAGCTGGTAGGCCTCGCCGATCAGCTGCATGTCGGAGTATTCGATGCCGTTGTGGACCATCTTGACGAAGTGGCCGGCACCGTCAGGGCCGATGTGGGTGCAGCACGGGACGCCGTCGACGTGCGCGGAGATTTCCTCGAGCAGCGGGCCCAGCGACTTGTACGACTCGGCCGGACCGCCCGGCATGATCGACGGGCCGTTGAGTGCGCCCTCCTCCCCGCCGGAGATGCCGGCGCCGACGAAATGCAGGCCGCGCTCGCGCATCGCCTTCTCGCGGCGGATGGTGTCGGTGTAGAGGGCGTTGCCACCGTCGATGATGATGTCGCCTTCTTCCATGGCGTCGGCGAGCTCGTTGATGACGGCGTCGGTGGGGTCGCCGGCCTTGACCATGATGAGCACCCGCCGCGGCTTCTCCAGCGCGTCCAGGAACTCCGCGATGGTTTCCGAGCGCACGAACTTGCCGTCGTCGCCGTGCTCTGTGAGCAGCGCGTCGGTCTTGGCGATGGACCGGTTGTGCAGTGCCACCGTGTAGCCGTGCCGGGCGAAATTGCGCGCGATGTTGGAACCCATCACCGCCAGCCCGGTCACGCCGATTTGCGCAGTGTCAGTGTTTGAATCCGACGAACTCATGTCCTGCATGTCAGGGCGCCTCTCGGGTCGGAGAACTTTGCGAAAGCCTTCGGTCACACTGTGGCACAACGGACATGTGGCCGCCCGCGGTGCTCGGCTCTGTGCTGCGTCAGACGTTGAACAGTCGCCGGAGCTCAGTGAGCCACGGAACGGCCAGCGCAACGGTGGGTACTACGAATACCGCGACCGCAGCCAGGTACGCGGCCGCCGACAGCACCAGGCTGTTGCCACCACCGGACAGCCGGCGCACTCGTACCACCGTGCTGGGGCCGCCTGCCGCCAGTGCGCCGGACGGCGCCCACCCGGCGGCACACGCCACCAGCGCCCGGGCCAGGGGAGTGCGACCGGTCGCGCGCACCGCGGCGTCATCGGCGAGCAGCTCCACGAGCAGCTGCACCGCGCGCAACGCGTTGGCGCTGCGGACCAGGCGCGGGAAGGCGGCGTCCACCGCGGTGAACGCTTCCAGAACGAGGTCGTGCCGAGCGCGTAGATGAGCTCGCTCGTGGGTGAGGATGGCCGCGACTTCGGCCTCGCTGAGCGTGCTCAGCGTCCCTTCGCTGACCACCACCCGGCTCCGCACGCCCGGCAGACAGTAGGCGAGCGGTTGCGGGACGTCTAAGACGCGAAGGTCGCGTGTGCGCGCGCACGGCCGAGAGCGGGCCGTGTCGTGTCCGACACCGACCAGATCGACCACCATGCGGTGATGCGCCCGTCGTCGACGATTAGCGATGGCCACCCGGATCATGGCGATCATCAGTCGGGCGCCCACCAGCACGGTCAGGGCGAAGACGCCGATGTATGCCGCCCACAGCGGCCAGCCCAGGCGGCCGGCCGCACCGATGATGCTGGTCGTGGGCCGCCCGTCGGGGCCGGGCATCAGCAGCCGGGTGGCGATTGCGATGCCGGCGCTGAACGCCGACAGGACCGCGGCCAGCGCGATGGCCTGCCACAACACCATTGCGGCGCGGGGGGCGCGCAACGGCCACGTCGCGCGTGCCAGGAGGGCCGGCGCCGGGCCGACCAGCAGCAGCGCGAGGATGGTGAAGGCCAGCGCGGACACGCTGCCAGTCTCCCTCAGTCCTCCGCCGCTGCGCCAGACGACGGCGTGTGATTGCGTTGATTCGCTTCCAATTCGGCCAGCGCACGCCGCAGCGCCTCCGCCTCGTCCGCGCCGACCCGCTCGACGAAGTGCACCAGTGCGGCCTGCCTGCTCCCGGAGTCTTCGGCCTGGGCCAGCGCATCGACCATCAGCCCGGCGACCAGCTCATCGCGGCCGTGCACCGGGGCATACCGGTGCGCCCGGTCGTCGCGGATCTGGGAGACCAGGTTCTTCTTCGCCAATCGTTGCAGCACGGTCATCACCGTGGTGTAGGCGAGCTCGCGTCGGGCCGACAAATCGTCGTGGACCTGCCGAACCGTTTGTGGCTCCGGTGTCGACCACAAGTGATCCATCACGGCGCGTTCCAAATCGCCCAGCCGTGTCAGTTTGGCCATATGTCGTTCATCTCCATCAGCGTTCACACCAGCCTACCCCCGCTTTACTACTGACGGTCGTACCGGTGGTACGCGCCACGCTCGGCAAGAAGTCTTGCGAAATTAGGGCAGCCTTCCCTATGCTAGACGGGTCGAGCGACAACGACCGCGGCAGCGTCCTGAGGGCTGCAGTGACCCCCGGTCTACTCGATCGGCGAGCCCCGTGCCTCAGCGCACGGGGCTCGCCCGTTTTCGGCAAAAGCGTTCCGCCCCGCCAGTCACCGAATCGCTGATGGTGTAAACACATGAACGTGTCAGTCCCGCCGGAAGCGACCCTGCCGCCGAATTTCACCGCGCCGTTCGACAGCGAGGTAGGGCTTCACTTCACCGAACTCAGCCCCGACGGCGCCCGTGCCCAGCTCGAGGTCACCCCCAAACTGTTACAGCCGATGGGCCTGGTGCACGGCGGGGTGTACTGCTCGATGGTCGAGAGCATGGCCAGCTTAGCCGCCTACACCTGGCTCGCCACCCGCGGCGGCGGAAATGTGGTGGGAGTCAACAACAACACCGATTTTCTGCGTTCCATCGGGTCGGGGATGGTGTACGGCAGCGCCGAGCCGATTCACCGCGGCCGGCGCCAGCAGTTGTGGTTGGTCACCATCACCGACGAGCAGGATCGAGTGGTGGCACGCGGTCAGGTGCGGCTGCAGAATCTCGAGGCGCGCCCCGACCAGAGTTAGCTGGGCGCCCGCCGAAGATGCGATGGGCGCCAATGGTTTTGGTCAGGCCGAGCCGACCCAGCCGAAGTCGGCCGGTCAGCTTGCCCGTCGGGCCGCCGGGCGTTTCGCCTCGGCCGCCAGTACCGCCAACTGTTCGAGCCGAGTTCGGGCGAACGCCTGCTGCTCAGTGATGGTGAGCTGGCCGCGCCGCGTGCTCAAGAACGTCACAGTCCACGACAGCAACGTGCTGACCTTGGTCTTGAACCCGACCAGGTACACCAGGTGCAGCACCAGCCACATCAGCCAGGCGATGAAGCCGCTGAACTCCAGCGGGCCAATCTTGGCCACCGCGGAGAAGCGCGACACGGTGGCCATCGAACCCTTGTCGAAGTACTGGAACGGCTCTCGCTCCGCCGGATTGGCCCCGCCGAGTTCGGCCTTGATCGTGCCGGCGACGTACTTTGCGCCCTGAATGGCGCCTTGCGCCACACCTGGCACATCTTCGACGGCGGCCATGTCACCAATGACGAACACGCTGGGGTGGCCCGGGATCGACAGGTCGGGCAGCACCTTGACTCGTCCGGCCCGGTCGAGTTCGACCGATGACTGGTCGGCCAAGTCGCTACCGAGCCCGCTGGCGGCCACCCCGGCGGACCACACCTTGCACGCAGACTCGATGCGCCGGATGGTGCCGTCGGAGTCCTTGACCGTGATGCCGTTGCGGTCCACGTCGGTGACCATCGCGCCCAGCTGAATTTCCACGCCCATCTTCTCCAGCCGTGCGCGGGCCCGCTCACCGAGCTTTTCGCCGAACGGGGGCAATACGGCGGGGGCAGCGTCGAGCAGGATCACCCGCGCCTTGGTCGAATCGATGTGCCGGAACGAGCCCTTCAAGGTGTGGGTGGCCAATTCGGCTATCTGCCCGGCCATTTCGACGCCGGTCGGACCGGCGCCGATAACGGTGAACGTCAACAGCTTGGCCCGTCGTTCCGGGTCGCGGGAGCGTTCGGCTTGTTCGAACGCGCTCAAAATCCGTCCCCGTACCTCGAGTGCGTCGTCGATCGACTTCATACCGGGTGCGAACTCCGCGAAGTGATCGTTGCCGAAGTAAGACTGGCCCGCGCCGGCCGCGACGATCAGTGTGTCATAAGGAGTTTCGTAGGTGTGGCCGAGCAAGTCCGATACGACGAATTGCCCTGTTAAATCGATGTGCGTAACGTCACCCAGCAACACCTGAACATTACGCTGCCTGCGCAAGACGACCCGGGTGGGCGGAGCGATATCGCCTTCAGACACGATGCCGGTTGCCACCTGGTACAGCAACGGCTGGAAAAGGTGGTGCGTGGTCCGCGCGATCAACTTGATGTCGACGTTGGCGTGCTTGAGTTTCTTTGCCGCATTCAGTCCGCCGAATCCTGACCCGATGATGACAACTTGGTGGCGGCGCTCCGGTCCAGCTTCGGTTTCTGGCTGGGGGGTCATGTTTTCGCTGCTCCTGACGGGGGCTCCTGGACGCGCGGATTCAGATTCAGATAGCTAAAACGCTATTAAGCCGATACCCGGAAACCCAGGTAGTAAGCATGTGTAATCAACCACATCCCAGCATCGGCCCTGCTCAGCGGACGTGATACTCATCATGCTCGTCGACCCGGTAACGGTTAAAGCCCCGGGACCGGACGCAGCGCTTCGCCGGCCGCGTTGATGACACCAGGTGTGTAGAACGGCATGTTGATGATCACCCCGTCCACGCCGGCGTCCAAAACCTTGCTCTTGATTTGGTCGGCGACGGACTCGGCGCCGCCGACCACCATCCGCTGGGTCATCTCGGCAGGGATCTGGTCCGCTTTGAAGTTCTCGTCGACGACCGCTGTGATCAGCGTGCTGGTCTCCAGCGTTGCCGGATCGCGGCCGATCTCCTCACACCGCTGCTGCACGACCTTGAGTTTTGCCGGCAGCTCGTCGAATCCGGCGGTGAGGTTGAGGTGGTCGAAATGGCGTGCCGCGAGGGGGATGGTCTTCTTCTCCCCGCTGCCGCCGATCATCAGCGGAATGTGGTCACGCAAGCGTGGTTCGGCCATTGCCTCGGTGGTGTGATACCACTTGCCGGAGAAGGTCGGCCGCTCGCCTTTGATCATGGGCACGATGATTTGGAGCGCCTCGTCGAGCCGGTTGAACCTGTCGGTGAAGGTTCCGAATTCGAAGCCGAGTTGGTCATGCTCGAGCTGGAACCAGCCGGCCCCGATGCCCAAGATCGCGCGGCCCTGGCTCACCACGTCCAGCGTGGTGATGATCTTCGCCAGCAGGGTGGGGTTGCGATACGTGTTGCCGGTTACCAAGGTGCCCAACTGAACTCGTTCGGTGGCGGTGGCCAACGCACCCAGCGCGGTGTAGGCCTCCAGCATCGGCTGGTCGGGTGTGCCCAGCATCGGCAGTTGGTAGAAGTGGTCCATCACGAAGACCGAGTCGAACCCAGCCGATTCGGCCTCGCGGGCCTGGGCGATGACGGTGGGGAAGAGCTGCTCCACGCCGGTGCCGTAGGAGAAGTTAGGGATCTGCAAACCGAGTCGAATAGCCACGCGTTCTACCGTAGTGCGGCGCCGCGCGGCGGGATACGGCCCGGCCCGGATTAAGCCCTCAGCCGAAATGAGCCAATGCGCCTTGGCTGACGTGCAACGTCTGGCCGCTGATATGGCGAGCAGTCGGAGTGGTCAAGAACAGGGCCAACCGGGCGACCTCTGCCGCGACCGACGGGGGCGTGCGCGAGAGCCCTTCGTAACCAGCCTGGGCGCCGCGGCCACTCGCCACCGCATTGATCGTGATGCCGCGAGTGCCGAAGATAGTCGCCTGTCCCGCAATCCAATTCGACAGCGTCGCCTTGATTGCGGCATCGATGCTGCCCGCCGGCGGGTTCTCGGTCACCACACTGACGATGGAGCCACCGGAGCGCAGGTGATCACCCACGGCCTGTACCGTCAGCACCGCCGAAAGCACGGTCGTGTCAAGGGCGTTGCGCCAGGCGTTGGCCGTGTCGGCGATCGAATAAGTGCGCGGGTCGCCGGCGTCCCACGACGGTGCCGGGACGTTGATGATGGTGTCCAAGTGATGGGGGAACAACGCGCGAGCCTCGGTAAGGCTGGCCGGGTCGGTGCTGTCGCAGACGATCGCCTCGGCGTCGAGTTCCTTGGCGACGATTTCCAGATCGCTGTGGCGTGCGCCCACGAGGGTCACCTTGTGACCACCATCGCGAAAGCCTTCGGCCACTGTGCGGCCCAGGTCCGTGTCTCCGCCGGTGACCAGCACCTCCACTGCCGTGACCTCCTCGTCCAAAACCAGCTACTTGGATCTCCGCCTGTTATGGCGTCAATCCCGATAGATGTTACTGGACAGTAGCTAGTCGGCGAAATTCTCCACGCCACGACGCGCGAATCATTTGTGTAACTATTCGGGCGTTACTTTTTTGCGACGGTTCAGCCGCCAAGCGGGCCGCATCATCGGCGGGCTAGGGTGCATCCATGCCTCGGATCGGGATCCTGGCCGGTTTGGTTTCGACGATGCTCATAGCGGGCCTGACCGGGTGCGGGTCAAAAACACCCTCGGCATTGCCCTCGCCGCCCAGCCCGGCCGCTGGGCACGTTGTGGTGTTCGCCGCCGCCTCCCTGAAGCCGGCGTTCACTCAGATCAGTCAGCAGTACAAGACCGAAAACCCCCGCAGCAGTGTCGATTTCGAGTTCGCGGGGTCCTCTGAGCTGGCAACTCAATTGACTCAGGGTGCTACCGCCGACGTCTTCGCATCGGCCGACACCGCGCAGATGGACACCGTCGCCAAGGCAGGGCTGCTTGCGGGCAATCCGACGAACTTTGCCTCGAACACCCTGGTCATCGTCACCGCGCCGAACAACCCCAAGAAGGTCCGATCCTTCGCCGACCTGGCCAAACCCGGGCTGAGCGTGGTGATCTGCCAAAACCCGGTGCCGTGCGGAGCGGCGACCCAGCGCATCGAAGACAGCACGGCGGTGCACCTGACACCGGTGAGTGAGGAACTCAGCGTGACCGACGTGCTCAACAAGGTCACCAGCGGACAGGCGGATGCCGGGCTGGTCTACGTCACCGATGCCCACAGTGCCGGGAACAAGGTGGCAACCGTGAACTTTCCGGAGGCCGCCGACGCGGTGAACGTCTATCCGATTGCCGTATTGAGGACCGCGCCGCAACCGGCGTTAGCGCAAAAGTTCATGGCCATGGTGACCGGTGACGCCGGTCAAAACATCCTCGCCCAGTCCGGCTTCGCCAAGCCCTGAACGTGCACCGGCCGACAGATCTGCCCCGCTGGGTCTATCTCCCTGCGGCGGTAGGGACGATCTTCGTGGTGCTGCCGTTGCTGGCGATCGCAGTCAAGGTTGACTGGCCGAATTTCTGGTCGCTGATCACCAGCTCGTCGGCGACGACGGCACTGTTGCTGAGCCTGAAGACCGCCACCGCCAGCACGGTGCTGTGCGTGTTGCTGGGGGTACCGATGGCGCTGGTGCTGGCTCGCAGCACGGCGCGGCTGGTGCGGTTGCTGCGCCCGCTGATCCTGCTGCCGTTGGTGCTGCCCCCGGTGGTGGGCGGGATCGCGTTGCTCTACGCGTTCGGCCGGCTCGGATTGCTCGGCCGCTACCTGCAGGCAGCCGGTGTCAGCATCGCGTTCAGCACTACCGCCGTGGTGTTGGCGCAGACCTTCGTCTCACTGCCGTTTCTGGTGATCTCCCTAGAGGGCGCCGCGCGCACCGCCGGCGCCGACTTCGAGGTGGTCGCCGCGACGCTGGGGGCGCGGCCCAGCACGGTCTGGTGGCGAGTCACCTTGCCGCTGCTGCTGCCCGGCCTGGTGTCGGGGGCGGTGCTGGCCTTCGCCCGCTCGCTGGGCGAGTTCGGCGCAACCCTGACGTTCGCCGGGTCGCGTCAAGGAGTGACCCGCACGCTGCCGCTGGAGATCTACCTACAACGGGTGAGCGATGCCGACGCGGCCGTCGCGTTGTCAATACTGCTGGTCGCGGTGGCGGCGCTGGTGGTGCTGGGTCTGGGCAGTCACCGGCTCACCGCGATCGACGCGAGGTGGCCCAAGCCATGAGCGAATTGCAGCTTCGTGCCGTCGTGGCGGATCGCCACTTCGATGTCGAGTTCTCGGTGTCGGCCGGCGAGGTGCTCGCGGTGCTCGGGCCCAATGGCGCAGGTAAGTCGACCGCGCTGCACGTCATCGCCGGACTGATTCGTCCCGATTACGGGCTGGTGCGGTTGGGGGATCGGACGCTGACCGACACCGCGTCCGGGGTGAACGTGCCGACGTACGACCGCCGAGTGAGCATGTTGTTGCAGGACCCGTTGTTATTCCCGCATCTGAGCGTTGCCGCCAACGTGGCCTTCGGACCACGCAGTCGTCGGCGCGGGTTGAGCTCGGCTCGCAGCGACGAGAGGACGACGGCACTGCGCTGGTTACGCGAAGTGGATGCCGGGCAATTTGCCCACCGCAAACCGCGGCAGCTGTCCGGCGGTCAAGCTCAGCGGGTAGCGATTGCGCGCGCGCTGGCAGCCGGACCGGAGCTGTTGCTGCTCGACGAGCCGCTGACCGGCCTCGACGTCGCCGCCGCCGCGGCGATCCGCACGGTGCTGCGCAACGTGGTGACCCGCACCGGCTGCGCGGTGGTGCTGATAACCCACGACCTGCTCGACGTGTTCACCCTGGCCGACCGAGTGCTGGTCCTCGAGTCCGGGAAGATCGCCGAGTTCGGGCCGGTGCCGGACGTCCTCACGGCGCCACGCAGTCATTTCGGGGCTCGCATCGCCGGCATCAACCTGGTCAATGGGACTCTCGACGCCGACGGTTCGCTGGTGACGCGCTCGGGCGGCCGCTGGTATGCGGCACCCGCAACCGAGCAGCGCCACCAGGTGGCTGCCGGCCAGAACGCCGTCGCGGTATTTGCGCCCACGGCGGTGGCCGTGTACCGGGACCAGCCGCACGGCAGCCCACGGAATACCGTCGAGGTCAAGCTCGCCGAGATGGATATTCGCGGGTCGGCGGTTTTGGTGCGCGGCGATCAGCAACCTGACGGCGCGCCTGGCCTGGCCGCAGAAATCACCGTCGACGCGGCGTCGGAGCTGCGGCTGACCCCCGGAGATCGGGTGTGGTTCTCCATCAAAGCTCACGAAGTAGCCTTATATCCTGCAGCCCAGTGAACGCCGATTCCCGGCCGGCACAGATGCGCGACAGGTTGCACATCGGCAACATCGGTAAAACGCAATGCATCAGTCAGCAGGGCATCCTTGCGTCACAGCGGTAACAGGGTAGGTTCGTCGCCATGAATCAGGTCGAACCGAACTCGACACGTCGCACCGGACTGTGGGCGACGTTGGCGATAGCCACGGTGACCATTGCGACTGCCGTCACCATCGCGTTGCCGGCGACCTCGAGCGCCGATCCCGAGACCCCAACCCCGGTCCCGCCGACCACGACCGCCGCCCCGGCGCCCGCATCTGCACCGCCGGCCACCCAGGCGCCGAATGCGCAGCCGGCGCCCGGCGATCCGAACGCCACACCAACGCCGCCGCCGGTCGACCCGAACGCGCCCGCTCCGGCTCCCGTCGACCCGAACGCGGGGCGGGTAGCCAACGCCGTCGGTGGATTCAGTTTTGTCCTTCCCGCCGGCTGGGTGGAGTCGGACGCCTCCCACCTCGACTACGGATCGGCGCTACTGAGCAAGGTAACCGGCCCACCGCCGATGCCGGACCAAGCTCCGCCGGTTGCCAACGACACTCGTATCGTGATGGGCCGCCTGGACCAAAGGCTTTATGCCAGTGCGGAAGCGAACAATGCCAAGGCCGCGGTCCGGCTAGGCTCAGACATGGGTGAGTTCTTCATGCCGTATCCCGGCACGCGGATGAACCAGGAAACCACCCAGCTGGCAGGAGCCAACGGAATCACCGGAAGCGCGTCGTACTACGAGGTCAAGTTCACCGACACGGCCAAGCCCAATGGGCAGATTTGGACCGGCGTAGTCGGCCTGCCCGCCACGAGCACACCTACCGCCGGGCCGCCGCAACGCTGGTTTGTGGTGTGGCTCGGAACCTCCAATGACCCGGTGGACAAGGTCGCGGCCAAGGCATTGGCCGAGTCGATTCAGCCCTGGACGGCACCGCCAACCCCCGCAGCCCCGGGCGCGCCGGCGCCAGCACCTAGCCCCTCACCCGCGCCCGCCCCGGCCGCTCCGGCGCCGGGCCAGGCGCCAGCCGGCGAGGTCAGCCCGACTCCTACCGCGACGCCGCAACGGAACGTGTCGACCTGACGCGGATCAACCGCCGTCATTCCGCACTAGGTTGATTCCGCAAAGGGGGTATACCCAAGCGACGGCCCAGCAAGGAGCTGGGCTTTGCTAGCGATTACAAGGAGACCCGCATGGAAATCGTGGCAGCAACCGAATACCTGGCCCGCTCCAGCACCCTGACTAGCGTCGGAATCATCGGCTACATCATCATCGGCGGGTTGGCGGGGGCGCTTGCCAGCAAAATTGTCCGGGGTAGCGGCGCCGGCATCCTGATGGACATCGTGATCGGCATCGTCGGCGCGTTGATAGGCGGCTTCATCCTGAGCTTCTTCGTCAACACCGCAGGCGGTGGCATCATCTTCACCTTCTTCACCGCGCTGCTCGGCTCGTTGATCCTGCTCTGGGTGGTGGGAATGGTGCGGCGGTCTTAGCCGCTAACCCGTTGCGGCCGTGGTGGTTAGCGGCATGATGGACGGATGACTGCACCGGTGACCACCACGACGATGCGGGCATGGCGAGTACGCCGGCCCGGGCCGATGGATACCGGTCCGCTCGAGCAAGTCACCACCGACGTCCCGCGCCCGGAGCCGTCCGAGTTGCTGGTCGCGGTGCGCGCGTGCGGGGTATGCCGCACTGACCTGCACGTCACGGAAGGCGACCTTCCCGTTCACCGCGACCGGGTGATCCCCGGCCACGAGGTGGTGGGCGAGGTCATCGAAGTGGGGTCAGACGCCGGTGACGATTTCAAGGTGAGAGACCGAGTCGGCATCGCCTGGTTGCGCCACACCTGCGGCGTGTGCAAGTACTGCCGCCGGGGCAACGAGAACCTGTGCCCACAGTCCCGCTACACCGGGTGGGACGCCGACGGTGGGTACGCCGAATTCGCCACGGTCCCTGCCGCTTTCGCGCATCACCTGCCCAGCGGCTATAGCGACACCGAGCTCGCGCCATTGTTGTGCGCCGGCATCATCGGGTACCGCTCGCTGCTGCGCGCCGAGCTACCACCCGGGGGGCGCCTGGGCCTCTACGGTTTCGGAGGCAGCGCTCACATCACGGCACAAGTTGCCTTGGCACAAGGCGCCGAGGTGCACGTGATGACCCGCGGAGCCGAGGCGCGTGAGCTGGCGTTAGAACTTGGTGCGGCGTCCGCACAGGGCGCCGCGGACCCGCCACCGGTGCCGCTGGATGCCGCGATCCTGTTCGCGCCGGTTGGGGATCTGGTACTGCCGGCGTTAGAAGCGCTGGACCGCGGCGGCACCTTGTCGATCGCCGGCATTCACCTATCGGATATCCCGAGCCTCAACTACCAGCGTCATCTGTTTCAGGAACGCCAGGTCCGCTCGGTCACGTCCAACACCCGGGCCGATGCGCGAGCTTTCCTGGATTTCGCGGGCAGGCACCACATCGAAGTGACCACGCCGGAGTACCCGCTGGAACAAGCGGATCGGGCGTTAGCCGACCTCAGCGCCGGGCGCATCGCCGGTGCGGCGGTACTCCTGGTCTAGGTGGACAGGTGCCACACCAGCGCGGCGGCCAGCGCGCCGAGACCGTTCAGCGACCAGTGCAGCGCGATCGGCGCGATCAGGCTGCCGCTGCGTCGGCGTAGCCAGCTGAAGACGAAACCGGCCGCGCCGGTGGCCAGCACCGCCAACGTCACTCCCGCCAGCATCCCCACCAACCCGCCGCCTAGCAGCCGGGTAAATCCGACGTTGCTGCTGGTCAGTCCCAGTGACGTGGCGACGTGCCACAGACCGAACAGCAGCGAGCCCGCCAGCGCAACGCCGCGAAAACCCCAGGCCCGGTGCAGAGCGCCATGCAGAACACCACGAAAGGCCAGCTCCTCGGGGATGACGGTCTGCAGCGGAATGATGATCATCGAGGCGATCAGCGCACCCGAGACGGTCGCGTAGTGATGGTTGAGGAACATCGGCCGAGTCATCGGCAGCAGGATGCCGACCACGATCACCAACGCTACGATGGCCACGGCGGCCAGGGCGTAACCCAGTCCTGACTTCCAATGTTGGCGGCCAAGACCGAGGTCAACCCAGCCCAACCCGCGGTACCGCATCAAGATGACCAGCCCGACGGCGGCCGCCGGCACGGTGCCGATGCTTGCCCACGGGATGGTGAAGTGCGCGAT
Organism: Mycobacterium sp.; assembly: GCA_035505695.1. GTDB lineage: Bacteria > Actinomycetota > Actinomycetes > Mycobacteriales > Mycobacteriaceae > Mycobacterium. Next base: position 62,891 of record DATJQO010000126.1, read on the forward strand.
CAGGTTGGTCAGCACCAGCACCACGACCACTACGGCGACGTCGAGATGGATGCGGAACCGATGCAGCGCCGATGGGCGCGACACCATGGAGTGGGAGTCAGCGGCAATCGTCGCGTCGGGCATTGGGCAAGTTTACCCGCAGCGCGCCCGGCGATCCGGCGCGCTCACTCCAGTCCGGGCTTCACATTGGTCATCAAGCTGGGTCGGCTCGCTCGGCATGCCAGGTCCACCCGGCGATCTGTGGGTCGTCCTCGCCATGCTCACGGGTGTAGCTGCGGGCGGCGAGGCGGGCGTCGACCATCCGCTGGCGAAGCATTGCGGCCCGGCTGGCCAGCCCGTCGACCCGATCGATGACATCCATGACGAGATGGAACCGGTCCAAATCGTTGAGCATCACCATGTCGAAGGGCGTGGTGGTGGTGCCGCGCTCCTTGAAACCGCGTACATGGATGTGATCGTGGTTGGTGCGGCGATAGGTGAGCCGGTGGATCAGCCATGGATAGCCGTGGTAGGCGAAGATCACCGGCTTGTCACGGGTGAACAGGGCGTCGAACTCCCGGTCCGGCAAACCGTGCGGGTGCTCGGATTCCGGCTGCAACCGCATGAGGTCCACCACGTTGACCACCCGCACAGCCAGCCCCGGCAATTCGTGGCGCAAGATATCGGCGGCGGCCAGGGTCTCCAGCGTCGGGATGTCCCCGGCACAGGCCAACACGACATCTGGTTCGTCGGTCGCCATACTGGCCCACTCCCAAATGCCCAAACCACGGGTGCAATGGGCGATGGCCTCATCCATGTCGAGGTAGGCCAGCGCCGGCTGCTTACCGGCGACGATCACATTGATGTAGCCGCGGCTGCGCAGGCAGTGATCGGCCACCGACAGCAGCGTGTTGCCGTCCGGTGGCAGGTACACCCGCGTTAATTCGGCCCGCTTGTTGGCGACCAGGTCGATGAACCCGGGGTCCTGATGCGACGCGCCGTTGTGGTCTTGGCGCCAGACATGCGAGCTCAGCAGGTAGTTAAACGACGCGATCGGACGCCGCCACGGCAATTCCCGGCTGGTGGCAAGCCATTTCGCGTGCTGGTTCATCATCGAGTCGACAATGTGCACGAACGCCTCGTAGCAGTTGAACAGGCCATGACGGCCGGTCAGCAGGTAGCCCTCCAGCCAGCCTTGGCACAGGTGCTCGGAAAGCACCTCCATCACCTGGCCCTCGGGTGCGAGATGCTCGTCGTCGGGCCCGATCTCCGAGAGCCACACCTTGTTGGTCGCTCCATAGACGGCATCCAGCCGGTTGGAGGCCGTCTCATCGGGGCCCATGAGGCGGAACCGGTCCTCGTTGCGGGCGATCACGTCCCGCAGGAAGGTGCCCAACACCCGGGTGGCCTCGTGTGTCGCGGCGGCCGGCTCCGGCACCGCCACCGCGTATTCGCGGAAGTCCGGTAGATCCAGGTCGTGTAGCAGCAGCCCGCCGTTGGCGTGCGGGTTCGCGCTCATGCGCCGATCCCCGGACGGCGCCAGCGCCCGCAGTTCGTCTCGCAGCGCGCCGGTGCCGTCGAATAGCTGCTCGGGCCGGTAGCTGCGCAGCCATTCTTCCAGCTGCGCGCGGTGCTCGGGATTGTCGTGGGTCTCGGCGAGCGGCACCTGGTGTGCACGCCAGGTGCCCTCGACCTTCTTGCCGTCCACCACCTTTGGACCCGTCCAGCCTTTGGGTGTGCGCAGTACGATCATCGGCCACACTGGCCGCCCGGTCTGGTTGCCGCTGCGCGCGCCGCTCTGGATGGCCGCGATGTCGTCGAAGGCGTCGTCGAGCGCGGCGGCCAGCTGCTGGTGCACGAGCGGCGGGTCGTCGCCGGCGACCGTGATGGGCCGGTAGCCGTAGCCGCGCAGCAGCGCCTCCAGCTCGTCGTGCGGGATGCGGGCCAGCACCGTCGGGTTGGCGATCTTGTAGCCGTTGAGCTGCAAGATGGGCAGTACCGCGCCGTCTTTGGCCGGGTTGAGGAATTTGTTGGAGTGCCAGCTGGCGGCCAGCGGCCCGGTCTCGGCCTCCCCGTCGCCGACCACACAGGCGACGACCAGATCCGGATTGTCGAACGCCGCGCCGTAGGCGTGCACCAGCGCGTAGCCGAGTTCGCCGCCCTCATGAATGGACCCGGGCGTTTGGGCCGCGACGTGACTCGGGATGCCGCCCGGAAAAGAGAACTGCCGGAACAGCTTTCGCAGGCCTTCGGCGTTCTCTTCGATGCCGGTGTACACCTCGCTGTAGGTGCGCTCCAGATAGGCGTTGGCGACCAGTGCCGGGCCGCCGTGGCCGGGTCCGGTGACGTAGATGACGTTGGCGTCGCGGTTGCGGATGATCCGGTTCAGATGCGCGTAAATGAGGTTGAGCCCCGGTGTCGTGCCCCAGTGCCCCAGCAGCCGCGGCTTGACGTGGTCGGGCGAGAGCGGTTCGGTCAGCAGCGGGTTGTCCAGCAGGTAGATCTGTCCGACCGACAGATAATTGCCCGCCCGCCAGTAGGCGTTGATCAGTTCGAGTTCGTCGTCGGTCAGGGGAGCGATTGTCACGGTTTCTAGGCTCACCCGGCCGATTGTGCGCGCCTTTTATGAACGGCGTCCTACGTGGTGCTCACTGCTCGCCGCGGGCCCGGGCTTCGTAGGCCTTGCGCTTGTCGGCGTCGACATCGTCGGTGAAGACGTGCTCGCCGCCGAGGACCCGGTTCAGGCCCTCCGACAGGGCGCGCGGCATGAATTTTTGCGAGGCGATGATCGCGCCCGCCGTCCTCGTGACACGCACCCGCGGTTTGGGATGGGCCACCAGTTTGACGATCGCGTCGGCGATGTCGCCCGGTTCGGCGTTTTTGATTCCCTTGGCCCCGGACGTGCCGGCGATCAGTTCGGTGTTGACGAACGTCGGCATCACTACGGAGAACTTCACGCCGGCCTGACGGTATTCGATCCTGGCCGCGTCGGTGAATCCGATCACCGCGTGCTTGCTGGCGCAGTAGGTGGCGGCCCCGGCGATATACGTCTCCCCGGCGAGCGAGGCGATGTTGATGACATGTCCGGACCCGCGGGGGACCATGCGCTGCGCGGCCAGCTTACTGCCCAGGATCACGCCGTAGACGTTGATGTCGAGCACCCGCCGGGTGACCGCGTCCGGTTCGTCGACGATGCGGCCGAGCGGCATGATGCCGGCGTTGTTGACCAGCACATCGATCGGCCCGAGTTGGCGCTCCACCTCGTCCAAGAAGTCGGAGAACGAGTGCGGATCGGTGACATCGAGGTTCCCGTAGACGTCAAGGCCCAGCGCGGCGCCTGATTCCTTGACCCGCACTTCGTCGACGTCGCCGATCGCCACTTTGGCGCCCAGATTGTGCAGCGCGGTCGCGGTGGCCAACCCGATGCCCCGAGCGCCGCCGGTGATGACGATTACTTTGCCGCGGACTTTCAGGCCGATCGATGCCGTGTCTGCCATTTCGTCCCCTCCGAATTCTTGACGGGTGTCAACTAGGCAATTGGGTAAGCACAGTACTCGAGGGCTTGCGCAACGCGATGGCGGGCGCGGGCGAGGTGCGTCAATACTGCAACGATGACCGAGGTGCGGGCGGCCGTCGCGGCGGACGCGCTTCAGGTAGCCGGGGTGCACGTCCGGTCGTGGCAATCGGCATACCGTGGACTTCTCGCCCAGGAATACCTCGACAGTCTTCAGCCCGAAGTTCTGGCCCGCCGCTACACCTTTGGTCGGGCGGGGCTGCGGATGCCCTCCACCGTGGTGGCGGTCGACGGTTCCGTCGTTTGTGGTTTCGCTACCACCGGTTTGTGTTCTGACAACGATTTATCGAACGTCGGTGAGCTGATGGCGCTTTACGTCGATCCCGCATCTCTGCGCACCGGTGTAGGGCGGTTACTCATGGCCGCCGGCTGGGAGCGGCTGCGCCGAGTCGGTGTGACCGAAGCCGTGCTGTGGGTGCTGAACGAGAACGTACGCGCTCGGCAATTTTATGAACGCGACGGGTGGTGGCTCGACGGGACTTGCCGCACTGAGACTTTCGGTGACTCTCGGGTGCAACAGGTGCGCTACCGTTGTACGCCGCTGTAGGGCGGGCTAGGGCCAGTACTCGTTCATCGGTTGAGCGAATCTGTCGTTGTTGGTGAGGCGGGACGGAAGTTGTAGGGATTCTTCGATGGTGCGCAGCAGGCTGTAGTGGTTGTTGTAGTTCACGGCGACGAAATGACCCGGGCGCATCCCGGAATTCGGCGACGGGATGACGATCATGGAAACGTTGTTGCCCTGATTGCCGATGGTCAGGGACAAGTTGTTGTAATCCTCGTCCCAAGTGATGAAGAGCGCCGAGCGCTGCGTCTGGAATGCCGGCGAATTCAAGATCGTGGGCACCACTTGCTGGAGAAACTGGTCGCCGGCCTTGATGTTGTATTGATGAAACGTGAGCTCGCTGCCGACGAAGCGGAGGTTGATCGGGCCCTCCATGTTGTGAGCCTCATCGGCGGCGAACCACACGAAGTTCGGTGTGGTGGAAGCCGAGGCGAGATCCGTGGCCATCTGCGCCAGCGGCAGCACGTGCGCCTGGCAGCGGGCGGTGTTGGAGACGATGTCGCGGAAGGCGAGGAATGGAAGTTCGCCGGGGCTGTAGGGACCGCTCGATGCGGTCGCGCAGGGGGTGGGCATGGACTGCTCGTAGCCGGCCCACGTCTTGTTCGCTGCCTCTAGGGAGTCGGCCAGGTTCGGCGCATCGAAGCAGTTGATTGGGCAGTCGTAGTTCACCCCGAAGTCGGATCCGCCGAGGATGGGGAAGTAGTTCGGGCTGCTGGGGTGGGTCAGCGCAAAGTAGTTGGACCCATATCCGTAACTGTTGATGAGGCTATTGATGTACGGCGCGTTCGGGCTGCCCACAATGTCTTTCGCGCCGTGGTTCTCCATATAGACCATGAAGACGTGATCAAGGGCACCGACTTTGGACACCGGCGGCGGCGGTGGTGACGGCGGTGCTGGAAGGGGGGCGCCGACGGTGAACGAGAGGTTGTCGGCGTAGGAGTGGTTGTAGGCGCCGCCCGCCGGATGGCAGTCCTTGAACGTCACCACCACGCGGGCGCTACGGGTGTGCGCCGGAATCGTTCCCGTTGTCTGACGTTCCAGCAGCACGGTCCTGAAGTCGCGCTGCAGAATGGAGACCGGCCCGATTTTGCCTGTGCCCAGCTGCGTTTGGTCGGCGGCCAAGAAATCGACGGTGACCGATGCCTCCGATGGTTCCAATCGATTGCCGCCGAGCCACCCGCTGAGCGCGTAGGGCACCGTGCCGGTGTCGATGGCCATCCCCGCGCCGCTGAGGTCGACGATTTGGGTCAGGGTGGACGTTGCGACGTTTCCGCCGCCGAAGTACTGCGCGCCGCCGTCCGGGGGCCCGTTCTTAGCGGCCGGAAACGCCAGGAACTTCGGCAGGGTCGGCCCCGGCGATCCGAGCGGCCACGGCAGCCGGACCAGGGTGCCGTATTTGATCACCGTCGGCGTACCGGTCGGCGTCCAGCCCGGAATCGACACCGAGCTGTATCCCGACAATGACGGGTCGCCCAGCTCCGCGCCCGGATTGACCAACAGGTTCGGGCTCATCGGGACCGGGCCGGCGGTCGCCCTGGGCGCGACCTCCGTCGATAACACCAGCAGCGCAGCTCCCGCGAGCGCACCAGCCACCCGCCGAAGCCGACCGAACATCAGGCAATACCTCTGTGGTTGAGACGCTGCTCGTTGCTCCGACGATGGTGTCGCACGCCCCGACGTACACCTATGGTGTTGCGCAAACTGATACCGAGCAGTTGCCTTTCGGTGACCGGGTCGCCGACGCAATTTGCGCCGGAATGGGGTAAGGGCTTGTCTTGTCCCCGTGCGTAATTCGGCGGCATAAAGCGCGCCATTGACGCGCGGCCAGGTTGTCGCGGCGAAAACCCCACCGGGCCCGGCTAATCCCGGCGCGTGTGCTCAATGTGATTGGACGGCAACGCCGAACGCGGGACGCCGATCAGCGCGAGGTAAGCCACACCAGGCTGGCGCCGCCGGCGATGACGCAGTAAATCGCAAACGGGGTGAGGGTGCGGGTCTGGAAGTAGCGCGTGAGATACCGCACGGCAAGGTAAGCGCTGACGAAAGACGCGACACTGCCCGCCAGGACTTGGCCGTGGATCCCGCTTCCCAGCGGGCCGAACAGCTCGGGAATCTTGTACACCCCGGCGGCCAAGATGATTGGCGTCGCCAGCAAGAAGGAAAACCGGGCGGCGTCTTCATGCGACAGCCCGCGCCACAGTCCGGCCACCATGGTGATGCCAGAACGGCTGATGCCGGGAAGCAGGGCAAGGATCTGCGCGGAACCGATCAGCACGCCGCGCCGCATCGGCAGTTGGGCCAGCCGATGGTCGATGGCCTCTCCGGTGTGCGGCTCGTCGCGTTCGTCCATGGCGCCCGTCGGCGCGACGCGGCGGCGCAAAACCTCGCCGGCATAGAGGACGATTCCGTTGAGAAGCAGGAATGCAGCCGCTGGGATGGGTTTGCCCAGGGTGGTGCGGAACAGTTGCTCAAGGGCCAATCCGGCCAGCCCCACCGGGATGGTGCCCGCCACGATCAGCCAGGCGAGCCGCTCGTCGGGAGTCTCGATTCGGCGATAACGCAGTGACGAGATGAAGCCGCCCAGGATGCGCAACCAGTCACGCCAGAAAAAGACCAGCAGGGCGGCGGCGGTGGCGACATGCAGCCCGACGATGAACGCCAGGTAGGGCGATTCGTGGGCGGAGACGTTCAAGTCCTGGGCCCAGCGACCGCCGACCAGCGCCGGCACCAGCACCGCGTGTCCAAGGCTAGAGACCGGGAAGAGTTCGGTGACGCCCTGGAATACGCCGACTACCACGGCCTCGACGTAGCTCAAGTGCGCACTCATTAGGTTGGGCGCCTCCCTCGGATGGTCTTGACAGGTGCGGCATCGCGGATCGGCCTGTGACGATAGCCGACGCGATCATCATCAAGACCGGCGACCAAGAGTTACCACCCATCGGCTCGGACACGTCGTCAATCTTGCTGGTGGATCGCCCATTTGGTGGCCGCCGCGGCGGATGGCAGGTAAGCGGCGCCCGCAGGTACCAAACCGACCATGCAGATAGGGTGAGCAGATGGCCGATGGGTTGCTCGATGGTGTGCGCGTACTCGATTTGTCGAGTGGCGTCGCCGACGCGGTGACCCGCCTGTTCGCCGATCTGGGTGCCGACGTTTTGAAGGTGGAGGCTCCGGGCGGGAGTCGGGGACGCGACACGTTGCCGACACTGGCCGGTGCGAGCATCCCGTTCGCCGTGCATAACGCCAACAAGCGCTGCGCCGTGCTGGACCCGTTCGAGGAAGATGACTGCGGCCGGTTCCTTGACCTGGTCGCTGAGGCCGACATCGTGGTGGACACCGGCATTGACGAGCAGGGCGCCATGTACGGCACCTCGGGCCAGGAGTTGGCCGCTCACTTCCAGCATCTGGTGGTGCTCTCGATCACCGATTTCGGTGCGACGGGCCCGCGGTCGTCATGGCGTGCCACCGACCCCGTCTTGTATGCGATGTGCGGCTCGCTATCGCGGTCCGGGCCCACCACCGGCACTCCCGTGTTGCCACCGGACGGTATCGCTTCGGCAACCGCCGCCGTTCAGGCAGCATGGGCCGCGCTCGCCGCGTACTACAACCGATTACGTTGTGGCACAGGTGATTACATTGACTTCTCCTGGTTCGACGCCGTGGTGATGGCCCTCGACCCGGCATTCGGCGCGCACGGGCAGGTAGCCGCCGGCATCCGCCGCACTGAACAGTGGCGAGGACGCCCCAAGAACCAGGACGCCTACCCGATCTACCGGTGCAAGGACGGCTATGTCCGGCTATGCGTGATGGCGCCGCGCCAATGGCGCGGGCTGCGGCGCTGGCTGGGGGAGCCAGATGATTTCCAAGACCCGAAATACGACGTCATCGGTGCGCGTCTGGCGGCCTGGCCGGATATCAGCGTGTTGATTCAGGCGCTGTTCGCCGAACAGACCATGAAAGATTTGGTGAGCACCGGCCAGGCGCACGGAGTGCCGATCGCCGCGGTGCTGACGCCGTCCTGGGTGCTGGGCTCTGAACATTTCCAGGCGGTGGGGGCGATCACCAATGCCGAGCTCGTCCCCCGGGTGCACACCCGCGTGCCGACCGGATACTTCGTCGTCGACGGGCAGCACGCGGGCTTCCGCAACCCGGCACCCACCGTAGGCCAAGACGAACCGTACTGGCGCGGGAATCCAGCGGTGGTGCGGGCACCGTCGGGCAGGCTCGGCGACTATCCGTTCAGCGGACTGCGGATTCTCGACCTGGGCATCATTGTCGCCGGTGGCGAGCTGAGCCGGCTGTTCAGCGATCTGGGCGCCGAGGTCATCAAGATCGAAAGCGCCGACTATCCGGATGGCCTGCGGCAAGCCCGCGCCGGCGACGCCATGAGCGAGTCTTTCGCCTGGACACACCGCAATCAGCTCGGATTGGGCTTGGACCTGCGCAGCACGCAAGGCAAGGAGATCTTTCGCAAGCTGGTCGCCGAGGCCGACGCGGTCTTTGCCAACTTCAAGCCGGGAACGCTTGCCGCACTTGGGTTTTCCTACGACGCGCTACGCGCCATCAACCCGCGAATCGTGCTGGCCGAAAGTAGCGCGTTCGGCGACCGGGGACCGTGGAGTACCCGGATGGGCTATGGGCCCTTGGTCCGCGCAGCTACCGGCGTCACCGGGCTATGGACATCGGAGGATCCGCGGAACCAAGCCGGCGCCGCCAGGCACAATTTTTACGATGCGACGACAATCTTCCCCGATCATGTGGTTGGGCGGGTCACCGCGACGGCGGCGCTGGCCGCGCTGATCCGGCGCGATCGGACCGGCAGGGGAGCCCATGTGCACATCTCGCAGGCCGAAGTCGTCATCAATCAGCTCGACACCTTGTACGTCACTGCGGACGCGCAGGCTGCGGGCATCTCCAGGATCTCCGAGGACACCAGTTTGCACGCCGTCTACCCGTGTGCAGGCGACGACGAATGGTGCGTCATCTCGATCTCGTCGGACGACGAATGGTGCCGCGCCACTTGGATTTTCGATCATACACAATGGGCGGACGACCCGCGCTTCGCCACTGGCGAAGCGCGGCTGGCCAACCGCGCGGAGTTGGTCGAGCTGGTCTCTGCCTGGACCCGCAGGCGCACCCCGGTTCGGGCGGCTGAACTGCTGCAGGCGGCCGGAGTTGCGGCTGGGCCGATGAACCGCCCGCCCGACATCCTGGAAGACCCCCAGCTGATCGAGAGAAAAGTGTACAGCGACATGGTGCATCCGCTGATCGAGCGGGCACTGCCGGCGGAGACGGGTCCGGCGCCATATCGGCACATTCCGCCGGCCCCGCAACGTCCGGCACCCATGCCCGGTCAGGACAGCGTCCAGGTCTGCCGAAACCTGCTCGGCATGAGCCCGGCACAGATCGAGCGGCTCATTACCGACCGCGTGCTGTTCGAGTCGGCCTAGTCCGCGAGCGCCGCCCACGCGGCCATCGGAATTGATAGCCACGCTAAATTCGTCGTATGACCGTCGACCCCAGGACACCGGTGTTGATTGGCTACGGCCAGGTCAACCATCGCGACGACATCGACCCGCAGAAGCGGTCCGTCGAACCGGTAGACCTGATGGCGGCCGCGGTACGCGAGGCGGCCGATTCCCGGGTGATCGCGGCCGTGGATTCCATCCGCGTGGTGAACGTATTGTCGGCGCAATACCGGGATCCCGGACTGCTGCTGGGCGAGCGTATCGGCGCAACCCGCTTCACCACCTTGTGCAGCCCCGTCGGTGGCAATGTGCCGCAGTCGCTTCTTAACCAGGCCTGCCTGGACATCCAACGCGGCAGAGCCGGGGTAGTGCTGCTCGTGGGGGCCGAAACGTGGCGGAGCAGACGGGGTCTGCGGGGCAAAGGCAGCAAACTCGTGTGGACGGTTCAGGACCAATCCGTGCCGATGGCCGAGGTCAGCGGCGACGACGTCCCGATGGCCGGTGAGGCGGAGATCAGGATCGGGCTGGATCGGCCGGCCTACGTCTATCCGCTGTTCGAACAAGCCCTTCGGATCGCGAACGGCGAGTCAGTCGAGGATCACCTCAAGCGCATCGGCGAGCTGTGGGCACGATTCAACGCGGTCGCGGTCGGCAATCCGCACGCATGGATCCGCAAACCGTTGACCGCGGACCAGATTTGCCAGGCCGGCCCGCAGAACCGGATGATCAGCTGGCCTTACACCAAGCTGATGAACTCCAACAACATGGTAGACCAGGGCGCCGCGCTGATCCTGACCTCGGTCGAACAGGCGGCGCGCCTGCAAGTGCCCGCCGAACAGTGGGTCTACCCGCAGGCGGGCACCGATGCCCACGACACCTCCGCCATCGCCGAACGCGATGAGCTGCACCGATCTCCGGCCATCCGGATCGCCGGCGCGCGGGCGCTCGAGCTGGCCGGCCTCGGCATCGACGATGTGGACTACGTCGACCTGTATTCCTGTTTTCCGTCCGCCGTTCAAGTGGCGGCGACCGAACTGGGACTACCGATCGACAACCCAGCCCGCCCGCTCACTGTCACAGGCGGGCTGACGTTCGCGGGCGGCCCGTGGAGCAACTACGTGATGCATTCCATTGCCACGATGGCGGAGTTGCTGGTCGCCAATCCCGGGCGACACGGCTTGATTACCGCCAACGGCGGCTACCTGACCAAACACAGCTTCGGCGTCTACGGCACTGAGCCACCCCGCGAATTCCGTTGGGAAGACCTGCAACCAGTCGTCGACCAAGTGCCCACCCGAGAGGGCTTGGTCGAGTGGGAAGGCATCGGCACGGTGGAAGCATGGACCACGCCTTTCAACCGCGAGGGCGACCCGGAAAAGGTCTTCCTGGCGGTGCGCACGCCCGATGGGTCGCGTACCTTGGCCGTGATCACCAATACCGCTGCGGCCCAAGCATCCGTGCAGGAAGACATCGGGGGCGCCAAAGTCGCCGTCGCGACAGACGGCACGGCAGCCCTGCAGTAATCGGCCGGGCCATCACGCCAGTCAGTGTGTCCTAGATCGCGAAACGCTCGCGGAGGTCATGCGTACTTGCCTATTGTTTAGTTCGAGGTCGGGGGAGGTGAGCCCAGGTGGAGATCCTGGTTACCGACGCCACCGGCGCACTCGGGCGCCTGGTTGCACGGCAGCTGATCGCTGCCGGGCACACGGTCAAGGGCATTGCTGAGGTCCCGCATCCCTGGCTGGACCGCAACGTCGAATTCGTTTGCGCATCGCTGCGCGACCCCGTCCTGCAGCAACTCACCGATGAAGCCGATGCCGTGATCCACCTCGCACCGATCGAGACCGCGGCCCCCGGTGGCGCCGACGTCGAAGGGGTTGCCCACATAACTGATGCGGCCGCTCGCGCCGGCGCCCGACTGCTGTTCGTATCGCAGGCCGCAGGCCGGCCCCAGCTGTACCGCCCGGCCGAGGAACTGGTGGCCACCAGTTGGGGCCCGAGTCTGGTCGTCCGGATTGCGCCGCCAGTCGGACGCCAGCTCGACTGGATGGTGTGCCGTACCGTCGCCACGCTGCTGCGCACCACGGTTTCGGCACAGCCCATGCGGGTGCTGCACATCGACGACCTGATGCGCTTCCTGGTGCAGTCGCTGAACTCCGACCGCACCGGCGTGGTGGACCTCGCCACGCCGGACACGGTCAATGTCATCACGGCCTGGCGGCTGCTGCGATCAGCTGACCCGCGATCCCGGCTGCATCGGGTCCGCAGTTGGTCACAGCTGATTCCGGAGATGAACGTTGCTGCAGTGCAAGAAGATTGGATGTTCGAGTTCGGTTGGCAAGCGCTCGATGCCGTTGCCGACACCGCACGTGGACTCGTCGGCCGCCGACTCGACGCCGCGGGGGCAACCAGCCACGGCGGCCAGCTGGCGCTCCCGGTCGAGGTTCACCCGCGCGCCGGAGCGTCCGGCGAGGCGCGCGCCGCCGCACCGGAAGGCATCGAGGGCGAATTCGACGACCGGATCGACCCGCGGTTCCCGGTCTTCAATTCCAGTGGCCTCGCCGAGGCGCTGCCCGGACCACTGACCCCGATAACGCTGGATGTCCAGCTGAGCGGCCTTCGCACCGCCAATCGGGTGATCAGTCAGGTCCTGGCGCTGGGCGACGTGGTAGGAGACGAATGGGCCAATAGGGCCATCGCGGTATTCGGTCATCGCGCTTACGTCGGGGTGTCGGTCAACATGGTCGCGGCCGCCCAGTTGCCCGGCTGGGACCAGCATGCGGTCGCCCGAGACGCGCTGGTCGGCCAGCCGCACATAGGGGACCTGCTGCCGTTCGGTGAGCCGGCGTTGGCAAGCGGAGCGCTCGGGTCGGTCGCCAAAGCGGTCGTCGTGGGGCGGTCCCTGGCCCTCATGCGCCATCTCCGCTCGGATACACGCGCCTACAGTGCCGCCGCCGAGGCAGAACACCTCGACGCCGCACAGCTCGCCTCGCTGCCGAATGCGGCCCTGGAAGTCCGAGCTCGGTTGTTGCGCGACCGCATTCACCAGGGCTGGATTCTGACCGCGTTGTGGTTGATCGACACCGGTGTCACCGCGGCGGCGCTGGAGCGCCGCCAGGCCGGGCGCAGCGTGCCCGGGGTGGGCATGATCATGGACAGCACCCTCGTCGCGGCGGAAACCGGGCAGCTTGCCGCGGCGTTGCGGCCCGATCCGCCGTTGTGTGCGCTGGCCCGGGAAGGCAACCTGCCCAGTATCCGGGCGTTGTCCCCGACCACCGCCGGCGCTGTCGATGCCGCAGTGGCACGGATCGGGCACCGTGGACCGGGGGAGGCCGAGCTGGCCAGCGTGACGTTCCGCGACGACCCGGCGATGTTGCTGATGGCGGCCGCCGAGGTCGCGGTAACCGCTGACGCACCCACTGAGCCGACGCCACCACCGACACTGGTGCAGCGGCTGACCACCAACGTCCGTGATTGCCGGGAGCTGGCCCACGACACCACCATCCGGTTCACCGATGAACTCCGAATGACGTTGCGTGAGCTGGGTTCTCGGCGCGTCGGCGCGGACCTGATCGATGTCGTCGACGACATCTATTATCTAACCTGTGACGAGCTGGTGACCATGCCGGTCGATGCCCGGCTGCGAATCAAACGCCGCCGCGCAGAACGGGAACGGTTACAGGTCCAGCGCCCACCTGACACCATCGACGGGTCTTGGACCCCGGTCGACCCAAACCGTGACTCTGCTGAATTACCGGCCAACGCTGACTGACGAGTTACCGCTCAGGCCAACAGTTCTCGCAGCGAAAGGGCATTGCGCACGGCGTGGCCTCCCAAGTCGTTGTTGAAGTACATCCACACATCCCGGCCGTCGGCAGCCCATTCGGCGATCAGCGCCGCCCACCGCCGCAAATCCTTCTCCGGGTACGACCCCGCATACATCGAATCGGGATCCGGCCCGTGCATCCGCACGTACACCAGGTCGGTGGTGGCCCGCGGAATGCACGGCAGGCCTGCGCCGCTCATCACCACGTACGCCGCACGGCGGCGTTCCAGCAGCTGAAATACCGCGGGATCATTCCACGAGGGATGCCGCAGTTCGACGGCCACCCGAATCGACTCCGGCATGCTGCCCAGGAAGGAATCCAGACGGGCGTCGTCGCGCTGCTGCTCGGGGTGCAGTTGGACGAGGAGCACGCCGTGGCGATCGCCCAGCAACGCCCAGCAGCGTTCGAACCGCTCGATCCATGGCTCGGGCGAGGCCAGCCGTCGGTAGTGGGTCAGGCCGCGGTGCGCCTTGACCGACATGGTGAAGCCGTCCGGCAGCTGATCACGCCATCCGGCGAAGGTGGCGTCCTTGGGCCAGCGGTAGAAACTCGCGTTGAGCTCGACGGTGTCGAACACCTCGGCGTAACGTGCCAACCGGCGTGCGGGCGGCAAGCCTTGCGGGTATAGGACATTCGTCCAATGGTTGTACGACCAGCCGGACGTACCTATTCGGACCGTCACGGCTGGGTCAAACCGGTCACCTGCCGGCGCACCTCGTCGTCCAGCAATACCCTGACGAGCGCGGCGGCTAGTCGCGAATTCTCCCGTGGCGCAAGGCTTCCCAGCGTCTCCGGCTGGCTGGGCAGGCCCAATTGCTTCGCGCCGGCGGTAGCGCGGTCGTCGAAGTAGGGCCGCACCCATGGCCACACATCCTGCACTTCGCGCAGGAAAATGTCGGCACCGGTGTCGCCGATTCCCTTGAATACCTTGAGCATTCGTTTCGCCTCCGCGACATCGTGTCGACTGCGGTCGGCGAGGCCGCGCAGGTCGCCGGAATATTCGTCGCGTACAAGCTCGGCCATATCGGTCAGGCGGGTGGCCGAGCTTTCGTCGTAGCGCGCGTAGTGGGCTCGACCGAATGCGTCGATCATGGTTTGCCGATCCGATGCCAGCACCGCCCTGGGCGTGCGCAGGCCCGCCTTGAACAACTCGTGCGCCGCGCCCGTGGCGATCGCGGCATCGATCGGCTTGCTGGCCAGCATGCACAGGGTCAGCAGCTGGAACAGCGGCATCGGTTTGTCGTCGATCCGGATCCCCGCCTCGGCAGCGTACGTAGTACCGGCGACCTCCAGCAGTCGTTGCACGGTTTGATCGCGTTTGCCCACACCGCAGCGCGTACCCAGGGGCATACCCCGGCCAACCACGCCGGTCATTTGGGCGGCAGCTCTCGCGCGTAGCCGACCCCGCGCGTGACCCAGCCTTGCACCTGACGCCTCGTGCGCACCCCGGCGCCCTCGACCCGTATCCAGCCGCGGGCCCCCCTTCCCCCCATGACCATGGCGCTGACGTGGGCGCGTTGCAAGAGTCCGTCGGTGTCGTCCGGCGGCACGCGCACCAGCAGGCCGCCCTGGCCGCTGACGGCCACGGACATGTTGCCGTTGACCAGGAAGGCAAGACCGCCGAACATGCGCTTTTCCTCGACGCCCCGCTCGGACGCCAGGAATTCGCGGATCAGGTTGGCCAGGTCTTCGTCGTAGGCCATGTCAGTCCAGGTCGACCCGAATGGTCAGGAGGTCGCTGCCCATTAGGCGCACCCACGGCGCTGTTCAGCCGCGGTAGGTTTCCGAGCCGCCGCAACGGGTCGTCGTCGGGCATCAAGTGGGCGGTTCCGCTGCGCCACTGGCCGCCGATGCGCACCCGGACGACAGGGTTCGCCTTGATGTTGCGGACGTAGTCCGAGTGCTCGCCGTGCTCGGAAACCATCCAGAACTGGTTGCCGACCACTCGGCCGCCGACGGCAGTGCGGCGCGGCTGACCGCTCTTGCGGCCCGTGGTTTCCAGGATGACCCCGGGCATCTTCCGGCCCACCGGATTCACCAGCAGCCGCTGAATGCGATGGACTACTTGCCGTTTCAGGTCGCTAAACTCCGTCATAAGCTGCGATTCTGCCGCATGTCCGGCGAGCGCGATCTGAAGCCGCGAAGGCCGAACGTGGAACAGCCGCCCCCACTCGGGGGCGGCTGCCACATTCCGGCTTGTTAGGTACCGGTTTTACCTGCCCGGCTGGGCTCCGACGCTGCCACCGACCTGGCCTCCGGCCCCGCCAGCGGGCGTGTATGCCTGGAAACCACTCGACGTGTTGACGCCCCACTGGCCCAGGTCCGGGTTGTACACGACTGGCAGTGCGCGCCCGTCAGGGTCACCCACCGGTGGAACCCACGTCGCGGGAAGCCCGTAGCTTCCCGGGTCGTTGTAGTGCCCGGGCGGCGGCGCGCCGCGCTGTCCCGGCGGAAGTGGAGTGCCCGGCCCATTGCAGTTGACGCCCGAGCCGCCGTTACAAATAGGCTGCCCCGGCACGTCGGGACCTTGGCCCGGCCCATCCCGGTCCGGCACGCCCGGCGCGTTGGGCCCTGGCACATTCGGGCCCGGACCCGGCACGTTCGGGCCAGGATCGGCTTGCGCGAAACCGGCACCGATGCCGAGTGCCGCGGCCCCGAGGCCACCAACCATCGCGGCGGTTGCTGCCGTCTTGTTGAGGTTCATGTGAACTCCTTGTCCAGCTTGGCTGCGACGCACGCAGCGCAACAGCATTGACGGTGTTGTTCAGTTGTCCCCCCAGCTCCTCGGTTGGGCTGGGATCAGGAGAGAAGACCCCCTGGCTCTTCGGCTACCCGGGTCGGGAGAGCCAAAAACGCGATCGGGACAATTAATTTCACAGCAAACTCCCAGGTATTGGACACCGACCACTAGGCAATGGCTCTAGGCGGCGACCGTCGCAGCCTCAGCCACCGGTTCGAGCGCCTGCGCGACGATCTCCGCGACGTCGGTCATCGGCCGCACATCCAGGGCCTCGAGCACTTCGGCGGGCACGTCGTCGAGGTCCGGCTCGTTGCGCGACGGGACGAACACCCTGGACAGGCCCGCGCGCTGGGCGGCGAGCAATTTCTGCTTGACCCCGCCGATCGGCAACACGCGACCGTTCAGCGTGACCTCGCCGGTCATGCCCACGTCGGAGCGGACCTGACGCCCGGTGGCCATCGACACCAGAGCCGTGACCATCGTCACTCCGGCGGACGGGCCGTCCTTGGGCACCGCGCCGGCGGGGACGTGTACGTGGATGCGCCGGTCCAGCGCCTTGGGGTCGACGCCCAACGCGTCAGCGTGCGAGCGCACATAAGACAGCGCGATCTGCGCTGACTCCTTCATCACGTCACCCAGCTGACCCGTCAGCTGCAACCCGGGCTCGCCGTCGGTGGCACCCGCCTCGATGTAGAGCACGTCACCGCCCAGACCCGTCACAGCCAGGCCGGTCGCCACGCCGGGCACGGCCGTCCGTTCGGCCGACTCCGGCGTGAACCGCGGCCGGCCGAGGTAACCCACCAAGTCGGGCTCGTCGACCGTGACCGGCCCGCTCTCTTCGGCGAGCTTCGTCGTCACCTTGCGCAGCGCCTTGGCCAGCAACCGCTCGAACTGCCGCACCCCCGGCTCGCGGGTGTAGTCGGCGGCAATCTTGCGCAGCGCGGCGTCGGTGACGACGACCTCGTCGTCGTTCAGCGCCGCCCGCTCGCGCTGCCGTGGCAGCAAATAGTCACGGGCGATGGCGACCTTGTCGTCCTCGGTGTAGCCGTCGATCTGCACCAGCTCCATGCGGTCCAACAGGGCCGACGGGATGTTCTCGATGACGTTGGCGGTGGCCAGGAACACGACGTCGGACAGGTCCAGATCCAGGTCCAGGTAATGGTCGCGGAACGTGTGGTTCTGCGCCGGGTCCAACACCTCCAGCAAGGCGGCTGAGGGGTCACCGCGGTAGTCCGAACCGACCTTGTCGATTTCGTCCAGCAGCACAACGGGGTTCATGGTTCCCGCCTCGCCGATCGCGCGCACGATCCGGCCCGGCAGCGCGCCCACATAGGTGCGCCGGTGCCCGCGAATCTCGGCCTCGTCGCGCACACCGCCCAGGGCGACCCGCACGAACTTCCGGCCCAGCGCACGCGCCACGCTCTCACCCAGCGACGTCTTGCCGACGCCGGGGGGACCGGCCAGCACCATTACCGCGCCGGAGCCGCGACCGCCCACGACCTGCAGCCCGCGCTGGGCCCGACGGGTGCGCACGGCAAGGTATTCGACGATGCGGTCCTTGACATCGTCCAGCCCGTGGTGGTCGGCGTCCAGGATCTCGCGCGCGGCCTTCAGGTCCGTCGAGTCCTCGGTCCTGACGTTCCAGGGCAGGTCGAGCACGGTGTCGAGCCACGTGCGGATCCAGCCGCTTTCCGGGCTCTGGTCGCTGGCGCGTTCCAGCTTGCCGACCTCGCGCAGCGCGGCCTCGCGGACCTTTTCGGGCAGGTCGGCGGACTCCACACGGGCGCGGTAATCGTCCGAGCCGTCCGGTTCGCCCTCGCCCAGCTCCTTGCGGATCGCGGCGAGTTGCTGGCGCAGCAGGAACTCCTTTTGCGTCTTCTCCATGCCCTCGCGGACGTCCTCGGCGATCTTGTCACTGACCTCGACCTCCGCCAGATGACTGGCGGTCCAGTCGACCAGCACACGCAGCCGCTCGGCGACGTCAACCGTCTCGAGCAAGTGCCGCTTCTGGACGTTCGTCAGGTACGACGCGTAGCCGGAGGTGTCCGCCAGCGCCGAAGGGTCGGTCAGGCCGTTGACGTAGTCGACGATCTCCCACGCTTCGCGCCGCTGCAGCATGGCCAGCAGCAGCTTCTTGTATTCCGCCGCCAGCGCCTTGACCTCGTCGGTCACCTCGGTCGCCGGGACATCAGTCACTTCCACCCACAACGCCGCGCCGGGACCGGATGCGCCCGCCCCGATCTGCGCCCTGCGCTCACCGCGCACAACGGCGGCGGTGCCACCGCCGGCGATCCGTCCGACCTGCAGGATCTTCGCGATCACACCGTGCGAGGGGTAACGATCCTCCAGTCGCGGTGCAATCAACAGCTGCCCCGATTCGCTGGCCTTCGCGGCGTCGATCGCCGCCCGCGCGGCGTCGTCGAGCGCGATCGGCACGACCATGCCGGGCAGCACGATGGTGTCGGTAACAAACAGCACCGGCACCGACTTGGCTTCAGCCATCAATCCTCCCAAAGTTGAGTCTGCTGGGCTTAACCCAGCCTCGGGCTGGTTTGTTCCCCGATAGGGATCCGCTGCGCGCATAATCGGTCGGTGGCACTGTCACGGCCGGCCACTGCGTCCCTCGACCCGGACATCCTTCGATCTGCGGGCAGGGACCTGTCCGCCGGCGCGATCACGTTCGTCGTCGACGACGACGCGGTCACCTATGCCAGCGACGGGTCGACGATCCGCGTCGAGGACGGGCGAGATGACGGTGACGTGGTCGTGCGCCTGTCCCGTCAGGCCTGGCAGGACATGATCGGTCAGGTCCGCACGGTCATCAACCTGCTGCTGAGCGACGACCTCGTGTTCGACCGGGGAGGATTCGAGCGGCTGGCGGACTGGGACCCGATCCTGCGGTACCTGCATGCCGGCATCCCGCCGTACGATCCGGCGAGGTCGGACTTGCAGGGACGCGACCCGCGCGCGAGGTTCACGCTCGACGCCGGCGACGAGGAGTTGGCGGCACAGCTGCACACGATGGGCTACCTGCACGTCACTGGCGTCTTCAGCGCCGGGGAAATGCGGGCCGCCAACCGCGAGATCGACCGCCTCGCTGCGGAAGCCCGCCCCCGCGATGACCGGTCCTGGTGGGCCATCGCCGAGGACGGCACGAGCGTCTTGTGCCGACTGGTGTACGCCACATTGCGGTCGCCGGTCCTGGCCGCGCTGGAGATTGACCTGAGGGTGCGCAGGCTCGGCACCCTGATCGACCCCGCGCTGCGCACGGCGCCCGACCGATGGAGGGCAGCGCGGTGCTGCTCAAAGTGCCGGGAAACACGACCGGGCTGTCCAACATCCCCTGGCACCAGGACTGCGGGATGGGCGGCCACGCGATCATGTGCCCGGCGGTCAGCATCGGCATCCAGCTCACCGGCTCGGACGCGTCGACCGACAATCTGCAGGTCGTGCCCGGCAGCCACGGGCAGGCCATTCACTACCGGTGGGAACAGCGGCTCCACGGGGTACCGGTCGTGAGCATCGACACCGAGCCCGGCGATGTCACCGTCCACGTCCAGGACCTGATGCACGCCTCACCCAAGCCGACCGGCGCCGGCGGCCGCCGCACCATGTACGTGACGCACTACCCGCCGCAACTCTTCGACTATGTGGGGCCGGGCCAGGCGTTCAACGACCTGGTGCGCAACCGCGCCGAGCAGGTCGCGCGCCTGCAGTAGCGCGGGACGATCGCGCCGAGCGTGCGGCCAGCTTCACACTGGCGGCTCGATGGGTGCCAGCCGCTGCAGTTGCGTCACATGCTTGGGCGACAGCTCCTCAAGGCAGGTCACACCCAGCAGTCGCATGGTCCTGATCACGCCCTCCTGCAGGATCTGGATCGCGCGGGTCACTCCCGCTTCGCCGCCCGCCATCAGCCCATAGAGGTAGGCCCGGCCGACAAGCGTGCACCGGGCGCCCAGCGCGATCGACGCCACGATGTCGGCGCCGGACATGATGCCGGTGTCCACCAAGATCTCGGTGTCCCCGCCGAGTTCGCGCGCCACCACCGGCAACAGGTGAAACGGCACGGGAGCGCGGTCGAGTTGCCGCCCGCCGTGATTCGACAACACGATGCCGTCGACGCCCCGGTCGACGACGGCACAAGCATCTTCGAGCGTCTGAATTCCCTTGACGACGAGCTTGCCCGGCCATTGCGCCTTGATCCACTCCAGGTCATTGAAGGTCAGGCTGGGATCGAACATCGTGGCCAGGTACTCGCCGACGGTGCCGGGCCAGCGATCCAGGGACGCGAACGCCAGCGGCTCGGTGGTCAGCAGGTCGAACCACCACTTGGGATGGGGCACCGCGTCCAGGACGGTACGCAGGGTCAGCGTCGGCGGGATCGTCATGCCGTTGCGGTTGTCGCGCAGTCGTGCGCCCGCGGCCGGAACGTCGACGGTGACGAGCAGCGTGTCGAATCCTGCGTCGGCCGCGCGCTGCACCAATGCCATCGAGCGTTCCCGGTCGCGCCACATATACAGCTGAAACCACTTGCGGCCCTGGGGAACCGCCACCACCAAGTCTTCGATCGCGATGGTTCCCAGGGTGGACAGCGAGAACGGAATCCCCGCCCTGGCCGCAGCTTGCGCGCCGGCGATCTCGCCCTCGGCGTGCATCAACCGGGTAAAGCCGGTAGGCGCGATACCGAACGGCAGGACGACGGGTTGGCCCAGAACGTTCCAGCCGGCGGTCACGTTGGTGACGTCGCGCAGGATCGAGGGGTGAAATTCGATGTCCAGGAACGCTTGTCGCGCGCGCCTGATGGACAGCTCGTCCTCGGCGGCGCCGTCGGTGTAGTCGAACGCGGCCTTGGGTGTGCGACGTTTGGCAATGCGGCGCAGGTCTTCGATGGTGAAGGCGGCGTCGAGGCGCCGCTTGGTGCCGTCCAACTGCGGTCGCTTGAACCGGATCAACGGCGCGATGTCACGCACTTTGGGCATGCGCCGTTTCACTGCCATATGTGCAACCGTAGTCACATGGAATCCGCAAGCGATCCGTTTGATCTGAAGCGTTTCGTGGACGCGCAGGCCCCGGTCTATCGCAGCGTGGTCGAGGAACTGCGCAGCGGGCGAAAACGCAGTCACTGGATTTGGTTCGTCTTCCCGCAACTGCGCGGCCTGGGCAGCAGCCCAATGACCGTGGGCTACGGCATCGCTTCGCTCGAGGAAGCCCGCACATACCTGGACCACGATCCGCTCGGTCCGCGACTGCACGAATGCGCCCGGCTGGTCACCCAGGTGCGGGGCCGCTCGATCGGGGAGATCTTCGGCTCCCCGGACGACCTCAAGCTGTGCTCGTCCATGACGTTGTTCGCCCGGGCCGCCGACGACAACGCCGACTTCGTCGCGCTGCTCGACAAGTACTACGGCGGCAGGGGAGACCCGTTGACCCTGGCGCGGCTGACGGTTTCCTAGGGCGCGCTTCGGCGGCGCACGCCACCAGGTCACACCTGCCACACCAGCTGCGAGGCGGGCACAATGGATGCCCCTCGCCTCGGAGCAGATGCGGATGTGGCGGATGTGATCAGCCAGCTAGACGGGGCGCAAAATCCGCCAGCCGTGCGGCTCGACGTCCACCCGCTCGACGACTTCGTTCGGCGGCGCCGCCGACCCGGCCACGACCTCGGCGCGCGCCGTGGCCAGCTCTGACACTCGCAGGTGCAGCGGCTCGTCGTCGATGTTGAGCGCGACCAGCAGCGCGTCGTCGCCTGCGCGGGTCTGGTAGACGTAGCTCCGGTTGTCCAGCCGCACCGCGCTGGCGGCGGCGCCATGCAGCCATGAGTGGCGTCGGCGCAGCCCGATCAGGTAACGGTGCAGCTCCCACATTTCGGTGCCGAACGCATCCAAGTCCGATGGGGGAGTGCCGAACTCGGGGCGCACCGCGTCATCGCCGCCATACCGCTCTTCCTTGACCCCGCGGAACCCGAGCTCGTCCCCGGCGTACACGCTGGGCACACCGCCGACGGTCAGCAATAACACCAGCGCATGAGCCACGTGTTCAGGGTTTTCCAGCTGACTGGCGATGCGGGTGACGTCGTGATTGCCGATGAAAGTCAGCGGCGAGAAGGTTTGCAGAAACGTATTGTGCCGCTGTAATGCCCAGTCCAGCTCGAAAAAGTTGCCGTCGTTGAGGCTGCTCCAGATCGCCTTCCACAACTCGTACTGGGTCGCCGAGTCGAACGTGGCTGCCTTGACCACGGCCGCGTAGTCCCCGTGGATCAGCTCGCCGACGAACCAAGCATCCGGGTACTGTTCGCGCACCCGTGGCAGGGTCGATGACCAGAAGTGTTGTGGCACAGCGTAGGCGGCATCAAGGCGCCAGCCGTCGGCGCCGCGGCCCAGCCAGTGCGCCATCACATCTTTGGTGTAGTCGACTACTTCCGGGTTGTCGTGGTTGAGCGTGATCAGCTCGGAATGCCCTTCGAAGGTATGGAAATGACCCGGGCGTCCGCGGAACCAGCTCGCATCCGCGTCGCTGTCCACTGCCGAGCGATAGCGGGGGAAGTCCACGCCGACGTGATTGAACACGCCGTCGAGCAGGACACGAAGGCCGCGCCGATGTGCTTCGCCCACAAGGTGATCGAAGTCGGCGTCATCACCGAGCCGCGGGTCGATACGGTAGTGGTCGGTGGTGTCGTAACCATGTGTGCGCGAGGCGAAAATGGGTCCCAGCGCAACCCCGGACGCCCCCAATTCGATGGCGTGGTCAAACCATGCGACGAGCCGTCGCAGCCGGTGCTCGCCCGGCCGCGGCGGCTGCGACGGCGCAGGAAAAGCACCGACGAACCCCAGGGGATAGACCTGCCACCAGATCGCGTGCTCTACCCAGGCGGGTGCCATCACGGCGCTGCGATCAACTGGCCGTGGCCAGCGTCTCGGCGGCGACGATGGCTTGTGCCACACCGGAAACGATCGCGGCGACCTTCAACGCCTCCTGGATGGCCTCGCGACTCACGCCCGCCTCGCGCAGCGTGTGCTCGTGGGAGGCCACGCAGTCCGGGCACCCGTTGATCGAGGAGACCGCGAAGCACCACAGCTCGAAGTTCGCCTTCTCCACGCCGGGGTTGGCGATGACGTTCATCCGCAAACCCGCACGCAGATGGTCGTATTGACCACCGAGAAAGCCACGGCCGCGATAGAACACGTTGTTCATCGCCATGATCGACGCCGCTCCCAGCGCCGCCTGGTATGCCTCGGCGGACAGGATGTCGGCCGCTTCGGCACCGATCTCGGACAGCACCTGTGTGTTGCGGGTCGCCGCGGCGCTGGCCAGTAAGGTGCCCCACAGCTGCTCCTCGTTCAACTCGGTGGTGCGCGTGATCGAACCCAGGTTGAGCTTGTGGTCCTTGGCGAACTCGGGCAGGGCGCCCTTGAGGTTCTCGACGCTCATCTCGCCTCCTAGGCCGATTGCTTGAGCAGTTCGGTGGCGTCGATCGTCGGGTCGCCCTTGCGCCAGTTGCAGGCGCACAGCTCGTCGGACTGCAGCGCGTCCAGGACCCGCAGCACCTCATCGACGTTGCGCCCAACGGATCCAGCGGTGGCCGAAACGAATTGGATCTCGTTGTTGGGGTCGACGAGGAAGGTCACCCGGTCGGCCACTCCTTCATCGTTGAGAACCCCGCTGGCAAGGCACAGTTCGCGTTTGATGTCCGAAAGCATCGGGAACGGCAGCTTCTTGAGGTCCTCGTGCTGCGCGCGCCACTGGAAGTGCACGAACTCGCTATCGATCGAGACACCCAACACCTGCGCGTCCCGGTCCTCGAACTCGTCGTTGAGTTTGCCGAACGCCGCAATCTCGGTCGGGCACACGAAAGTGAAGTCCTTGGGCCAGAAAAACACCACGCGCCACTTACCGGGGTGGTCCTCGCTGGTGATGGTGGTGAAGTAATCGCCGGGTTGCTTAGCGTCGACCTTGGACAAATCGCCGGCGACCAGCGCGGTGAGCTGGTAAGCGGGGAACTGGTCACCGATGGTCAGCAAAGCCATGTCTCTCCTTAAGTTGAAAAATCACAAACGCTTTGGCGTATACCCACGATGGTGCCTGGCATTCAGTGTCAGGTAAAGGTGATATTTGCCACTACACTAATAGGCATGCCCGATAAGACTTATCAGCCGACGATCGCTGGGCTGCGCGCCTTTGTGGCGGTAGCCGAAAAGCGTCAGTTCAGCAGCGCAGCAACCGCTCTCGGCGTGAGCCAGTCAACGTTGTCACAGGCGCTGGCGGTGCTGGAAGCTGGCCTCGGCACCCAGCTGATTGAGCGCTCGACGCGGCGAGTCTTCTTGACGACGGAGGGCGTGCAGTTATTGCCACGTGCCCAAGCCGTGGTTGAGGCGGTGGATGCGTTCACCGCTGCCGCCGCGGGCTCGGCTGATCCGCTGCGCGCGCACATGCGCCTGGGGCTGATCCCCACCGTGGCGCCCTACGTGCTGCCCACGGTGCTGTCCGGGCTGACCGAGCAACTGCCCGGGCTGACGTTGCGGGTGATCGAAGACCAAACCGAACGGCTGCTGGCGGTGCTGCGGGAAGGCGCGTTGGATGCGGCGCTGATCGCGTTACCGGCCGACGCTGTCGGGGTCACTGCGATCCCGATCTATGACGAGGACTTCGTCCTGGCGCTGCCCCCCGGGCATCCGCTGTCCGGCAAACGCCGGGTGCCGACGTCGGCGTTGGGTGAACTGCCGCTGCTGTTGCTGGACGAGGGGCACTGCCTGCGCGATCAGGCGCTGGACGTCTGCCAGAAGGCAGGGGTGCGGCCTGAGCTGGCCAATACCAGGGCCGCGTCGTTGGCGACCGCCGTGCAATGCGTAACCGGGAGCTTGGGGGTCACGCTGATTCCGCAGAGCGCGGTGCCGGTCGAGGCGGTCCGAAACCGGCTGGCTCTTGCCCAGTTCGCCGCACCGCGCCCGGGACGGCGGATCGGCTTGGTTTTTCGCTCGTCCAGCGGTCGTGACGAGTCGTACCGCCAGCTCGCCGGGATCATCGGCAAATTGATCAGCAGCCAACATCAGGTACGGCTGGTCAAGTAACCGACCGTCAACCGCTGTTATATAGCCGTCCCCGAGGGTAGGTTCGGCCCATGGAGAAGGTCATTGCCGTGCTGATGCGTGCCGAGTCGGATGACGAGTGGTGTGCCCGTCAGCGGGGACCTATCGCCGCCGCGCTGCTGGCGCTGGGCCTGCCCGGGCTAGCCGTCAACGTTCGTGACGACGCGGTGCGCAGGTCACTGATGACGCTGACGACGCTGGACCCCCCGGTCGCCGCGGTGGTAAGCATGTGGACCCAGCAGTGCTACGGCGAGCAGATGGCGGCGGCGCTTGACCTGATCTCCGGGGAGTGCGCGCAGCTCGGCGCGTATCTGGTGACCGAGTCGGTTCCCCTGAGCGCGCCAGAGGTCGAGTTCGGTTCTCGCACAGCGGGGTTGGCTAACATTGCGCTGCTACGCCGGCCTGCTGGGCTGGACCCTGAGACTTGGCTGACCCGTTGGCAGCACGACCACACGCCGGTGGCCATCGAAACCCAGTCGACATTCGGCTACACCCAGAACTGGGTGGTGCGCACCCTCACCAAAGAGGCACCCGGAATTGCGGGCATCGTCGAAGAGTTGTTCCCCACGGAGGCGATCACTGATCTCAAGGCGTTCTTCGGTGCCGCCGGCGACAACGACTTGCAGGACCGGCTAGGCCGGATGGTGGCCAGTACCCGCGCCTTTGGCGCCAACGAGAATATCGACACGGTGCCAACCAGCCGCTATGTCTTCAAGACACCGTTCGCACAGTGAGGACATCAAAATGACAACACTGCGTGACGCGGTGGCGTTAGCCGAGGCAGAACACGGTCTTGCGGTGGTGTCCACCGTTCGTGCCGACGGCACGGTGCAGGCTTCGCTGGTCAACGTTGGCCTCCTGCCACACCCGGCCAGTGGCCAGCCGGTCCTGGGCTTTACCACCTACGGCAAAGTCAAGTTGGCCAACCTGCGCGCCCGGCCCCAGCTGGCCATCACATTCCGCAATGGTTGGCAGTGGGCAACAGTCGAGGGCCGCGCGGAGCTGGTCGGTCCAAACGACGCGCAACCTTGGTTGACCGGCACCGACCAGTTGCGGCTACTGCTGCGAGAAGTGTTCACCGCCGCGGGCGGAACCCACGACAACTGGGACGAGTACGACCGGGTGATGGCGCAGGAGCGCCGCGCGGTGGTGCTGATCGCGCCGAGCCGGGTCTACAGCAACGGCTGAGCGGGCTTTCGATGAATGCGAGTGAGTTGACGAGGCGAGTATTTAGTCGTCCCAACCACGACAAGTTTTATGCGTAAGCCGAACGCCGCATAAACATCGGGACTTTCGGCCCTACCGGACAGCGACCCGCAGCGCCGTACCCTACCGAGCAGGCGTCATGTTCCGCTCTAATTCCCGGGCGAGGAGGCCAAATGGTTACGAGCAAGGACAAGGACACCGCCCTCTACGTTGCTGTCTACCAGAGCGTCGACGCCGCCAGGGCCGACCTCGATGACATCGAACGGCTCCACCAAAGTGAAGTTGTCGGGAACTTCGACGCGGCCGTCATCGACAAGGAGAACGGGAACCCGCACATCGTCAAGCGGATGGACCGGCCCCGAATACGTGTCATCCCCGAAGAACTCGGGTTTGGGCCGCTGTCGCGCAAAGAACTCAAAGAAGCGGCCGCCGAGCTGAGCGGCAACCAAGCGGCGGTGATTCTGATCAGGGAGCCGACACTTGAGAAGGCTTTCGACCAGGCCGTCACCCGCGCCGCCAAGACCTTTAAGAACACCGTCGATGCGACAACCGATGAGCTAGCTCGCGAGCTTCAGGGCGCCGTCACAAGCTGAGTTGCCTCACTCGACTTAGGTTGGGCTGAACAAAGACTCCTCGTCGGGAACCACCGCGAGGAACCGGGGCAATTGAACCGAAGAAGGGATTTCCATGTCAGCGTTGGGCAAACTCCATGAACTTGCGGCTGAACACCATGAGCACGCAGCCCGGCACCACCGCGAAGCCGCCAAACTTCACGAGGCCGGGGAAATTGTGGCAGCCGCGCATCAGGCGCACCTAGCGCATGGCCACGAGGCTCATGCTCTGCACCATGCAGCCGAAGCTGCCAAAGAACACCTAGCCGCGCACAAGGCCAAGGCCAAGGCCAATTAGAAGCATCGTGCGGAAGATATTGCCGCCGGTGAATCGGTAACAGTGGTCTCGGTTGGTCCTAATCGCGCTACATGGCCAACTCAAAATGTGACATTTCCTCGAATCTGTTTCGCCGAGTGCTCGTTACAGCGGCGGCCGCCAACTGTCGATGTCGCGACGGCACGTTCAACACCCTTTGAGCGCTGACGAATTGGGCTCTGGCGTACGGTCATGACGCTGTTCCGAGCTTCTGGTTCTCCTGCGCGAGGTGGTGCGCGTAGAGCGCGCCGATAGCCACCGAAGCCAGACGGGCGTGCGCGCTATCGGCCCGGCTTGTCAGGATGATGGGCACACGGGCGCCGAGCGCGATGCCAGCG
>DATJQO010000127.1:0-6052 GCA_035505695.1 Mycobacterium sp.
CGGCGGCGCGTCGGTGGCTGTCTACCACCGCGGTAGGCTGGTCGTCGATTTGTGGGGCGGAGTCCGGAGTCGGAACGGGGATCCCTGGACTCGCGACACACTCGCCATGTGCTTCAGCACCACCAAGGGCGTCACCGCCACCTGTGCTCATGTACTCGCCGACCGTGGCGAGCTCGAATACGACGAACGGGTGGCCACGTATTGGCCCGAGTTCGCTCAAAACGGCAAGGCTGCCATCACCGTTCGGCAGGTGTTGAGCCACTCGGCTGGCCTGCACCGCTTCGGCACGATCGTCGACCACGCGTCCAGGATCCTCGACTGGGAATACATGACCGACGCGCTGGCTCGAGCCAAGCCCGCATACGAGCCGGGAACCAAGGTGGGCTACCAGGCGGTGACGTTTGGTTGGCTCGTCGGCGAGCTGGTCCGGCGGATTTCCGGCATACCGATCGACGAGTTCCTCCAGAAGGAAGTCG
Organism: Mycobacterium sp.; assembly: GCA_035505695.1. Taxonomy (GTDB): domain Bacteria; phylum Actinomycetota; class Actinomycetes; order Mycobacteriales; family Mycobacteriaceae; genus Mycobacterium. Next base: position 477 of record DATJQO010000127.1, read on the forward strand.
CCGATCCACTCGGGCTCGAGGGCCTGTACATCGGCTGCCCGCCCGAGCGGCGGCACCGCACGGCGGCACTTCAGCCGATGCTGCCCTCGCTGCCGGGTCTGCTTCACCCGTTCGGCAAGTTCGCGTTCAACCAGATGTCACGGGGCTTGCGTTTGGTACGGTCGCCGGTTAACCCGCATCGGCTCGTCAATGCATGCCTCTCCCGCGGTATGGAGGACGTCTGTGTGGATCCCCGGCTGCTTGATGCCGCCGTCCCCGCAATGAATGGGCATTTCGATGCCGTGTCCCTAGGGGCGATGTACGCGATGCTCGCCGGTGGCGGTCAGCTGGCTGGTGCGCGCATCCTTGCTGAGGAGACGGTCCGCAGGGCCTCCGAGATCCAAAACGACCAGCGCGACCGGGTGCTGATGATGAACCTGCAGTGGCGGCTCGGCTACCATCGGACGCCGCTGCTTCACGAACAGCTACCCCGGGCCTATGGGCATTTCGGGTTCGGTGGCTCCGGTGGTTGGGCCGATCCCGATCACGACCTGGCCCTGGCAATGGTGTGCAACCGTGGGCAGGGAACACCCATTGGTGATCTGCGGATTGTTCATCTCAGTCAGGCCACCGCCCGCGCAGTCCATTCGCTGGACTAGAGCGATGCTCAGCGGCCGTTGGCGCGAACCCTACGGATTGTCGGAGATTCATGTATCAGCCGCGGTAGAGCGCGGCAACGACGGTGATCCCCGCGCCCACAGAGACGAACAGCGTCGTCGTTCCCGGCTCCAGTCGCGCCGACTGCAGCGCGACCGCCAGAGCGGCGGTGTGCGTGCCGGCGAGGACTTCCGGAGGTGACGCGACCCGGTCGGCAGACAATCCCAGCCGCTGGGCCAGTTCGGCGGCGAACCCGGGAACGGAGGCCGTCGCGACCAGCCAGTCGACCTCCGCCAGGTCAAGCCTGCTGTCGGCCGCCAACTCGCGCACGGTCGACTCGGCGCACACCAGCGCCTGCTCAGCGTAGGACTCGGCGATCTCCACGGTAAGGACGTTGCGCCCCGGATCGCCCGGATCCGGCCGGATGTCATCCCGCCAAACCACACTGCTCGTATACAGCCCGGCGAATTCGGGGAATGTCACGCACCGAAACGCGGTGAACCCCGCGCGGGAGTCATCCGCGCTCACCAGCACAGCGCCGCCGACCGGGGGGAAGCCGAACCCTTCCGAGACGCCCGGCTCCGGGTCGATGTCGCTGGCGACCACCAGCGCGAGCTTGACCGTTTTGGACGCGAGCAGGCCATCGGCCAGTTGAATGCCCGACAACATGCCACATCCCCCATTGCGGACGTCAAACGAGAACGTGCCCTGACCCGTGCCGGGCTGCTGCTCGGGGTTGGCGCCGATATCCTCCTGGATCAACGACGCGATCGCCGGCTCGCTGATCCCCCTGTCGTTGTAGACGCCGGCGTTGATCAGCAGATCCACCTCCTCCGCGGTCCGCCTGGCCCGCTCCAGACACAACTGGGCCGCAGCGTCGGCAAGCCCCAGCGCCCCAGGCCACGGCGCCGCCTCGACGGCCGCAGCCGCCTCAATGATGGTGCCCATAGCGGCCTACCAGTTCATCGACGGTAAAGATCACAATGCCCACCTCCAGCCCAGATGCCAGCGACAGCAACAACACTCGGTCCTCGGGAGCGAAGCGGCCCTCAGTGAGGTACTTGTGCAGCGCGACGAAATGGGTCGTCGATGCCGTGTTGCCCAACTCGTCGACGGTAACCACCACATGCTTGGGCGTGGAAGCGAAACTCTCGGAGAACACCTCCGATGCCTTCCTGATCGCCCGCGCCGAAGTCTGATGCGGAATCAGATAGTCAATCTCGTCGAACTTGAGGCCCGCCTGATCGAGCACCTCCCGCAGCATCGGGACCGCCTCCTCGGTCGCGACCCTATGAATCCCGCGGGCATCGGTATGCATCATCACACCCGGACCAACCGGGGACGGGAACGCCACGCACAACCGACTGTGCTCCGACAACGTGGTAAACCCCGCCACCTCGATCCCCGGCGCACCCTGCGGCGCCCTCTCCAAAATCGCGGCGGCGCCGGCGTCTCCAAGGGTCAGCGAGGCGAGTTCGTCGTCCATCACCGTGCGGATCACCTGCGCGGCGTTACGTCCCAGCTCCGAGATGTACTCGCCGCTGACCACCATCCCACGGCGGATCCGGCCCTGCCGGATCAGGTCGTTGAGAAGGAACACGCCGGTCATCATCCCCGCACACGCATTGGAGATGTCCAGGCCCAGCGCGTGCTCGGCGCCCAGCGCAGCCTTCAGCGCCACGTTCAGCGGCGGCTCGAGCTGCAGCCGCAGGCCACCCACATGGCGGCTGATACTTGACACCAGCAGCATGTCCAGATCCGCGGCAGCACAATCGGCGTGCGCCAACGCGTCGCGTGCCGCAGCGAGGGCGAGCGTGTACGAATCCTCGCCCTCACCGACAATGTGCCGCTCGCGGACCCCGGTCAGTTGCTCGAGCTCGATGTCGGTGCGGTACTTGGTGCTGGCCATCAACTCATCGGTGGTCAAGCGCCGCTGGGGAATCGACGCACCAATCGCCGCGAACCGGCTCACATATGCCCCATCACCGGGCGAGCCGTCCGCCCCGCCCTCCAACGCCATCCAATGCTCATCACCGCGCGCCGACATCAGCTCCTCCTCGCCCTCACGACCCTCACGCCGTTCTGCGAAGCCAACGCTAGCGCCGCCGGGGCCGTCAGACCGGAGTCTTTGGTAACTAGTTTCAAGTCTTCGGTCACGACGAGGAAACTTGGTCCCGGGGTCACCGGCTCAATGCTTCGGCCTTCGGCAGCGAGTCTTTGCATTCCTGATCGCGGGAACAGCGCACTTCTCTACACTTTCAACATGACAGAATCGCTTGCCGCCAAAGAGAAACCTGACCTGTTCAAGATCGAGCAGCGCGCACCCTCGGTGGCCCAGATGTTCCTCGACCGCGTCGCCGCCACCCCGCAGGCCGAGGCGTTCCGTTATCCGCGTGATGACGGCTGGGAAAGTGTCACCTGGCAGCAGGTCGCACACCGCGTCAGGCGCATCGCAGCAGGGCTGATCTCGCTGGGCATCGCCCCCGAGGACCGGGTCGCGCTGGCCTCATCGACACGCTATGAGTGGGTGCTGGTCGATTTGGGCGTGCTGTGCGCCGGTGCGGCCACCACCACGGTGTATCCGAAGACCAACGCCGGCGATGTGGCCTACATTGTGGCCAATTCGGGAAGCCGGGTGGTCGTCGCCGAGGATCAGAGCCAGGTGGACAAGCTCATCGAGCACCGCGCCGCGCTGCCCAATGTGCAGAAAGTGGTGATCATCGACGGGGCGGGCGACGGTGACTGGGTGATCACCCTCGACGAACTCGAGCAGCGGGGAAAGCAGCTGCTGGCCGAGTCCCCCAGCGTCGTCGACGACCGCGTCCACGAGATCCGTCCCGAGCAGCTGGCCAGCCTCATCTATACCTCCGGCACCACCGGCCGGCCCAAGGGTGTGCGGCTCCCCCACGCGGCGTGGACATACACCGCGGCCGCCATCGATGCCGCGAACATCTTCCGGCCCGACGACCTGTATTACCTGTGGCTGCCGCTGGCCCACTCGTTCGGCAAGGTGTTGCTGGCGGCGCCGCTGCTGATCGGGTTTGCGACGGCCATCGACGGACGCGTCGAGAAGATCACCGAAAATCTCCCGGTCGTGCGCCCCACCGTCATGGGCGCAGTGCCGCGCATCTTCGAGAAGACCCATGCCCGCATCGAAGGAATGATCGCCGAGCAAGGCGCGCTAAAGAAACGGATCTTCGACTGGGCGATCGGTGTCGGCCTGCAGATGTCGGAGGCGCGCCAGACCGGCCGCAAGCCGTCGCTGGCGATCTCACTGCAGCACCGGCTGGCCGATAGACTGGTGTTCTCCACCATCCGCGCACGCTTCGGCGGCCGGCTGCGGTTTTTCATCTCCGGGTCGGCGGCGTTGGACCGCGGCGTCGCCCAGTGGTTCGACGCGGTGGGCATGACAGTGCTGGAAGGCTACGGGCTGACCGAAACCTCGGCCGCCTCGTTCCTCAATCGCCCCAGCGCCTATCGGCTGGGCACCGTCGGGTGGCCGTTTCCCGCCACCGAAGTCAAGATCGCCGACGACGGCGAGATCCTCCTGCGGGGCCCCGGTGTGATGAGCGGCTACCACGACCTGCCCGACGTCACCGCCGAAGCACTCGAGCAGGACGGTTGGTTTCACACCGGAGACATCGGGGAGATCGAGCCCGACGGCTACCTGCGGATCACCGACCGCAAGAAGGACATGTTCAAAACATCGCAGGGCAAATACGTGGCGCCGGCGGCGATCACCGCGATGTTCAACCGCGTCTGCCCGTACGCCGGCGAGTTCATCGTCTACGGGGAGGGCCGGCCCTACTGCACGGCGCTGGTCAGCCTCGACAGGGAAGCGATCACCGCATGGGCCGATGAACACGGCCTTGCCGGCAAGTCCTTCGCCGAGATTGCCCGCCACCCAAAGACCCATGATCTGATCGGCGGCTACATCGACTCGCTGAACAAGGAGCTCAATCCCTGGGAGCAAATCAAGAAGTTCGCGATCATCGACCGCGAGCTGTCCATTGAGGCCGGCGACCTCACGCCGAGCATGAAGCTACGACGCAAAGTCGTCGTCAAGGAGTTCGCCGACCAGCTCACCGCGCTCTACACCTAACTCGAGATCGCCGCTGAAGCCGCTCCTGAAATCAACTTGGGCATGTGACGGGTTTGCGCTTCTGAAAGGGCTGCGGACAGATGGGCGGTATGGGAATCCCCGTGGCCGCCACCGGACCTACCGGCAGATCGGAACCTCCGCTGTGACCGCGTTAGAACACCGCCCGCGATAGACCGCCTGCCATGACGGTTTACCCTCGACGACCCGGTCTGCGACGCGCACAAGCACAACGACGCCCACCTTCGCAGTAATCAAGGCGGCACCAACTAGTCCACCAATACCGGCGTGGAAGGGCCTTCCTATGATCCATGCGCACCCGTCGGATGCGCTCGGCCGAGCCCGGCTGATGAGTCGGTCATCACCGCGTGTGCGTAAGCCCGCAACTGCGGGCCATGTCACACCGTTCGTGTTGAGCAGCCGGCCCATTATGGTGAACCGGCTACGGGTCGCCTATCGGTATGTTCATACTGTTGGGATGCAATCTGACTACGACATCGTGATCATCGGCTCGGGTTTCGGGGGCAGCGTCGCCGCGCTGAGGTTGACCGAGAAGGGCTATCGGGTGGGTGTCCTCGAAGCGGGCCGCCGCTTCGCCGACGACGAGTTCGCGAAAACCTCCTGGCGCCTGCGCAAGTTCTTGTGGGCGCCGAAGCTGGGTATGTACGGCATTCAGCGAATTCACTTGCTGCGCAACGTGATGATCCTGGCTGGTGCCGGGGTGGGCGGCGGGTCGCTCAACTATGCCAATACGCTCTACGTGCCGCCCGAACCGTTCTTCAAAGACCGGCAGTGGTCACACATCACCGACTGGCGGGCCGAGTTGATGCCGCACTACGAG
>DATJQO010000128.1:0-2247 GCA_035505695.1 Mycobacterium sp.
TCAAGCGCACCGTCGAGAGACAACTGGCCACCGTGGCGGCGATGCCATGACGCGCCCATTGCCCGCCGCGCAGTTCGTCTGCGGCCAGCCGGTTACCCGGGTCGACGGCCAGCCCAAGGTGACCGGGAAGGCCCTATACGCGGCCGACAACCAGATTCCCGGATTGGTGTACGCCACGCTGGTGTGTAGCACGGTGGCACGCGGTCGCGTCAACCATATCGACACCAGTGCCGCACTGCGGCACCATGACGTGCTTCGGGTGCTGACCGACTTCGCCGGAGTGACATTGCCGTTCGACACCCGCCAGGTTTCCTACTTCGGCCAGCCGCTCGCCGTGGTGATCGCCACGACACTCGAGGCGGCAGCCCACGGTGCGTCGCTCGTCGACGTTCGTTATTCGAGCGGGCCGCTGTTGACGGATATCGATGCACCGCAGGCCATTCCACAACCCGGGCAATTCACTCGCGACTACACCCGCGGTGATGCGGACCAGGCGATTCGCCGTGCGTCGGTGGTGACAGACCTCGAGTTCAGCATCGCCCGCAACAATCACAATCCGATGGAATTGCCTGCAACCATTGCCCAGTGGGACATGGCCGCGCTGGGTTTGCCGGCCTGGATCTCCGAGAAGCTCACGGTCTGGGACAAAGTGCAAAGCATCAGCTCGGCGCGGCACTCCTACGCCAAGGCGATGGGCGTGCCCCAAGGCCAAATACAGGTGATCTCCCCGTTCGTTGGCGGTGCGTTCGGCAGCGCCGGGGAGACCTGGCCGCATCAACTGCTGGCCGCCTTCGCCGCTCGGCAGATGCAACGACCTGTCAAGCTGGTGCTGACCCGCAAGCAGATGTACAGCGGGATTGGCTACCGGCCCAGCAGCCGGCAGCGCATGGCCATCGGGGCAGACCAATCCGGACACATCGCTGCCATGATCCACGAGGCGCGCACGGAGACAGCAAAATACGACACCTACGAGGACGGGCTAACCGACATCCCGCGGTTCCTCTACCGCGTGCCCAACCTACGGTCGACGTATCGTGTGGTGCCGCTCGACGTCAACCTGCCGACCTACATGAGGGGACCCGGCGCGGTCAGCGGAATGTTTGCCCTCGAGTCCAGCATGGACGATCTCGCACACCGGCTGGGCATGGACCCGATCGAGTTGCGGGTGCGCAACGAACCCGACGTCGACCAGGCCGCCGGCTTGCCGTTTTCCACCAGACGACTCACCGACTGTCTGAGCCAGGGCGCGGCGACCTTCGGGTGGAACCGGCGCAATCCGACGCCCGGGGCCACCCACGATGGCGATCAACTCGTCGGGATCGGTATGGCTGCGGCGGCCTTTTTCACGGTGCGTAGTCAATGTGCTGCAATCGCTAGGGTTTTGCGTGACGGCACCGCCGAGGTGCAAAGCGGAACCAGCGACATGGGACCGGGGACGTATACGTCGATGACGCAGGTCGCCGCGGACGCCCTGGGGATGCCGCTCAGTCGGGTGCGATTCGCCCTCGGCGATAGCAGGCTCCCGCCGGCGCCTCCGCACTCGGGCTCGCAGACCATGGCCAGTGTGGGCTCGGCGGTGTTCACCGCAGCGAACATGCTGCGCGACAGGTTCATTCGCACGGCCATAACAGACCCGGGGTCGCCGCTCAACGGCCTGCGCCCGGAGGACGTTGTGGTCACGGATGGCCGTATGCTCGCGACGGCCGGACCCGAGCGCGGCGAGTCGTACCAGGATCTGTTGCGCCGACGCGGCTGGCCCAATCTGGACTCTGAACAGACATGGACGCCCAGCGACGCCGACAAGCGATACTCGATGAACGCCTACGGAGCCGTATTCGCCGAAGTCGTCGTGGACCCACTGCTTGCGACGGTACGGATCCGCCGCATCTACGGGTGTTATGACGCGGGCCGGGTGATCAATCCCAAACTCGCGCACAGTCAGGCGATCGGCGGCATGGTCGGAGGCATTGGGATGGCCTTGTTGGAAGGGACCCAACTCGACCACCGCGACGGCCGGATCGTCAACGCGAACATGTCGGATTACCTGGTTCCAGTCAACGCCGACGTCGCCGCGCTGGACGCGACCTTCTTACCTGCCGAGGACAAGATCGCCGACCCGATCGGCGTTAAGGGACTCGGCGAGTTGGTGATCGTCGGGGTACCCGCCGCAATCGCCAACGCGGTGTTCAACGCCACCGGCAAGCGCGTCACCGATTTGCCCATCACGGTGGAAAAGCTCCTGTGAAC
>DATJQO010000129.1:0-4991 GCA_035505695.1 Mycobacterium sp.
GCCGGATCGAGGGCTGCGGTGCCCATTACTGTCTCGGCGAATTCACGGGGATGAGCCTCAAAACCGCCGTGACTCTTCGGTTGCAGCAGGCGGATCGGCCCGGCCCCCTTCATGAGCTTGACGGTGTCGTCGGTGAGCCGGCCAATCCGCTCGGCTTCGGCGGCTTGTTCGCGCAACTGGTCGCCCATGGCCATGACCCGGTCAAGTACCCGCTCGCTCATGCTGTCGTCCTTTGTGTCCGGTGGCGTACTAATGGTGTACCGCAGTCGGTGCCCGACCAGAAGGCGATCCGGGTGAACTCGCGGCGCCTCGGCGAGGAGGAGGACGGCCCATGACGGAATCGGACGATCTGGCCGGACGCCTGCGCCAGCTGGAGGACGAACGTGACATCGCCCGGTCGCCTCGTACGGACCCCCGGTCGACGCCGGAGACGCAGAAGCTGCGGCGCAGTTGTGGGCGGCTGACGGCGTTTACGACGTCGACGGTTGGCGCATGCAAGGCCGCCCCGATGTCTATGCCATGGTGAGTTCGTCGGCCCACCAAAACCTAGTTATGACGGGGTGTCTCGGACCCTGCGTCGTTACGGTCACAGGTGACGCCGCGGTGGCGGTGTGCGAGTCGCTAGTTCTGGTACGCGACGGCGACGGCTAACGCGTATGGCGAGCCACCGCAAACCATTTCGCGCTGCGCCGGATCGACGACCGATGGCAGATCACCACCCGCACCAGCCGTCTGCTCGACGGCAACCGGACGCGCACACGTGGCTCGCTAAGGGCCTGGCGGGATCCGTTTGACTGGCGGCGACCCGTCCCCCGCAAGCGGGAGGTGCCCCCATCGCCCGGCTTCGCCGCGCTCGCGATCGCCGCTGATCCCTATGGCGGCGACCCGCTTCGCCCGGCTTCGCCGCGGTCGCGATCGCCGCTAAGCGCGGGAGAGGAACGCCAGCACTGTGCTCTCGAACGCCGCCTTGGCCTCGATCATCGCCCAGTGCCCGGACTTGGGGAAGATGTGCAGTTCGGCGTTCGGGATGGTGCGCATCGGGACGAGAGCCATATCGGGCGGGCTCACCCGGTCGTCTCGGCCCCACGTGAGCAAGGTCGGCGCCGCCAGCTTGTGCATCACCGCCCAGGGCATCGGTCGGTCGGATGCTTCCATCGCCGCCGTCATCGCGGCGAACGCCGCCTTGCCGTACATGCGGCGCGCGGCATCGAGGGCTTGCGGGTCGGTGGCCAGCTGCCAGCGTTCCTCGATCAACTGGTCGGTGACCAGAGCCTGGTCGTAGACCATGGATTTGAGCCAGTCGACCAATCGTTGACGGGTCGGGTCCTCGACGAACTCCTGCAGCAGCCGGATGCCCTCACTGGGGCTGGGGCTGAAGAGGTTGGTGCCGATGCCACCGATCGTGACCAGCCGGCCGATGCGCTCGGGATTGCGGATGGCGAAGTTGATGCCGACGCCACCGCCCATCGAGTTGCCGATGATGTGTACCTTATCCACGCCGAGCGCGTCCAGGAACGGCACCACGACGCCCTGGGCCGTCACCATCGGGTGGCCGCCGATGTCTGGGCTGACGCCGAAGCCGGGGAACTCCAGCACCAGGCATCGGTAGCGCTCGGCGAATGTCGGGAGTATTCCGCGGAAGTTGCGCCAGCCGGTGACGCCGGGACCCGAGCCGTGCAGGAAGAGCAGCACCGGCCCGGAAGCCGGGCCGCAGTCGTAGTAGCGCAAAGCGCCCTTGGGCGTTTCGATTTCCCGCAGGTCTTGTTCGACGAGTTCAGAAGCATCCGTCACGGATGTCACCCTGCCATGGCGTCGCGGCGAGCGGGAGCGCTCTCCCGCCGATCGGTCATCTAGAGTCTTGGGGCATGTCGGACGGCGGCCGCGTGCTGATCACCGGCGTCGACGCGTCCGGCCAGTCGTGTGCTGCGCAAGATGAATCCATCACGCTACAAGGCAACGCCGCCCTGAACGGCATCATGTTCGCGGTGCTGCACGCGGCGCCGTCCCTACCCGCGATTGCGGCGGGCGACAGACGCATCGGGGATTTTCTCGACCTCGTCGTGCCGCCCGGCGCTGCGCTGGACGGTGATCGAGTACGCGCCGGGCGCGGCGTTTTCTATGCACCACACCGACACCGTCGACTTCGACGTGGTGCTCTCGGGGTCGGTGGACCTGATCCTCGACAACGGTGTGCACCCGCTGAAGCCCGAGGACAGCGCGGTGATCACGGGCGTCGACCACGGCTGGCAGGCCGGACCGCAGGGCTGCCGGACCGCCGCCATGACGATCGGGGCGTCGCCACCAAACGACTGAGCCGCAACAACATTGACTCATGCGGGCGCACCGCAATCCATCAATTCTTTGAGTGCTGCGGGGAACGCGTCGGCGAGGTCCCACAGGTCGGGAACCAGGTCGGGGCAGGAAATAAGGCCGACACCGAGCCGGCCGTTGAGCGACATAACGGTGATATTGAGTCCGGCTCCCGCGATGAGCGGGCCGAGCGGGTACATCGCGTCGAGCCGGCAACCCAGGAAATACAGCTGTTCCTGCGGGCCCGGCACGTTGGACAGCACCAGGTTGTGCGGCGGCTTGTCGGGCAGCGGGATTCGCGGCAGCAGTTTCATCGCGGCGCCGAACATGGTTTGTCCGGCCACTTGCGTCCAGTCCTGCAGCAGGGTCGGGCCCATCGCGGCGACGTGGTCTTTGGCCGCGGCGTTTCCGGCGGCGATGCTGCTGAGTCGCCGGGCCGGGTCGTCGATGTGGGTTTCCAGCCGGCAGAGCATCCACGTTGTTTGGTTGCGGCCGGGACGATCGGATCTGCCCCGCACCGAAACCGGCACGCTCGCCACCATCGGGCTGTCCGGAAGCTCGCCCCGGTCCAGCAAGAACTGCCGCAACGCCCCCGCGCACAACGCCGTTACCACGTCGTTGACGGTGGCACCGAATTTCCTTTTCACCGTTTTGACGTCTCCCAGGTCAACGCCGGTCAGGGCAACATTGCGGCGCCTGGTGAAGCAGCCGTTGAACGCCGTCGGCGGTGCCGCGAACAGGCCGGCCATGGTATGCCCATCGCCACGCGCGCGCTGCACGGTCTGGGCGAGGGTCAGCGCCGTGGCGGGCACGACCTTGGCCAGGCGCCAGGGTCGCAACGCGGCCCCGATCAGCCCCGACACCGCGATTTCGAGCGGATTCGCGCCACCGCTGCGGTCGGCAGGTTCCGGCGGCGGGGCGTCCGCCGCCGTGCTGCACAGCTGGGCAAGTAGGTTGGCGCCGCCAACTCCGTCGACGATCGCGTGGTGGGCCTTGAGAACAACGGCCAACGCGTCGTTGCCGCGCAGACGTTCGATCAACCAGATCTCCCACAACGGGCGATCGCGATCAAGTGGTAGCCCGGCGACGTGACCGCAGGCCTCCGCTAACTCCCGTGGTCCGCCCGGCGATGGCAGGGCGGTGCGATACAGGTGGCGTGCCAGGTCGAAGCGGTCGTCGTCGACCCAGACCGGATGGTCGAAGTTCAGTTGGTTATCGGCCAGCTTGAGGCGGAATTCGGGGACGGCGTCCACGCGCGCCGAAAGCGCCTGGCGAAACCGGTTGAATGTGTAGCAACCCGGCATCGTCGCGGGATCCAACTCCAACACGCAGCAAACGTTCAACGGCTGTGTCGGGGATTCCAGGTACAGAAAGAACGCGTCCAACCCGCTGAGTCACTGCATACCGTGTCGTCCCATCCATGTGGCCGATGATGATCGCAGCTCACTGACCGGTGGTCAGCGCTTGGATCGAACGGGCCCATGATCGAGCCCGATATGGGTGACTACGGTGAAGTAAGACGAGACCTCCGCCCGGTCCGGTCAACGCGGTGAACAGCACGTTGGCGACGTTGTGCAGGACGACGGGCGGGACGCCGGCATTGCGGGCGATGGTCCCGGTGACACCGCGGAGGAACGACGCAATCTCGATTCGCCCGCACAGTGCCTGCGACCCGTGGATCTCGAGCAGCCCGTCCGTGCAGAACGTCGCCGCCAGGTCGTCGAGCCGGCCGGCGTGACCGGTCCAGTTGTACCGTGCGAGCGTGTCCCGGATCCGCTCGCGCGCAACCGGTTCCCATATCTCCACTGTCGTGACTCCTCACCTCGGGTATGCGGGAGCCTAGCCGCGAGGCGGAAGCTGGCGTTACCTGACGATTTAGGGCCGGAAACCGCACTGGGCCGAGGGTGTGATTCCGTTCAGGTCGAAGACGGCGATGAGGGCACTCAGCAAAGCCGGGGGCCAATCCTCGAAGGACTTCGCATATATCCGGTCGAGTAATTCGCCACGGAGGTACTCGATGTCCGTCGGCTGCTGGCGGTCGGTCATGTGGCAGGCCCCGATGTCGTTGCTTACACGTTTGTGCACGACGCTAGGAGCGACGCCCGGCGGATGTACAGCAAACTGGCCATATTCAAATCTCATTCGAAAAATCAACCCCCGCGGCTCGTCGAGTGCGGTTCCTTCCGCTACGGGCAGTAGCGGAATAGAGTGAGTGGGTGACGCCCGGCGAAGACGGCAGGCATCTGCGCACCTGTCCACTGTGTGAACCCATGTGCGGCTTGGAGATTCACGTAGAGCAGGGGAGAGTCACCAGCATCCGCGGCAATCGTGACGACGTGTGGAGCCGCGGGCACCTCTGCCCGAAAGGCGTGTCGCTGGCCTCGATCACGACGACCCGGACCGCGTCCGCAACCCGATGATCAAGGTGGACGGACAATGGCAGGAGGTCAGCTGGGACGCGGCGTTTCGCCGCTGCACCGAGCTGCTGGCTCCGGTGATCGAAAAGTACGGGATCAGGGCCGTCACCGCCTATACCGGCAACCAGGGCTCCGGCGTTGTTGACTTCCGCGGCTGTGACCTGCGGTGATGGATTTTGGTGAGACGGTGTTTCGCTGCCGGGCAGGCACGGGCTGCCCGGGGACGATGAAGTTCTTCACGCTTGATCGTTCCGTTGGAGGTGC
>DATJQO010000130.1:0-26425 GCA_035505695.1 Mycobacterium sp.
GCAGCCACCCCGGGACGTGGAACCCGGCGTCACCGCACGACACGCGGCGCCGCCGCCTACGGAGAAGCCGGAAATCAAGATCAACTCGTGATCTCAGCAGCCGTCAGGGGAGAACTCGGGCGACCGTGAAATTTTGAGGCAAACGCAGCATGGTGGGTACCGTTGGCGCCTCCGGTACCGCATCGATCACCGGTCCATCCGACATGAAGCCGGCCTGCTGGCGATGAAATTCGTGATCCCGCAGGTAGTCGTCGGCGTCGCGTTCGATGAGGGTGAGCGCCGGTAACGGGACCGCATCCGGCGGGGGTACGACGCATCCGCCGACCTCCTTAGATCGTGGTTGCAAGCACATGATGACACCAGGCGGCCGCTTGGAGGTTGAACGAGCTAGCCTGTTACCCGGCGAACCGGGAGAGCCGCGCCGAGAGATGGGGCACCAGGCCGCCGTCGGCGTCCACCCGTTCCTCGACGTAGGCCAGGTCGCCACCCTCGACGATGCCGTAGAGTCGTTTGGCGCCACCGACCAGCACGCCCGATCGGCTACGGGCCAGTGCATCGGTCACCAGCTCCCACGACGACTGGGTGCGCGGCCGGCCGTAGAACAATTCGACGTAGCCGGCCGAGTGGGCCAGCAACAACTCGATCGCCTGCGACTCGCTAGGGTCGTCGGGATCGCTGACAAAGCGCCAGAAGCCCGTCTCGCGTAAACCGCGTTCCTGGTAGTCCCCAGTGTCGCTGAGCCGCCACGAGCGGGACTCCCAATTCAGGTAATCGCCGCCGTCGTGTGAGACCACGATCTGCTGGCCGAACCGGTAATCCCCGTCATGTCCACGGCCCTCGCCTTGCCCGCGCCACACGCCGACCAGCGGTAGCAGCGCCAGCAACGCGTCGTTGAGGTTGGCGCCTTCCCGCAGATTGGCGGTGTCGGCAGGGAGCGGCAGATCGTCGAAGGCGGGGATGTTGCGACCGGCGGTCAGCTTGGCGCGCTCAGCGGCGGCAGCCACCGCGCGATCGCCGGAGCTCGCAGAACTCAGCGGGTCCTCAGAAGTCACGATTCGTCAGTGATGAGCCGGTAAAGTGTATACAGCGCGAACCAGGAAATCACCACAACCGCCACGACTAGCATGATCTCGAAGAAGAGCACCACGGCGACAAGTCTATTCGTCCCGCGGGATCCCGGTCAGGGTAGCCGGGATGTCAGGCGATCTTGACGTCGACCTCGTGAATGCCCGCGCCCGACGGAGTCACGACGGCGTTCCCGTTGCCGGACGCAGACAGGGCCCGCAGCGTCCACGATCCGGGTGCGGCGAAGAACCGGAAGTCGCCGGTGGCAGACGCGACGACCTCGGCAGTGAACTCGTCCGACGAGTCGAGCAAGCGGACGAACGCGCCACCCACCGCTTGGCCGTCGCTGTCCACGACACGGCCGGTGATCACCGTTTCCTTTTCCAGGTCGACGCTGGCGGCCAACGTCGCTCCTTGTTTCGGGGCAGAGCACATATCAGCTTCCCAACTCGATCGGGGCACCCACCAGGGAGCCGTATTCCGTCCAACTTCCGTCGTAGTTTTTGACGTTTTTGTGGCCGAGTAATTCCCGGAGCACGAACCAGGTGTGCGAGGACCGTTCGCCGATGCGGCAGTAGGCGATCGTTTCTTTCGTCCCGTCCAGGCCGGCATCGGCGTACAGGTTGGCCAGTTCCTCGTCGGACTTGAAGCTGCCGTCCTCATTCGCCGCTTTGCTCCACGGCACGTTGATCGCGCCGGGGATATGGCCCGGCCGCTGGCTCTGCTCCTGCGGGAGGTGTGCCGGCGCCAGGATCTTGCCGGAGAACTCGTCCGGCGATCGAACGTCGACCAAGTTCTTGACGTGGATGGCCGCGATGACCTCGTCGCGGAATGCTCTGATCCGGTCGTCCGGGGCAGAAGCGGTGTAGGAGGTGGCCGGCCTGCTGACGGTTTCGCTGGACAGCGCGCGGCCGTCGAGCTCCCACTTCTTGCGGCCGCCGTCGAGGAGCTTGACCCGCGAGTGGCCGTAGACCTTGAAATACCAGTACGCGTAGGCGGCGAACCAATTGTTGTTGCCGCCGTAGAGAATCACGGTGTCGTCGTTGGACACGCCACGCTCGCTGAGCAGTTTGGAGAACTGCTGTGCATCGACGAAGTCGCGCTTGACCGGGTCCTGCAAGTCGGTGCGCCAGTCCAGCTTGATCGCGCCGGGGATGTGGTCAGCGTCGTACGCGCTGGCGTCCTCGTCGACCTCGATAAACACGACGTTTGGCGTGTTGAGATTGCTCTCGGCCCAGTCCGCGGAGACCAGGACGTCCGAGCGTGCCATGCGCTAGATCCTTTCGGTGACTTTCGGTGAACAGCAGGTCAAGCGGGAGGCGCAGCGCTTCTGAACCGCGCGACCAGCGGATAGAGCTGGCAGCCCAGGCAGATACCGAACGCCGCATTGAGGAAAGCGGCCGCTAGAGCCGCTGCCGTGGCGATGACGCCCATCAGCGACGCACCCGACACAAATGCGACAACGCCCCAGAGCGCAAAGACCAGGCCGACGAGCTGGGCGAATTTCAGCGGAGCCACCGGTTCCCGGTCCGTGGCGGGGCCCAGCCGGGGCGCCACCACGCTGGCGTATACCCGCCCATAGGGATGCTTGCGTGGGCCGCCGACGGCGCCGATGGCAAAGACGATGGCTTGCACACCCAAAATGGCCGCGGCGGCCAGCGGGCTGGCGGCCCACACGATCAGTGCGGCTATCAAGACTGCGGTCGTGACCCAGGCACTAAACCGTGGTCCGCGCACGTCCACGGTATCCGGTTGGATGGTGTTGCTGCTCGGCACGGTACTACTCCTAGATACGCCTGTTGCTTTGGAAGACCGGGGGGAGACACGCCACGGCAAGGTTCCGGGGCCGGCTCCGAGTGCTACGCGGAAATGCGCGGCTACTCAGCAGCTACAGCAACAACAACAACCCGCGGTGCGGCACAGATCAACTGCGCGACGCTTGGTGAGCATGGGCTCAAGGCGGGTTAACACGTGGGCAAGCTTACCGAATCACACATGTTGATCAAGCCAGCAGCGGTTCCAGCGCGGACCGTAGGTCCGCAGCCGCCGGCACTCCGGATGCCCGGTAGCGCTGGCGTCCCTTGACATCGAAGATCAACGTGGTGGGCAGCGACAGCACCGAATACTGGCGCGCGGCAGCGGGATTCGCGTCCAGGTCGACCTCCACGTGCGCTACGTCGCCCAACTCGTCGCAGACCTGATCGACCACCCGACGAACCCGATCACAGGGTCCGCACCACGGTGCGCTGAAATGCACGACGGTCGGCCCGCTACGGGAAAGTCCCAACGCTCCGACGTCCTCGGCGGCGTCCTGAGCCGATTGGCCATGAATCTCCCGGACCGTTCCCGAGCGACGGGTCAGCAGCCATCCGGCAAGGGTTGCCACGAGTCCTGCGGCCAAGATCGCGACGATGACGGTGATCATGACTGTTTAAACCCATCGAGGGTCACAGTTACTCCATACGTGATGCCTTCGATGATGACGTCAGACCCGCGCGCCCCTTCGGTGGTCGGCGACACACCGAACGGAAGTCGCTGGTCGGGCAACCTGGCGCTGAAGGCGCGCAGCACCGCGTCCCGCTTGTCAGCCGGAACGGATTGGTTGGCGGTGTCTGGTCCGGTGAGGATTCCGGTCGGGGTGAAAACGAGTGTCGCCGGGTCGTCGGACGCAACGGAAAGGTCCACCGAGACGCTGACTCGGTGGTCGAAGTTGGCCGATTTCGGCGTGCCGCTGAACACTAACCCGTGGCTACCGGAGATTCCCGACTCGGTGGTACCGCCGGTCGCGTCGTTTGTCTCCTGCGGCGGCGCCTCGACCATAAGGTCGGTCATGTTCAGATACCGGCCCAGGTGCAGGGAATCGATGATGATGCGACTTTCCAGTTTGCCCACCGGCAGCTTCGCATCCGGCCTGATCAGCCACGATGCATAGGTCAAATCGACGGAATGCATCGTGGCTTCCAGGGTGGCCTCGCCGACCATCGCATGGTCCACGGCGTTGGCTTTGATCTCGAGCTGGTTGTAGTGATCGCGGATCGCCTGCGGGATGAACGGGAACGCCAGGATGGCGACGAACGGGTCGGACCCCAGATGGGCCGCTTTGCGCACGCTGGTCGACAACCGGTATTCGGCGTAGATGCTGGTCGCGAAGTCGACGCCGATGGCGGCGAGGACGACGACAGCCACCGCGATCGCCCCTGCCGTCACGCCAATCAGCACCTTGCGCACCTGCATATTGTGGCTCAGCGGGCCGCGACCGCGCCGCCCCGGACCACTTGGTGGCGACGCTCACACTGCCTGGTACACCACGCCAAAGGCCAGGTGGCACGTTATCGTTAGATGACCTGGCAACTAACGGGTGATTGCGTTACCAAACTGGGAGATGCCTATCCCCCGAGCTGGAGGGGTCTAGTTGGAGCTACTACTGCTGACCTCGGAGCTGCATCCCGACCCTGTCCTGCCGTCGTTGTCGTTGTTGCCCCACACCGTCCGCACAGCGCCGCCAGAGCCGTCCTCATTGCTCGAGGCCGGGACCGCAGACGCCGTGGTGGTCGACGCGCGCACCGATCTGTCGTCGGCGCGCGGTCTTTGCCGTCTGCTGAGTACGGCCGGCCGGTCGGTTCCTGTCTTGGCTGTGGTCAGCGAAGGCGGCTTGGTGGCGGTCAGCGCCGACTGGGGGCTGGACGAGATCCTGCTGCCCACCACCGGCCCGGCCGAGATCGACGCTCGGCTACGGCTGGTGGTCGGGCGTCGTGGCGGGTTGGTGGACCAGGAAAGCGCGGGCAAGGTAAGCCTTGGCGAGCTGGTCATCGACGAAGGCACCTACACCGCACGACTGCGAGGCCGTCCGCTTGACCTCACCTACAAAGAGTTCGAGTTGCTCAAATACCTGGCTCAGCATGCCGGTCGGGTTTTCACCCGCGCACAACTGCTGCACGAGGTGTGGGGATACGACTTCTTCGGCGGCACTCGCACCGTCGATGTCCACGTACGACGCCTGCGGGCGAAGCTGGGCCCGGAATACGAGGCATTGATCGGCACGGTACGCAATGTCGGTTACAAGGCCGTGCGGCCGGTGCGCGGGCGAGCGCCGCTTACCGAGCATGACGCCGCCGACGGCCAATCCGACTCCGAGGGTATGCAAGATCCGTTGGTCGATCCGTTGCACACTCAGTGACCTCACCTGACTGGCACTTCGCACTGACCGGCCAAGAGCAACAGGAAGTGCGTGAATTAGTCAGCTCTGCAACGGGATTCGACGGCGTGGCGCCTTTGGGTGAACAGGTGCTACGCGAGCTCGGTCATGACCGCACCGAGCATCTGCTCATCCGTGGCTTTTCGTTGGAGGACACCGGTGACACCGCGCGCTCGCTGACTGGCTATCTCAATCTCAGTCCGCCACGCGATGGAGCTGCCGGGATGGCGGAATTGGTAGTGCACCCACAAGCTCGGCGGCAAGGTATTGGTGCGGCGATGGTGCGGGCTGCGTTGGCCAAGACCGCCGGGCATAACCATTTCTGGGCGCATGGCACGCTCGAGCCGGCCCGCGCAACGGCCGCCGCGCTGGGCCTGGTCCCGGTGCGCGAACTGCTTCAGATGCGACGCTCGCTGAGTTACACCCCCGATCCGGTGCGCCCGCCGCCGGGGGTGCGGATCCGCACTTACGCCGGCAAAACCGATGACGCCGAGCTGCTGCGGGTCAACAACGCCGCGTTCGCCCACCACCCTGAGCAGGGAGGGTGGACCGAGGTCGACCTGGCGGAGCGGCGCAACGAACCCTGGTTCGACCCGGCGGGTCTTTTTCTCGCGTTCGACGACTCCGATGGTCAAGAGGGCAAGCTATTGGGTTTCCACTGGACCAAAGTGCACCTCGATCGGCCGGGCCTGGGGGAGGTCTATGTTGTGGGCGTCGACCCGTTGGCGCAGGGCCGCGGCCTGGGCCAGCTCCTGACGGCCGTCGGTGTCGAATCGTTGGCGCGCCGGCTGGCCGGGGCGGCCGACCCGACCGTCCTGCTCTACGTCGAATCGGACAATCTCGCCGCGGTGCGGACCTACCAGCGCCTGGGCTTCGCGACCTACAGCGTCGATACCGCCTACGCGGTCCCGCCCGGCGGCTGACCGAACCGCAGCCAGAAGCCATCTGTATGCCGATCGTTCATCTGCGCTTGCTAGTGAGACGTGCGGTGGGGCGCCAGAGCATATTTTCGCGGTGAGTTGGCGGCCTCCCCTTAAAGGTTGCCATCGGCGCCCACAGCAGTCCCGGGCGCGTCAGGAAGCGAGATCGGTGAGGATCGACAGGGATGTCACGGCGCTGGCGGCGTTGGCGTTGGCAACGGCGATCGGCGCCAACGTATTGACCTCCTGCGGCAGCGACCATAATCACCGCGGCACTTCGGCGACGCCCATTTCCGGAACCACCGGCACGGCTGGATGTGGCGGCAAAAACAAACTGACAGCCGAAGGCTCGACTGCTCAACAGAACGCGATGGCGTTGTTCAACCAGATCTGGGGCCAATACTGCCCGGACAAGAGCGTGTCGTACAACGCAACGGGCTCGGGAGCCGGCCGCGAGCAGTTCATCGCGGGCCACGTCGACTTCGGGGGAACGGACTCCCCGCTGGTCGCCGGCCAGATCGGTCCGGCCGCCAAACGCTGCGATGGAAACCCGGCGTGGGACCTGCCGTTGGTGTTCGGGTCAATCGCATTGGTCTACAACCTGCCGGGAGTGCAGGCGTTGCAGCTCAATAGTGATGCGTTGGCCAAAATTCTCAGCGGACGGATCACCACGTGGAATGACCCGATTTTGGCGGCGCTCAACCCCGGCGTCCTGCTACCCGACACCAAGATCACGCCGGTCTACCGGGCGGATTCCTCGGGAACCACCGACAACCTGCAGAGATATTTGACGGCGGCCGCCCCGCAGAGTTGGGCTAAAGGCGTTGGCACCGAATTTCTGGGCGGCGTGGGCGAAGGCGCCGCCAAGTCCTCCGGCGTCATCCAGGCAGTGCAGGCCACCCCGGGCACGCTCGGTTACGTCGAAAAGGGCTTTGCTGACCAGGCCCGGGTGCCTTACGCCAAAATCGTCAACAACAAGGGCGTGGTCCCACTCACCGATGACACAGCCGGCAACGCCATCAATGCGGCCAAGTTCATGGCCAGCGGCAACGACCTGGTGCTCGATCTCGACTCGATGTACACCAACCCCGAGCCGGACGCGTATCCGCTGATCCTGGCCACTTATGAGGTGGTGTGCTCGAAAGGCTATGACGCCGACACCGGCGGCGCCATCAAGTCGTTTCTGGCCCTGGCCGCCACCAAAGGCCAGGCCGGCATTTCGTCCGTCGGCTACGTCTCGCTGCCCGATAAGGTCAAGGAACGACTGGTAACCGCGATCGACGCCATCCAGTAACCGAGTGGCCCGCGTTTAAGGAGCGAGAGCACAACTGTGACGGGATCACAGTGACAACGCCAAACCCGGCCGATGCGGGCTCGGGCGCGGTCGTCGCCGCGCCCTTTCCCGAGTCACCGGTAGTACCGATCAGCCCTTGGGGTGACGCGCGACCGCATGTCGGAGACCGGATATTTCGGCGGCTGGCTCAGGTTTCCGGCGGGCTGATGGTGGTGCTCATTGCCGCGATCGGCGGGTTTTTGCTGTTGCGCGCGATACCGGCGTTGAAGCGCGATCGGGAGAACTTTTTCAGCTACGGCGGCAACTGGGTCACGACCGACAGCTCGGCCATGCACTTCGGAATCTCGGACCTGCTGAAGGTCACCTTGTTCGTGTCCGTGTTCGCATTGATGCTCGCGATGCCGGTCGCGCTGGGCGTCGCGATCTTCATCACGCAATACTCACCGCGCCGGGCCGCCGGACCGTTGGCGTACACGGTCGATCTACTTGCCGCTATTCCGTCGATCATCTACGGCGTGTGGGGACTGCATGTGCTGGCGCCGCAGCTGCGGCCGGTCGCCACCTGGCTAAATCACTCCATGAGCTGGTGTTTCCTGTTCGCGGACGGTAACGCGTCGGCAGCCGGAGGAGGGACCGTCTTCACCGGCGGGATCGTGCTGGCGGTGATGATTCTGCCGATTATCACGGCCGTCACTCGCGAGGTGTTCATGCAGACACCGCATGATCAGATCGAGGCCGCACTGGCGCTGGGTGCGACGCGTTGGGAAGTGGTCAGAACCACCGTGCTGCCGTTCGGGCGGTCAGGATACATCAGCGGCGCGATGCTCGGGCTGGGTCGCGCCCTGGGCGAAACGGTGGCCTTGCTGATCATCTTGCGGGGCACCCAGGCAGCGTTTGGCTGGTCGCTCTTCGACGGCGGCTCCACCTTCGCGACCAAGATCGCGGCCACCGCGTCCGAATTTGGCGACCAATACCAGGCCGGGGCGTATATCGCTGCGGGGCTGGTGCTGTTCCTGCTCACCTTCGTCGTCGACGCCATGGCCCGTGGCGCTGTCGCGGCGGCCGGCAGCAAGCGGGTCAACCGATGACGTGGATGTTGGACCGCCCAGTAAAGGCGCGGACGTTGTCGGGGCTCAGCCGGCGCCGTCGGGCTGCCAACAACGTTGCGACCGTGCTGGTATCGCTGTCGATGGTGATCGCTCTGACGCCGTTGCTGTTGGTCCTGTGCTCGGTGATCGCCAAGGGCTTCAAGGTCATCACTTCGACCGTTTGGTGGACGCACTCGCAGGCGGGTATGACGGCATTTGTGGTCGGCGGCGGGGCCTACCACGCGATCGTCGGCACCGTGCTGCAGGGTTTGGTCTGTGCGGTGATCTCCATTCCGATCGGTCTCATGGTCGCCATTTATCTGGTGGAATACGGTGGCGGAACCGCGCTGGGCAGGCTGGCCTCATTCATGGTGGACATCCTCAGCGGAGTGCCCTCTATCATCGCGGCATTGTTCATTTATGCGCTGTTCGTGGCGACCCTGGGTCTTCCCCGTTCCGTGCTGGCGGTGTCGCTGGCGCTCGTTTTGTTGATGCTGCCGGTGATCGTGCGGGCCACCGAGGAGATGCTGCGGATCGTGCCGGTGGATCTGCGTGAGGCCAGCTACGCGCTGGGCGTCCCGAAGTGGAAGACCATTGCCCGGATCGTGATCCCCACCGGGCTGTCCGGCATCGTAACCGGGATCATGCTGGCGGTGGCCAGAGTGATGGGCGAGACGGCACCATTGCTGATTCTCGTCGGCTACGCCCAGTCCATCAACTTCGACATCTTCAGTGGCTTCATGGGTTCGCTGCCCGGCATGATGTACAACCAGACGTCGGCCGGTGCAGGCATCAACTCCGTCCCTACGGATCGGTTGTGGGGCGCTGCGCTAACCCTCATTCTGGTGATCGCCACCATTAACATCGGGGCCCGGGTGATAGCGAAATTCCTTGGCGCCAAGAAGTCATAGGCAGGAGCATCAAGTGGCCAAGCGGTTGGACCTCAAATCCGTAAACATCTACTACGGGTCGTTTCACGCGGTCGCGGATGTAACGCTCTCGGTTCTGCCCCGCAGCGTGACAGCGTTCATCGGTCCGTCGGGCTGCGGCAAGACAACTGTGCTGCGGACGCTGAACCGAATGCACGAGGTCGTCCCCGGCGGCCGGGTCGAGGGCAGCGTCTTACTCGACGATGAAGACATCTATGGCGCCGGCGTCGATCCGGTGGGTGTGCGGCGAGCGATCGGGATGGTGTTCCAGCGCCCAAATCCGTTCCCCGCCATGTCAATTCGCGACAACGTGGTCGCCGGGTTGAAGCTGCAGGGTGTGCGCAACCGCAAGGTGCTCGATGAGACCACCGAATACTCGTTGCGCGGCGCAAACCTTTGGGATGAGGTCAAGGACCGGTTGGATAAGCCGGGCGGCGGCCTGTCCGGTGGCCAGCAGCAGCGCTTGTGCATCGCCCGGGCAATCGCCGTGCAACCCGACGTGCTGCTCATGGACGAGCCCTGTTCGTCGCTGGACCCGATCTCGACGATGGCAATCGAAGAACTGATCAGTGAGCTGAAACAGGACTACACCATCGTGATCGTTACCCACAACATGCAGCAGGCCGCTCGGGTGAGTGATTACACCGCGTTCTTCAACCTCGAAGCCGTGGGTAAGCCAGGCCGGCTGATCGAGATCGACGACACCGAGAAGATCTTCTCCAACCCGAGCCAGAAAGCGACAGAGGACTACATCTCCGGTCGCTTCGGCTAGCCGCGAGGTGAACTTTCCCTTAACGCGAAGCAGTTTTCGTGTCGTCGTCGGGCAGACTGCCGGTCGCCTGGAAGATGACCCGTCTCGCCACTTCGACGGCGTGGTCGGCGAATCGCTCATAGAAACGGCCCAGCAGCGTCACGTCGACGGCGCACGCTACGCCGTGTCTCCACTCCCG
The DNA here is from genome assembly GCA_035505695.1 of Mycobacterium sp. Lineage (GTDB taxonomy): Bacteria > Actinomycetota > Actinomycetes > Mycobacteriales > Mycobacteriaceae > Mycobacterium. The sequence goes on from DATJQO010000130.1 coordinate 10,442, forward strand.
GTCCATCAGCACCGAGAACAGATGGCGGTGCAGATCATCCATGGCGTCATCTTCTTCGGCGATCCGAGCAGCTTTCTCCGGGTCCGGGGATAAGATGACCTCTTGGGCGCTGTTGCCCAATTCGACTGCTAATCTGCCCATTTCGGCAAAGTATCCGTTGACCTCCTCGGGCAGCGCATGCTGAGGATGCCGTCGGCGCGCGATCTTGGCGACGTGCAGCGCCAGCGCACCCATCCGGTCGATGTCGGCCACCATCTGGATGGCGCTCACGATGGAACGGAGATCCCCGGCGACCGGTGCCTGCAAGGCGAGCAGCACAAAAGCGCTTTCCTCGGCCCTGGCGCTCAGTGTGGCGATCTCCTCGTGGTCGGAAATGACCTGTTCGGCCAGTACCAGGTCGGCCTGCAGCAAGGCTTGGGTCGCCCGTTCCATCGCAATCCCGGCCAAGCCGCACATCTCGCCGAGCAGCTCGGACAATTCAGACAGCTGCTCATGGTAGGCGGTCCGCATACCACCAAGCGTACGTTCTGGGCGCGCAAAAAGGGCGCCCGAGTTCGTGAAAGATGGTTACTCGCAGGTGGTGTCGGCCGCGTTGGTGACGGTCAGGTCTTCGGGCAGCTTGCTCGGCGCGTTGCCGGCGCCGCGTTCTATCTGCAAGCTGACCGACGAGCCGCTGGGTTGCGGTGCGTTGACCGATTTGAAGTCCGGGCCCAGTACCACCTGAACGACTTGCCCGTAGCCGGAGACCCGCTGGACTTTCGGATTGGCGAGCGACGACGCCACGGTGGCCGCAGCCTGCTCGTTGCCGGGGGAGAACAACACTGTCGTCGCGGTTACCGAACTCGGGTAATCGTAATCGTCGGGCGTCATGACGTTGAAGCCATCGCGTTTGAGTTGGCTCGTTGCGGTTGTGGCCAGACCGCTTTGCGTGGTCGCGTTGGACACCCGCACCGTGACATCGCTCGGCGAGGTGGTGGTGAGCTGCTCGTGTTGGGCTTCGGGGGCCGCGGTCGGTGTCGGCGACTTCTTGCTCGTGGGAGTCTTCGTCTGGGTCGTCCCGCCCAAAGGCTTTGCGTTCTGGTCGTTTTCCTCGGGCAGCGGGTCGTCGTTGATGATGGCATCGAACAGCGCCCGCATATCGGCCATCCGCGGCGGCTCGTCGCCGTTCTGGTCAGTGATGCCGGTCGGCACGGTGACAAAGGTGATGTGCCCGGCCGCTATGCCCTGCAACGACTGACCAAGCTCCACCAGGTCCCTCGTTTTGACGTTGTCGACGTAGGTGTCGCTGATGAACATGTTGACCACGTTGTTGAGCTTGTTGAGGTTCATTAACGTGTCTTCGGAGATCAACGTTCGCAGCAGCGACGACAAGAACAACTGCTGCCGTTTGATCCGGCCGTAATCCCCGTTGGTTTCGGTGGTGACCTGGCGGGCGCGCACATAGTTCAACGCGGTGGACCCGTCGATGATCTGGCGACCTGCGTGGTCGAGGACGGTGCCCAACTCGTAGTCGTGGATCGGGGTGCTGCTGCATACCTCGACCCCGCCGAGGGCGTCGACCATTCGCGCGAACCCGGCGAAGTCGACGGCAATAAAACGGTTGATACTCAGCCCGGACAGCTTCTGGATCTCCTTGACCAGACACTTCGGACCGCCGAAGGCGTATGTCGAATTGAGCTTGGTCTCGGTGTAGACCATCTTGGGGCCCAGCGTCCCCTTCTTCTGGTCGTAAATGGGCCCGTACTTCCCGGTGCTGGGGTTCCACGCCTCGCATTGGATGGGGGTGATCGCGAGGTCACGTGGAAACGACACGGCCACTACGCGTTTGCGGTTCGCTGGAATGTTGACCAGCATCACGGTGTCCGACCGCGCGCCGTCGGCGTCATCGGTAGTTCCGGCGCCCATGTTGGCGTTGTCTCCGGCTCGCGAATCGAGCCCGACGATCAAAAAGTCTTCGTCGCCGTACTGCCCGGCGGGATCGCGGATATCGCTCGAGTGCGGGTCGAGCGCACTAATGGTGTTGAGCCGGGCATTCTTTGACGCGCTCCACTGCCAAGCGCCGCCGGTCAGGACCAGGGCCAGCACGGCAAACAGTGCCGCTAGCGACCGACCGGCCATAAGCATCGGATGGCGACGGTGCCCCGGTCTCCGGTTTTCCGTGTCGGGGGCCTCGGGCGCCGAGTTCCGGCGCCCCCGCCTTTGCCGCTGACGGCCTCGCGCGGGCGGTTTGGAGCCGTCTCCGTTCGGTGAGTGGGAGTGCAGGTCGGGAAGCTCGGATGCGATCTCGAGTGAGTAGACCAGGTCGTCGATCACCTGGGTGTCTTGCAGGTCGACCGGCAACTCCGGCTCAGCCTCGTAAGGTTCCGGTGCGCCGCGGTGGTGGCGGGGCCGGTCACCGGCTGGGGCTCCCACTTTCGCGATCAGGTCAGCGACTGTGACTCCGCCTTTGGCGTGACATCCGACCGGCTCGGGTGCGCTTGGTTGTGGCTTGACGTCCTCCGGACTCGCGCTATCCGGCTCGCCCTGCCAAAGGTCCAGGTTGTAGTCAGACGGTGGTTCGGCGAACCGCTCCCACGGGGCGGCGCCTGACACCGGCGGCGGGTCCTGGGTAGCGGAGTGGACGTGGCCATTGCCGGATACTCGGCGACGGTCGAGAGTGGCGTCGTTCTCGGCGTCACTCATGTCTTTATCGGCCTCCGAAGTCTGGCGGATGCAGCGTGTCTGTGCCTAATCTCAGCGCAGCGCTTTCCTTATTAGCGCTGCAGCCGCGCCAACCCTGGGTCACACGTCATTGGTCACGCTTGTGGCGGCGGCACGACCCGACGCCGCCCAAGCGCAATACGGCAAGGCTCACATCGTACTGAGTTATTGCTCCGGACGCGATTTTGAGCGAGCGCTCGAGTCAGCCGCCGGAGTGCATGACGTCGGCGCCAGCCGGAACCGTGCAGTCATCGGGGTCGGTCAGCCAGCCTTCGGGCAACGCCACCCGGGCAGGTGAACCCTGCCGGCCGCGGGGACCGGTCGCCGCGGCCGGAAAGGGGACAACACCGTCCAACCGGTCGAGGAGAGCGTCCAGTTCGTCGAGGGTCTTGACCATCGCCAGCGCTCGCCGCAACTCAGACCCGGCGGGAAAGCCATGCAGGTACCAGGCGATGTACTTGCGGATGTCACGCATGCCCTTGTCTTCGCCGAAGTGCTCGGCCAGCAATTGGCCGTGCCGGCGGATGATGTCGGCGACCTCGCCGAGGGTGGGCGGCGTCGTGGCTGGGCCGCCGGTGAACGCCGCCGACAACTCGGCGAATAGCCAGGGACGCCCAAGGCATCCGCGCCCGATGACGACGCCGTCGCATCCGGTGGTGGCCATCATCGCCAGCGCGTCGCTGGCATCGTAAATGTCGCCGTTGCCGAGCACCGGGATGGTCCGAACGTGTTGCTTGAGCTGCGCGATCTGGTCCCAATCGGCGGTGCCGGAGTAGCGTTGCGCCGCCGTGCGGGCGTGCAGGGCGACCGCGGCGGCGCCTTCGGATTCCGCTATGCGCCCGGCATCCCGGTGCGTGTGGCGCTCGTCGTCGATGCCGATGCGGAACTTGACCGTCACCGGTACTTGGGTGGCTTCGGTGGCGCGCACAGCCGCGGCGACGATCTGGCCGAACAACCGCCGCTTGAACGGCAGCGCCGCCCCGCCGCCGCGCCTGGTGACCTTGGGCACCGGGCAGCCGAAGTTCATGTCGATGTGATCGGCCAAGCCTTCATCGACGATCATCCGGGCGGCCGCGTAAGTGGTCGCGGGGTCGACCGTGTAGAGCTGCAGCGAGCGCGGTGACTCGTCCGGTGAGAACGTCGTCATGTGAATGGTTGCCGGATTGCGCTCGACGAGCGCGCGGGCGGTCACCATCTCGCAGACGTACAGTCCGCTGACGGTGCCGACCTTCGACTGCTCAAGCTCACGGCAGAGCCTCCGGAATGCGACGTTGGTCACGCCCGCCATCGGGGCCAGTACCACCGGGCTGGCGAGCGTGATGGAACCGATGCGCAACGGCGGACTATCGACGGCTCATCGTCAGCTTGCCGGCGGTTTGATGCAGCTCGAACGCCGTCGTCTTCTTCCCGGTGCGGGCCTCGCGATCCAGCTGGCGCTGCTTGGACACCTCGAACTTGACGCAGGTTTCCTCGAGCTCCTTGATGAGCAGCGCAAGATCGTCGCGCAACGCCGCCGCCTCGCCAGTGAAGTCCTCACGCTCGAAGATGCGCCATTTCTTCAGCACCGGCATGACGACATCATCGAGGTGGATGCGTGGGTCGTACACGCCGCCGACGGCGATGACCACGGCCTTGCGGCGAAACTCCGGAACCTGGAAGCCGGGCATCTGGAAGTTGCGCAGCACCTTATGCAGCGATCTCATCGCCTGGTTCGGCGAAGCCTCGAAACCGGCCTCGCTGACGTCCCGGTAGAAGATCATGTGCAGGTTCTCGTCGGCCGAGATCTTGGCCAGCAACTGGTCGGCGATCGTCTCGTCGCAGGCTTTCCCGGTGTTGCGGTGCGAAATGCGGGTGGCCAGTTCCTGGAACGTCACGTAGATGACCGAGTCGAACAGGCTCTCGGCGAACAGATCGGCGCGCACCTGGTGGTTCTGGCCCGGGCTGAAGCCCCGGTTCACCACCTCAATGCGCAGCTTTTCCAGCTCGACGGGGTCGACGGCGCGGGTCACCACCAGATAGTCGCGCAGCGCGATGCCGTGCCGGTTCTCTTCGGCGGTCCACCGGTTGACCCATTGCCCCCACGCGCCGTCCAGACTGAAGTTCATCGCGATCTCACGGTGATACGACGGCAAATTGTCTTCGGTCATCAAGTTTTGCACCATCGCCACCTGGGCAACGTCGGACAGCTTCGACTGTCCGGGCTCCCAATCCTGGCCACCGAGCGCATAGAAGTTCTTGCCGTCCGACCACGGGATGTAGTCGTGCGGGTTCCAGTCCTTATGCATGCTCTCGTGCCGGTTCAGGTACTTCTCGACGTACGGTTCGAGCTCGTGCAACAGCTGTAGGTTTGTCAGCTCTGCTGACATCCGGCCTCCAGTTATCTGTGTCGACGGGTAGCAGTCAATATATCTGTGAACCTGAGTAGCATCAAGTTTCGGGTCCGCGTGGCTAGTAACAGTTCGGGGCCGAAAGTCGGGCCTGATCTCACGTGCCTACGAGTTGCCGATGCAGGGCAAATGGAAACGCGCTAGTGGTTGCCGAGCTCAGGAGTGGGTACGTAGGGGGCTGCCCCGGTGTAAAGCATGTTGACGCAATAGTCGATGAACTGTTCGCGGCTCGCCCCGAGCTGTCCGTTCAGATACGCGGTGAACAGACTCGACAGACCGCCGACCAAACTAGTGGCAATCATCTTCTGCAGCACGGGATCGCCGATCCGGAACAGCTTGCGCTGCAGCAAATCGATGAAGGTGGGCATCCACTCCGCGCCGGAGCGGGTCAATATTGGTTCCACCGCCGGGGCCAGTAGCAGCACCCGCCCGCGGACCGGGTCGTCGACCATCAGCTCGACGAACTGTTCGACCGCTTCGCGTGGGGTTTTCGCCGTAGTGAGGGTATTCATCGCGCGTGTGCAGACATCGTCGTAGACCGCACGCACGAATTCGTCTCGATCGGAGAAGCTCTCGTAGAAGTAGCGTTCGGTCAGCGCCGCCGTTCGGCACACCGCGCGCACGGTCAGGGCCGGGCCACTTGCGCTGCCGAGCAACTGGACACCGGCGGCGATGAGGTCATCGCGGCGAAGGGCGAGGCGGCTCTCCAAGGGGACGCCGGTCCAACGGCCCCGTCGTTGACCGGTCTGCACATCGCTCCTAAGCTCAAAAACTGACAACGCACGTAGTCAGTTTTCCCAGATACCTACAGGAACCCGATAGTGACTCAAGATACGTCCGCATCGTGCCCGCTGACCAGCAATGCAGCGGGTAGCGATGCGACTACCACCGCTGAGCAGTCGATGCCCGGTGGGCCACCTGCTAACGCCGACGGTGTCACCGGTGGTTGTCCGGTTTCCCCGCTGGGTTACGACGCGCTGCCGTTGGGGCCTGACTCGCTGACCTGGCGGTACTTCGGCGACTGGCGCGGCATGCTGCAGGGCCCGTGGGCAGGGTCCATGCAGAACATGCATCCACAGTTGGGTGCGGCAGTCATTGATCACTCGACGTTTTTTCGGGAGCGCTGGCAGCGGCTGCTGCGCTCGTTGCACCCGATCGGCGGAGTCGTTTTCGACGGTGACCGCGCACCGGTTACCGGCGCTGAGGTGCGCGACTATCACGCCGACATCAAGGGTGTCGACGAGCAGGGCCGCCGCTACCACGCGTTGAACCCAGATGTTTTCTACTGGGCCCATGCTACTTTCTTCGTCGGCACTATCCACGTGGCCGAGCGTTTCTGTGGCGGGCTGACCGAAGCGCAGAAACGCCAACTGTTCGACGAACACGTCGACTGGTACCGCATGTATGGCATGAGCATGCGGCCCGTCCCGGCATCGTGGGAGGACTTCGCAATCTATTGGGACCACATGTGCCGCAACGTACTCGAGGACAACTTCGCCGCGCGGACCGTACTCGATCTGACCGAGCTACCCAAACCCCCGTTCGCGCAATGGCTTCCGGATTCATTATGGGCAGTGCAACGCAAACTGCTCGCCCCGTTCTTCGTTTGGGTGACCGTCGGGCTTTACGATCCGCCCGTCCGCGAGTTGATGGGCTACCAATGGTCGCAACGCGACGAGTGGTTGCACCAGCGGTTCGGCGACGTCGTTCGTCTTGTATTCGCTTTCGTACCAAGCCGATTCCGTAAGCACCCGCGGGCTCGCGCAGGCTTTGACCGTGCCGCTGGACGAATCCCGGCCGACACACCCCTGGTGCAGACTCCGGTGCGCAACCTGCCGCCCGTGGACGAGCGCGGCAACCCGAAGCATTACTGCCCGACGGTCTCCTGAGCCGGGTTGCCGGCCCTATGCGTGGGCGTGACCGTGCATGTCCTCCAGGCCGGACTGGTGCATGTGCGGATGAGTGTGCTCGGTCCCGTCGCCGTGGGTGTGGGAGTGTTCGTGCTCGGTGTGGTCGTGCTCGTGTGTGGTGTGGGCGTGCGCGTGGGCCACGTCGCCGTGCGGGTTCTCGTGTGCGTGCGGCGCGTCGTGCGTGTGCTGTTCGGACATCGATGTCATCTCGTTGTGTGAAATGTGTTGTGGTTATTGTTCGTCACGCAGTACCGCTGCGTTGCCGGTACCTCGCGAAGCTGCGCATGGCACGCCTGGTGCCGCACGCGACGGGAAGGCCACGTCTACAAGCCTGGAGAACGACCACGTCCGCCAGCTCGTCATCGATGCGGTGTTCAACGCCGAGCACGCCGGCCCGGGAGTTCCCGGCCATCACCGCGGCGACGGCCGGCTGAAGAGCGTCACCGAATCTCGGCGTCGGCGAAAACCGACACCAACGGTGCCGGTTTTCCCACGTGCTCGGCGAGTTCGTTGACCGACATCTCCCGGTTGGTCAGTGACCACAGCACCTGCACACGCGTGACATCGGCCAGCATCCGGAACACGTCGACCACCAGACTGGCCTGGTCGTCGGGAACCCGACCTCCGCTACTACCTGCATGCATACGCAAATAGTAGTGAACGGCGGCACAGCTGCCAATGGTTGATTCAGTCCCGTGGGACGACCGTCGATTGGCGCCGGCCGCCGTTGCGTTGGTTCCAGAACCGGTAGACGCCCACGGCATCATTGTGCGGCTGGTAGCGCATAGGCAGGCGTCTTTGGTCCCAGGTCTTGGCGAATTCGTCGTAGAAGGTCGACACCTCGAAGTATTTGCGGTCATCGAGGTAGTACTGCTCGTTGGCGCTCTCGGCGAGAACCGCGCCGTCTTTGACGATCACTGTCGCGAACGGGCGACCACCGTCGGCGACGTTTTGGAGCGCCAGGTCGATGGTGCGCAGGGGCGAAGTCAGTCACAGATCGGAGGGTAGTCGCGCCGAAGCGCCCTGGCCCTGTGGTACTAACTAGGTTGTCTATATTTTTGCTCGGGATTGGAAGCATCATGGCGCGCACCGACCGTGATCGTTGGGATCTCGCGACGAGCGTCGGCGCGACGGCGACCATGGTCGCCGCCCAGCGGGCCTTGTCGACTGACGAGAAGCTGATCGACGACCCCTACGCCGCACCGTTGGTCCGAGCGGTGGGCATCGACGTCTATGTCCGGTTGGTGAACGGCCAGATTCCGGCCGGCGGGGATTCCGAATTCGATCCCCAGCGCATGGCCCGTGGAATGGCCTGCCGAACCAGGTTCTACGACAACTTCTTTCTCGACGCGACCCGCAACGGCATCCGCCAGGTGGTGATCCTTGCGTCCGGCCTCGACGCGCGCGCCTACCGCTTGCCATGGCCGGCCGGCACCGTCGTATATGAGGTCGACATGCCAGAGGTGATCGAGTTCAAGACGCTGACCCTGAGTTATCTGGGTGCCGAGCCGACCGCCGAGCGGCGCACGGTCGCCGTTGACCTGCGCGATGATTGGGCCACGGCGCTCCGGGGAGCAGGATTTGACCCGCAGGCGCCGGCCGCCTGGAGTGCAGAAGGCTTATTGGTCTACCTGCCCGACGCGGCCCAAGACGCCCTCTTCGACAACATCACCGCGCTGAGTGCCCCCAGGAGCCGCCTGGCATTTGAATTTGTGCCGGATACCGCTATTTTCGCCGACGAGCGGTGGCGTGCGCACCACGACCGGATGAGTGAACTCGGGTTCGAGATCGACTTCAACGATCTGGTCTACCACGGTCAGCGCAGCCACATCGTCGACTATCTGGGCCAGCGCGGCTGGCAGACGTCCTCGAGCACGGTTGCCGAGCTGCACGCGGCTAACGGATTCGTATATCCCGACGACGACGTCGCTGAGGCGTTCGCGGATGTGACCTACAGCAGCGCGGTGCTTGGGACCGGTCCAGTTCCCTGACCCGCACATCTCGAGATGGCGTCGCTGAGTCACGTGCGACGCCCCGGCAACTCTCACCTGGGAGTGTGTCAAGGATCATCCGAAGCAACTGTCAAGCATCACCCGAGGAAATACAAACGTGTCAGTGCCCCCACTAGGACTCGAACCTAGGACCTGCGGATTTACAGTCCCCACAAAACGGCACATTTCAACAGCTAACGGAGGATAGCGAATCATGCTGGGGGGCAGGGAGACCCATCCAACACAACCGCACCCTAGGTGACGACAGTTAACGGGAGATGGTGTTCATATCCGATGAATAAACGATGAGACTCTACGCCCTTTCCTCAGAGACCAGCTTTCACGTCGGGAGCTGACCGACGAGCCCCTCCAGCCGGTACCCCAGGACCCGACCCAAAAACACCAGCCTGTCCAATCCCCATGTTGCGGTAGAACTACTGGCCTGGCCTTTGTTCGACGAAGTTACGCCAAGGTGTACGAGTAAACCCTGGTCAGTTCGGGTAACTCCGACCAGCTTCCGACTACTTGCCGCAACTTCCTGCGGACGGTCTGCGGATGGGCTACCCTGATCGGTACGGACCTCCGGTTGAAGCGGCCTTCGGGTCCACCGTCGCGGCAAGTCATGGCATGGGTGCACCTCGTGCGGGTGTGCAAAGGGGTTGAGAGGTCCGGCTCCTCTCTTTCCGCACGACCTCAAAGAGATAGGAAAATCCCATGTTCGATGTCGACGCATTCAACGAGACCGTCCGCGAGCGGGCCGACGCGATCGCCCGCGAGGAGGCCGACGAGATCGCCAAGGAACGGGCCGGCGAAGCCTACGACGAGGCGTACAACGAGGCCTTCCAGCCGGCCTACGATGAGGTCTACGACAAGGCCTACGCGGAGGCCCTTGGGCAAGAAATCCGAGGCGCCCGTCGCGGGTAGATCGGCAGCGTGAAAGCCGCCCATTCCGACACACTGGGGTGGGCGGTTTCGTTCGTCTACAGGCTTCTCAGAGACCAGCTTTCATGTCGGGAGCTGATCGACGAGCCCCTCCAGCCGGTACCCCAGGACCCGCCCCAAAAACACCAGCCTGTCCAACCCCCATGTCGCGTGACAGCTCTGGCACACGCACCCCTGCTCCACGGTGACCGCCAACGCCGGGGCCCGCACCCGCATCCCCTCGTCGTTCCAGCGGTGCGTCCACGATTGCCGGCATTCTGGACACGGGTCAGGCAGATAGATCGGATGGCTGGAGAAAAGATCATCGACGGCCTTGACCCAGCCGAGGATCTCGCCGGTGATCGCCTCGATCAGGTGGACGTCCTGAACCCGCCACCGCGCCACGGCCAGCCCCTCCAGCAGCGCGCGGGTGTCGCCGCGGGCCCGGGTGATCTCGGCGGTGCGGGAGTCGATGGCCAGCAACAGCTTTAGCGAGTCGACCCAACAGGGGGCGGTGGTGCTCCACCCGCTGCGGCGGCGTCCACCCGGGCGCCGGCCGCCGGAAAGCGCTCCGCGCAGCTGGGTGTAGCGGCTGGGCGCCCAAATCAGGACGCCGCCGTGGTGGCGGGGCTGCGGGGCTGCGAGGCCGTCGACGGCGTCGGTGAGCGCGGCCACCGTCCCTCCCAGGATCGGGTCAAGCCGGGGCCTGGCCTGCCGGATGCGGCGCCTGTGGGTGGAGCTCACCCGGCCTGTCCCGCCGCCAGCTGCACAACTTGCAGGGTAGCCGAGATTGACAACGCGTGCTGTCAACATGCCGATCGACGCCCACCACGATGACACAAACAGCGGTACGATCCGGTCGTGCTCATCGCACTGGGGCAGCGCAACGCCCCGGTCGCCCCGGTCGTCGGACTAGCTTCTGACGGCAACCACTACCGTTCAATCACGGTGCGGTGCCCGTTCTGTCATGGACATCACCGTCACGCCTGGCGCGGCGGTGACGACCTCGGAACGTACGTCCCATGGTGCGGAACGCCCGGGTCGTATCGAGCTGTTCTCACCTTGTGAGCCGGCGCGCCGGGCGCCACGATGCGCCGATCGAGCCGGCGTCGGGCTGGCTCGCATTGATCGGCGCGATCGTCGATGGCACCGTGGCGTTGCCCCGGGCGGCGTGCCGGGGCCTGGCGCCCAGCTTCGATGTCGAGCGGGCCCGCGGCCAACGGCATGGCGGCGTCAGCCCTGCGGCGGTGGAGATCTGTCGGACATGCCCAGAGCGTGCGCTGTGCGGGCTGTGGGCGCGCGATGCGCCACCCGGCACGGTCAGCGGGGTGCTCGGTGACGGCATCTGGAGGTGAACGGTGCTGGCGGTGGGGAATGCTGGATCAGCCGTACCCGTAGGCACGCCAGTCACACACGCCACCAGCGCAACGCCCCCAGATCAACGCAGAGCCACCGGGCGCGCGCCGCCCGGTGTGACCCCCGACCATCCTGATCGCGACGGCGAGCACTGCCCTCTTTGGTGCGGCCCGAGCCGGGGCTAGCCCGACCCGGGCCGTTCCTCTCCTACATTCGGTGTGTCCGCACCAACAATGAGGAGAAGCATCATGCCGCTGAGAAACGTCCTCAGTTTCGGAGGGATAAGCAGCGAGGACCCTGCCCCGATCACTGCCGAGCTAATCGCCAACATTGCACGGATCCTCGCCGAGGGCGACCCCGCGGCCGGTGCCTACAACGTCGACGAGGTGCTCACCGGGATCGTCTACGCCCTGCGTCGCCTGGAACTCGAGCTCGTGCACACGAACAAGGTGCTGGCCATGGTCAGGAACTGGGGGCAGGCCGAAGGCAGCACGTAGCCGGCTAGCAGACGTTGCAGCACCATCGGCCGCGAGCTTATCGGCCAGGCCGAGCCATGCCGTCCTGCTCCTCTGCGCGCCCTGTTCACTCTTGCGCGCATCATTGGCGGCCAGCTCCGCGCGCACAATCTCGCGGATACGGGCCTGCGCGAACGGATTCCACCACATCACAGCACCGAGTCCAGAAGGTTATACGGCGCGGCGTCCAGCACGCCCCACCGCCACAACGCCCCCGAAACAGCCACCAACGGGCTGATATCAAAACCGTCGTCCCGGCGGTCCCAGCGCTGGCTTTCACCGACCTGGCGCACCCTTGCATTGCCGATCGCGGCGCCGAGCTCGGGCTGACCGACATGGACCAGGCCGCCCGCCTTCACCGTCTCCTGAAACGCCGCACACGCCGACGCCATATCGACGGCCGACAGCTTCGTGAACTCGACACCGGCGGCCACCAGATCGGGCTGCAGCGCGGCAGCCTGACCGCCGATGAACAGCGCCGTCTCGACCACCGTGCGCGTCGCCACCAACTCGGCGAGCCGCGGCGCCACCCATCCGGTTCCCTGCCCGCAGAAGCACATCACCAACACCCGACCGTCAGGGATGGCGCCGGCGATCCCGATCGACGAGAAGCGCCGGTCCGGTGACACATCAACCACCAACGCCACCCGCAGCGGCGCCGGAGCCCGACGATCCGCCAACGCATTCCAGGCGGCCGCGTCGAACAGGGGGGCGGTCGCGGCAGCCGCCCACACCCCCAACCTCTCCCGGAGGAATCCCTCGTCGCTGGTGGCGGCCCGCTCCATCGCCACCGTGTCCGCCGAGATCAACTGCCCCAACGCGGGATTGGCGACCGCCCACGCCGCCGGGTCATCGGGATCGCAGTCCGGCGGCGCGCCCCACTCCAGCCAGCACAACCGGCTGTCGCCGCCGGCCATCGCGCGATCACGCAGCCGGTGAAACACCATCCCCGCCTTCAGCGTTGCCGGCGGAGTTCCCGTCAGCCAGATCTGGTGATTCTCCCGGGCCGACACAGTGGGCAAGATGGCCTCCCACTGAATATCACTGAGAATCTGCGCCTCGTCCAACAGCAGGCAGTCCGCGGAAAAGCCCCGGATCGCGGACTTGGAGCGGGTGACGAACCGGATCTCTTGCCCGTTGCGCAGCCGGATGTATTCCCGCGCGAACCCGTTGCCGATGGCGGCCACCTTGCGGCGCAGGTCGTCGAAATTCTCGAAGCAGCTTTTCAACCCGCGGAACAGGATTTGCGCAGAGCGGATCTCGTGCGCGCTTGCCACGATGAGCTTCTCGTCGAACAGCAGCAGCCCGGCCAGCGCGCGCACCTGGAGCAGCTGCGTCTTCCCGTTTTGGCGGCCAACACTCAACCCGATGTGGCGGGCCGCCCACGAACCATCCCGGGTCTCGCCCAGCGCAGCCCGCAGCACGGTCTGCTGCCACGGCAGCATCGGTAGGCCGTAGCCGGCGGCCAGCTCGGCGACCTCGGGGCAGGCGTTAGCCCGAGCGCGGGGCGCTCGCCGGACTCGCGGCGCGGGTACGCCGCCGGGCGCGGCGCTGGGAGATTTCATCGGCGGTGCTCACTTGTTGGGGGCTCGGTATCTGGTCCAGGTCCTTCAGCGTCTCGCTCAAGCGCAGCGCCAACGCCGCAACCTCCCGCGGATCATGGGTGGCGTCGAGGTCGGCCGCGAGACGGTCACGCAGCACCTGAAGGGTAGCCAGCCGGTCGCCGGTTCGCGCGACGTCGGCCAGCAGCTGCCGCCGGCCGGCCGGGATGCTGCACTTGCGATCTGCCATGGCTCCTCACCAGTGTCGCCGCTCATCAAAAGCCTAACGCCTTATTCCAGGGTCCTCAGGTATCGGAGCGGCTTCTGGTCATCAGGGTCACGCAGGCAGGCCCATAGGCCATACCAGGCGCGGTCATTGGCTTCGGCGTAGTACACCGGCCGGAAGTCCTCCCCCAGCGTGGCGAAGACCGACGTTGTCCCGACACGATGGTCCGGGTCGGGGTCGCGAATGGTGGTGACGAGGCCGCGCTTTTCCAGCCCCCGAATCGCTGATCGCGCCTTGGCCATCTCATTGCGCCGTTCGTCCGGGTCGTCAAGGCCGTCGATGTCGGCAAGTTCATGCAGCGGCACGTAATGGTCTGGCTGTTCAGCCAGCTTTTGCAGAATCGCCCTCTGCCGGACGCCGATTCCTCTGCTCATACCGCTACTAAATTTATCACCTGGCTCGAAGATAATCTTAAGAATGGGCGCCACCTCAATCACGAAACCGCCCACGAAAGGTGATCGCACCGCGATAACCTGCCGAATCGCGTTGCTGCACAACGGGTTTGGCCATTTGCCGCAAATAGTGCAAGAGTTTGCTGGAAATCAGCCCCCCAGGCCCGGACATGAGCACAGCTCCGGAAATGGCTCTGACCTGCACAAACGGCTTTACAAATCGGCCCCCGGCGAAATAATGGTTTTGTCCGCAGGTCGGGGCGTACCGGCTACCAAAAAAAGGACCCCCCCGCAAACGCTTCTGACCTGCGGAAATGCGATCACGGCCATCGGGGGTGAGGGAACCGGTATGCAGCAAATGTGATTGCCATCGGGGAATGCCTATCGGTGCAGGTGAATGCGGTTTTGCCATGGGCGGGCAACGTGGGTGCAATTGTTTGCTGGCTGCTTCGCTGGGCGCTGGGGCCGTTCTGACCTGGGGTTATGTCGGTCCGATCGGTAGCAAACCGTAACTGTCTGGTCGGATAGGTGGAGGGGGTATCTATCGGTGCAGGTCGAGGCTGAATCGGGGGATTGGCTAATCATAGGTGGGTTCGAACCAGTCGAGCGCCGCGGGCTGGGGGTGGGAGCGGCGCTGGCGCCGGTTTGTCGCGTTGTTGCAGGCCGCATGGCTTGGGCCTGCCCAGATGCCTAGCCGGTGGGCGTCGGGGCGGTCGGCGTGAGCCAAATGCCAGGCACTGCCTGGTCTTATCGGCCGGCCGCATAAAGCGCAGCGGACCATTCCCGACGCCACCAATGGCGCCCAGCGGGCACGCAGCCGCTGGTGCGCCGAGCCGTAGCCCCGGTTCACGGTGCTGCCGGGAGCAGGGTTGCTGCGGGGCCGGCCGCCGCGGTTGGGCGTGGGCGTGACGATCACGGGGTCGGCTAGCTGGTTGTGCCTAGCCGGCCGCCCCGCCCCGGGTTCGGGTAGGTGAATCTCGACGGCGTCTCGGGCGGCTGCTGATCGTGGCCGGAGGTGGGCAGCTGGTCGGCCGCCAGCGCGCGGTCTGTGAAGGCTTGCTGGTGGTCGGTGTCGGCGGCCTGATCGAATGCGTCGTTACTCATGCGTCTGGCCCCGTTTCGGTACTCGGCCGACTGTGGGTTGCTACACCCCACCACTGGCCCGGCGCGTATTGTTCGTCGTGCTTTTCGTCGCGGTTGAGGTACCGGTCGACCACCGGATCGTGGGTGGCGGGCCGGTAGGAGACTTCGCCCAAGTCTGCCTTCGCGTCGTAGACGCGGGGCATCGATTCGTGCCAGTCAGAAGGTCGGATCGCCATTTTTGGTCTCCTCTAGTTGTTAACGGTTTTTTGGCCCGGCGGGCGGCCAGCCGGAGCACAACAACTGCCCACCCGCCGGGTTTTCGCTCGCGCAGGCCCGAAAGGTCGCCCGGCGAGCAGTCATCGGGTTCACCAAGTCATCTTGGCGAGAAAAGCGTCTTTTTCTGCGCGCGTCATCGGCGCCGCCGGTTCGGGTGCCGGTTTTTCGGGGCGACCAAGGATCTTCCGCTCCAAGGCCTCGAATTCCCTTGTGGTCATGCCGGTGAGCTGGTAAGGGCGGCCGATCGGCCCGTCCAGTTTGAGTTCGGCGTCGCCCGTCCTGATTAGGTCGAGGCCGATTGCGTCGGTCACGTCGAGAACGTCGCCGGGGTGGACGGAGTGGCCGAACGGGGCTTGGGCGGGCAGGTTTAGGAAGTCGCCGAGTTTCCCAACCTTCATGCGTACCTTCATGTTTCGTGTTTCCTTTCGGTTTTGTGATTCTTTTACCAGCCGCCTCGGATGCGGAGTTCCCATAGGCGGAGGACTCTTTCGCGGTCGCGGTGCTGGGCCTCCCAGTCCCATACGCCGGTCGTGGTCTTGGCGGGTGCGCCGCAGTCAATGTCGGAGCGGGTGAACAGGCGCCGCAGCTCGCCTTGAGCGGCCAACTGCTCGATGTCGGCGAGCGGG
>DATJQO010000131.1:0-16026 GCA_035505695.1 Mycobacterium sp.
CGGGTTGTGAGGGCCGATGAGGCGCTGCCGTTCGTCGCGATCACGATTCGCGCATCGGTGGTCCGGGTCGACGACCGCATCGCACCCGCCGATGGGATCGGCGCGCTGCTGCGATACACCCCAACCGGCGTGCTCGGCGACAGTGGAGCACCCTGCCGATCGGTCGCCTCTTAGCATTTGTGGTTGGTATCAGCTGCAGAACCCGACCAGCTTGCCGGGCCGACGCGGCTGGCCAGCCTAGGTGGAACGCCCCGATCATGACGCGCGGACGATGAGAGTAGTTCCGCCGGTACAAGGTTCCCACGAAAAGCCGGGCCACCGCACGCAGTCGAAACCGATCGAGCCACGACCGAGCATGACGTCACCACTGACGTAAGCGTGCCGTTGGGGCTGACCGCCACCCCACGGATAGCTGCCGACGGGGACGGTGGCGATGGACCATCGGCCTCTCGCGACAGCTCACATGCACGGACTCGTTACCCCACGGCATTCGCTGCGGCTTACGCGTGGCAGGTTTGCGACTCAAGTGCTCGGTGAATTTGCGGAGCAGCGCCGCGACCTGTCCGACCGCCGGGCTCTTCGAACAGATGGGTGACACCGTCAGCCCTTCCGGGCCTTGACCCGGTGTAGTGGACACGGGATTTGTGGTTAGGCGGCTTCGGGCAGCGTAGCGTTTGTGCGGCTCCTTTCGAAGTCGGCGGGGCTGGAATAGCGGCATCGGGAGTGCCGGCGGGTTGGTGTTGTAGCGGACCAGCCACCGGAACACCTCACGGCGGCAGGTCGCCGCCGTGGTCGGCAGCCACGGCCGGGGCGGATACGCAGGAATGCTGCTCGGCTCGGTCAGCACCGCCGTCGTACACGCAGCCGCATCCCGGTGATCGTCGCCCGCCAACACTAATACGTTGTCCAGCACCAACTTTGGAGGTTATTCGACATGGGTGGCATCCCGATAGGGCGGATCGCCGGATTTCCGGTCAGTGTCAACTGGAGCGTGCTGGTCATCCTCTGGCTGTTCACCTGGAGCCTGGCCTCCACGTTGCCCACCACTGTGCCGGGCTACTCGAAGGGGGCCTACTGGCTGGCTGGGGCGTGCGGTGCCCTGATCTTGCTCGCGTCGCTGCTGGCCCACGAACTAACACACGCGATCCTCGCGCGCCGCGCCGGCGTCAAAGTGTTCGACGTAACGCTGTGGCTGTTCGGGGGCGTCACACGCCTCGGGGACGAAGCGAACACACCTAAGGAGGCGTTGCGGATCGCGGTGTCGGGTCCGCTGATGAGCCTGGCGCTCGCGGCGGTCTTCGCAGGCGGGGCTTATGGACTCGGCGCGCTTGGGGTTACACACATCGTGCTCGGCGTCGCGTGGTGGCTCGCAGGCATCAACCTGCTGCTAGGCCTGTTCAATCTGTTGCCAGGCGCCCCATTGGACGGCGGGCGAGTCCTGAAGGCCTACCTGTGGCGCCGCTACGGCGATCCCGTGCGTGCCGGCATCCGCGCCGCGCGCGCCGGGCGCATCCTCGCGTTCATTCTGATCGCGCTTGGGCTGCTGGAGTTTCTGGCGGGGGCCCTGGTCGGTGGCGTGTGGCTGGCGTTTATCGGGTGGTTCATCTTCACCGCCTCCCGCGAGGAGGAAGCACAAGTGATAACCCGACAAGCCATCGCCGGTGTCCGCGTCGCCGACGTCATGACCGCCGATCCCCACACTGCTCCCGCCGACATCACCATCGAGGATTTCATCCAGCGCTACCTGCTTGGCGACCGCCACTCAGCGTATCCGGTCGCCGATGCAGACGGATCAATCATCGGGCTGATCACCCTGGCGCAACTGCGCGGCATCGCACCCAGCGAGCGCGCCGCCGTCTTAGTGCGCGAGGCCGCGATACCCCTACCGCAGGTGGCCACAGCGGCATCGCACGAGCCGCTCACCGCACTGCTGCAGCGTCTAGGACCACACGCCGGTAACCGCCGCTCTTGTCGTCGATGCGGGCCGGGTGGCCGGCATTGTCACCGCCAGCGATCTGAGCCGATTGATCGACGTGTACCGGCTCGCATCTCCCCCAGCGGGTGCCGCTCAGCGGCACTGATAATCCAATTTGCCTACTCTTCGAAGTAACTACCGATGTTGCGGGACAAGGTCTTTCGGGTCGGAGACTAAAGCGGCTGGTAATTCAAAGTGCATTGACGAGTGTGTGGAGTGCGCCGCTGCGGAGTAGTGAGCGGATTCGGCAGTGGGTGAGGTTTCGGAATCCGAGGGCGTTACGGCGCAGGGCTTCCAGGCGGCCGTTGATGGCTTCAGTGGGTCCGTTGGAGGCGTGGTGGTCGAAGAACGCGAGGATGTCGTTGCGTCGACGCCATAGGGTGCGGCCGAGTTGGGCGATCTCCTCCAGCCCGGCGGGCACAGCGCAGCGGATCGAATCGATCACCGCGGCGAGGATCTGTTTACCGCAGCGCGGGTTCGGGTCAGCGTAGGCGGCGATGATCTTCTGATAGATCGCGGCACCGCAATGCCGCCGGCACCTCGCCTAGCTCAGTGGGTTGATGTTGAGGTTGAACGGGTCCGGATCCTGCACGTCGATCGCGAATTGAAGCCAGTAACCCGGATTGAAGAACAAATGGCCTCCATCGATTTCAACCTGAAGCACAGCATCTGGCATCAGTTCATAACGGGTCGCGTTGGAGTAATGGGTTATAAGGCCATCGGCCTGGTGTATCTGTATGTCCATCCTTGGGAGTGTGGCATGAAGGCCGCCCGAGGCGTACTACGCGCGGATGCGACGCTGCCCATCGCGGCGGGCGCTCAGTGACGCGCAACATGTGCTGATTCCAATCGGAGGGCACGATCGGACATACTGCCGGTGCCAATCGCGCGGAGGATTCATTGACCGAAAATGCCCAGAAGTATGAGAGTCATAAGCGTCGGAGTAGGTTGACTCAAGTGAGCGACAGTGGTCCCTTTCCCGACGATGTCCCTCTCGCCGATGCTCTCGAGCAGCAGCGCCCCGCAGCTGCGGCCGCCGACCTAGAAACCGTCGACCCCGACGAGCGGGTGCCGACCGAAAACGGCGATACGCCGCTGGAAAGCAATGCGCCGGACTGGCAGGAGCAGCACCAAGTCGTCGAAACTCATGACGAGGACGAGGTCCGTGAAGGGTGAGGTAACGGCGAGGGCCGCCGCGATGGGCTACTGCTTTGACCGGCTCAACGGCGTTCAGGAGGCGAGGCGGTTAAAGGACAAGGTCCTCACCGACTTCCGGTACGGCTACCTTGTTACGAGTTCGTCCCGATCGCCGATCCCACCTTCGACAGCTCCCTCCGCGAAGGGTTGGGCCACCAGCTTCGGGTGTTACCGACTTTCATGACGTGACGGGCGGCGTGTACAAGGCCCGGAACATATTCACCGCAGCTTTGCTGATCTGCGATTACTAGCGACTCCGACTTCACGGGGTCGAGTTGCAAACCTCGATCCGAACGGAACTGAATACGGCGGGTTATCGGTAATCGTGAATCAGCCTGTAGTGCACATTAAACGATGCCGCGTGCTCGAAGTTGAGCGTGGCGCCGATTTGACAGACAGCGCCCGCCGTCCGCGACCTGGAGCACAATCGCGCTGGCGGCCTGAGCGGGCTCAGCCGAGCCGCTCGATCTCGTCGGCGGCATCGGTCAGCGCTGCTGCCAGTGCCCGGGCCGCCACCGGATCCAGCGCGTCCAGGTGGCGGACACGCACGGCGATCCACCGCCGCGTCGAGCCGTCGGCCTGCTGTCGGCCAAAGATCTGAACGTGGGCCTGCCTGCCGCGGCGCGTGGTGCCCTCGAAGTCGCGGAACCAGTTGCTGTCAAGCTGCCAGTCAAACAAGCGCACGGCACCGGCGGGCTGCGCGACATGGTCGAACGGCGCCGCAGCGGTCTTGTTCTTGGCCGCCCACTGCCGCGCCATTTTCAGCAGCGTCTGCGGTTCGTCATGTTCGAGGCGCTCGAGTTGGTCGATCTGCGCAGCGGTAAGGTCGTCGGCCACGTCGCGCCAGGTTCGGGCGGTGTCGTCGCATGTGGTCATGGTATGCAGTCTGTGCGGCGGGGCCGCTATTGGCGAGAGTCGAAGGTTATGTCTTGGGTCTATTTGCTGGCGCAGAGGTGGCCCGTCGGAGTGAAGCCGAGCTCGGGGCAAACAAGTTTCGGCGACACCGTCAGCCCCAGGTGGGCCGGCCGCCCGCATCGGCCCGTCAGCCGATCTCGACGCGAAGCCCTTCGTGCCGCTGCTCGTGCGGCCAGATCGCCGTGTTGGTACTGCCACGGTTAGGGTGCGGCGGTCAGGAACGTGACTGCCTTTGGCTGGACCAGCGCCACGTCGTAGCGAGTCACGACACGGATGCCAACCGGGTCGTAATCTCCCAAGGTCTAGTTCAGGACGGCCAACTCGGTGTCACATCGCGACATGCGAGAAGTCCGACAGCGCAGCGACGTTGGCCGGCAAGACACCGCCTACCCCGCAGCAGCTGGTCCGCCGGATCACACCCCTGCCGCGTTAGTGCCTACACACGGCACCGGCCGCCGCGATGTCGCCTGCCAGGGACTTTCGGCACTAGCAGGACCACAACTCCCGCGGCTTGACTTGCGGGAACCCCGGTTCCAAGGAGGTAGACATGTCCACCGCGACAAAGGTGTCGGCGCTCGACCATGCGACACAGAGCGCGCACACGTGGGTCCGCGACGTGGCCCGCGAGTTCGACACCGAGGACCTCGAGTTCGCCTATCGGGTGCTGCGCGCCTGGCTGCATACCCTGCGCGATCGGCTCACCGTGGAGGCAAGTGCTCACTTTGCAGCCCAATTGCCCGACCTCATCAGAGGTGTCTATTACGCGGGCTGGACTCCCAGCGCCGTTCCCGAGAAGTACGACGTCGAGCAATACGCGCTGCGGTTCGCCCACGAGGCCACGATTGCGCCTGACGACGTCGGCAAGGCGGCCGCCGCGACTACCGCCGCCGCATTGCACCATCTGCCGGCCGCCCAGATGGACAAGGCGCTAGAGCAACTGCCCCCACAGCTTCGCGCCGTGCTACAGCCCAGGCAATGACGACCACCAATCCGGGTCCCAATTGTCGATAGAAGTTGATAGCGCAGTCGTTGGGCTGACAGGCCTGTGACAGCGCTGGACCTCTTGTAGCCCTTCACGAACGGAGCACGACGATGGTACAAACGACGGGCCTGCGAGGCCAAAAACCCAGGCGGGTATTCCGGGACCGCCGCGAGGCGGGCCGCGTGCTGGCCGGGCTCTTGGAGGCGTATCACGGCAAACCCGACGTAGTCGTCCTTGGGCTGGCACGGGGCGGCATACCCGTCGCATGGGAGGTAGCCGCCGCGCTGGAGGCTCCCCTCGATGCGTTCGTCGTCCGCAAGCTCGGCGCACCCGGTCATGAGGAGTTCGCCCTGGGCGCGCTGGCCAGCGGCGGTCGCGTCGTGGTCAACGACGATGTGCTACGCGGCCTGCGGGTCACTCCGCAGCAGTTGCGCGACATCGCCGAGCGCGAGGCCCGTGAGCTGATCCGCCGGGAGGCCGCCTACCGCGACGGTCGGCCGCCGGCCGTCGTCACCGGCAAGACGGTGATTCTGGTCGATGATGGGCTGGCGACGGGATCGAGCATGTTCGCCGCGGTGCAGGCGTTGCGCGACTCGGAGCCCGCCCACATTGTCATTGCCGTGCCCGCCGCCCCCGAATCGACGTGCCGGGAATTCGCCGGGTTGGTCGACGACGTCGTCTGCGCCTCGATGCCGACGCCGTTCCTGGCCGTCGGCGAATCGTTCTGGGACTTCAGCCAAGTCAGCGACGAGGAGGTACGGGAGCTACTGACTACCCCGACCATCGGGGTGACGCCGGTGTCCCTGGCCGAGCGGGCCGCCGACCTGGTGCTGCACGCCGCGATCGACGCCCCGGGCGGGGTGCCCCCTCGTGAGGTGCTCGACGACCTGATCGGTGATGCCCGCATCGTGCTGATCGGCGAGAGTTCGCACGGCACCCACGAGTTCTACGAGGCGCGTGCCGAGATCACGAAATGGCTGATCGAGGAGAAGGATTTCAACGCCGTCGCCGCGGAGGCTGACTGGCCGGACGCCTACCGGGTGAACCGGTATGTCCGGGGCTTGGGCGACGACTCGTCCGCCGACGAGGCGCTGCAGGGCTTCGAACGCTTCCCGGCGTGGATGTGGCGCAACGTGGTGGTGCGCGACTTCACCGGATGGCTGTGCCGGCACAACCAGCGGTGCGCCGTCGACGGCGTGCGCCAGGCCGGCTTCTACGGGCTCGATCTGTACAGCCTGCACCGCTCGATGCGCGAGGTGATTACCTACCTCGACGCCGTCGACCCGAAGGCCGCGGCCCGGGCGAGGGCGCGCTACGCCTGCTTCGACCATTCTTCCGGCAACGACGGTCAGGCCTACGGCTACGCGGCGGCGTTCGGTGCCGGACCGTCCTGCGAGCGCCAGGCCGTCGAGCAGTTGGTCGAGCTGCAACGCAACGCGCTGAGCTATCTGAGCCACGACAGCCAGCTCGCCGAGGACGAACTCTTCTACGCCCAACAGAACGCCGTCACGGTGCGCAATGCCGAGGCCTACTATCGCGGCATGTTCAGCGGCCGGACGACCTCATGGAACATGCGCGACACCCACATGGCGGAGACGCTCAAAGCCTTGCTGACCCACCTGGATCGGCACAGCGGCGCAGAACCCGCCCGAATCGTGGTGTGGGCGCACAACTCCCATGTTGGCGACGCGCGTGCCACCGAAGTGTCCGCCGACGGTCAGCTGACCATCGGCCAGCTCGTCCGCGAGCAGTACGGGGACGACTCCCGCCTCATCGGCTTCAGCACCTATCGTGGCACCGTAACCGCGGCCAGCGAGTGGGGCGGCGTCGCCGAACGCAAGGCCGTCCGGCCCGCCCTCAATGGCAGCCTCGAAGAGCTGTTGCACGAGACCGGTAAGGACGCTTTCCTGGTACCCATGCATGACGGCTCGCCGGCGGAGAAAGCGCTGGATGTGGTGCGGCTGGCCAGGGCCATCGGCGTGATCTATCTGCCGCAGACCGAGCGGCAGAGCCACTACTTCCACGTCCGGCCCTCCGACCAGTACGACGCCATGATCCACATCGACACCACCCGGGCCCTGGAACCGCTGGAGCCGACCAGCCTGTGGATCGCCGGCGAAGCGCCGGAGACCTATCCCAGTGGCCTGTGAGGCCATATTCGATCGCCGAACAGGACGGAGTCTGAAACCCGTCGCTGGTCGTCTAGATGCCATCGGTGCCGCCGTGCAGCACTCTTAGCCGACGACGGCGGCGCAGGTGTCGTGTTGGGGCTTCGGAGGGACATGACTTGGGGCATCTTCATGACGTCGTCCTCCTTCTTTGCCCTCCGGGAGGTACAGACGGCCGTGGGCCGATGACCCATCGCGCGGCTCAACGCCCGATAGCGCTGGCCAGCTGACGACGCATGTGCAAGAGATTCCGGTCGCAGTCGATCGAGGGGATCTGGTTGAGGACGCTCATTAGAGCGGGATCGTTGAACAGCGCAACAACATCGGCCTTGCCGGCCAGGTCAATCGGGCGTCGCGTAGGACGCGCGAACGATTCCCGGCAGCGTAGCCACGTTGGCGACCTGAGCCAGCGCCGTATCCCCGTGTTCGTCGGGTAGCAACGACCTCGACGCGAACACGATCCCGGGCACCCGCATGGCGCCCCCTCGCTCTATCCGGAACCGGTATGGGGGTTTCCTCCTCGATGATCTTCATGCCGCCCCTCGATCAGAAGTCAAGTGTTACCGCGCAGCGCCAGCCCTCTTGACCATGTGAGAAGCGAAGCTCGTTGAACGATACCGCCTTTGGCACGGCACCAACCTGGGCCAGCGTGCTTGCGTCGACCATCGCGAAGTCGACGTCGACGCCGCCGTCTGTGCCTGTCAGAGTGAGATCGACCGGCGCCTCGGCGGCGGTGTCCAGTAAGTAGATGGCTTCCTTGAGCACGGCGACGAGTAAGTCGTCGTCGCTGTCACCGGCCAGCCGGCGCCGGCACGTGCGCTGCCGACGAGCCGACGAGGTATCCAGAAAGCTCTCGACGGTGCCGAGCATCCCTTACCTGATGCAGCCGTCGCGGGTGGGTGCCCACGCCTCGATCCGCAGATCCGCCGTATGGGTACAGTCAAATGACCTGATCTGTTGTCGGCCATGGCTTTGCCGCGGACTACCGGTCCAGGGCAGGGCTCAAGTGGTCGATGAACCAGTCGCGTGCCAGCACAGCGACCTTCTCGAGCGTTCCGGGTTCTTCGAATAGATGGGTGGCGCCGGGAACAACAACGAGTTCGCATTCGCCGGGCATCGCGGCCCGTGCTCGTTGATTCAATTCCAGCACCACCTCATCGCATCCGCCCACGATCAGCAGCGTCGGCGCGTGGACTTTGCTCAGAGACTCACCCGCGAGATCGGGCCGGCCGCCGCGGGAAACCACCGCGCTGATCTTCACTTTGGGATCGGTGGCCGCGACGAGGGCCGCGCCCGCTCCCGTGCTGGCGCCAAAGTAGCCGATCGGCAGTGATGCGGTGTCGGGTTGGCCGGCCAGCCAGCCGGTGACGTCGACCAGGCGGCGTGCCAGCAGCTCGATGTCAAAGACGTTAATGCGGTTGCGTTCTTCGGCCGGGGTAAGCAGGTCGAACAGCAACGTGGCGATTCCGGAATCATTCAGCACGTCAGCGACGTAGATGTTGCGCGCGCTGAACCTGCTGCTGCCACTGCCGTGAGCGAAGACGACGACGCCGCTCGGGTGCTCGGGGATCGTCAGGTGCCCGGCCACCACCACCGATCCGGCCGCCACTTCGACCTCCTCGTCGCGCAGCGGCGGATCGACGGCACTCGTGCCGGCGGCGACACCCCGAACACCGTCGCGGGCCAGATCCAGCAGCGCGATCACCTCGTCGTCGGAGGTCTGGGTGAAGGCGCGATAACCCTGCCCCACCGCGAAGAAGAACGCGGGCGTCTCCAAACACACCACATCGTCGGCGTACCCGGCTAACCTCTCGACGATGTCGTCCGGGCCGATCGGAACCGCCAATACGACTCTGCTCGCGCCCTGAGCGCGAGCGACCTGACACGCGGCCGTAGCGGTCGCTCCGGTCGCGATGCCGTCGTCGACGAGTACGGCGACTCGCCCCGCCAGCGAGATCTGATCACTCCCGCGGCGGAACCGTTCCGACCGGCGTTGCAGCTCGACCCGCTGCTCGCCTTCGACCGCGTCCATGTCATCGCTGCTGAGGTCCGTCGCACGGACGACGGAGTCATTGATCACCCGCACGCCGCCCTCACCGATGGCGCCGAAAGCCAGCTCGGGTTGGAACGGCACGCCGAGCTTGCGTACCACCAAGACGTCGAGGGGGGCGCGCAACGCCTCGGCGACCTCGAACGCCACTGGTACCCCACCCCGTGGCAGGCCAAGAACAACGACGTCCTGCCCGCGCAAGAAATCTAGACGGCGAGCCAATTGGCGTCCGGCGTCGACACGATCTTCGAACGGCTTCATCTCGCGAGTGTGTCCCGCGCGACCGCGCGCCGATAAGAGAATTAGGTCCTTCATCCGGCGGACGAGGTTGCCGCATGCCCGTTGGCTATCCGTGAAAGTGGCTTTCAGGTGCCAACCGAGCCCGCCGGCTGACCTGTTCGGCAATACCCCGGCCCGTATACAGCCCCCGCCGAGAACCTGATGCTGGGACTCGTCACGGTCGCACTGACCCCAAGCCGCCCTCAAGGCGTGCAGCTGGTCGCCGCTGAGATCCCCGCAGGTGCCTTCGCCGGCAGCGAGTTATGCTCGGCTGCAAATCATCTCGATGAATACGCCGTTGCCGTCGAAGCGCCCCGCATTGAGCGGCACGAACACGCCGGCAAGACCTCGGCCCCGCCCTCCGCTGACGACGGCGACGATACCCGGCAAGGTCAGACCGGCTGCGGACCTTGCTTGGCATGTCGACGGATCCGCTCCCACGGCCAGGTCATCAGGGCCCACACAATGACGACGAGCGTGGCCGCGGTCAGCAGGTAAACCGGCCACGGGCCCAAGACGTCCAGCAGACTCGGGGTGGCGGGCTTTCTGTTGAGGAAGCCGTAGTCCGTTCCCGCGATGCTGTTAAACGTGAAGCTAACTGCGGCCCATACCAGCGTGACCGCAACCACGAAGCGGTAGCTGCGCCACCGGGGCCGCATCCCGCGCCCCCAGGTGAGATAGATGGCGGCCCAGACGACGAGCAGGTGAATCGCCCAGAAGCCGAGGAACCGGTAGTCCGGAAAATCCGGACCGCGCAGAACCGGCGTGAACAACGCCTGCATGCTCAGAACCAGGCCCCAGTAGTAGGTGAGCGCAAAGGGCCAGTGCCGCTGCGACCACCAGGCGCAGACCGCGGCGGCGGTCGCGAGATCGGTCAGGTTCAAAGGTACCGACCGGTCGATGCTGGGCGGGACCAGTGAGTAGATCAGAGCCGAGCCGAATATCGCGACAGTCAGTACGGCAAGGATGCGGCCGAGGCAGCGGGCCTGCGATTCGGTCTGTCTGCGCCCGATCCAGACCAGGAGCGCAGCACCGACCACGAACACCGCGATAACGGCCCAGTGTGACGGGCCATACATCGAGAACTGCCGTTCGGCACAGAACAGCTCAATCAACTCCGCGGATTCGTCGCTTCCGGTGCGCACCAGATCCTATGGCAGTAGGTGTCGACTCCGCGGCGGCCGAAGTGGGCCCAACCAGCCCCATGCTTTCTGGATGGACAACGGGGAGCATCCCTGGCGTGTCCGGCCAGCGCCAGGCGTTTCACCAGAAGTTCTACCCTGGATCCCCGGGCAGATACCTAGAGCGGGATCGGCGACCGAGCATGACGTCACCGCCCAGCAGCACCGTCACCACATCAGGATCACCGGCCACACGCAACTCCCCCCGCCGCCCAAAGGCATCGCTCGAACACGCCGGCCATCGAACACCAGAGCCAGAGCTGCCCCGTGTCAGGGTTGGTCGGGTGGTGGCGCCAAGCTGCTGCCCTCGGCTTGTCGGGCACTTCCCGCCTGGCGCATCATGTGCTCCAGTCCTGCGGGCAGGGTGTTACCGAGGCCGAGTGTGACCTCGGCGAGCGCCGGGTCTCCGGTCCGGTCGTGGCGAGTCTGGCCGAAGCGGTCTCGGGCGGCGCTGGCCTCGACAACCTGTGCGATCGCCTCGGGGGTGGCCGGGCGGCCCTCCCCGAGGAATTTCTTGAGCAACTCTCGCTGGTCGGTGTGGTCGGGCATGCCAGTCATCGTTGCACGGTCGGGCACGCCGAGGCAGAGCGACCCGAGGGTCGGGAAGTTCTTCACCGTGGCGCCTATACCGGCCGGATCGCCGCTGGGGCCCGCGGCGCCGCACGGTATCCGAGTGTGTCGCGCCGCTAAGCTATCGGCGGCGGCCCATGAACTCACAGTTGGTAATCCCCGACGTCGATCCTGACGGCGGCACGCTGTCCGCCGCCTTGGCCTACGCCGCCGCCGGCTGGTATGTCCTGCCCGTCAGGCGCGGCACGAAAGATCCCGGCTCGGTCGTCGGCAAGAAGTGGCACGCGAAGTCCAGCCGCCATCCAAACCAGATCACCGCGTGGTTCGCCGGGACCGATCACGACATCGCGCTGCACTGTGGCCGATCCGGCGCCGTCGTGTTCGACAGCCCAGAGAAGCTGCCCAACGTTGTGCGCCGGCACCTCGATTCGGCGCCGTTCCAGTCGACACGGCCTGACGTTGCGGGCCGCGGGCATTACATCTTCACCCAGCCGCCCGGGCGGACGCTGGGTAACGGCACCGGTCGCCTCGGCGGCGCGTGGGGTGAAATCCGCGGCCACAACGGGGTGATCATCGTCGCGCCCAGCCACCACGCCGACGGTGGCCGGTACCAATGGGAATCGACGGGTGTGGTGCCCGTACTGCCCGCCGAGATCGCCGAGCAGCTCGACGACGCCCCACCCGCCGAGGACGCCGTCACCGACGCAGCCGTCGCGGCGTTCATCGCCGACCACCGGCAGTCGACCAGGCCCGCCATCCTGCACGGCTGGACCTCTGCCCTGCACAGGCACTTCCGGGCCGGGGACTCCCGGCACACCTCCACGGTCAGCGTGATCACCGGGGCAATGAAGGAGGTCCGCGCCGGATTCTTCGCGGCCCAGGACGCGATCGACGCACTGCAGCTGATGTTCATCGACGCCGTCGCTCAACCCCCGACGTCGAGCAGGCAGGGCGAGCCGCGCACCGGCGCGACAGCCGAATCGGAATGGGCCGGCATCCTCGCCTGGGCCGTTGGACAGGCCAAGGGTGCAGACCTCGACGAAGTGCGGGCCCGCACCGACAAGAAGATGCCCGAAAGCCCACCCCCTGAGGACCCGCCCCCTTGAGGAGGAGCCGCCCCCTCGGGCCGCGGTCGTTTAGCCGTCGCGTGGTGAGGTCACCGACGAGCCGCACCGGCCCGGCCGTGTCGAGGCCGCGGCAGGAGAAGACCCGCAGTGATCCCGCAGTTCCAGTCGATACAGGCTCGCCCGGCGGGGAATCACGAGAAGACGTCGGCCAGCGTGACGGTGTGCAGTCCGTGGCTGTTAATGATGTTCCTCAGTTGGGCCAGACAATAGGGCGGCCGAAAGTACGGGGTCCCGTCGACGCCGTAGGTGGTGCGCAGGAAATCACCGTTGCGGCGGATCTGGTCGGCAACCGCGTCGAGACCGATGCGGGTGATGTCGGGATGGGACCACGTGTGGTTGCCCAGCTGAACCTGACCGGACTCCACCATCGGCGCCAGCGGGGCGCATTCACCGACCAGCAGCGGTTGACGCCGTCGACGAAGAACGTCAGCCGGGTACCGGTGTCCGCGCATCATTTCACCAAGGCCGCCACCACCTCGACACTGGTGCCGTCATCGACGGTGAGCGCCAATTGATTTTCGGTACCGGGCAGTCCAATCAGCACGGGATCAGGTGCCGGCACCCGATTCGCCGCCACCCCGCGGCGCACGGCGCCCACGTGGGGCGCGCGCAGCACCGACTGTGGCGGCAGTCACCCCCACCGTCATCGCCCGCAGCAGCGTGCGTCGATCCATCTTCGACAGTAGCGCAGCGGGGCCCCGTCCTGGCAGACACCGGCAACCCGAGCAGACCCGGCGGCGGCTGCTTTCGGGCCGGGCTACAACTTTCGGGGCAATCCGGCCCACGGCAAGGGCCAGTCAAACCCTAGCCCAGGGTCACCACCGGTGGTCCGGCCGCTGGGTCTGCCTGCTGCGGCAACCGATACACGCCAGTGGGCCAGGACTGTCCCAGTACACGGGTACCGACGGCGCAAAAGTGCCTCATCTGTCACTTCTGGCAACAGGACAAACGGGCCGGTAAGACTGCCCGGCGTACTGCCGCAGTCGCCGCCGGCGTCAGCCGGTGCATCAGGTGGACTAAAACACCTACAAAGTCGGTATTGTCCTGCCGCGCAACAGGTTACACACACGCAGCAAGTGCCCAGAATCGAGCTGTACGGCCCGCTGAGCCACGAAGCCCGCCAAGGTCTAACCCTCGGGTGTTGTGTCCGGTTCGTCTGGCGTCGAGCTGGTCTCACGGCGGCGCTGTACGGCAAGCCATTCGGCGATCTCCGCACTGGTCAGCCCGCCGGCTTCGAGGTACTGGCGGCACACGTCACGGTGCAGGTCCCATAACGGGTCGCTTGGACCGGAACCGACGACGCCGAACAGTGCCCGGCACGCATCTGGTCTGCGGAACACCAGCGTCAGCCTGATGCTCGATCAGCGTCACCCGGTGCACATCGTGGCGGCGTGGCACGGCCACGACCCGGCGGTGTCGCTGTCGATCTACTCCGACGCAAAGGCCGACGAACTGCGGGCGGTTGGCGCATCGTTGTTCGGCTGACGGCGGCCCGCTGCTGACCCACTCGCTCGATCGTCTTGGGACATTCTTGGGACACTGGGACACTCAGCCGATTGATGCCAAGGAATCCGGTGTCTGAAAAACAACTGTAAACTGCGCTAACTCTGTCGGGCTGACAGGATTTGAACCTGCGACCACTTGACCCCCAGTAAATAGCGGTAGCGCGTTTCCGCAGTTCAACGATAGTGATTGGCCAAGGCGCGATAGTGCATGACGTGCATAGACGCGCAGGTCGTTGAGCATCGCGCACAACGTGTGGTCCCAGACTGGTCCCCGGCTGTAAGGTGCGGCCCTGCAGGCCTTGGAGATGCTGGGGGTTGGCGCCAATAACGCGGCGACCCATATTTGCGGTACTATTCGAACGTTCCGGATATCCTTTCGGATAGTGCAGATAGGAGCCAACGTGAGTGCCGAAACCGCAGAGGCAGCCACCTTCATCCCCGAGGATCCCGACGAGCTCGCTTCGGTCGTCGGGTTTCTTGCTACCCATGAACGCCTCCGCGGAACGGTGGCAGCCCCGAGTTATGCCCTTGTGGGCATCGGTGAACATGACCGCATTGAATTACCGCGTTCAGTCCACCAAGCATTGACCAAGGTCGTCGCGGCGTTGCATGCCGGCAAGGCCGTCACCATCGCTCCGCAGACGATGAAGTTGACCACCCAGCAAGCTGCCGACCTGTTGGGAGTCAGCCGCCCGACGGTGGTTCGCCTGATCACCGACGGTGCGTTGCCGGCTGAGCGGATCGGCAATCGCCATCGACTGTTGCTCGACGACGTTCTGGCCTACCGTGAGCTGCGCCGCAATCGCCAGTATGAGACGCTGGCCGCTACAGCGGTCGACATCGATGCTGCGGACGATATGGAGGTCGTTCGCGAGCGGCTGCGTGAAGCGCGCCGTGTCGTCGCCGAGCGGCGTCGGGCCAAGGCTGCCACGCGCTGACAACACCTGCGAATGTTCGCCGCGCTGTTAGATACCTCGGTGCTCTGGCCCGGTCTGCAGCGCGACTTCCTGCTCTCGTTGGCGGTCGAGGGATTGTATCGGCCGTTGTGGTCAACGGCGATTCTCGATGAATTGTGTTACCAAGAAGCGCGAAAACTCATCGATCACGGTCACGACCCCGCTCTCGCATCCCAGCGGGCGCAGCGCCTGGTCGATCGAATGAGAACGGCATTCGATGACGCCATCGTGGTGAGCTGGGAAAGCCTGGAAGGCACGTTTGGCCTGCCTGACATCGATGACGAACACGTTGTTGCGGCGGCCCTCGTTGGAGGAGCGGACGTGCTCGTCACCAGCAACTTGAAAGACTTTCCACCGCAACAGATCCCCAAGCCACTTACGGTGATCTCACCCGCGCAGTTCGCTGCTGACACCGTCGCCGTGTCCCCCGACATCGCCTATCGCGCAGTGATTGGCCTGGCTTCTAGATTCGTTCGGCCTTCGTCCACGGTCGATGAGATTCTCGACCACCTTGTGGCACGCTACACGATGATCGAAGCCGTCGAACTCATCCGCAGCGTCATGTAGCTGCTGTTCGAGGAGAAGCGACCGTTAACGGCATTGAGAACTTCCCTGGCGAGTTGGACACGCTGCGTGCCGATAACCTGCATCTGCGCCGTCTTCTTCGATTGAGTGAGGAACAGGCACGCGCAGTCGCCAGTGACCAGGCGACACTGACGGGAGCGCCGGCCTCACCGGTGACCATGGGCTCCAGCTCCGCTGATAAGGTGCGGTTCTTCTTCGAGTTGTTCCGTTCTCGCACCGATGTTTACGCGCTTCGCTGGGAGAATCGTCGAGATGGCCGTTCAGGTTGGATGCCGGCGATCAAGGGCCATTGGCGCAAGGGCATGAATCGGGCCGACGCGCCCTACCTTCCGCTGACTGCAGAGGTCATTGACGCCCACCTGCGGGGCGAGGCACACATCGGCCTGTATCCGCTTAGCGATGACGACACTTGCTGGTGGATAGCGGCCGATTTCGACAAAGAAGCCGCGATGCTCGATGCACTCGCGTACATGAAAGCGGCTCGCTCCCATGGAATTCCGGCTGCGCTAGAGGTGTCACAATCCGGACGAGGAGCT
>DATJQO010000132.1:0-4331 GCA_035505695.1 Mycobacterium sp.
CTAGCGCGGTAATGGGTATCGGGTACGCGCTTCGCGGAATCCTTGATTCACCCGTCCTGCGCATCCGCCTGACCGACGGCGGCATGATGGGTGCCAGTCCGGCCGACATGAGCCTTTACATGGACATGTTCAACCGACACACGGAGATCACACGCGCGGTCGAAGAGATCCCCGGCGGCGTGCGCACCACCACCCAGTCAAACGCTCCCGATCTCGCCGCGCAACTGCGCGCACACGTGTCAAGCATGTACTCCCACCTCGACCAGGGCTCCGAGGTCATGTGTATGAGCCAGAGCCTGCCAACGCTATTCCGCAACGCTGGCGGCTACCGCCGGCAACTTACGCTTACGCCCACAGGCGTCATCATCGAGGAAACCTCCGACGATCCCGCCCTCACCGACGCCATCCGCACCCACGCCCGTGAGGTCACGGGGTTCGTACGCGACGGAATGCCCGCAATGATGCAAGGCATGATGGGTGGTTCCGGCGGCATGATGGGGGGTTCCGGTGGCATGATGGGACCGGGCAAACGGCCATAATCGCCTGTGCCCGAGGGCCTTTGCTCTCCAGTAGCGGGCTTTGTCACCGATGTGCGTGTTCGCGCCAGCACAGCTAGTCGGTCGCGATATTCGGTCTCGTTGATCTCGCCGCGCGCGAACCGGGCGGCCAGTACCTGTTCGGGCGAGGCTGCCGGTGTTGTGTTCGGGGGGACTTGGCGATTTCCCTTGGTGTAGGCGACGAGGGCAACAATGCCAGCGATCAACAGCGCCCAGAACAACACCATGCCGATGCCCATTCCGGCCAATCCCCACCACCCCATGTTGTGGTCGTACCAGTACATCATGGTGATTGCCTCCAATCGGACAGCCCGAAAGCTATTCACTTCGTTTCAGTTTGGCTCGTTACCAACAGTCCTTAGGGGTCGGTCGGCACAAGCGTCAGGGACCTTCGACCCCTCTACGCTGCGGTAGCGGTTGTCGGTGGCTAGAGACCTATTTCCCCCGAGATAAGTGACGCAAGTTCCTACCCCTAGGGGGTATAGTGGGCTCATGCTGGACCGGGCGTGCAGTGATCTGCGCTGCGGTAGCGGGAGAGGTAGGCACCGTCATGGCGGCGTCCGGGCAGATTACGAGTGGCCACTGGGCTGCGCTGCTGATCGGTGTGCTATTGCTGCTTACCTTCGCCGCAACTACGACTGCGGGGATCATGCACGCCTACCGAGCACGCGGCAACGAAACGGCGCACCAGCCCGAGGATCGGCTATCCGATCTATTGCCGTCCGGCATGGGTCCGAGTCTGTGGCGGTGTCAGGCCCTCATCACCGAGGCGCTCATTGTCCGGCAGCGGTTGTCCGGGGACATCG
Source organism: Mycobacterium sp. (assembly GCA_035505695.1). Lineage (GTDB taxonomy): Bacteria > Actinomycetota > Actinomycetes > Mycobacteriales > Mycobacteriaceae > Mycobacterium. The sequence continues at coordinate 1,364 of DATJQO010000132.1, forward strand.
ATGCCGAGACGTACCAGGCCCGCATGAACGCCCTCGCACGTCAGTCCATATCCGAGCGCCGTCCACAGCGCAACGTCTAATGCGTCCCTGCTGTCGAGGAGTTCATGATGTCCAGCGTTGACATTGCAGTCCTGGTAGGCGCGGCCCTGGCCATCGCCGGGCTGGCGTGGTACTTCTTTGCCCCGCGCCGCGCCCGCGCTGCCGCGGTCACCGAGGGGGTGCAGCGGATCCAGGTAACGATCCGCGGCGGATATAGCCCCAACGTGGTTCAAGTGCGTCAGGGCATTCCGGTGGAGATCGAATTCGACCGGCAGGAAACCGGGGATTGCAGCTCGCGAGTCGTCTTTCCCGACCTCCATTTGTCGGCGGCACTGCCTGCGCATCAGCACACCATCGTAAGGTTCACCCCAGAACAGGCAGGGTCGTTCGGATTTGCCTGCGGCATGAACATGATTCACGGCACACTGATCGTCACCCCCAACGGGACGACCGCGGGACCCCGCGAACCCGAAAAGCCCTACTCCGCTTCCGGTTACGCGCTATCCGACGGCGTCGGCGAACCTGCTGCCGCGGAAATTGAGGCCGCGCAGGCCGAAGACCGCCGCGCCGAGATCGCCGACCTGACTCGCCGGGTCGTGATCGGCGCGGTACTCACTGCGCCGGTGCTGTATGCGGTGATGGCCCAACCTTTGGGCGCCCGTTGGGTGCCGGCGGTCTTGCTCAACCATTGGGTGCAGCTGGCGTTGATCACCCCGGTGATGTTTTACGTGGGGTGGCCGATCCATCGCACCGGTTGGCTGGCGCTGGCGCATCGCGGCGCCGACATGAACAGCCTCATCACCCTGGGCACGACCGCGGCCTACGGCTACAGCCTGCTCGTCACCGCTGCTCCCGGGCTCTTCCCAGCCGACGTGCGAGACGTCTACTACGAAGCCGTCGGGGTGATCCTGACCTTGATCATGCTGGGCCGGCTGCTGGAAGCCCGCGCCAAGGCCGGCACCGGTGAAGCCATCCGCGCCCTGCTCGGGTTGCAGGCCCGCACCGCGCGCGTCGTGCGGGATGGCACCGAAACCGAGATCCCCGTCGATCAGGTCGTCGTCGGTGACGAAATCGTGATCCGCCCCGGCGAGAAGATCCCCGTCGACGCCGTCGTGCTGTCCGGGCAGTCCGCCGTGGATGAGTCCATGGTGACCGGGGAATCGATGCCGGTGACCAAACACAGAGGGGACACCGTCATCGGTGCCACCGTCAACACCACCGGCTCGTTGCGGGTACGCGCGGCCAAAGTCGGTGCGGACACCATGCTGGCCCAAATCATCCGCATGGTGCAGCAGGCGCAGGCATCCCGAGCGCCCATCCAGCGGTTGGCCGACGCGATCTCGGCTTACTTCGTGCCGGTCGTAATCGCCATCGCCATCGCCACGTTTGCGGGCTGGTTTGTGGCCGGCCCGGCGCCCGCGTTGACCAACGCGCTGGTGTCGGCGGTGTCGGTGCTGATCATCGCCTGCCCCTGCGCGCTGGGACTCGCGACCCCGATGTCGATCATGGTCGGCGTCGGCCGCGGCGCCCACGCTGGCGTCCTGATCAAGAACGCCGAGGCGCTCGAGCGGTTCGAGAAGATCGACACCCTGGTCGTCGACAAGACCGGCACGCTCACTGAAGGCCGACCGGCCGTCACGGCGATCAGAACGGCTGCAGGCCACGACGAGGCGGAGCTCCTACGCCTTGCGGCCAGTCTCGAACGCGGCAGCGAACACCCGCTGGCCGACGCGATCGTCCGCGCCGCCGGGGCACGCGGCCTCGCCCTGTCCGAGGCGAAGGACTTCGACTCGCCCGTCGGCCGGGGCGTGCTGGGGGTGGTCGACGGCCGGCGCGTGGCTCTGGGCGGCGCGCCGCTGATGGCCGAACTGGGTGTGGACACCGCGCCTCTCGCGTCGGACGCCGAGGCCATGCGCCAGGAGGGCGCAACAGCGATCTTCGCGGCCGTCGATGGCGTCCTCGCCGGCGTCGTCGGCATCGCCGACCCGATCAAAGCGACGACGCCCGACGCCGTCAGGGCGCTCAAGGAAGAGGGCGTGCGCCTGGTCATGATGACCGGCGACAATCGCACCACCGCGCTCGCGGTCGCCGCCCGGCTGGGCATCGACGAGGTCGAGGCCGACGTGCCGCCGCAGGACAAGGCGAAGGTGGTGCAGAAGCTCCGCGCCGAGGGCCGCGCTGTCGCGATGGCTGGCGACGGCGTCAACGACGCGCCTGCACTGGCCGCGGCGGAGGTCGGCATCGCCATGGGCGCCGGCGCCGACGTCGCGATCGAGAGCGCGGGCGTGACGCTGCTCAAGGGCGATCTGCAGGGGCTGGTAAAGGCGCGCCGGCTCTCGCGCGCGGTGATGCGCAACATCCGCCAGAACCTCGTGTTCGCGTTCGTCTACAACGCCGCCGGCGTGCCGATCGCGGCGGGCCTGCTCTATCCGACGCTGCACCTGCTGCTCTCGCCACAGATCGCGGCGGGGGCGATGGCGCTCTCCTCTGTCAGCGTGATCACCAACGCCCTCCGCCTCGGCGCGGCGAAGCTCTGAGGCGGCCGGTCATGGCGTGGCGGGGGAGGCGGCTGGCGCCGGCGCCGCCGGGCGCCCGTCGTCGCGCAGGACAACGTAGATCGCCGGGATCACCAGCACGGTCAGCAGGGTCGACGAAGCGAGGCCGAACAGCAGCGAGAGCGCGAGGCCCTGGAAGATCGGGTCGGTGAGGATGACGGCCGCGCCGATCATGGCCGCGAGCGCGGTCAGGAGGATCGGCTTGAAGCGGATCGCGCCGGCTTCGAGCAGCACCTCGCGCAGCGAGCCGCCCTCGCTCTGCTTGTGGCGGCAGAAGTCGACCAGCAGGATCGAGTTGCGCACGATGATGCCGGCGAGCGCGATGAAGCCGATCATCGAGGTGGCGGTGAACGGCGCGTGGAAGAGGATGTGGC
>DATJQO010000133.1:0-7472 GCA_035505695.1 Mycobacterium sp.
GGAAAACCGTCGACGAAGCGGATGTGAAACGGGATCTTGTAGTGCGCGATCTGGCCCTGGCAGAACGCTTTGATGTCCTCCGCCGTTGCCGTTGCGCCAGGCTTCAACTTCACCCAGGCCGCCACTTGCTCGCCGAAGCGCGTGTCCGGCACCCCGAAGACCGCAACGTCCTGGATCTCGGGATGCCGGTACAGGAATTCCTCCACTTCTCGAGGATAGACGTTCTCCCCGCCGCGGATGATCATGTCCTTGAGCCGGCCTTCGATCCGGCAATGGCCGCGCTCATCCATCGCTGCCAGGTCGCCGGTGTGCAGCCAGCCGTCCTCGTCGATCGCCTCGGCGGTCTTCTCGGGTTCCCCGCGATAGCCCTTCATCACTAGCGGACCGCGGACCAGATACTCGCCATCGTCGGCGATCTTGCCCTCCAGCCCGGCCAGCAGCTTGCCGACGGTGCCCAGGCGGGCGTCGCTGGGGTGGCTCACCGAGGCGACGCAGCTCAGCTCCGACATGCCCCACACCTCGGCGATCGGGATGCCGATGCCGACGAAGAATGCCAGCGTCTCCCTGGGTATAGGAGCCGCGCCGGAGACCGCCCAACGGAGTTCGCCGAAGCCGAGCCGCTCCCGCAGCTTGGACAACACCAACTCGTCGGCTCGGGCCCATTCGGCGGCCAGGTCGTCCGGCATCTGCTCACCGGCCAGCAGCACCGCCGCGCGCCGGGCGGCCACCGACATCGCCCACTCCAGCGCCCGCCGTTTGACCTCGTCTGTCTCGTGGCTGACGGCGAATTCGATTGCGGCCTTGAGCTTTTCCCACACCCGGGGCACCGCGCCCCACACCGTGGGCCGCGCGTCGGGCAGCGCGGCGGCAATGGCGCGGGCGTCAGAGACCACGGTGACCGTGGAGCCGAAGACCTCTTGTCCGTAGAGCGCCATCACCCGGTCCGCGATGTGCGCCGACGGGAGAAACGACGTGACCCGGTCACCGAACCGGCCCGGGAGGACGGCGTTGAGGGCAAACACCTCGAACAGCAGGCTGGCATGCGTCATCTCCACACCCTTGGGGTTCCCGGTGGTCCCCGATGTGTAAATGAGCGTGAGAATGTCGTCGGGCCGCACCGCGCACCACGTCGCATCGAAGTCGAAATCTTGCTGCCCGGCCGCGTACAACTCCTCGAGCGACATGGTGCCCGGCGGCGCACCGTCAATGCAGACGATGTGCTCGACGGGCGCGCCGCTGGCACGGATGCGGTCCACGTACTGCTCCTCGCACATCGCCACCTTGGTACCGGCGTTGGCGAACAGGTACGTCAGCTGCTCGGCAGGCAATGTGTTGTAGACGGAAAACGAAGTGGCACCGACATGTTGGGCTCCCACTTCCAGTGGGTAGAACTCGATCCGGTTGGCCATCATCAGCGATACCGTGTCGCCTCGCCGAACCCCCAAACCCGCCAGGCCGGCCGCCACCTTGCGCACCTGCGCCACGTACTCTCGCCAGGTCAACGTCTGGCCTCCACCGGGCGTCCGCAGTGCGACGGCGTCCGGGTCGATCGAGGCGGCGCGCTGGAATGCCTCGCACATGGTGGCCGGATGCTCGGCTGTGGTCATTTCCGTCCTCCTCGGCGCGGATCGGTATGGCCCGAGCGTACGTCCGTGATCAGGGGCGTGGAATACGTTTCAGCTCTTCGGTCGCCAGAGTTGCACCGTGGTCGACAGGCCGGTGGCCAGCTCGAGTAGTTCGATGGGGGTGCCGTCGGGGTCGTAGATGAAGAACATCCGCACTGCGCCGATGTCGACCGGTGGGTCGGCCCGGGCGTCAGGATGGTGGTCTCGAACGGCGTCGTAGGTGGCGTCGAGGTCGTCGACCCGAAACGAGATGTTGGTGTACCCAGGTGCGGTCCGCGCGGGCACTCGGGCACCGGGCCCAAGTACATCAGCTCGACCATGGCGGCGCCGATCAACCCGCCGACCATGCGGCCCCGCTGCGCGGCGCCTCCGGTCAGGGAGTCCAGTCCGGCCCCTTCCAATTCGACGTCGAACACGACGTCCATGCCCAGCACCGCGGTATAGAAGTTGCGCGACGCCTCGACATCGGAGACGCCGATGCAGACATGGGAGAAGTTCTGCACGGCGATCGGGTGTGGCTGGCTCATGGCGCTCCCTTCTCAGGCGGACAAGGCGGGGCTACGGTATCGCTGATTCAACCGCTCTCGGTTCGATTTGGGGATCGCGTGCATGGCGAATTTTGCTATGGGCGAACATGTTAGCCAGCTGCGCACCGCGTTTCATCAGCTTCAGGACTGGGCTTATCCAGACGAGATGACGCGCGGCCTCTTTCGCGCCTTCAATGAAAACGCCGCACGACGTCGGAGGGTAACCGGACGCTCCGGCGGTTTTCGAGGAGAAAGAGGAGGAATAGTGGGAGCTCGACACGTTTGTGACGCGCGAGGTCCTCGGCTGGCGGGGCATCTGGACATCGGAGGAGCGCAGAAGACTCGGTAACGTCGATGTCGGCAGGATGCAGTACCTCGGCTTTCCCTACTACGATCGTTGGGTTTTTGGCCGTGGCGCGGCTCCTCATCGACAAGCGCCACATCACATTGGGTGAGCTGATCGAACGCGTCAGCGAGATTCGCCAGCGCAGTCGACGGTGCCGTCCCGTTGGAACCCATGCCTCGCACCGCCGGGAACGGGGAGGCGGTTCCCCGCAACCGCCATCACGTTGAGGCACTTGGCAAGGGAGATCCGCAGTGTTTCGCCGGCATGGCCGGCGCTGCCCGGTTCGCGGTTGGCGACGCTGTGCTGGTGCGGGATCTGCCGACCATCTTCTACACGCGTACCCAGGAATATCTGCGGGGGAACCCGGGCACCGTCGTCAAGGTGTCGTACGAGAGCCCGGCGGCCGAAGACGAGGCGTTCGACCGTGAGGACCACAAGCCGGAATGGTTCTACATCGTGCGCTTCAAGATGACGGATCTGTGGGACCCGTACCAGGGCGCCCCGACCGACACGCTGCAAGCCGAGATACCGGAACGCTGGCTGGAGCCGGACAGGACTGAGGCACGACACAGCACGTCGACGACCCCAACGCCGAACGCCACGCGGCACTCATGGTCGAAGAGGTCACCGACTTCGAGGTGCAGGAGATCGCGTTGCGCGAATTGGCGATTGAGAAGGGTCTCTTCACCGCCGAGGACCATCGGCACTACACGGAGTTCGTCGAACAAATTGGCCCGGTGTCGGGTGCCCGGCTGGTGGCCAAGGCCTGGGCTGACCCGGATTTCAAGCGGTTAGCCCTCGAGGACGCGATCGCCGCCAGCCGCGAGGTGGGCATCGACTGGCTGCACCCAACCGGGTTTGGGACTCCCAGCGACTTCACCGCGCTGCAGGTACTCGAGGACACCCCCGACACTGCACCGCGTGATCGTGTGCACCCTGTGCTCGTGCTACCCGCGCCCGATCCTGGGAAACTCACCCGAGTGGTATCGAACGCCGAACTACCGTCGGCGGATCGTGCGATGACCGCGTCAGGTCCTCGCGGAGTTCGGCCTGTATCCCCCGGAAGACGTCGAAATCCGGGTCGAGGACTCCAATTCCAAACACCGGTTCCTGGTGCTTCCCGTCCGGCTGGCGGGGACCGAGGGCTGGAGCGAGGAGCAGCTTGCCGAGATTGTGACGCGCGACTGCATGATCGGCGTCGCTCTGCCCGAGCCGGGGGTGACGTCCAACGTGGATCGCCCCGTCCACCGAGCGGTCCGCCTGGTCGAGAACTATTGAAAGCCATGCAATGTCAGACGAACTCGATGTCACGGCCGTCCGGCTTTCGACGCTGGAGGAGGTCGCTCAGCGCGATCAGGTGTGGTCGCGGATGGCGGAGAAGTACGGCGTGAGCAATCCGGTGCCACCGTGGAAGTCAAGTCTCGACGGGATGTGCGAGGCCCTCGACCGGCAGGGAACGGCACTAGAGCTGCTGACGCGTCGACACGACGAGGACCGCCTGTCCGAAAAGGTGTACGCGGCTCTGCCGTATCCCGAGAGCCAACTCGTCGCGCTCGCGCACTCCCTCATCGCCAGGAGTGTCATCGACGAAGCCGACTCGGCCGTGCGCCGCGGCAGGTCCGCAAGCGGCTGGAAGCCTGCGAGGCCTAGGCTAACCCGATTGCGGCGACCCGCTTCGCCCGGCTTTGCCGCGCTTGCGATCGCCGCTAGCCACCCAGGCAGCCCGGGCCGAGCAACTCCTTGAGGTCGCCCATCAGCGCCGGCGACGCGGTTACCCGCAGCGAGGCGTCCAACTCCAGCGTGGTGATCCGGTCGCCACTGATCAGCCGCAGGTGCACCTGCGAGGTGCCGGGGTGCCGGGCCAGCACCTGTTTGAGCGCATTCACCTTGTCCAAGGTGCACTGCCGGGTGGGCAGGCTGACCGCCAGCGGCCGGTCCGCCTGGGCGGTCGAGAAGTCCGGCACCACAAGGTCATTGGCGATCAAGGCGATGCGGTCGTCGCGGATCGCGACCTTGGCGTTGATCAGCACCACCGCGTCGTCGGCGATGTCGGCGCCGTACGTCGAGTAGGCGTGCGGGAAGAACATAACCTCGATACCGCCGGTGAGGTCTTCCAATTGAGCTGAGGCCCAAGGCATTCCGTTCTTATTGACCCGCCGGTTCACCGACGCGAGGATGCCGCCCACCCGCACCTGGGTTTCGTTGGGAACGTCACCGTCCAGGATGGCCGGGATGTGGGTGTCCACCTGGGCGGCCAGCAGGTGCGCCACCTTGTTCAGCGGATGCCCCGACACATAGAGGCCCAACATCTCCCGTTCCAGGGCCAGCTTGTGCTTGTCTTCCCACTCGTCGTCGGGCACCTTGATGGTGAACACCGCTTCGGTGCAGCCCTCCCCCTCCTCAGACCAGCCGCCGAACAAGTCGAATTGACCCATCGCCTCGGCCTTTTTGGTGCCCAGCACCGAGTCGACGGCGTCGGTGTGCACCAGGAACAGGCCTTTGCGGGCGTGGCCCAGTGAATCGAAGGCACCCGCCTTGATCAGCGACTCGGTGACCTTCTTGTTGCAGGCCGAGATGTCGATCTTGTTCAGGTAATCCGAGAAGTCGGTGAATTTCCCTTTGTCGCTGCGGGTTTTGATCAACGACCCCACCACGTTGGCACCCACGTTGCGCACGGCGCCCAGGCCGTAGCGGATGTCGGCCCCCACCGACGCGAAGTTCAGCCCGGATTCGTTGACATCGGGCGCCAACACCGTGATGCCCAGCTTGCGGCAGTCGGCCAGATAGACGGCCGCCTTGTCTTTATCGTCGCCGACCGAGGTCAACAATCCGGCCATGTACTCCGCCGGATAGTTGGCCTTGAGGTAGGCGGTCCAATAGGAGACCATCCCGTAGCCGGCGGCGTGTGACTTGTTGAACGCGTAGTCGGCGAACGGCAGGATGGTGTCCCACAGCGCCTTGATGGCCGACAGCGAAAACCCGTTGGCCTGCATGCCGTCGGAGAAGCCTTCGAACTCCTTCTCCAGCACCTCGCGTTTCTTCTTGCCCATCGCCTTGCGCAGAATGTCTGCTCGGGCCAACGAGTAGCTGGCCACCTTCTGCGCGATGCGCATGATCTGCTCCTGATACACGATCAGGCCGTAGGTCTCGGCGAGGATTTCGCGCAACGGTTCCTCGAGCTCGGGATGGATCGGTTTGATGGCCTGACGCCCGTTCTTGCGGTCGGCGTAGTCGTTGTGGGCGTTCATGCCCATCGGGCCGGGCCGGTACAGCGCGAGCACCGCCACGATGTCCTCGAACCTGGTGGGTTGCATGCGGCGCAACAGATCTCGCATCGGGCCACCGTCGAGCTGGAACACCCCGAGAGTGTCACCGCGAGACAACAGTTCGTAGGTCGCCGCGTCGTCGAGCGGCAGCGACTCCAGAACGAGGTCGACGCCCCGGTTGGCTTTGATGTTCTCCAGCGCGTCGCCGATGATGGTCAGGTTGCGCAGGCCCAGGAAGTCCATCTTGAGCAGGCCGATGGCCTCACACGACGGGTAGTCCCAGCCGGTAATGATCGCGCCGTCCTGCGGCCGCTTCCACAGCGGGATCGCGTCGACCAGCGGTTCGGAACTCATGATGACCGCACAGGCGTGCACGCCGGCGTTGCGGACCAGGCCTTCCAGGCCGCGCGCGGTCTCGTAGATGGTGCGTACGTCGGGGTCGGTGTCGATCAGGCCGCGGACCTCCGCGGCCTCCTTGTACCGCTCGTGGTTGGGATCGGTGATCCCCGATAGCGGGATGTCCTTGGCCATGATCGGCGGCGGCAAGGCCTTGGTGATGCGGTCGGCGATCGCGAAGCCGGGCTGGCCGTAGTGCACCCGGGCGGAGTCCTTCAGTGCCGCCTTGGTCTTGATGGTGCCGAACGTGATGACCTGGGCGACCCGGTCGCCGCCCCACTTCTCGGCGGCGTAGCGCACCATCTCGCCGCGGCGGCGGTCGTCGAAGTCGATGTCGATGTCGGGCATCGACGTGCGCTCGGGGTTGAGGAACCGCTCGAACAGCAGGCCGTGCGGTATCGGGTCGATGTCGGTGATGCCCAGCGCGTAGGCCACCAGCGAGCCAGCCGCCGAACCGCGGCCCGGGCCGACCCGGATGTCGACCGAGCGGGCGTAGTTGATCAGGTCGGCCACGATGAGGAAGTACGACGGGAAGCCCTTGTCGCAGATGACCTCGATCTCGTAACCGGCCCGGCCGATGTACTCGGCCGGCGCCCCGCCGGGGAACCGGCGGGCCAGGCCGCGGTCCACCTCGTGACGCAACCAGGTGGCCTGGGTGTGCCCCTCGGGGACCGGGAAAATGGGCATCCGGTCGCGCGGGGTCCAGACGTCGGCGTAGGACTGCACGCGCTCGGCGATCAGCAGCGTCGAATCGCAGGCCTCCGGGATCTCGGCGTCCCAGATCTGGCGCATCTCGCCAGCCGACTTCAGGTAGTAGCCGTCGCCGTCGAACTTGAACCGGTTCGGGTCGGACAGCGTCTTGCCGGTCTGCACGCACAGCAGCGCCTCGTGGTTGTGGGCGGCGTCACGGGTGACGTAGTGGCAGTCGTTGGTGGCCAGCGGCCGGATGCCGAGTTTGCGGCCCACCTCGAGCAGGCCGTCGCGGACCCGGCGCTCGATGGACAGGCCGTGATCCATCAGCTCCAGGAAGTAGTTGTCCGGGCCGAAGATCTCCCGCCACTTGGCGGCTGCCTCCAGCGCCTCGCGGTCGTGGCCCAGCCGCAGCCGGGTCTGGACCTCGCCGGACGGGCAGCCGGTGGTGGCGATGATGCCCTCGGCATGCTCGGCGATGATCTCGGCATCCATCCGCGACCACTTGCCCAGCTGGCCCTCGAAGGAGGCGCGGGAGGACAGCTTGAACAGGTTGCGCAGGCCGGTGGCGTTCTCGGCGACCATCGTCATGTGCGTGTAGGAACCGCTGCCGGAGACGTCG
>DATJQO010000134.1:0-12564 GCA_035505695.1 Mycobacterium sp.
TCAAAGGAGAAGCTGTGACTACACGATGAGATAGTCGGCAGCTGCCGGGTAGTCGTGATCCTCTGGTTCATCAGACAACGTCAAGGAGCGATAAATGATTGAATACGAACTCGATACCGAGCATTCCGTGCTCCACGTGCAACCAAAATCTGCGATCGGGCAGGACGATTTTGTCAAACTCGCCAACGCGGTCGACCCGTATATCGAGGCGACCGGTGGTCTTGCTGGCCTGATCATCGAAGCCCCGGGGTTCCCCGGATGGGACAGTTTCGGGGCGATGGTCAACCACTTTCGCTTCGTTCGAGATCATCACAAGCGCATCAAGAAAGTCGCAGTCGTGACGGACTCCACCATGGGAGAGGTCGCTGAGCGCTTAACGTCACATTTTGTGTCGGCGGAGATCAAGCACTTTCCGGCTGGGCAGAACGAGGCAGCACGACAATGGATCATCACCGGCTCGTGAGAAAGACGCGCGTCGATGCGAACCACTTCGCGATCCGCGTCGACGACATCGACGCCGCCGTCACCGACCTGCAGCAGCAGGTCGTTGAGGTGCACCGGGTCGCAGGGCTCTCGCCGGAATGGTACTCGCCGGACGCCAGTTTTCTATCTCGTCGCCAATCGGACATAGGGCGTCGGTCGGCTGGCCGGCAGGGGTTCCCTGGGATCGTTCGGCGTCAGCCGACCGACTTGGCGAAACCGCTGACGTCGCGCAGGCTGGCCGCATACACGTCGGGCATCGCGCCGCACAGCACATCGCCACCATGGCAGGTCCCGGCGACCACGCGGCCGACCGCGCTGACATCCGCGCGCAGCAGGCGGCGGTAGTACACGAGGCCCTCGTCACGCAGCGGATCGAGTTCATTAACCGAGATGACGTGCGGCGGCAACCCGGCCAAATCGGCGTCGGTCGCGAGTCCCGGCCAGCAAGTGGGGTCGAGAGCGTTCTCGCCATCAGGGTCGTATACCGAACCGAACAATGCCAGCAGGTGGCAGCTGAAGAAATAATCGTCGTTCTCCTTCAGCGAGGGCAGGTCCTCGGGCTGCTCAAGCCAGCGGTTCGAGATGAACGGGCACAGCGCATAAACCCCGGCGATCTCGCGCAACCAACCCTCCCGCTTGGCCTTGTGTGTCACCGCGAGGGTCAGATTCCCCCCGCCCGATTCACCCGACACGATCAGATGGCTTGCGCCCAGATCGTGGCGGTTCGCGCTCATCCAGCGGATCGCGGCCGCGCAGTCGTTCAGCCCCGCCGGATACGGGTGCACGCCCAGCTTCCCCGCCGAGTTGCGGAACTCCACGCCGACCACGACAAGGCCTGTGGCGGCAAGGTTTTCGCGCCACCGCACATAGATAGTGTCGGCGGCGCTCAGGCTGGCCATGCCGCCGCCGTGCAGGTGCACCACACCCGGCAACGGGCCGTCGGTATCGGCGGGGCGGCTGACAAACAGCGTCAGGTCGTTGCCACCGCCGCCGGCGATCGTGACCGTCGTGGACGTGACACCCTCGGCGATTGGCGCGGACTGCGCCAAGGTGTCGAAAATCGCGCCGAACTCCTCCTCCATCTCGGCGAAAAGCGCCAGCCGCTCCTCCAACAGCGAGTCGACGCTCAGCGGCGGCGGCGGCAGGGGACCGTCCAAGCCGAACGGCGCGAACGCCGAAAGCATGCGGGGATCAGAACGCGGATCGGTGCCGAGCGTGCGGTCAGGATCGGCAAGGCGACCATCAGGCATGGGGCAAGACAATACCGCAGTGCCGTGCCACGACCACCCCCGCAGGAAACCCGTTAGTCCTCGTTCTCGGCCAGATAGCGATAGAGGGTGGTGCGGCCTATCCCGAGCGTCTTGCAGATGGTGGCGGCAGTTTCCCCATTGGCCTTCAACCGCCGGGCAAAGGCGGCCTGCTCGGCATCCAGCTTGGCAGGACGACCAAACTTGCGGCCAGACTTGCGAGCGTGCTCCAGCTTGAGAGCCCCTCGAATGTCGCCTATTTCGAGACGGCCTCGAGTTCTGCTCGGACCTGGTCGATTTGATCGTATGCGTAGGCCACCATGGCGGCGGTGGTCATCGTCTTACCCTTGCGGGCGAGCGATTCGTAGGTCTGGTCGCCGAGCACATCGCGGAGGTGGGCGATCGCGATATTGATCTTGAGGATGGTCGCTGCGGTGAGGGGACTGAATGCGTAACCGGCGACGATGGCCGCTGGCTCATAGCGTCCGAGCCGGTCGAAAAGGGCGCCGAGGACAGCCAACGGGTTAAGGATCAGGGTGTTGCCCGCGTCGTGGAAATTGCGGATCGCAGCGTGAGGTAATCGAGCGCGGCCAACGGGTCGCCGTATTCGGCCTCCAGGCGGGACACACTGGCCGCCAGGATTGACTCGCTTCTGTGGTTGCCGCTGTCCTGCGCGATCACTAGGCCCCGGCGAATGGCGTCACGCGCTCCTGCGGGATCGGTATCGCAGAAGGCGGCCCCGTAGGCCAACAGCGCCCGCGAAAGCGCCCACGGGTTGTGGGTGGCCTCAGCGGCGTCGATCAGGCCGTTCGCGGCGGCCCTGGCCTCCACGCCGTAACCGGCCAACGCCAGTGCGACGGTCAGGACTGCCTCGGTGGTTACATGAGAGTCGCGACCGCGCGGCAGCTGGGCGCGGCACCACTCGATGCATCGCTCGGGCTGACCGATGAAAACATACGCAAGGCCAAGCGCGGCCTCCATGCCAAACGGCACCTCGCAACCGTCGCTGGTGATCAACAGCTGACCGGCGTCGGCGTAACCGACGGCCGCCTCGATCCCGTCCGGTCGTGAAGCACTGTGAAGCAATCAGGTAAAGGGTTGCGAGCCTCGGATCGTCGACGGCGCGGGCCGGTTCGATCAGTTCTTCGGCCCAGGCTATCGGCTCGTAGTTTTCCACCCACAGGCAACGAAACCCCGCGTAACTGGCGATGGTGGCTGCGGCGTCGAGATCACCCTGGTGGGCGGCCCACCGAAAGGCGGCGTGCAGATTGGCCAGCTCGATAGTGAACCAGTCGTACGCCTCGCGCTGGCGGGGGCTGTCCCACAAGGCCAGGATGTCGGCTTCGCGTCCGGCGAGGTAGCGCGAGTGGGCGGCCCGAATTTCGGATGCTTCGCCGCAGGCGACGAGTTGGTCCTCTGCGAACTGGCGGATCGTCTCCAGCATCGAAAACCGGGTCCGCCCGGCGACCAGCAGCGACTTGCGCACCAAGGCGTCCAGCAGATCCAGGATGGCGAAGTCATCATCGGAACCCATGACCGCGCAGGCACTTTCGAGGTCGAATCCACCGGCGAACACCGAACACCGATCCAGCAGCTGTCTTTCCGTGTCATCAAGGTGGTCGTAGGACCACGCCAATGCGTGGCGCAGTGTTTTGGTGGCGTGACAGTCTGCGCCGCGAGCCGACCAGCAGCCGGAACCGCTGATCGAGATGATCACGCACCTCGATCGCCGTTATCGACGCCATCCGCGAGGCCGCCAACTCGATGGCCAACGGGATGCCGTCGAGCCTGCGGCAGATTTCCACCACCGCGTCCGCCTCGCCGGGCTGGGCTAGTGAGAAGCCCGGCGAAACGGCTTGTGCACGTTCAATGAATAGGGAGACCGCGCCAGAGTCGATTCCCGCGCTGACATCCAGCGCGGGCACCGGTCACAGTTGCTCGTCGGCGAGCCTTAGTCCTTCGCGGCTGGTCGCGAGAATCGTGACGGTCGCTGAGGCGGCGAGTATCGCCTCAACCAGACCGGCTGCGGCGTCGAGGACGTGCTCGCAGTTGTCGAAAACCAACAGCCGCAGCCTGCCCTCCAGTCCGGCAGCCACGGACTCGCTCACCGTTTTGCCCGGTTGCCGGGTGATGCCCAGCACCGCCGCGACCGCGTCGGGCACCGCCGCCGGATCGGTGACTGCGGCGAGTTCGAAAAACCAGACACCGTCCGTGAATCCATCGCCGAGCCGTGCCGCGACCTCTAGCGCCAGCTGCCAGCCGGGTTTTGCTCACCCCTCCCACCCCGGTCAGCGTCACCAACCGATGAGCCTTCACCGCCGCTTGCAGCTCGGCGACCTCCGACTCACGCCCAATGAAGCTCGTGGTCTGAGGCCGCAAGTTCCCCGGACTAGCGTCCAGCGCCAGTAATGCGGGAAACTCTGTCTGCAGACCCGGGCGCTCGTACCTGGGACACCCCGACCGGGGTCGGTAGGTCGCGCAACCGTCGCGGCCCCAGATCGAGCAGTTCCACTCCGCTGAGCAGAACCGCCGTCGAATCCGCGAGCAGGATTTGACCGCCATGCCCGGCAGCCATCACTCGCGCCACACGATTGAGCACCACGCCGAAGTAGTCACCCTCCCGCAGCTCGGCTTCGCCGGTCGCAATCCCCATCCGGACGGGCAATCCGAGATCGCGCTGAGCGGCAACCGCCGCGTCCAACGCCGATCTCGGCGACGAGAATGCCGCGCACACACCGTCGCCGGTGTGCTTGAACAACCAGCCCCCATGCGCCTCGATCGCCTAACGCAGCACCTTGTCGTGGGCGGCAAGCGCGGCCCGCATGCCACTGCGTCGGCCTCCCACCGACGGGTCGAACCCTCGACATCGGTGAACAGAAACGTCACGACCCCAGAAGGGGCAGCCGCCGGATCGGCCGACACTTATGCAGAATCTCACAACAGAGGCCGTCTTACCTCGTACATCGGCGGACAGGGTTCGGTCACCGGAGACACGTCAAAGTTTTGCTCGTCTCCCGACCGGTTTCCGCATTGCGACACCCAATCGGTCACACGCCACTGGACCGGCGTTCGTGGCTGTACGGGCCCGCAGCCGCTCACCACGGCTCACGCAACAC
Source organism: Mycobacterium sp. (assembly GCA_035505695.1). Taxonomy (GTDB): domain Bacteria; phylum Actinomycetota; class Actinomycetes; order Mycobacteriales; family Mycobacteriaceae; genus Mycobacterium. Next base: position 4,847 of record DATJQO010000134.1, read on the forward strand.
CCTAGACGGGCAATTGGGGGGTGAAGTAGCCACGCCGCGGATCGAGAGCACCGAGCACCGCGCTGGCCACTGCTATTTAGGGCCGGGAGCTGACGGCTTATGGCCGTGTTCCGAGTCGCTAACGTAACCATTGGGCATCACCGACACGAAGGAAATGTCAGCCATGTTCGACCTGACGGGTCATGTCGCGCTGGTTACGGGCGCCGGACAGAACGTGGGCGCGGGCATCGCCCGGGCCTTGGCGGCCCAAGGGGCCGCCTTGGTCGTCAACGACTTTCATGCCGACCGGGCCCTGCGCGTCGCCGAGGAAATCAACCAGGCTGGTGGCCAAGCGGTCGCCATCCCGTTCGACGTCACCGACCTGGCCGCTGTAATCTCTGGATTCGACGAGGCGACCGCCCGACTGGGTCCGGTCGACGTACTGGTCAATAACGCCGGTACCGGTGGCCCCACGGAGCCCATGCCCATGGCCCAGTTCGCCGAAATGGCACCAGGCAAGTGGGCACCGATCATCGCAGTCAATCTTTTTGGCCCGATGAACTGCGCCAAAGCGGCGATCGGTTCGATGATCGACCAGCAGTGGGGACGCGTGATAACTATCTCCTCCGGCGCTGGCCAGATCGGCATGAACATCGGCGTATCCCCTTACGCCGCCGGTAAAGCCGGGGCGTCGGGCTTCATGCGGCACCTGGCTATCGAGAACGCCAAACACGGCGTCACGGTGAACACCATTTCGCTCGGACTCGTCCTGGATGACCCTGGCATGGTTGAGACGCTGGCCAAAACTATCCCGGTGGGCCGGATGGGCACACCCGCCGATGTCGGCGCACTGGCGGTCTATTTGGCCTCCGACGAGGCATCATGGTTGACCGGGCAAACCATCGGCCTCAACGGCGGGGCCCTCACCTCCTAGCTCAAGCAGACCGCAGCTATATCTGTCGGCCGCCGACGCGTAACGCATCCGAGGCACGCGCGCAGCCTCCCCTATTTTCCCGATCCCGTTTAGCAGATCGAAGTGCGCAGTACGCAAAGCAATGAATCGCGCTAGCCACGCGGCCGACATTCACGGCATCTCCGAGACGAAGTTTTCAGACTCTCATATCTCAGTGGGGGCGACGCCACGCTCCTATCAAGTCACGCCGGCCGGTCCTTCACACCTGATGCCGACAAAACGCATGAACGCCAACCGAGGGCGGCACCGAGCTTACGAGCCAGACACCAGGTGATCAGGATCCAACCACCGCAGCATGCGGCAACCTCACCCTGACACTGAGTCGTCCTTGCCTTTCTTGACGCACCGATTTGGTGGCTGATCGCACCCGGGCGATCAACCGCCTGCGTGCCCAGCTGCTGGAATACTTCCCCGCGCTGGAACGCGCATTTGACTACAGCGCTAGCAAGGCCGCGCTGATCTTGCTCACCGGGTATCAAACCCACGACGGGCTGCGCTGCGCCGGTGCTGCTCGACTTGCGGCCTGGTTGCGTAAACGCAAGGCCCGCAACGCCGATGCCGTAGCAGCTGCGGCGATCGAAGCGGCCAAATCCCAGCACACCGTGGTACCCGGGCAACAACTGGCGGCGGCGATGGTGGCCCGGCTGGCCGAGGAGGTGATGACCCTCGACACCGAAATCGGCGACACCGACGCGATGATCGAGGAGCGATTTCGCCAGCACCGCCACGCCGAAATTATCCTGAGCATGCCCGGCTTCGGCGTTATCCTCGGCGCCGAGTTCCTGGCCGCCACGGACGGGGACATCACTGCTTTCGGCAACACCGACCGCCTCGCGGCCGTCGCTGGACTGGCCCCGGTCCCGCGTGACTCCGGGCGCATCAGCGGCAATCTCAAATGTTCCCGCCGCTACAACAGACGGCTGCTGCGCGCCTGTTACCTGGCATCTCACATCGCCATCCGCACCGACACCGCATCGCGGATCTACTACGACCGCAAACACGCCCGAGGGAAACGCCACACCCAAGCCGTGCTGGCACTTGCCCGCCGCCGCCTCAACGTGATGTGGGCGATGCTGCGCGACCGCAAGCCCTATCAACCCACCGCACCTAATGCTGCAGCGGCTTGACAACTTCATTGAGAATCTATTTCGAGATGGCGTCAGTTCCGCTCGGGCCTGTTCCAATTCGTCGTAGGTGCAGGTCACCATGGCAGCGGTAATCGTCGCACCTTCAAGGCCGGACGATTTCGTACGTCCGGTCGCCGAAACATCGAGCATGTCCCGAGTCGCGTGGAACTTGGGTGAGGATCCACGGTGAACTCTAGGCGGCGGTACCGACAGGTTCGGCATGGGCGCCGGTTTCGGGGTGGGCGTGTCGGCGCAGGGCCTTCACGAGCTGGGGCATTTGCTTGTGGCCCTTGATGCGGCGAAAGGATCGTTCGGCGTTGAGCATGCCGGCGGCGGTCCAGCGCAGCACCATTTGTCCGTCGCGCCAGCGGGTGACGTTGCGGTTGGTGGCCCGTGCGATGGAGATCATCGACTCAACCGGGTTGGACGTGGTCAACGTCTTGGCCAGGCGCCCGTCGATGCCGAGCCGGGCGACGGTGAACATCTCCTCGAGCCCTTCGCGCAGCGAGGCGGCCGCACCAGGGTGGCTCTTATCCAGTTGCGCGGCAAGGTGTTTGGCGTTGCACAGCCCCTGCGTGGGATCGGGATGACCGAACGCCTTGACCAGCTTGGCATCCACCCACGCCTTCTCCTTGTCGGGCAGATGGTCGGCGACGTTATCCGGCGCTTGTGCAGGGTGCAGCGCTGGATCAGGGCCTTGTCGCCGAACACCTCGCGCACCGCGGCCGACAGCGCCTTGGCGCCGTCGCAGACGACCAGCAGCCCGTCATCGAAGGCCAGGCCGCGCGAGACGAGGTCGGCCAGCAGGGCGCGCACCACGGTCTTGTTCTCTGTGGAGCCGTCCCACTGCCCGACCGGCTTCTTGGTGCCGTCGGCGGTAATGGCCAGCGCGACCACCACACACCGCTCGGCCATCTGCTCGCCATCGAGCATGAGCACCTTGATGTCTGCACCGGCCAGGTCGCGGGCCATCAGCTCGGCCAGCGCGGTCTCGGTCTGGCGCACCAACCGACGCGAGATCGCCGACTTCGACGTCGATTTCGTTGCACCGCTGACCTTCTCGCTGACCGGCTCGGCAGTACAAGCGTGCCGGCGGGTGGCCACCCCGGCCAGCATCCGCTCCATCACCACCTGCGTCAGCAGGTCCTCGCAGGCGAAATGCGTGTAGCTGGCAAGCGGCACCTCATGCCCGTCGACGGTGGGCGCCCGCGGCCGGGTCACCGCGACCCGCCGCCCGCCCAACGTCACCGAGCCACGGCCTTGCCCATGGCGCACCGCGGCCCGCTCCGCGTCGTGCTTGCCCTTCGGCCCGCACGCCTCGGCGATCTCAGCCTCAAACATCGCGGCCATCACCGCCATCCCTGCGGCCACGCTCATCGCCAAAAGCCCTTCCCGCGCGGCACCGGCGATGTCGGTCATCGCCAGCTGAATCTCCATCGGCAGATCGGGCAGCGCAGCGGCGTCGGTCGTATCAGCCAGGCGAACAGTAGGTACGGTTTTCATGGCGGTCCCTTACTCCTTCTTCGTGGGTGTACTTGGCGGTTCACCCGAAGACCTACCACCAGGCAGGACTCAGGTGAGGGACCGCCACCTCAAATTCCACGAAGACCGGGACAACCTCCCCGATCGAACGACGAAAGGATTCCGACCTATCAGGTGGCTGATTGGCGTGTACCTTCTAGGCTTACGTCGCCCACTTACATCCCTAAAACCCGCAAAATAGACGGAAGGATGTCGATGGACCTTCGCGCTGCAATCGTGGGGAACGGAGAGCAAGGCGGGTACCACGCGCGCGCATATCAGGACGTGCCGGGAGTTAATCTCGTCGCGGTCTGCGATGTTGTCCCCGAGCGCGCCGAGGCGTTCGCACGCACATACGGGCTAGCAGAAGGCGCCGCGTTCGGATCAATTTCAAAGCTTCTTGCGCACCATCAGATTGACCTGTGGAGCATTTGCACACCGACTGCAGCGCACGCGCCGAACACGCTGGAAATCCTGCGCGAACAACGCCCGCCACTCGGAATCCTGTGTGAGAAGCCTCCGTGCATGAACATGATGGAATTCCACTCAATGACAACCCAGGCGAAACGGTTGGGCGTGGTGCTTACCTTTGGCTTTCATCTGAGGTATACGGCGGCTGACTGGCTGGCCCGTGTCATCCGCGCGGGCCACCTCGGTGAGGTGTACCACGTTGACGGGATGTGGCATCGCCGCGCCGGGACGCCGTTGCGTGGGGTGTTCACCCAACAGCGGTATGCGGGTGGCGGTCCTGGGATGGACCTGCTCCCGCATGTACTCGACCTGGCATATCTGCTGGTGGGACGGGAGGTAGTCCCAGCAGCGGTGACAGCTTCGGCGCATACCCGCCTTGCCGAACAGGGCGGGTCCGGGCGAAATTTCGATCCGTCCCTAAGTGACGTTGAAGACACGATTATCGGTCACGTCAAGATGGCCTCACCGGATGGGGTTACGGTGACCTTCGCAGCGTCGTGGGAAGGTCACATTGATCAGGATCGGCTCACTGTGGAAGTCCGGGGAACCGCAGGGGGCGCGCGGCTCGATCTAATGCGCACCAACGGCACCGAATTTTTCGTACCGAGAATCTACACGCAGCTTGAGGGCGAGGCTGTCGAGGCCTCTATCAGCCACCCGGAACGTTTCCGAACTGTCGAGCAGTGCTACGCGGCTGAGATTGCAGACCTTGTGAACGCGGTTCGCTGCCGGAATACGTCAAATGGCCCCGGACCGACCCCGCAGATAACGACACAGCAGGCTGCGGTGGTAATGAATACGATTTTCGCTGCCTACGAGTCGGCGGCCAGCGGGGAGACAGTCGCCCTGCTGCCGGACGCAGGGCTAGCCGAGGTGCAGGCGATTGCATGATCAAGACACGGCAAGCCGTGCTCGCCGGGCCGGGCAATGTCGCGATCGTGCGGAGCGAGCTCAGCGAGCCGGTGCACGGGCAGGTTCTCATTCGTGTGACGCAGTGCGGCCTCTGCTCCGGAGAGGTCGATCAGTGGCGCGGCGTCGTGAAGCCTTATCTCGGAGGGATTGGGCATGAGGTTGCTGGCATTGTCGAACGGGTTGGCAGCGGGGTAGACACGCTCAACGTAGGCGATCATGTTGTCGCTTGGGTACCGGGCGGCGGATTTGCTGAGTGGATGGTGATCTGGGCGGCGGACACGCTAGTCATCCGGCCGAACATTTCCTTCCCCGCGGTGGCAGAGCCGTTGTCATGTTGCGTCAACAGCGTTGAGTTGACACAACCCGCACTGGGCGACGATGTCGTGATCGTGGGCACGGGTTATATGTCCCACCTGATCCAGGCGCTTAGCATCCTTCGGGGAGCACGCTCGATCACGGTCATAGGACGACGCGACGAACCACTGCAGCGAGCATTGGACCTCGGCGCCACTCGGGTAGTGGATATTAGCTCGGACTCCGTGGCGGTCGAACACGCCACCGACGGCCGGCTAGCCGATGTCGTCTATGAAGTCACCGGAGCTGCTGAACCGCTCGGGCGCGCTGAGATGCTTGTCAGGCAAGGCGGCAAACTGGCGATTGTTGGCTACCATCAGGGCGAACCACGCGCGATGCGCCTCGGTCACCTCAATTTCAACGCAATCACTCTCGTGAACTGTCACTTTCGTGACAAGCGACAAATCATGTGGGGAATGGCGCGAGGGATGCGGCTCGTGGAATCGGGGAGACTCGACCTCACGCCGTTAATGACCCACGTCTACCCCCTCGACGACATCGGACAGGCCTTTATTGATGCGGCCGAGCGGCCCAAAGGGTTTGTTAAAGCGGTGGTCGCCCCTATCGTCGACGGATGAGGCGCGTGGCTTCCATCCCACCGTCGACCAGGGGGATGGCCTCTGTGTGGCTGTCCATCGCGGCGTTGTCTGCGTTAAATGGCAGTTTGGAGCCGACATTTGGCAGCCGCGTAGGCGATTTAGAGAACGCCACCGGAGTAGATCTGCCGACCATGTCGCTGACGTTGGCCGCATTTCCTTTCGGTCTCATCGCTGGCGGTCTTCTGGCGTCGGCTGTGATGGCCCGCTACGACACACGGCCCTGCCTGCTCGCCGGTGTGGTCGGCGCCTTTACGCCGTTGGTGACGATAGCGGCGTTGGTCATGCTCGACACCCCTCTCTCCGGGCTTCGTCTGGCACTTCCGCTTGCGTGGGGAACGGCAGGAATCGGTTGCGGTTTGTTAGATACATCGCACGGTGTGCAAGCGGCGACATTCGGCGGAAAGCGGGTCCATGCGCTCGGGTTTCTCGCCGTCAAGGGCGCGGGTACCGTCGGTGCGGCGGGTGTGGCCGATTGGGCCATCGCTGGAAAGGTCGGAGTTGGTCCCCATCTAGTGGGAATTGGGTTGGCCGCCCTGTGTATCGGCGTTCCTGCCGCTCTCGTCCCACCGCGTATTGGACGCAGCCACCGTCCAACAGTCGAGTCTCCGCCGGGCCCAGATGTGGGCCGGGCGGGACTGTTCGCGCTCGGCGGGCTGGCAGCCGCGGCAGTGATCCCAGTTACTGCAATATTTATGTGGGGTACGTCCGCCCTGTTAGCGCTGGGAGCATCGGGATGGCTGGTGGGCAGCGGTCTCGTGGTCCTGTCGGTCACCCAGGTGGTGAGCCTGTCCGCGTGCTGGCGTTGGTCGGTTCCGGGTGCAGAAGCCCAATTGGTGAAGGTCTGTGGCGCGATCGCCGGGTTTGGCACAGTAGTACTGGCGGGCGTCGCGGTATTGAGCAGTGGCGGGCACGGGAGCGCACCTGCACGTGACGTCGGCATTGCCGTGGCGGGGATCGCGTTAATCGGTGTAGGGGTTGCTCCAGTTCCCGTTCTGGTCCAGCGGGCGGCCTCGATGGTTCGGACAGGCCGGCTCGGCTTGACCACACGGGTCTCCGTAGTAGTGACAGTGCAGTACATGTGCCAAGGCGCGGCTTTACTCGCCGTCGGCCTGCTTGGACAAATCACTGGCGTGGTGATTTCGCTTACCGTGGTGTGCGGCCTGTGCATCGCTGCGCTGCCGCTGGGGGTCCAGCTGATGCGTCGCGCCTGCTCTATTCGTGTACCTGCCGAAGTGACTGGTTGAATGCCCGCGTTTGGCCCTCCCAGCGGGTGGCGGATGGCTACTTGTTGCAGGTCAGGACGTTGCAGAGGTCGTATCGCTGTCTACCACGTCAACTACCACCGGGCGTGTCATTCCATGTGCGTGAGCTCGGGGTGGTTGGTAATCGGGCCCGTTGACGTGGTATGTACGGCTTTAAGAAAACTGCCTCTGACGCGAAGATTTCCGTGCGGTCCGGGCTCAACTGGCTTGGTCGAGGGTGACCCTGTAGCCCATCGCTTCAAGTTGGTGGATGGCCCGGTTTTCTGCTCGATCGGGATGGAGTCGGTTGAACTAGTCGGCGCCCGGGTCTTGGTAGAGGCAGCCGTTGGTTCCGATGTGCCAGATCGCGATCAGCATGGAGTGTTGGATGGCGACGTTGGCTTTCTGGGGTCCCCGCCGTGCGGCGATCCGGCGGTAGCGGGCGCCGAGGTAGGTGTCTGGGTTTTGGGAACACGCCATCGCGGCGGCGCCGAGTGCGCCTTGCAGGTAAGGGTTTCCGGGGCGTGTTCTGCTGGATTTC
>DATJQO010000135.1:0-135080 GCA_035505695.1 Mycobacterium sp.
GGGCATGTCCTGTTCACCTGGCATCTGCCCGAGCTGTGGCGACGGTTCACCATCGCACTACGGCGAGCCGTCTCAACACAACTGAAAACAGCTGGCGTCAAGCCCGGTTCGGTGCGGATCAGCTTCGTCAAAGTCGTTGAACTGCAAGCCCGCGCCATCCCCCACATCCACGCCCTGATCCGCCTCGACCCACCACCGGCCGACACCACGAGACCAGATGACCACGACGGTTACGGCCCCGCCGCCCCTCGGGGTGATGGGGAGTCCCGCCCGGTAGCCGACCAGCGCGGCGACTCGACGTCACCGATCACCGCCACCGAGCTGGCCACCCTGATCCAGCGCGCCGCCCGCCACGTCCGCATCAACGTTCCCACCGGCGACGGCGGCCCCAACCAGGCCGCAGTGCGCACACTGCGGTTCGGCACCCAGATCGACACCCAACCACTGGCACCCGAAACCACAACAACCGCAAACGATCCCGCAACCAACGACACCGCCCGCACGACGGTATCGCGGTTGTCGCCGCGTCGCGTCGCGGCATACCTGACCAAATACGTCACCAAATCCCTACATGACTTCGGCATCACCGCCCGACGCCTCACAGCCGAAGCGATCCGCGACCTGGACGTCACCGAACACGTGCGCGCCATTTTGGGCACCATCGCCGAACTCGCCGAACACCCAGCGTCCGGGCGCCCGTCGTTGGCCGGGATCGGGCGCTGGCTGCACACCCTGGGCTACCGCGGCCACATCACCACCAAATCGCGGCACTACTCGACCACCATGGCCGCCCTGCGCACCGCCCGCGCCACCTGGACCCGCTACCACAACACCAAACAACCTGCGCGACAAGATGATACGCAATCATCCCATCCAGGCCAACACTTGACCGGGGCCACTGCTGGCCAGCACGAACCGATCGACACCGATCAGGTGCTGTGGGAATTCGACCACGCCGGACACACCAACGCCGGGGACCGCGTCCTGGTCATCTCAGCAGCCCTGCGCCACATCCACGCCCGGATCATCGGTGTCACCGAATCCCGACCTGCTGCCAGCCGCATCCCGCCAGCACCACCAGGAGCCGGCTGATGGCCAAGACACCCCCGGAAGCGGCCGGCAACTATGGTGGTAGCGCGGTGCCACTGCACGAACGCCCCGAATTCACCGCGTGGCTAACCGCATCGTGTCAACGCCAAGACCTGCCGGTCACCGTCACCGACCCGACCGTCATCGGCCGGATCGCGACCCTTCTCGGGGCGCAGCACCGCGCGCAGCCATCGTCTCACACTCGCCAAACGGGCAGCACCCGGCCGATATCCAGGCTGCGCGACCCGGGAGTACCAGGGGCAATCACCGCGTGATCCAGGACGGCTTTAATCACTGCCTGCCGGCGATCCAGGTCCAGATTGGGCCACTGGGCGCGCAACACCCCGCCGGTGCCGGCCAACTCATAGACCGCGGTGGTGTCGGTGGCTGCCGCGATGTCGCGGCGGGTCGCGGCGATGCGGTCGGTGATCGGATCACGCGCAGCGATCCACTCCCGCGCGCTGATCACCCCATCGGCATACAGCGCCGCCAACTCATCCAGGCGGGTGGTATCGGCGTCCAAGCGGGCTGACAGCGCCGCCACATCGTGATCAACGCTGGCTTTACCGGCCAGCACATCGGCCAGGTGCGAGGAGTCCAGCCGGGTCAACACCGCCCCGGTCAACAACTCCTCAACCGGGGCGGCGACCACCGTCAACCGGCCACACCCACCATGATCCGGCCCTTTCAAACACACGTACCGGCGCACTCGATTGTTCGGATTGCTGTGCCGGGCTTGCGAATACAGCCGATTACCGCACCGGCCGCATCGAAGCATCCCTGAGAGCAAATACGTGCGTGCCGCCCGCGTCTTGGTCACCGACCGCGCCGCCATACGGGCCAGTACCCTGTCCCGCTCCACCCCCGTGATGATCGCCGGCCATACGGCCTGCCCGATCACCTCACCACGATGCTCCCGCAACCCCGCAATCCGCCCCGAACACAACACCTGACGCACCGCCGAGGTCTGCCACGATTTCGCCACCGCCGGAGCGATACCAGACTCGTTGAGCCACACCGTCAGCGACCGCAGCGACTGGCCAGCCAGGTAACGGTCCACCATCTCGCGCACCACCGCGGCCTCCGACTCACGCAAGGTGATCTTGTCCGGCTCATAGCCGAACGGGCGCACCGAGCCGTGCGGCAGTCCTTGTTCGGCGTTCTGCAACATCTTGCGGCGGATGCGTGCGGATTTGCGGCCGGACTCCTTAGCGGCGAACGCGGCGAAAATCCGCGCCATGAACAACCCATCATCATTTCCGAGGTCAATATCGGCGGTCACGGTGGCCACGTCACGCACACCCACCGACTCACACAGCGCGACGAACTCCTCCAACTCCACAGGTCGCCGATGCAGCCGATCCAAGTTGTAGACGATCACCGCATCCCGCGCACCCGACTTCAAATCTGACAACATGCGGGCGTATTCGAGACGCGGTTTACCGGAGTAGGCCGACACATCGTTATCGACATACTCATCACCGATCGGCCACCCACGGTCGGCAGCGAGCTTGCGGCAGTCCTCCAACTGGCGTGCCACGCCCAGCCCGGTGCCCTCCACATCGGCTGAAATCCGGGCATAGATCGCCGCCGAGCGAAGCCCGGGCCGCTGAACTGGGGTTTTCGTTCGAGCCATGAGGGTAGTTTAACATCATCTAAGCTTTCCAACATGTCTGTGTTCAGAAAGGCGTTTGGCCGCCCCAGCTCATCATCTTTTTCGGACGCGGACCGACCCCTGGTACTCCTGGGGGTCAAGTCGGTTTCCACTCATCCGCTTGCTTCGGAACCTGGGGTGATCTGTCTGAACGGTTCCTCCGCCGGCCCTAAAATTGTGCTCAACGGTGGTGCGGCGACTGTCAATGCCACGCCGCTTCGCGGTCGGCTCCATGCCGAGCATTGACAGCCACCGAACCACCGCACAAACCGGCACCTGCCAGCTAGGAAGTGGTGTCGTGATGCACGTTAGCCGCTTCGATGGCGTGAAAAAGAAGTACGTCGAGCTGCGCACCCCCACTCCGTGACCCTTACTAACCGTGGCTCCGAAGGTGCGGTGGTGAACCCATGGAAATAATGCCGCTGCTGCGTATCGATGACGCGGACGAGCCGATACCGCGGTTGATACCGCAGCATTTCCAGACCCGTCCAGCCCCGGCCAACGCGACAAGCCCTATCGACACAGCTAGAAGCACGTATACCTCGAGCGCACCAACGCTAGCCAACACAGCAAACGCCCATGTACACCGATTATGAGTCCGTGAGCAACAGCGCCCTGAAGTGCGACGATAGATCGATGTCGGCCAGCCCCGATTGCCTGCTCGCGCTCCCGTTGTGCGTCCTGCTCGGCGGGCTGCCGGGCCGCGTTTGCAGCGGCGGCGTGCAGCTCCGCTTGGTTACTCCGCTCGGGGCTCGAGAAAACCGGCAGCGGCCCCGACTTTGATCGCACCAAGCGGAATTCACCACGTTTCTGGACTTGGCCGATTCCGAAGCGGGCTTAGATCGCCAATGAGTTGTCGTTTATTCGACGCCAATGACTCGGAAATGATGGGATTCGTCCGGTTCGGCCCGGAGTCACTGGAAGACTAATTACCTTCTGGCACAACCGAAGATAGGAAGCAGCCGGGACTGTCCAGGACGATCGGCCGGTAATCCGTTGGTCGCGGGTTCGAGCCCCGCCCGCCCCACAACCCAAAGTCGCAGCTGTGGGCAGCGGGCGGGTTGCCGCCGTTTTCGGCCGCCGTCACAGCGGCGTGACAGCGGTACGGCTTGTCCGCGCGGCCAACCAGCGACCCGGTTTACGCGTCGGCTTCGTATTTGTCCGCGAAGGCCAGCACGCGCGGCGCTAGACGATGAAGCGGCGGCATCAAGGTACGTCGCGTGAAACCGGGGCCGTTTTGCAGCGCGTACAGGCCCTGCCTGCCCTCGAATCGGCCGATCAGTTCCTTGACCGTGGCGGCGTCGTCGGCCACGTTGGGGTACAGGATCTTGTCCAGCTTCTGTTGGAGTGGACCCATTTCAGCCTGAAGCGCCTTGATCATGTCCAGAACGCTGGGATCAGAAGTCATCTGTTCCAGCTCGCTACGCTTCAGCCAGGGCTTGTTCCTAGCCTCCCTAGTGAACTGGAGCATGTACCCGAGATCCATGTACACATTCACCTCAGGGTCGCCGCGCAGCCGTGCCGTGAAGTCGTACTTGAACGCGTTGATATCGCCGTGCAGCAGCGCATCGCGCATTTCTCCCAGCCAGCGGTACTCAAACGACGTCGTCTTCAAGTCGTTGAACAAGGCCAGTACTGCCTGTTCTTCCGGCGTGTTCCGGCTGAAGGCGTTGCGCGCAGCGCGGATTGTTTGATCCTCGTGAATCTGTAGCGCGCTGGTAAAGGAGATCAGCGCCGAGCGAAGCTTGCGCCTGCGCTCATCCCAGGCGTCCTCATCCATCAGTGAGATCCGGTCGCTCTGTAGATCCTGGAGGATGCCGATCGCCGCGTCGATCACCGCATCGTTCTCATCGGAGATGTGCCGCAACAACTCACTGTCCACCATTTTCCGGAGCCGTTCGTGCGCGTCGCGATAGCGCGTGTGCTCGGCTTCGGTGAACGAACACACCTTGTCGAAGATCAAGCCCACATCGCGGTTGTCATCTCGGTATCCGAGAATCGCCCCGTACGGGTCTGCGGCCGCCTCTTCCTCGGCCTGCTCCAACTCGGCATCCCTCTTCTGGAGTTCACCCATCGCCGCTTGCACGTCCCCCTTAGCGGCGATCCGTTGCTGGACCTCCTCGGCCGACGGCAGCCCTTCGGAAAGCCAACGCGCGCTACTGGACAGAATGCCGTCCAGCGCGTCCTTCAGAAGCTGCTGAGCTCCATCACGCGTCAACCGGTCCCGAACGTCAGGGGTGTCCACCCAGTCCGTCGCCACGGTCTTCATCACCTGCGTGATAGCGCCAAAGGCCTCGACGATGATCAGAGCTTCGGGACTAGCTGGCGGCGGGTTATCCGAGATGGCGGTGTTCTGCCATGCCAGACAGGCGCTTTCGCAGAAGTCCGTTGGCGTGGCGCCCTCGAGGTCGTCCAGCGACTCCACCAAGGCTTGTAGCCGGCGGACCCAGTCGCGTACTACCTCTTTCTGTTCTTCACCCTCTGTCATGTCGACAGTCCTTCCTGTGTGCTGATCACATCGTGTGTGGCTCCCTTCTGTTGGGCAGCCGGGCAGAATCGCACTATCTCGGCCGAAATGCACGTCAATTTTGCCCGCGTGTCGCCTGGCCCGCCCGGCCACCTGCACACGCAAGCCGGGTGCCCTACCCCGTTCGTTTGCCCCACCGCTCCCGGCGGAATCTTTTGGAGCCCGCTAAGGTCCGGACAGCCGTCAAGCTGGCTGCAGCGCCGAAACTTTCCAGCAAACGCCAGTACGGACAAGTACCACTACGCTGAACACACGTTCAGGCAGGCCAGCGCGTTTTGCGCTGTGTGGACTTGTGGCCAAGAACAAGGGCTATCCTTCCGACTTGACCGACGCCCAGTGGGAGCTGATCGAGCCGTTAGTGCCACCCCGCAAGGCGGGTGGCCGTCCGGCAATGCATTCGCAGCGCCGGATCGTGGGTTGGGACCGTAAAGTGCCTGCTAAGAGCTCAAATCGATGCGTAGGGTTAGTGGGCAAGTCCCCCTCGGACACCCGCTTTTACGGCCCGATATGCCGCTTCGGCGGTGGGTAGACGGCCCTGGCGATGGTCGCTGACAGCCACCCGATCACCCACCCCCCGAAAACCAACATGAAGGTGTGCCGGGTGGCGCCATCGGCCACCGACGAGACCGCGATCAAAATGACGGCCCACACAATCGCGCAAGCGATGCTGTAGGACGTATAGGTGCGTCGACTCATTGCGCTCATCCTCTCGTGTCGCCGCCAATCCCCCTCGCTCACAACGTTATACAACTCACAGCGAAAGTTCCCGGGGTCAGGCCTTCCGGGAGAAACGCTGACGCCGGACCGAGGCGGATGGCAGCCGAGTAACCTGGAGTGCGACCAATGAACGCACCGAACGGCTTCCTCCGGCGCAGCGCGACGCGCACTTTCCGCGACCGTCGCGAAGCCGGTCGCGCCCTGGCCGAGCGGCTGCTGTCTTACCGCGACAACGGCGACGTGCTGGTGTTCGGGCTGGCGCGCGGCGGGGTCCCGGTGGCCTGGGAAATCGCCGCCGCCCTGCACGCCCCGCTGGAGGTGTTCCTGGTTCGCAAGCTCGGGGTGCCGCGCTGGTCGGAGCTGGCGATGGGGGCGTTGGCCAGCGGCGGCGGTGTCGTGATGAACGACGACGTGGTGTCGAACCTGCGGATCACCGATGAGCAGGTGCGCGAGGTGATCGACAGCGAGACAGCCGAACTCGCCCGGCGCGAGCACGCATACCGAGGCGGTCGTCCGATGGCCGATCCGCACGACAAAATCGTAATTTTGGTCGACGACGGGATTGCCACCGGCGCCAGCATGCTGGCCGCCGTCCGAGCGGTGCGGGCCGCCGGCCCGAAATCGATCGTGGTGGCCGTACCGGTGGGACCGCCGTCAACCTGCCGCGAGCTTGGACGAGAGGCCGATGAGGTGGTGTGCGTGACCATGCCGCCCGGATTCGAAGCGGTCGGACAGGTGTACGGCGACTTTCATCAAGTCAGCGACGACGAGGTTCGTGAGCTGCTCAGTACGCCCACCAGTTAGGTCGTGCAGCGCAGATATACAGTTACGACTTGGTGGGCTCGTCGCCGCGGCCGTCTGCCGAGACCGCCGATTCCTCGGCGCCGGCGTGCCCGGATGTCTCGGCGCCGACGCCAGTGCCGGCCTCGGGCCCGCGATCATCCGATTCTTCTTCGGGATAGTCGATCCAGGTCTCCTGCTCCTGGTCGGACCGCTCCTGGTCGGACGTGTCTTCGTGACCGTCTTCACCGGCCACGTCGCGCCGCTGACGCTCGCGCAAGGCGTCGATGATCAGCAGCACCACACCCAAGACGCTGGCGCCGATGCAGACCCATGCGACCAGTTCGTTGCTCGTGACGACCGCGAACACCAACGCGACGAGCCCGATCAGGGCCAATACCAACGCAATGATGAGCATGCATCATCCTCCAGCCGACGAGCGGGACCGCCAGGTCGTGTGCAGATCGAGTATGCCAACCTCGACGCGCGCACGAGGCTCAGGCACGGCTCCGAGGCTAGTTGTTGCCCCGGTTGAATTGGTCGAACCCGCCCGCTTCGGCGCTGGAGTCGACGGGTGCCGCCGATCCGCGCTGGCCGAGCTCCTCTAGCTGAGACTCCAGATAGGTCTTGAGGCGGGTGCGGTACTCGCGTTCGAAGGTGCGCAGCTGCTCCAACCGGCCTTCCAGCACTGTGCGCTGCTGGTTGATGGTTCCCATGATCTCGGAATGCTTGCGTTCGGCGTCCGCCTGCAGCGCATCGGCCTTCTCTTGGGCCTGCCGCAACTGAGTCTCGGACCGGGTCTGCGCATCCGCCAGCATGGCGTCGGCGCGTTGCCGGGCCTCGGTGACCGTGGTCTCGGCAGTGTGGCGGGCCTCGCTGAGGATCTGATCGGCGTTGGCGCGGGCGTCGGCCAGCATCTTCTCCGACTCGGCCTTGGCGGTGCTGGTGAGCCGGTCGGCGGTGTCTTGCGCGAGAGTGAGCACCCGAGCGGCCTTCATCGCCTGTTCCTCGTTGGATGCCGAGGGTGCGGCGGCCGCCGGCGCCGCCTTGGCCGGCTCGGGTTCGGCAACCGGAATCGCCTGAGTCGGCGCGGCTGCGGCAGCGGGGGCGGCGCCGCCAGCGGCGGCCAGCTCGCGGTCCAGCTCCTCGATGCGTTGACGCAGGTCACTGTTCTCTTCGATGAGCCGCGTCAGCTCGGCTTCCACCAGATCGAGGAAGGCGTCAACCTCGTCTTCGTTGTAGCCCCGCTTGCCGATCGGTGGCTTACTGAACGCCACATTGTGGACGTCGGCTGGTGTAAGCGGCATTGTTTCGTCCCCTCAAGTTCCTGTCGAACGTTCTGGAAAGTGTAGAACGCAGTGGTAGCAGTTGTGCAACTGCCGTCCATCCTGTCACACCAGACGCGACCGTTGCCGATTAGGCCAATAACTAAGAACCAATTTCAAACACTAAGGGCAATGAAATCCGAAACCTTAGAATTTTTAAATCACGGGCGCCAAACCGACGCTAAAACGTGGCCGAACCGTCTCTGTGTTCGCAAGGCCGGCTTGGCTCGGGCCGTGCGGCAGTCGCCTACGCCGCGGCGCCGAACGCGAGTTGCATGCCGATGAACGCCACCAGCAGCAGCACCATGATCGACAGGTCGAAACGCACCGCACCGATGGTGAGTTGTGGAATCAGCCGGCGCAGCAGCTTCACCGGGGGATCGGTGATCGACATGATGATCTCGAGGATCACCACGGTCAGACCGGTGGGATGCCAGTCACGGCTGAACGAGCGGATGAACTCAACGATGACCCGAGCGATGAGCAGCAGCCAGAAGATAAACAGCGCAAACCCAAGGATCTGAAAGAACAGCACCAACTGAAGAGCCCCGACCTTACCGATGAGATGTCACGCGCCGCGGGACTTGCGCGGCGCTTGCCAGCGTACCGACTCCGGGTACCAGGGCACATCTCAAGTGCCCTGGCGGGTCGAAGCCGACGACCGACCGCCGACACCGCCCAGGGCGGCGGTGTCTATTGGTAAGCGTAAAAACCGGTTTCGGCAATTCGGCGACGCTCTTCCGGGGAGACGTCGACGTCGGCGGGCGAGAGCAGGAACACCTTGGTCGCGACCTTGTCGAACGAGCCGCGCAGCGCGAACGCCAAGCCGGCGGCGAAGTCGACGAGCCGTTTTGCGTCGGCGTTGTCCATTGACACCAGGTCCATGATGACCGGGGTGCCGTCGCGGAACCGCTCGCCGATGGTGCGGGCCTCGCTGTAGTCCTTCGGGCGCAGCGTGGTGATCTTGGATAGCGGGTGACCCTCTTCGAACATCATCGCCATCCGGCGCGGGTCCATCGCCAGCGCTCCGCGGGTGGAGTTGCGCAGCCACGACCCGAAGCGCGGCCTGCTCATCTCGGGCCGGTCGAACTCGCGGGGGTGGGGACTGTACCGGGGCTCCTCGCCATACCCACCGCGATAGCTGCTGGGCGGCGGATAGTCGGCGGGCTCACGCGGGTCGTCGTAGTCGCGGCCCTCATAGCGGCCATACCCGTCGTCGAATCGTGAGCGCGGTAAGCCACGGGAGGGTGCGTGGTCGTCGTAATACTCGTCGTCGTAGTCGTCCATCGGGGCCATACCGAAGTACGCCTTGACTTTGTGCAGTGTGCTCATCGTGTTGAACCCTTCTAGCCCCTGGGAGTACTGGTGTTGGTGATGAAGGTGTTACTACAGTGACTACTTACGGTGACGGTAACCGCCGCGGGCCCAATAGCGCGGTACCGACACGCACACACGTGGAACCGTGTTTGACGGCAATTTCGAAGTCGTCGGACATGCCGGCGGACAGCCCGACCGCATTCGGATGCGCCTCAAGTACCCGCAGGTGCTCGCTACGCAGCCGACGAAAGGCCTCGTCGGGGGACCAATCCAGCGGCGGGATGGCCATCAGCCCAACCAGTTCCAAGTTCTTCGCATCCGCAACCTGCCCGCACACCTGGTCGACCGATCCAGGGGTGGAGATGTCGACACCGCCCCGCGAGCGGTCGCCATCGAGGCTGACCTGGACGTAGACCCGCAGCGGGTCGGTGCGCAGGCCCTCGGACAAGGCGGCGGCCACCCCGCGATCAAGTGCGCTCGCCAGCTGGGAGCTGTCCACCGAGTGAGTGGTATCCGCCCACCGGGCGACCGACCGAGCCTTGTTCCGCTGGATGTGACCAACCATGTGCCAGCGCAGTTCATCCGACTCGCCCCGGCCGGCAGCCGCCAAAAGCTTGGTGACTTCGGTCACCTTCGCCGACGCTTCCTGGTCCCGTGATTCGCCAATAGCCCGGCAACCCAATCGGGACAAAATCACCACATCGGTTGCCGGGAAGAATTTGGTAATCGGCAGAAGTTCGATTTCGGTGACATTGCGGCCCGCGGCTTCCGCGGCCGCCGCCAGGCGCGAGCGCACAGCCGCTAATGCACGGGTCAATTCCGATTCGCGGTCGCCTCGATTTCCCGGGGCCGGCATCTGCACAGCCATCGCGGTCATTCCATCCAGACCAGCGAGGCCAGTCGCCCCGTTCGCGCATCCCGGCGATGGCTGAACAACGTCGAGTCAGCGACCGTGCACCGCGGATCGATGTCGATGGCCGTCACACCCAAATGCCGTAATTGGCAAGCGATTCCGGCTCGAAGGTCAAGCCCGAGAGTTCCGGCGGCGGTGGTGGTGCGACTACCCGGCAGCACCGCCTCGACCTCGTCGGCCATCGCGGCGGGCACTTCGTAGTTGCGACCGCTTACCGCCGGACCGAGCAGAGCCGAAATGTCGTCGGCGTGGGCGCCCAGCGCGAGCATGGCCTCCACGGTGCGAGTCACCACCCCGCGCTGGGCGCCGACGCGACCGGCATGCACCGCAGCGGCCACACCGGCGCGGGCGTCGGCCAGTAGCACCGGTACGCAGTCGGCGCTCACCACGGCCAGCGCCAGTCGCGGGGTGCGGGTCACCAACGCGTCGGTGTCGTCCACCGCGGTACCACGCGGCTCGTCGACCACCGCGACCCGATCGCCGTGCACCTGATTCATCCACACCACCCGGTCGGCGCCCAGGCCGATGGCGGCGGCCAGCCGGGCCCGGTTGGCGGCCACCGCCGCCGGGTCGTCACCGACGTGGTCACCCAGGTTGAAGGTGTCGAACGGCGGTGCCGAGACACCGCCGGCCCGGGTGGTCGTCACCCGGCGGATGCGAAGGCTCACGTGACCAAGTATCCGGATGACCCACGAGAACACCTGCCGGCCAGGCGGCCCCGACGCTTGCGGCGGGGGTTCCAGGGTCACGCTCATGGCCTCAGCGGCGCATGAACGGCGGCACGTCGACGTCGTCGTCGTCACCGCCGATACTCAACGTGGCACCGTTGGTTTGCAGCGGCACGCTGACGGCGTCCACGGGCTCGAACAACGTCGAGGTGAGCTTGCCCGCCTTCGCCGACTCGATTCGATGAGCCCCGCCGGCTTTCTCGGCCGAGGTGCCGCCGACAACGGGCCTGCGGCCGGGACCGACCGCATCGAAGCCGGCCGCGATGACGGTGACGCGTACCTCATCGCCGAGCGAGTCGTCGATGACGGTACCGAAGATGATGTTGGCATCTTGGTGGGCGGCGTCCTGCACCAGCGAAGCGGCCTCGTTGATCTCGAACAGGCCCAGGTCGCTGCCGCCGGCGATCGACATCAGCACACCCTGAGCACCCTCCATCGACGCCTCCAGCAGCGGGGAGTTGATCGCGATCTCGGCGGCCTTGAGCGAGCGCCCTTCGCCGCGGGCCGACCCGATGCCCATCAGCGCCGTCCCGGCGCCGGACATGATGCCCTTGACGTCGGCGAAGTCGACGTTGATCAGCCCCGGCGTGGTGATCAGGTCGGTGATGCCCTGCACGCCGTTGAGCAGCACCTCGTCGGCGCTGCGGAACGCGTCCATCAGGGACACCGCGGCATCGCCCATCTGCAGCAGGCGGTCGTTGGGGATCACGATGAGGGTGTCGCAACTCTCCCGCAGCGCGGCGATGCCGTTTTCGGCCTGACTGCCTCGGCGCTTGCCCTCGAACGAGAACGGCCGGGTGACCACACCGACGGTCAGCGCGCCCAGTTTGCGGGCGATGGTGGCCACGACGGGTGCGCCGCCGGTGCCGGTCCCGCCGCCTTCGCCGGCGGTGACGAACACCATGTCCGCTCCGCGCAGCAGCTCTTCAATCTCGTCTTTGGCGTCCTCGGTGGCCTTGCGGCCGACTTCCGGGTCTGCCCCGGCGCCCAACCCTCGGGTGGAGTCGCGGCCGACGTCGAGCTTGACGTCGGCATCGCTCATCAACAGCGCCTGCGCGTCGGTGTTGATCGCGATGAACTCCACGCCCTTGAGGCCCTGCTCGATCATCCGGTTCACGGCGTTGACACCGCCGCCACCGATACCCACGACCTTGATGACGGCCAGGTAGTTATGCGGGGGGGTCATCATTCGTCTTCCTCCCTGGTGGGGCTCAGTCTCCCCCGGGTTGGGGTTCCTTTCGGACGTTGGCGGTTCCCTTGAGCGATTCCTGCAAACCCTCAACCTCAACCATAGAGTTAGAGTTATGTCAAGTAGTTCCGCGCAACCAGAACGGTATGGGCATGACGCGCACCAACGCCGCAGGCGCGCCGAGTTGCGCCGCGCAAATTTTTCTCGGCCTTGAGGGTGCCGACCCGCTTCGCCCGGCTACGCCGCCTCCCGATCGGCACGGCCTCGAGGGTGCGGCGGGCCGCAGATTCGGCCTCCAGGGTGCGGCTGGGCGCACATTCGAGCGCGCGGTCTACTTCACCGTCGGGAGGTCGGGGCTGGAGACGTCGTAGATCTTTCCGGGCTGGGTCAACAGCGCGGCCAACTTCTCGGCCTTCTCGTCGGTACGGTCGGTGGTCCCCCAGATCACCACTCGCCCATCACCCAGGGTGAGGGTGATGGAAGACACCGAGGGGGCCGCGATCCGGCCGACCTGGCCGGCGACCTCGGGACGCAGCGCGGTGAGCACCTGCAGTGCGGCCTTGGTCGCCGGGTCGTCGGGGCCGGGACTGGCGACATCCAGGTACGGCAGCGCCGGCGGTGGCGGTCCGGTCGCGAAGTCCACGCCGTCACGGTCAAACAGGTGCGGCCCGTCCGGAAAGTCCTTTACTGCCAACGGGACTCGCTCGACGATGGTGATCCGCAGTGCCGACGGATACTGGCGCTGCACCCGGGCGCTGGCCACTCGCCGGATCGCGGCGACACGGTCGGCGACCTGGCTGGTGTTGATTTGCAGCAGCGGGGTCCCGGGCCGCACCCGCGCCGCATCCAGCACTTCCTCGCGCGTCACCACCCCGGTGCCGACGACGACGATGTTGCGGGCCGACATTGCCGGCGTGAAATACAGGACCAAGGCAAGCCCCACACCGACGATGACCAGCAGCACCGTTGCCAGCAGCATCTTCAAGCCCCGAACGACACCGCGCCTGGCCGGTTTGGGCTGGTCGACCGGGCGTCCGCTGGCCCGGCGCTTGGCCTCACGGCGGGCTTCCTCGATGGCGGTCGCGCGGGCCTGCGCGGCACGGCGCTCGGCCCGTTCCCGGCGGGCCCGGCGGCGCGGACCCTCGAACTCCTCTGCCGCAGAAGGCGTCTCGCCCTCGGGTCCACCGACGAAGAGTGGCTCGGTGACGGCATCCCCGGCCGGCTGCGCGACCGCCTGATCGCCCACAACCCCCAGGCTGCCCGGCTCGTCGGCCGGCGTCGCATCGTTCGGCCGGGTCATCGCCACACCCCCGGCTGGCCGGGTCTGCTGCGGTTTGCCCGTATCCGCAGCGCGCTCACGATCTCCGGTCCCAGCAAGGTCACGTCGCCCGCGCCCATCGTGACGATGACGTCGCCGGGGCCGGCGGCCGCGGCCACCTGCTCCGCCACCGCGGAGAAATCCGGCAGGTAGCGCACCGGTTTGCCGACGTGTTGGGCGACGGTCGCCCCGCTGATTCCGGCCAGTGGTTGTTCCCGGGCGCCGTAGACGTCGAGGACGAAAACCTCGTCGGCGGTATCGAGTGCACGACCGAACTGAGCGGCGAATTCTTTTGTGCGGGAATATAAATGGGGCTGAAAGACCACGATGCACCGGCCGCTGCCGCCCTGCTCGAGGACTGTGCGGGCGGCCGCCAGGGTGGCGCTGATCTCGGTGGGATGGTGGGCGTAGTCGTCGAACACCCGCACCGAGGCCTGGCCCACTCCCGAGGTGCCGACCAGTTCGAATCGGCGGCGCACACCCTCGAAGCCGGCCAGGCCGTCCAGCACCGAGTCGGGCGGGGCGCCGATCTCGATTGCGGCCAGCAGCGCGCCGAGCGCATTGAGTGCCATATGCCGTCCGGGCACCGACAACCGCATCACCCGGGGATGTTGTTCGGGTGCCAGCTGGATGTGCGCGACCGCCTCGGTGCCCTGCTGCTCCCACGCCAACAAGGTGGCCGCGAGCTCCTGGTTCGGCGCGGATCCGTAGCGCAGCAACCGAATTCCCAACTCGGCGGTGCGTTTTGCCAACGCCGCGGCGCCCGGATCGTCGACGCACGCCACCAGAGCTCCGCCTGGGGCGAGCCGCTCGACGAAAGCGTCGAACACCTCGACGTAGGCATCGGCACTGCCGTAAAAGTCCAGGTGATCGGTTTCGACGTTGGTGACCACCGCGACGTTGGGCGTGTACTCCAGCAGCGAGCCGTCGCTTTCGTCGGCCTCCGCGACGAAGAAGTCGCCGCTACCGTGGTGGGCGTTGGTTCCGGCCTCGCCCATCTCCCCACCGACCGCGAATGACGGGTCGCACCCGCAGTGCTGCAACGCCACGATCAGCATCGAGGTCGTCGACGTCTTGCCGTGCGTTCCGGTGACCATCAGCGTGGTGCGCCCATGCATCAGCTTGGCCAGCACAACCGGTCGCAGAATCACCGGAATGCCGCGCCGGCGCGCTTCGACGAGCTCGGGGTTGGTCTTCGGGATGGCGGCGTGGGTGGTAATGACCGCGGTGGGGCCGCCGGGCAGCAGATCCAATGACGACGCGTCGTGTCCGATGACGATCGAGGCCCCCCGGGCCCGCAGCGCGTGCACACCCCGCGACTCTTTGGCATCGGATCCAGACACCAGCGCGCCACGGTCCAGCAGGATGCGCGCGATGCCGGACATACCGGCTCCGCCGATGCCCACCATGTGCACCCGCTGCAGCTCGGACGGCAGCTGCTCGGTGGTCACGGTTTTCCCCGGGCCGGCAAACGGCCGAGCCGCGCTTCATTGGCGATGTCCAGTGCCGCCTGCGCCACCTGGCGGGCCGCGTCGCGATGTCCGACCCGGGTAGCGGCCGCAGTCATGGCGGCCAGTCGCGGCGGGTCACCGAGCAGCCCGGCGACCTGCTCGGCGACCAGGGCCGGCGTCAAAGCCGCATCGGCGACCACCATGCCGCCACCCGCGTTGACCACCGGCAGCGCGTTGAGCCGCTGCTCCCCGTTGCCGATCGGCAGCGGGACATAGATGGCCGGCAGGCCGACCGCCGACACTTCGGCGACGGTCATGGCCCCGGACCGGCAGATCACCATATCGGCCGCGGCATAGGCCAAGTCCATGCGGTCGAGGTACGGCAACGCCACATAGGGTGGGTCGCCCGGTTGAGGTTCGCGCAGCTCGAGAATGTTTTTGGGTCCGTGCGCGTGCAAGACGGCCACGCCCGCGGCCGCCAATTCGGCCGCGGCCCCGGAGACAGCCCGGTTCAGCGACACCGCGCCCTGCGAGCCGCCGAACACCAGCAACACCCGGGCGTCGTCGGCGAAGCCGAAGTGTTTGCGTGCTTCGCTGCGCAGTGCCGCGCGGTCCAGCGCGGTGAGGGCCGCCCGAATGGGGACTCCGACCACCTCGGCGTGCGCTAGTCCGCAGTCGGGGACCGCGGAGAGCACCCGATCGGCGGTGCGGGCGCCGACGCGATTGGCCAGACCGGCGCGGGCGTTGGCTTCGTGGATCACCACCGGGATGCGGCGCAGGCGACCCAAAACGCCGGGCAACCCGCGGGCCGCGAGGTAGGCCGGCAGCGCCACGTACCCACCGAAACCGATCACGACGTCGGCGTGGGCCATGTCCAGCACGGCGCGAGTCTCCCGGACGGCGCGCCACACCCGCGGTGGTAGCCGGGCCAGGTCACCGGTGGGCTTGCGCGGCAGCGGAACGGGTGTGATCAGCTCGAGGTGATAGCCGCGCTGAGGTACCAGCCTGGTCTCGAGTCCACGCTGAGTGCCCAGGGCGGTGATGCGGACCAGCGGATCGAGTGCGGTGAGGGCGTCGGCGACGGCCATCGCCGGCTCGACATGGCCGGCGGTGCCGCCGCCGGCCAGCACGACCGACACGGAATCAGCAGGCGACGATGAACTACAAGACGACGATGCGGCACCGGCGGGCGAGGGCAGTCCCCCCAACCCGCCGGCCGGCTTCCTGACCTTGTCGTTCACCCGTAACGCTGACCTTCCAGTGCGCGCGCGCGTCGTCGTGGCTGACGCTGGCCGGCGTACCCGCGGCCAGATCCATGATGCACTGCCCGGCGGGCCGGCCGGGCGGCCGTTCGCGGCAGCGCCGGCCGAAGCGGCACATCAGCTTTTCGCGACGCCTTTCGCGCGGGCGCTTTGGCCGGCTGCGGGCGCACCCGCTTGCGATCGCGCAAGGCCTCCAGGCGGCTCGGTACGTAGGGCTCCGGCAGCGGTAGACGCAGCAGCCGGTTCATCTTGTCGTCGCGACCGGCTCGCAGCGCGGCCACTGCTTCGGGTTCATGCCGGGCCGCATTGGCCATGATGCCGATCATGAAAAGCGTTGCCGCTGTTGAGGTTCCACCGGCAGAGATGAGTGGCAACTGAATACCGGTGACCGGGAGAATGCCGATCACGTAGCCGATGTTGATAAACGCCTGTCCCAGCACCCACATCGTCGTGGTAGCGGTCAATAGCCGCAAGAACGGGTCGGCCGAGCGGCGCGCGATCCGCATCCCGGTGTAGGCGAACAGCCCGAAGAGCACGAGCAGCCCGAACGCACCGATGAAACCGAGTTCCTCCCCGATGATGGCGAAGATGAAGTCGTTGTGAGCGTTGGGCAGATAGTTCCACTTGGCCACTCCCTGCCCCAGGCCGTCGCCGAAGATGCCGCCGTGGGCCAGTGCGAACTTCGCCTGGCGGGCCTGGTAACCGGTGTCCATCGGGTCGTTTTCGGGATTGATCCAGGACCGCACCCGGTCGGAGCGATAACCGGCCGACATCGCCAAGATCGCGCCGGCCATGAACACCGCCATCAGCGAGGTGACGAAGACTCGCAGCGGCAGACCGGCATACCACAGCAAGGCCAGCAGGATGATGCCCAGCGACACCGTCTGCCCGAGATCGGGCTGGGCCACGATCAGCGCCAGCGCGATGACCGCGGCCGGCACCAGCGGAATCAGCATCTCGCGCAACGACGCCCGCTCCAACCGGCGCGCCGCCAGCAGGTGCGCGCCCCAGATCGCGAAGGCGATTTTGGCCAGCTCAGACGGCTGCATGGAAAAGCCGGCGATCACGAACCACTTGCGCGAGCCGTTGGCCAGGTTGCCGATCCCCGGAACGAGCACCAGCACCAGCAGGATGACGGTGACGATGTAGCCGGTGAAGGCGACCCGCCGGATGAACCGGACCGACATCCGCAGTGAGGCGTAGCACGCGATGAGGCCGATGACCGTCCAGAGCACCTGCTTGCCGAAGATCACCCAGGCGGACCCGTCGGCGTCATAGGACCGCACGCCGGATGCCGACAGCACCATGATGAGGCCAAGCGTGGTCAGCAGCCCGGCCACGGCGATGATCAGGTGAAACGAGGTCATGGGTCGGCCCAGCCAGGCGCCGAAGCGGCCGCGGGAAGCGCTCTTGTCGGTTGTGGCCGCAGCTTTGGCGGCGGCCGGCGCCTTGGCTTCGGAGGCGCCCAGCAGGGCCGTCGCCTCGTCAGCGTCCGTCTCCTTCGGCTCGGCCGCGACGGTCTCCGGGGTTGGGTCGGTTGCTTTGCCCCGGCGTAGCAGCCGGGTCAGCGCGTTAGCCACGCCCGCCTACCGGATCGCCGCACGCACGGCGGCGGCGAATGCGTCGCCGCGATCGGCGTAGCCGGTGAACTGGTCAAACGACGCGCCAGCCGGTGCCAGCAGCACCGTGTCACCGGGTTGTGCCAAGTCGCGCGCCGCGGCCACCGCCGCGGTCATGACGGAAGCACCGAGATCCCCGCCCAAATGTTTCACTTCCATCACATTTGCATCACCAACCACAGCAGTCGCATCCATACCAGCATCCTCGCTTGTCACAACATGGACGACGGGGACATCCGGCGCGTGTCGCGATAACGCCTCGGCAACCGCGTGGCGATCTCGGCCGATGAGGACCGCACCGACCAGCCGGGAGGCGATCCGGGCGACCTCGGCGTCCACCGAGGCGCCTTTCAGCAAACCGCCCGCCAGCCAAACCACCCGCGGATAGGCCAGTACCGACGCCTCAGCGGCGTGCGGATTGGTGGCCTTGGAGTCGTCGACGTAGGTGATTCGGTCGGCAACCGCGACCACTTCGGCCCGGTGCCGGCCCAACCGAAAGGACGCGATTGCCTTCGCGATCGCTTCGGCCGGCACCCCGACGCTGCGGGCCAGCGCCGCCGCCGCCAGGGCGTCAAGCACTCCGACCGGGCCCGGCACCGGTATCGATTCGACCGGCAATAGCGCAAGGTCCTCGGCAAAGGCGCGGTCAACCAGTTGGCCGCCGCGTACGCCGAGTTCGCGCTCGGCCGGTTCGCCGAGCCGAAAGCCCACCCGCACCGGCGCTGCCGCGGTGTCCAGCAATGCCGCCGCCCGGCTGTCATCAAGCCCTACCACCGCCACCCGGCCGTTCAGCACCCGCGCTTTGTCGGCGGTGTAGGCGTCCATCGTCGAATGCCAGTCCAGGTGGTCTTCGGCGATGTTGAGCACCACACCGGCCTCGGGCCGCAGGGAGGGCGCCCAGTGCAGCTGGAAGCTAGACAGCTCGACGGCCAGTAGATCGGCGGGCTCATCCAAAACGTCCAGCACGGGACTGCCGATGTTGCCACACAGCAGGCTGCGGCGGCCCGCGGCGATCAACATCGCCTGCAGCATGGACGTCGTGGTGGTCTTGCCGTTGGTGCCGGTCACGACCAGCCAGCGCCGCGGTGGTCCGTAGTGGCCCGCAGCGTCCAGCCGCCAGGCCAACTCCACGTCACCCCAGATCGGCACCCCGGCCGACGTTGCCGCTACCAGTAGCGGCGTGGTCGGCGCGAAGCCGGGGCTGGTGACCACCAGCGCGTAGTCGGCGACGTGCTGGGTGGCCGCCGGCATGTTCAGCGTTGCGACGTCGGTTTCGTCGTATTGCCGCAGCATGGCTGGGTCGTCGTCGCAGACGGTCGGCGCCGCACCGAAGCGAGTCAGGACCGTCAGCACCGACTTGCCGGTGACCCGGGCGCCGGCGACCAGCACCGGCGCACCCGGCGCCAAAGGTTGCAACATGGGGTCGAGACCGCTCATCACGCGCCGATTGCGGCCAGCCACTCGCCGTAGAACAGGGCCACGCCCAACCCACAGGTGATCGCCGTGAGCAGCCAGAAGCGAATGATCACCGTCGTCTCGGCCCAGCCAGCCAATTCGAAGTGGTGGTGGAAGGGCGCCATCCGGAACACCCGTCGCCCGGTCGTGCGAAATGCCAGGATTTGCAGCACGACCGAGCTGACTTCGGCGACGAACAGCGACCCGAGGACGATGGCGAGGATCTCGGTACGGCTGGTGATCGACAGACCCGCGATGATGCCGCCCAGGGCCAAAGAGCCAGTGTCCCCCATGAAGATCTTGGCGGGCGCGGCGTTCCACCATAAAAAGCCGATGCAGGCGCCCGCGGTGGCGGCCGCGACCAGCGCGAGGTCCAGCGGATCGCGCACGTTGTAGCAGCCCAGTCCCGGGGCGGTGACGCAGGCGTTGCGGTACTGCCAGAAGGTGATCAACACGTAGGCGGCGGTGACCATCGCCATGCTGCCGGCCGCCAGCCCGTCGAGGCCGTCGGTGAAGTTGACCGCGTTGGACCAGGCGCTGACGATGACCACGCAGAACAGCACGAACAGACCCGGGGCCAGGGTGACGGTGGCGACTTCCCGCACGTAGGACAGGTCGGCGCTGGCCGGTGTCAACCCGTTGGCGTTGCGGAACTGCAGCACCAGCACGCCGAACACCACGGCGGCAGCGATCTGCCCGAGTGTCTTGGCTGCCTTGTTCAGCCCCAGGTTGCGCGACTTGCGGACTTTGATCAGGTCATCGACGAACCCGACGCCGCCCAGCGCGGTGGCCAGACCCAACACCAGCAGGCCCGAAGCCGATATGCCTTCACCATCGAACGCCAGCCCGGCCAGGTGCGTGCCCAGGTATCCCGCCCAGATGCCGGCCAGAATCGCCACCCCGCCCATCGACGGCGTGCCGCGCTTGCTGTGGTGGCTGGGCGGGCCGTCCTCGCGGGTCTGATGGCCGAACCCCTGCTTGGTGAACAACCGGATCAGCGCCGGGGTCAACAGGATGGACACGGTGAGCGCCACGGCCACGGCGATGAGGATCTGCCTCACGGGCGCGCCCCGCCATCTGAGGCCAGCGCGTCGGCCAGGGCACCCAACCCGGCCGCGTTGGACGCCTTGACCAGGACGACGTCGCCTGGCTGCACTTCGGCCCGCAACAACGCCAGGGCGGCTTCGCCGTCGGGGACGTTCACGGCCTCCCCTCCCCAGGAGCCCTCCATGACCGCCGCGTGGTGCATGGCGCTCATCGACCTCCCACTCCCGACGACAACGAGTCGAGACACATCTAAGCGCACCGCCAGCCGGCCGATGCGGTCGTGCTCGGCTATCGCGTCGTCGCCGAGTTCGGCCATCTCGCCGAGCACCGCCCAGCTGCGCCGGGGGCTGCTGCTCTTTTCCGAGCCCCCGCGGGCGATCCAGGCCAGCGCTTGCAGCCCGGCCCGCATCGAGTCGGGGTTGGCGTTGTAGGCGTCGTCGATGACGGTGACGCCGTCGGGGCGGTTGGTCACCTGCATCCGGTGCCGCGACACCGGCCCCGCCTCGGCCAGTGCGGCCACTACCTGATCGAGAGAGGCGCCGCATTGCAGCGCGACCGCGGCGGCGCACAGCGCGTTGGTGACCTGGTGGTCGCCGAACAACCCGAGCTGGACCTCGGCTTCGACAGCGCCCTGCGCGTTGGTGGCGTGCAGTATGAAGCGCGGCCGGGCCAATTCGTCCAGCGACACGTCGTCGGCCCAGACGTCGCTCGGGCCCGAGTCGGTGCTGCTGGCCCGGCTCACTCGGACCACCCAGGCCGCCGTGACGTGCGCCATCGCCGCCACCGTCGGGTCATCGACGTTGAGGATGACCACGCCGGATTCCGGGACCGCCTGGGGCAGTTCGGCTTTAGTTTTTGCGATGGCCTCGTGTGAGCCGAACTCACCCAGGTGCGCGGTGCCGACGTTGAGCACGACGCCGATTGCCGGCGGCGCGATCTTGGCCAGCGCGGCGATGTTCCCCGGGTGGCGTGCCGACATTTCCAGCACCAGGTAGTCGGTGCGGCGGGTGGCCCGCAACACCGTCCAGGGATGGCCCAGCTCGTTGTTGAAGGAACCCGGTGGGGCCACCACCTCCCCCAGCGGCTCAAGCACGGCGGCCACCAGGTCTTTGGTCGACGTCTTTCCCGACGAGCCGGTGATCCCGATGATGGTCATCCCGTCCGCCACCAGCTCGGCGGCTACCGCCTTGGCCAGCTTGGCCAGCGCGGCCAGCACCGCCGCGCCCGAGCCGTCGGTGTCGTGCTCGAGCACGCTGGCCGCGGGGTCGGTCTGCGGTGCCGGGGGGACGACGATGGCGGGCACGCCCACCGGTCGGGCCGCCAGCACCGCGACCGCGCCGGCCGCGATCGCCGCGCCGGCGTAGTCGTGCCCGTCGGCACGAGCCCCCGGCAGCGCCAGGAACAGCCCGCCGGGGCCGACGGCGCGGGAGTCGAATTCGACGGTGCCGGTGACGCGGAGCCCGGCGGCGGCCTCCGGCGAAAGATCGGCGAGCGTGCCGCCGACGATCTCGGCGATCTGGGCAACGGTCAGGTCGATCATCGCCGCGCCCGTCGAGCCGCGACGTCCTCTTCCAACGCTTCCGCCAGCTCCACCCGGTCGTCGAAGGGGCGGGTCTGGCCGCCGGCGGTTTGCCCGGTTTCGTGGCCCTTGCCGGCGATCACCACCACATCTCCCGGGCGCGCCCAGGCCACCGCGTGCCTGATCGCGTCGCGGCGGTCGGCGATCTCGACAACCTCTGCCGCGCAGCCACTTTCGGCCGCGCCGGCCAAGATTTCGCGACGGATGGCCGCGGGATCCTCGCCGCGCGGGTTGTCGTCGGTGACGACGACCAGATCGGCCAGCTCGGCGGCGGTGGCGCCCATCGGTGCCCGCTTGCCCGGGTCACGCTCCCCGCCAGCGCCGAACACCACCGCCAGCCGGCCGTCGGGGCGCCTGAGGGTGCTCAGCACCGCCCGCAATGCACCCGGCTTGTGGGCGTAGTCGACGAGGGCAAGGAAATCCTGGCCGCGGTCGATCTCTTCCAGCCGCCCAGGCACCCGGGTTTCCAGCAGCCCCGGCGCGGCCTGCTCCGGGGACACTCCCACCGTGTCCAGAATCGCCAGTGCCACAAGGCAATTGGCGACGTTGTAGTGCCCGGGCAGCCGGATGCCGACCCGATGGTGCACGCCGGCGGGATCGACCACGGTGAACTGCAGTCCCCCGGCGCCCAACGGGGCCACATCCATGGCCCGCCACTGCGCGGGTTGGTCGGTGGCGCTGACGGTGATCGCATCGCCCGCCCGGGCGGCCATGGCGCGGCCGGCGTCG
Organism: Mycobacterium sp.; assembly: GCA_035505695.1. Classification (GTDB taxonomy): domain Bacteria; phylum Actinomycetota; class Actinomycetes; order Mycobacteriales; family Mycobacteriaceae; genus Mycobacterium. The sequence goes on from DATJQO010000135.1 coordinate 22,700, forward strand.
TCGTCGACGCAGATCACGACGCGGCGGGCGCGAAGCGGCGACTTCGGATCGAACAGCAAGGCCTTGGCCTCGAAATAGTCGGCCATGCTGGGGTGAAAGTCGAGGTGGTCGCGCGAGAGATTGGTGAAACCGCCCACGGCGAATTCGGTGCCGTCCACCCGGCCCAGGGCCAGCGCGTGACTGGAGACCTCCATCACGACGGTGTCCACCCCGCGTTCGGCCATGGCGGCCAGCAATGCCTGCAATGCCGGAGCCTCCGGAGTGGTCAGCGCACTGGAGATGTCCGCGCCGTCGATCCGAATCCCCACGGTGCCGATCAGCCCGGCCGTGCGACCGGCCGCGCGTAGGCCCGACTCGATCAGATAAGTGGTGGTGGTCTTGCCGGACGTTCCGGTGATGCCGATCACCGTGAGCCGCTCGGAGGGATTGCCGTACACGGTGGCGGCCAGGCCGCCGAGCGCGCCGCGGGGGTTCGGGTGCACCAAGGTCGGCACGGTCGCGGCTCGAGGTCCCATCTCGGCGACCCCGGCGGCATCGGTGAACACGGCGCTGGCGCCGCCTTCGATCGCCTCGGCGGCATACCGGGCCCCGTGCGTCGAGGCGCCGGTCAGGGCGGCGAACAGGTCACCGGGCCGCACGTCCTGGGCGCGCAGCGTCACGCCGGTGATTTCCACGTCGGGCACCACGGCACCCCGGTCCGCGAGTACCGCGCCGACCTGAGCCGCCAGCGCCGGCAGCCGCGCGCCCGAGCCGGCGCTCGGACGCAACCCTCTGGGTACCGGCACGTCTGTCACACCTCCCTGGACGTCGCGTGGTCCTCATGATCGGCCATGACACCCTACCTAGCCGCACCCGACGGCGAGGTTTACCGCGCCCGCGGCAGGTCTTTTGGCGCTCGTCAAATCCTTATCGTGCAGCACGTTAGCAGCGCGAACGCCGCTATACCGCGACGGCGACAGGCGCTGTCCTGGTCAGGTGGCCTGCAGCGTCAGCGGCGGCCCGGGATCCGGTGACAGCGGCACATTTTCGCGCTGCATCAGCCAGCCGGCGATGTTGTGGAACAGCGGGGCCGCCGAGTGGCCCGGCGTACCGTCGGCGTTGCGCTGCGGGTTGTTCATCATGATGCCGACGACGTAGCGCGGGTTGTCGACGGTGGCCATGCCAGCGAACGTAATCCAGTAGACGTCGTCGAAATAGCAGCCGCAGCCGGGGTTGATCTGCTGGGCGGTCCCCGTCTTGCCAGCCATCTGGTAGCCGGCCACCGCGGCGGCGGGCCCGGTGCCCTGCTGGTAACCCATCGGATCGCGTTGCACGACGGCGCGCAGCATGTTGCGCACCGTCTGCGCGGTCTGCGGCGACACCACCCGTACGCCGTCCGGGCGCGGTTCTTCGGTTCGGGTGCCGTCGGGTGCGATGGTGGCCTTGATGATGCGCGGCGGTATCCGCACACCGTCGTTGGCGATCGTCTGGTACATGCCGGTCATCTGCAGCAGGGTCATCGAAAGGCCTTGGCCGATGGGCAGGTTCGAGAAGGTGCTGCCCGACCATTGGTCGATGGGCGGTACCAGGCCGGCGCTTTCGCCGGGCAGCCCCACGTTGGTGCGCTGCCCGAGCCCGAATTTGCGCACCATGTCGTAGTAGCGTTCCGGGCCGACCCGCTGCGCCAGCATCAAAGTCCCGACGTTGGACGACTTCCCGAACACACCGGTCGTGGTGTAGGGCATCACCCCGTGTTCCCAGGCGTCGTGCACCGAGACCCCGCCCATCTGGATCGTGCCGGGCACCTGCAGCACCTCATCGGGATTGGACAGGCCGTACTCGATCACCGAAGACGCGGTGATCACCTTGTTCACCGAGCCCGGCTCGAACGGCGAGGACACCGGCAGGTTGCCCAACTGCTTGTTGCCCTGACGCCCGATGTCCTGGGACGGGTCAAAGGTGTTGTCGTTGGCCATGGCCAGCACTTCACCGGTCTTCGCATCGAGCACCACGGCCGAAACATCGTGCGCCCCAGAAACGTCCTTGGCCTGCTGCACCTGCTGCTGGACGTAGAACTGGATGTCGTCGTCGATGGTCAGCTGGACCGTCGATCCGTTGACGGCCCGGTGCCGGTTGCGGTAACTGCCCGGGATCACGACGCCGTCGGATCCGCGATCGTAGGTGACCGAACCGTCGGTCCCGGACAGCGCGGAATCCAGGGAGTCCTCGAGTCCCAGTAGCCCGTGACCGTCCCAGTCGATGCCGCCGATGATGTTGGCCGCCAACGACCCGCCGGGGTACTGGCGCAAATCCTGGCGTTCGGAACCGACCTCGGGATACTTCTCGGAGATGGCGCTGGCAACCGCGGGATCGACGGCGCGCGCCAGGTAGACGAAATTGTCGTCGCTTTGCAGCTTTTTCAACACGGTCGCGGTATCCGGCTTGTTGCCGAGCCGAGTCGCGACTTCCTTGGCGATATCCTGCAGCTGCTGCCGGGGATCGGGAGCGGCCGAGTTCTTGTTCTTGGCCTCCTCCAACTGCTTGCGGATCCTCTTCGGCTGAAACGTCAGCGCACGCGACTCGATGGTGAACGCGAGTTGATCCTTATTGCGGTCAATTATGCTGCCGCGCACCGCCTTCTCGACGTCGGTCACCTTGAGCTGTCCGGCCGCCTGGGCGCGCAGCTTCGGCGCGTTGGTCACCTGCAGGACGAACAGCTGGGCCGCGGCAATCATCATCATCACCAGGATGGCCGCATTGCCGGCCCGATGGCGGAAGACGAACGACCCGCCGCGTTTCGCCACTTGCGTGATCTGGCGGGTGCGTCGGTCTCGTGCCGAGTGCTCGGTGGCCACCGCGTCTGGCCGCTGGACTGCGCGGGCCTTCTTGGCGTCCTTGGCTTTCCGGAACCGTTTCGGCTCTCGAACGTCGCGCCCAGGTTGTGCTTGTTGCGGCTTGCCGCGCCGCTTCAGGCCTCGAATACCCTTGCTTTGCAGCCCCTTACGGGGAGTGCGGATCGGTCGGGCCGACTGTGACCGGCGTGTGCGCCTGGAGTCGCCGCGGCTCACCTGGGTGCACCCGGTGTCGCAACGGGCCCGAACTCTTGGCCGTTAGCCGGCATCGCCGGTTGCGGTGCCGGAGCGACGGGGACCACAGCCTGTGGAGCCGCAGGTGAAATCCCCCGCTGCACCGGAACCGGCACTTCCGCGGGTAGCGGTGCGGGTGCTGGGACCGGCGCCGGGATGGGCAGTCCGCCCAACGGAATCGGGACTTCGGCCGGCGCCGGGGCGGGTGCCGGCGCCGCCGGTGCCGGCAATCCCGGCAGCGGCATCACACCGGGGACCTGCCCGGTGAGCGGTCCGGTGGGCATCCCGGGCGGGTGCGGGCCCGCCTGCGGCAGATGCTGGCCGCCCACGGTCGAGGCGCCGTCTGGGGCGCGCAACAGCGCTTCGGGTCCAGATCTCGCCGGTGCCGGCGCACCGGGGACCGGCTCCACCCGGACCGGAACCTCGGGCGGACTCACCGGCGGCTTCGGTGCCGGCACAGGGCCTTCCTCGGGCAGCTTGGTGTTCAGAGGTGGCGGCGGGACACCGTCAGCCGGCTTGGGCGTGCCGACGACCACCCAGTTGCCGGACGGGTCCTGCACCAAATGTGCGGTATCCCTGGTGGGGATCATGCCCTGTTTGCGGCCGGCCTCGGCCAGCGCGGGTGCCGACTCCGCCTCGCGCACATCGCGTTCCAGCGCTTCTTTCTGCTGTTGCAGGAGCCGGTTGCGCTCGCGGGCGTGGCTCAGCTGGTAGGAACGCTCGGCGGAATCGGTGGACAACCACAGCGTGAGGCCCAGCCCGAGGCCGAGCGCGCCGATGACCAACACGACAAACGGGACCTTGCTCGCCAGCGTGCGGGGCCGCAGGTCGATCGACGCCAGGCGCGCGGCCAACCGCTCGGTCAGCCGAGGACGGACTACCTTGGGCGCCTTGGCTTTGCGCGCCTTGGCCCGCGCCTTGGCCTGACTGGTGTTCCTGGGCCGGGTCGACCGTTCGACCGGCCGGGCGATTGGGCTGGTTTGCGGCCCAGAGTTGGGCGCGCCGGTTTCCCGGCCGATTGACGACGTCTTTGCCGGCCGGGTGCGAGCCGATGCCCCCGAATCGGTCGCTGACCGCCCGCTCCGTCGGCGCGAACCGTCGCGTCCGCTCCGACGGTCGGCGCCGCCGCGGCGTTTCGGCGTCTCTGGTTTGGCTTTCATGAGTCGCCTTTCCCGTCAGCGTGCTGCGATGTCAGTCGTTGCAGGGCTCGTAATCGCACCGCGGCGCTGCGCGGGTTGCGTTCAATCTCGGCGGCATCTGCGCGCTGCGCACCGTGCGTCAACGAGCGGAACCGCGGCTCGTGGCCGGGAAGCTCAACCGGCAGGTCCATCGGTGTGCGGGAAGCGACCGCGTCGGCGAAAAACCGTTTGACGATCCGGTCTTCCAGCGATTGGTAGGCCAGCACCACAACGCGTCCGCCGACGGTGAGCGCGTCCAGAGCGGCGGGAAGGGCGCGGCGCAGCGTGTCGAGTTCGTCGTTGACCGCGATCCGCAGCGCCTGGAAGGTGCGCTTGGCCGGGTGCCCGCCGGTGCGCCGGGCCGGGGCCGGAATCGCTTGGTAGAGCAGCGCCACCAACTCTGCGGTCGAGGTGAACTGGGCACGTGCGCGCTGGCGCACGATATGGGCGGCGATGCGGCGCGCGAACCGCTCCTCGCCGTAGCGGTGCAGGATGTCGGCCAGCGTCGCCTCGTCGTAGGTGTTGAGGATGTCAGCCGCGGTCAACGCTGACGCGGGATCCATCCGCATGTCCAGCGGCGCGTCCTGGGCGTAGGCAAAGCCGCGCTCGGCGCGGTCCAGCTGCATGGAGGAGACCCCGAGGTCGAACAGCAGCCCGTCGACGGATTCGGTTGGCTCATAGCCGGATTCGGCCAGGGCCGCGGTCAGGCCGTCATAGCGGGTGTGCACCAGCGTGACGCGGTCGGCGAAAGGTGCCAGGCGGGCTCCGGCAATGTCGAGGGCGCTGGGGTCGCAGTCGAGTCCGATCAGCCGCAGACCCGGCAGTTCGGTCAGGAAGCGCTCCGCGTGGCCACCCGCACCAACGGTGGCGTCGACCAGCACCGCCCCCGAACCATCGGCATGGTAACGGGTCAGTGCGGGTGTAAGCAGTTCGACGCAGCGTTGCAGCAGGACGGGCACATGCCCGAAGTCCGATGAATTGTCAGCCACCGCAACACCTCCCCGGTCAGCCACCGCAAGACCTCCCCAGGTCGGGCGGCAGGCCCCTGCATCGAGGTCCCTGTCCGAAGGCGCGAACCTGGCGTTGGGGAAGTACGCCAGGGTCGGTTCGGGCAGAGGCCACGTTGCATGGGCATGCGCCTCAGATGATGTCGCCGAGTGCTTCATCGCTGGCCGCGGAGAAGTTCTCTTCATGGGTCTGCTGGTAGTCCTGCCAGGCTTGGGCATCCCAGATTTCCAGGTAGTCGACCGCTCCGATCACCACACAGTCCTTGGACAGGTTCGCGTAGCGGCGGTGGTCGGCCGACAAGGTGATGCGCCCCTGGGCGTCGGGGTGCTGCTCGTCGGTGCCGGCGGCCAGATTGCGCAGGAACGCTCGGGCATCCGGGTTGCTCCTTGAGGCCTTGGTGGCCCGCCGGGCCAGTTGCTCGAATTCCGCCCGCGGGTACACCGCGAGGCTGTGGTCTTGGCTCTTGGTGACCATCAACCCCCCTGCCAGTGCGTCGCGGAACTTGGCGGGCAATGTGAGCCGCCCCTTGTCGTCGAGTTTGGGCGTGTAGGTGCCGAGAAACACCAGATCTCACCTCCCGCCGAAAGCGGCTGTGGGTCACCCAAACACTTCAGCCACCATACCCCACAATCCCCCACTCCGACCCATTCAAGCCCTATCAGTCGAGTGTCGTCGCAGACTTTTCCGAGTTATCCAGCACCGTAGCGAGATCGCGGTGTTATCTGAGGGCCTCGCCAGCCCGTTTCGCGGCCGTTGCCGGTCGCCAAAAGCCCACTTCAGGCACCTAAAGCAGGGTAGGTGGGGCAGCGTGGGGCGCGTGGGTGGGGGTAGGTGGGGCATCGATCCTGCGCCGAGCTTCGGTTATGGCTCGATTGGGCATCAAAACGGCATCGCACCCCGCCCAGACGCGCGGGCTCCCCACAACAAGACAGGGGTAGCCGCTCCGGCTACCCCTGTTACGACGCCTTATCCGCTAGTCGTCGAAGCGGCGACGGAACCGGTCCTCCATACGGCTGGTGAAGGAGCCTCCGCCCTTGTTGCGGCGCTGGCGCGGCGACCCGGGCGCCGGGCCGGAATGGTCTGGCCGTCGCGACAGCCGCGGACCGGTGATGGCGAACACCACTCCGCCGAACATGACGATGAAGCCGAAGACGCTCAGAATCGGGAAGTTTCCGATCATCGTGGCTTTGAACGCCACCCCGGAAACCAGCATTGCCAGGCCGATGACGAACAACGCCGCGCCCTGCAGGCGGCGGCGCGCGGTGGGGGCACGAAGCCCTCCGCCTCGCACACTCGACGCGAACTTGGGATCTTCGGCGTAGAGAGCGCTCTCGATCTGATCGAGCATTCGCTGCTCATGATCGGAGAGTGGCATTCGTCCCTCCTTGCCGACAGTTTGGCACGTAACTATCGATAGCACGCGGGCGCCCGTTGTGCGGGCAACCAATTGAAATGATACGAGGTCAATCTGCGCCATACCACTGGTTCGGCGCCGATTCTATCCCGGCCGCCTTGCGGCACCAACGGGAGCCGCAACGGCAGTGCGCTACAACCGCCTTGCCGAAGCCGCGCCTGTGGCAGGTTTGTTGCCGCAACCGCTGGCCGATCAACCCGGCGCCGGTCCGATAATGGCGATAGTGGCAGCCGGTGCCGATCATTGGATGAGGGAGGGCCCCGCGAGTTGGCGATATTCCTCATCGATCTACTTCCGGGCGATATGGAGCGGCGCCTCCGTGACGCCCTGGCGGTGTACGTCGATGCGATGCGATACCCGCGCGGCACCGAAAACCAGCGCGCCGCGATGTGGTTGGAGCACATCCGGCGACCCGGTTGGCAAGGGGTGGGAGTGGTCGACGCGGCGGTGGCCGACGGCGCGCCCATGCCGTCGGCTGCCGAACTGAGCAACGCGCCGTTGCTCGGCGTGGCCTACGGCTATCCCGGTGCACCCGGGCAGTGGTGGCAGCAGCAGGTCATCGTCGGACTGCAGCGCGGCGGCTTGCCACCTCAAGAGATCACCCGGCTGATGAACAGCTATTTCGAGTTGACCGAGTTGCACATTCATCCGCGTGCTCAAGGGCACGGCCTGGGCGAGGCGTTGGCCCGACGGCTGCTCGCCGGTCGCCCCGAAAACAACGTCTTGCTGTCGACGCCGGAAATCAACGGTGAGCCCAATCGCGCCTGGCGGTTATACCGGCGACTGGGTTTCACCGACATCATCCGGCGCTACCACTTCGCCGGCGACCCACGCCCATTTGCGGTCCTGGGCCGCCAGCTACCGCTATAACGGTGCCCCATCCCGCCCAGCCCACGGCAGACACCGGAAGGGTCGCCGAAGCGGCACACCACATCTGGCACGATGACCTGGTGCGCACCCGCCCCGCCCCGCCGCGAACCCGAGGATTCACCGCTCGGCGACGCCGCCTGGTGGCCATCGCGATGTTGCTGCTGTTGGTGCCACTGGTCAGCGGATGCCTGCGGGTCAGAGCGTCGCTCACCATCTCCCCCGACGACCTGGTGTCAGGAGAGATCGTCGCCGCAGCAAAACCGAAAACCCCCAAAGACACTGGTCCCCAGCTTGACAGCAACAACTTGCCGTTCAGCCAGAAGGTGGCGGTGTCCAATTACGACAGCGACGGCTACGTGGGCTCACAGGCGGTGTTCTCCGACCTGACGTTCGCCGAGTTGCCGCAGCTCGCCGACATGAACTCCGACGCCGCCGGGGTGAACCTGTCGCTGCGCCGCAATGGCAACCTGGTGATCCTGGAAGGCCGGGCGGACTTGACCTCGGTGACCGATCCGGAAGCTGACGTCGAGCTCACCGTCGCCTTTCCCGGCGCCGTGACCTCAACCAACGGTGACCGGGTCGAGCCAGAGGTGGTGTCCTGGAAGCTCAAACCGGGCGTGGTGAGCACCATGACGGCCCAGGCCCGCTACACCGATCCCAACACTCGTTCCTTCACCGGGGCGGGGGTGTGGCTGGGCATCGCGTCCTTCGCAGCAGCCGCCGTGGTGGCGGCGCTGGCCTGGGTCAATCGGGATCGTTCGCCGCGGTTCACCGCCCCGCGCGACCAACCGCCCAGTTAGCTCTGCCGGCCGGGTGACCAGTACGCCAGCATTTCGGCGAAGGTCTGGAATGCGGGCGCGGAGACCCCGTACGTCGCTTCGAGATGGATGCTCAGCGGAAAGCCCAGATCGGCGATGCCGTCGATGACGCGTTGGTACAGGTCGACCATCAGCTGGCGCTTCTGCGCCGGTTCACTGCCGGCCAGCTTCTTGACGAACGCTTGCTCGCTGGCCACCGCGGCGTTGCCCGGATCCTGAATCAGCCAGTTGATCAGGCCGACACGGCTCTCCACTTTCGGCACGAAGCCGAACGACAACAGGATCTCCGGCCGATGATCGGTGGTTTTGGCGAACTCGCTCAGAAAACCCACGATCGCATCGGAGTACAGCAGCTGGGTCATGCCGTAGGTGGCGCCCTGGTTGCATTTGAAGTTGAACCGGCCGTGTTCGCCGTCACGGGTGGGGATGAGAATCACCCCGCGGTTGGCCACCAGGTCGCGATAGATCGACAAAGCGTCGGTGGGCGCCACGCCGGAGCCTTCGCCGTCGTTCATCGTGCGCGGTACCCCGACGAAAACCACGCCCTCCATTCCGGCCGCGCACAGGTCGGTGAGCCGTTGACGCAGCGTGGGCTCGTCGGAGAACGCGGTGACCTGCGTGCACAAACCGTGCAGCCCGGGCAGTTCCGGTTTGATGATCGACCAGAAGTCCAGCACGTCGAGCTTGGCTTTCATCGCGACCGGACGGTCGTCGTCCTCGGCGATCATGCCGGGAATCATCACGTGCCGCAGTCGCCCGGTCAGACCCGATTCCTCCGAGTAATGCACCACTTTCCGCGCATCTTCGAGTGCCCGCTCCCGACCTTCGTCGCAGTTGGGCGGCACCAGCTCGAGCGCGATGGTGTTGAGGGTCACGCGGCTTCTCTCCATCCGGGGCCTGAGATCTCCTGACCGCACGCCAGCGCGCGGCCCAGACAACCTCCGCCAGCATAGGGGCGAGATACAGGGAAGCCCCGCGCCGGGCCGAATACACTGGTCGGGCCGGGAACACACCTGGCACGCCGAGCAGAAAGGGGCGCCGCACTGAGCCCACAAGCCCCAGCAGCAGCAGCAACCGTCGAGTTGACCGGCGCCATAACCGACCGGCTGCGTCGGTATCTGCACGACCGGCGCGCCGAGACCGCCTACATCGGGAGCGATTACAGCGAGCTGATCACTGCGCTGGAAGACTTCGTGCTGGGCGGCGGCAAACGGCTGCGGCCGGCCTTCGCTTACTGGGGCTGGCGCGCCGTAGCGGCCGGGGATCCCGATCCAGAAGCGCTGCTGCTGTTTTCCGCGCTGGAGTTGCTGCACGCCTGCGCGCTGCTGCACGACGATGTAATCGACGATTCGTCCACCCGCCGCGGCCGCCCGACCACTCACGTCCGTTTCGCCGGACTGCACCGCGAGCGGCGCTGGAGCGGCTCCCCGGAGCGCTTCGGAGTATCGGCGGCCATCCTGCTCGGTGATCTCGCACTGGCCTGGGCCGACGACATCGTGTTCGGCGTGGACATACCACCCGAAGCGCAGCGGCGCGTCCGGCGGGTGTGGGCCGAGATCCGCACCGAGGTACTGGGCGGGCAGTACCTCGACATCGTCGCCGAGGCCAGCGCCGCCGAGTCGATCGCCTCGGCGATGAACGTCGACACCTTCAAGACGGCCTGTTACACGGTGTCGCGGCCATTGCAGCTGGGCGTGGCAGCCGCCGCCGACCGGCCCGACGTGCAAGACGTTTTCGGCCGGTTCGGCACCGACCTCGGCGTGGCCTTCCAGCTGCGCGACGACATTCTTGGCGTGTTCGGGGACCCGGCGGTGACCGGCAAGCCATCCGGTGACGATTTGCGCTCGGGCAAGCGCACCGTGCTGCTGGCGGAGGCGGTGGAGCTGGCGGATAAGTCAGACCCGTTAGCCGCCAATCTGTTACGCAGCTCGATCGGCGCGCAGCTGACCGATGCGCAAGTGGACCAGTTGCGCGACGTCATCGAGTCGCTGGGCGCGCTGGCCGCCGCGGAGCACCGCATCACCGCGCTGACCCAGCGGGCGCTGTCCACGCTGGCGGCCGCTCCGATCAGCGCGGCGGCCAAAGCGGGGCTGTCCGAACTGGCCAGGATGGCCACCGACCGGTCCGCCTGAACCGATGACGACTCCGACGAACACCGCGGCCGCCGACTCGCTGGCGACGAAACGCACTGCGAGCCAACGGTTTTCGCAGCTACGTGGGTTCGTCACCGGGAAGGAGTCTGGGCCGGCGAAGTTGGGCATGCTGGGCGCGGTGTTGATCACCCTCGGCGGGCTGGGAGCGGGCAGCACCCGCCAGCACGACCCGCTGCTGGAGTCGCTTCACATGTCGTGGCTGCGCTTTGGCCACGGTCTGGTGCTGTCGTCGATCATGTTGTGGACCGGCGTCGGTCTGATGCTCATCGCGTGGCTGGTGCTGGGCCGACGGATGTTGGCCGGCGCGACGACCGAATTCACCATGAAAGCCACCACCGGCTTCTGGCTGGCGCCATTGCTGGTGTCGGTGCCCGTCTTCAGCCGAGACACCTATTCCTACCTGGCTCAAGGAGCATTGCTGCGCGACGGCCTGGATCCGTATGCGGTCGGCCCGATCGCTAACCCAAACATCCTGTTGGACAACGTCAGTCCCATCTGGACCATAACCACCGCCCCGTATGGTCCGGCGTTCATTCTGGTGGCCAAGCTCGTCACCATGATCGTCGGCAACAACGTCGTGGCCGGAACGATGCTGCTGCGGCTGTGCATGCTGCCCGGTCTGGCGCTGCTGATCTGGGCTACCCCCCGACTGGCGCACCACCTCAACGCCGACGGCGCGACGGCCCTGTGGATCTGCGTGCTCAACCCGCTGGTGCTCATCCATCTGATGGGTGGGGTGCACAACGAGATGCTGATGGTAGGCCTGATGACGGCCGGTATCGCCCTGACTTTCGGTGGCCGCCACGTCCTGGGCACCACCTTGATCACGGTCGCGATCGCCGTGAAAGGCACCGCGGGAATCGCATTGCCGTTCATGGTGTGGGTATGGATGCGCCATTTGCGCGACCGCCGGGGGTATCGACCGGCCCGGGCGTTCCTGACGGCCGCAGCGGTATCACTGCTGCTGTTCGCCGTGGTGTTCGGGATTTTGTCTGCTGCGGCCGGCGTCGGCCTGGGTTGGCTGACCGCACTGGCCGGATCGGTGAAGATCATCAACTGGTTGACCGTGCCAACCGCGGCGGCGAACCTGATCCACGCTTTGGGCAGCGGGCTACACACGGTCAACTTCTATGCCACGCTTCGGGTCACCCGGCTCATCGGAATCGCGATCATCGCCGTGTCGCTGCCGCTGTTGTGGTGGCGGTTCCGGCGCGACGATCGGGCGGCGCTGACCGGGATCGCGTGGTCGATGCTGATTGTGGTGCTATTCGTCCCGGCGGCTCTGCCCTGGTACTACTCATGGCCGCTGGCGATGGTGGCCCCGCTGGCCCAGTCGCGTCACGCGGTCGCGGCCATCGCCGGCTTGTCGACGTGGGTGATGGTGATCTTCAAACCCGATGGGTCACACGGCATGTACTCATGGCTGCAGTTTTCGCTGGCCATCGGGTGCGCGCTGATTGCCTGGTACAGCCTGTACCGGGCGCCCCGCGGTGCCGCGGTGGGCAGACCAATAGCCGACTGGTGAGCGGCCGAATTAGTAAGCCATGGCCTGGGCCCGGCGCACGACTTCGCGTGCCTGGTGCGCGTGCAGGGCGTCGACCGGACGGGCGTTGTTGATGGCATTGCGGCTGCCGTCGTGGGTGATCGTCAGCGACGGATCCGGGGTGAACAACCAGCGCACGATCTCGGTGTCGCGATAGCCGCCGTCGTGCAAGATCGTCAACAAGCCGGGCAGGCTCTTGACCACCTCGCCGGATTTGGTGAAAAACACCTGCGGCACTACCACGCCGCCGCCGCGCCGCACCGCGACCAGGTGACCTTCCCGCAGTTGTTGCTGCACCTTGCTGACCGGCACTCTGAGCAACTCGGCGACCCGGGACAGGTCGTAGATGGGCTCGTCGGGATCTAGCACATCGTCGCCGGCAGGAATACTGCTCACCGCGCAAGTGTAGGCCCTGCTACGCGGATTGAACCCGCGGTTCCGGCTCAATCGAACCGCCGCACCTACGATGGCCCCGTGACCGAAGCCGGTGCGGGCGACCCGTTGGACAGCACGTTGCTGGATGGCCGCTACCTGATCGGATCCAAGATCGCCAGCGGCGGCACGTCTACCGTCTACCGCGGCCTCGACATCAGGCTTGACCGACCCGTCGCGGTGAAGGTGATGGACTCGCGCTACGCCGGCGACGAGCAGTTCCTCACTCGCTTCCAACGCGAGGCCCGCACGGTCGCCCGGCTCAAGGACCCGGGGCTGGTCGCGGTCTATGACCAGGGTCTGGACGCGCGGCACCCGTTTTTGGTGATGGAGCTCATCGAGGGTGGGACGCTGCGCGAGCTGCTGGCCGAACGCGGCCCGATGCCGCCCTATGCCGTGGTAGCGGTGTTGCGTCCGGTGCTGGGCGGATTGGCGGCGGCACACCGGTCCGGTCTGGTGCACCGCGACGTCAAACCGGAGAACGTGCTGATTTCCGACGACGGCGACGTCAAGATCGCCGATTTCGGATTGGTCCGTGCCGTCGCGGGTGCTGGAATTACCTCCACCAGCGTCATTTTGGGCACCGCGGCCTATCTGTCGCCCGAGCAGGTGCGCGACGGCAACGCCAGCCCCCGCAGCGACGTCTACGCCGCCGGGATCCTGACCTATGAGCTGCTGACCGGGCGCACCCCGTTTACCGGTGACTCGGCGTTGGCGATCGCCTGTCAGCGGCTGGATACCGATGTACCGCCGCCCAGCGCGGCGATCGACGGAGTGCCCCCGCAGTTCGACGAGTTCGTGCAGCGTGCAACCGCACGCGATCCGGCCGACCGGTATGCCGACGCCATCGAGATGGGTGCCGAACTCGACGCGATCGCCGAAGAGCTTGCACTGCCGGAGTTCTGGGTGCCCGCGCCGCGCAACTCGGCACTGCACCGCTCAGCGGCGCTGCACCAGGCACCGGTCCGTCGGCCCACCCGTCAGTTGACCCGCGGGCCCGGTGACTGGTCGGAGCCGGAACGCTCGGTGCAATCCGACTCTGAACCCGACGACGACGAATACCGGCCAGTGACAGGCGAATTCGCGGGCATCCCGATCGCCGAGTTTGCACTCGCACGCCAGCATGGCCGGCGCCTGGTGTTGATCTGGGTGGCGCTCGTGCTGGCCATCACCGGTCTGGTCGCCACCGCGGCGTGGACGATCGGCAGCAACCTGAACGGACTGTTCTAGCTGTCAGTCGCGCAGCATCTCGGCGACTAGGAACGCCAGCTCCAGCGACTGCTGGGTGTTCAGCCGCGGATCACAGGCCGTCTCGTAGCGACCCACCAGGTCGGTATCCGAGATGTCTTGGGCGCCACCGAGGCATTCGGTGACGTCCTCGCCGGTGATCTCGACGTGGATGCCACCCGGGTGTGTGCCCAACGCGCGGTGCACTTCGAAGAAGCCCTGCACCTCGTCGACTATGCGGTCGAAGTGGCGAGTCTTGTACCCGTTGGACGACTCGTGGGTGTTGCCGTGCATGGGGTCGCACTGCCAGATCACCTGATGACCGGTGGCCTGAACCTTTTCCACGATGGGCGGCAGCAGGTCACGCACCTTGTTGTTGCCCATCCTGCTCACCAGGGTCAGCCGGCCCGCCTTATTGTGCGGATCGAGCCGCTCTACGTATTCGACGGCGAGTTCCGGGGTGATCGTGGGGCCGATCTTGACCCCGATCGGGTTGGCGATCACTTCCGCGAACGCGACGTGTGCGCCGTCGAGCTGGCGGGTGCGCTCACCGATCCACATGGTGTGCGCGGAGAGATCAAACAGCTGCGGCTGCCCGGTGTCGCTCTGCGACAACCGCAGCATGGCCCGCTCGTAGTCGAGTACCAAAGCCTCGTGGCTGGCGTAGATTTCGGCGGTTTGCAGGTTGCGGTCGGCCACGCCGCAGGCGCTCATGAACCGCAGGGCCCGGTCGATTTCGGTGGCCAGGGCCTCGTAGCGGGCGCCGGCCGGTGAGGTCCGGACAAATTCGCGGTTCCAGTCGTGAACCAGGTGCAGGGAAGCCAAACCCGAGGAGGTCAGCGCCCGCACCAGGTTCATCGCCGCGCTGGCATTGGCGTAGGCGCGCACCAACCGCGACGGGTCATGCTCGCGCGCGGCGGCGTCCGGGGCGAAGCCGTTGATCATGTCGCCGCGGTAGGACTTCAGGCCCAGCGCGTCGATGTCGGCCGACCGAGGCTTGGCGTACTGGCCGGCGATGCGGGCCACCTTGACCACCGGCATGCTGGCGCCGTAGGTCAGCACCACGGCCATTTGCAGCAGGGCGCGGATGTTGCCGCGGATGTGGGGTTCGGTGTTCTCGGTGAAGGTCTCCGCGCAGTCGCCGCCCTGCAGCAAGAACGCTTCGCCGTTGGCGACCTGGGCCAAAAGTTCTTGCAGCCGAACGATCTCCGAGGGCACCGTCACCGGCGGCACGCTCTCCAGAACCGTGCGCATCGCCGCGGCCTGGTCGGCCGGCCAGCTGGGTTGCTGGGCAGCCGGCTTGGCCAGCGCGGCGTCCAGCCGTGCCCGCAGATCGGTCGGCAGCGGCGGTAACGGCGGGAGCTGGTCGATCGGTATGTCGACGGTCCAGTTCATCGCTCCATCCTAACTGGGCCACGCGAACGTCTGATCAGCGCGAACGTTGCTCGCAGCGGCTCAGGCCGACGCACCCCGGGCCGCCGCTTGACCGCCCTCCCGCGAGGTGATCAGCCGGAAACGACGCAGCTGGTCGCGGGCATCGACCAGCGCGTCGTGCGCGTCGCGCGGGCGCGGCGGCATCGGCGGGCAGCCGCGGTCTTCCCATAACTGCCGCAGTTCCCGGGTGAACCGGGGCACTGCGCGGGGCAACTCCGGCATCGTGCCCCACAACTGGCATAGCGCCACGTGGTCGTAGGCCCCGACCCAGGCCCACAGCTCGATCGGTTCGCTGCCGTCCACCCCGAAAAACTCCTCGAGTTCCAGGCGAATCTGCCGGCGCGAGCGCCACAGCTGCGACGCCGGCGACGGCAGCTTGGGCAGCACGTTGGCGCGCACCCAGGCACCGGCGCGCTCGGGATCGAATTCGGTGGACACCGCGTAGTACTCGCGGCCGTCCTCGGCGACCACCCCGATCGAGATCAGCTCGATGGTGCGGCCGTCCTCGATGAATTCCGTGTCGTAGAAGTACCGCACCGGGACCAGCCTATCGGCTGATCAGGATGGGTCCCGTGGGCGGCGGTGCCGCGTGCACATCCTGGTCGAGCTGAGCGTCGACGGTCCGTTCGTCCGGCAGACGCGGCGTGCCGGCGATCGCGCACTGCAAATACAACTTGGCCCGCACCACCGGGCGGCGCAGTGTCCGCTCCCGTTGCAGCGCCCGTCGCATCTTGTCCGGTTGGGCGGTGTATCGCCAGCGGGCCCAGGGGGCGTGCGGACGCGACAACCGGATCGCACCGATGACCAGCAGCACCGCGATGAACATGCCCAGCAAGCCGGTCCACACCTTGCCCTTGAGCACCACCACGACCGCCAGCGGCAACGTCAGCACCAGCGCGCCGGCAACCGCGGCCCGCAGCGGCACCGAATCGGTGCCTTCCCAGATCGGCAGGAAAAACATCAGCGGATGCAAACCCATGATCAGCAGCCCGGCCACCGCCACCGCGGCGAAGACGGCGTCCACCGACGTGCGACCGTCCTCCGACCAGTAGACGTCGGACAAGTGCAGGATCAACGCATACTCGTCGAGCACCAGGGCCGCGCCGATCCCGAAAAGTATTGCGGCCAAGGTGAAGTCGGGCTCATGCCCGTCGATCGACAAAGTCACCAAGGTCAGGCCGGAGAGCAACACCAAGACCACTCCGAACGTCACATGGTGGATGTGCACTCCCCCGACATGGACGTTGCGGGGATGCCACCACCTGGGCGGGCGACCGGTACCGGCGCGGTGGTGGATGAAGCGCACGAACGTTCGGGTCACGAAAAAGGTCAGGATGAAGGCCACCAGGCAGCACAGCAACGGCAGCCGGCCGGCGTCGAGGATGTCATGCGCAAACCAGCGCGACATCCTCGGGACGAACCAGTGGAGCACTCTTGAAACCTACGCCTGTCTGCGGCGATGCCGGCGGAGCCGCGCTGCGGAGCCGCCCGGGACGTGCCCACCGATTACGCTGTTGTGCGACATGAGTAGATGGCAGGCGCCCGGCGTGGGCTTCCCTAGCGGACCTGGCCCCGGGCGGGCCCTGTTGTGGTGCCTGCTTTGGCTGCTGGCCGCCGCGGGTCTGGGCTATCTGGCCTGGCAGTTGTTCGGCCACACGCCCTATCGCATCGACATCGACGTCTACCAGATGGGCGCTCAGGCCTGGATGGACGGGCGGCCGCTGTACCGCGACGCGTTGTTCCACACACCGATCGGGCTGGATCTGCCATTCACTTATCCCCCGCTGGCGGCCATCATGTTTTGTCCGTTCGCGTGGCTGCACATGCCGGCCGCCAGCGTCGCGATCACGGCGTTGACGTTGGTGCTGCTCGTGGTATCGACCGTGATCGTTCTGACCCGCCTGGACGTGTGGAACAGCTCAACGGTGGTGCCCGGCCCGGCGTGGCTGCGCCGCTGGTGGCTGGCCATCGTCATCGTGGTGCCGGCGACGCTCTGGCTCGAACCGATCGCGTCCAATTTCGCCTTCGGTCAGATCAATGTCGTGCTGATGACCCTGGTGATCGCTGACTGCGTGCCGCGCCGTACCCCATGGCCCCGCGGGCTGCTGCTCGGCCTGGGAATGGCGCTGAAGCTCACTCCGGCGGTGTTTCTGCTCTATCTGTTGCTGCGCCGCGACAACCGTGCGGCCCTGACGGCGCTGGCATCGTTCGTGGGGGCGACGCTGGCTGGTTTTGCCCTGGCCTGGAACGACTCGTGGCAGTACTGGACCGGCACCCTGCATCACACCGACCGCATCGGTGAGGCCGCGTTGAACACCGACCAGAACATCGCCGGAGCGCTCGCCCGGCTCGGGCTCGGTGAGCACGAATGCTTCCAGCTGTGGGTGGGCGCCTGCCTGTTGGTGCTGGCGGCGACGATCTGGGCGATGCGGCGGGTGCTGCGGGCGGGTGAGCCGACGCTGGCGCTGATTTGCGTCGCGTTGTTCGGGTTGGTGGTGTCGCCGGTCTCCTGGTCACACCACTGGGTGTGGGTGCTGCCGACGCTGCTGGTGGCCGCAATCGTGGCGTGGCGGCGCCGCAACGCGGCGCTGGCCGTGCTCAGTGTGATCGGAGTGGCGCTGATGCGATGGACGCCGATCGACCTGCTGCCCAAGCACCATGAGACAACTGCGGCCTGGTGGCGCCAGCTCGCCGGGATGTCCTACGTGTGGTGGGCGCTGGCGGTGATCGTGGCGGCCGGGCTTACCGTCACTGCGCGCGGGACGTCGCGAGAATCGGCGCCGCAGCAGTTGACCCCGGTGACGGCCTAACCGGCGGCGGTCTCGGGGATCCGGGTGGCCTCGCTGTTCGACCCGTCGCCGTTATGGCGTTCCTTGACGCTGGCCGCGTAGATGTCGACGTACTCCTGACCGGATAGTCCCATCAGCTCGTAGATCACTTCGTCGGTGACGGCCCGCTCGATGAACCGGTTGCCGGCCATACCTTCGAAACGCGAGAAGTCCATCGGCTTGCCGAAGCGAACGGTGACCCGTCCGAAGCGCAACATGTTGGTGCCGGGAGGGTTGACGACATCGGTGCCGATCATCGCCACCGGGATGACCGGCACGCCGGTGTGCAAGGCCAGCCGGGCCAGGCCGGTCTTGCCTTTGTACAGCCGGCCATCGGGTGAGCGGGTGCCTTCGGGATACATGCCCAGCAATTTGCCTTGGCGCAGCAACCGCTCGGCGGTGTCCAACGCTGCCTGCGCGGCATCCGCGTCGGTGCGGTCGATCGGCACTTGACCGACAGCGGTGAAGAACCAGCGCTGAAACCAGCCCTTCAGTCCGGTTCCGGTGAAGTATTCGGATTTGGCCAGGAAGGTTATCCGGCGGCGCACCACCAAGGGAAGATAAAAACTGTCCATCACGGCCAGGTGGTTACTGGCCAAGATCGCCGGTCCCGAATTCGGGATATTCTCCGCCCCTTCAACTTTCGGGCGACCGAACAGAATCAGCAGCGGGCCGAGGAGAATGTACTTGAATAGCCAGTACCACATGGCCCTCCCTCTCGCCGCCACCGCCGGTGTTCTGCGCCAACTGTACCCATCGCATGCGCGAGGGACCACCTTCAGCGAGAGCGGGTCACTCCTCGACGGTGACCGGGATGGGCTGGTAACGGGTTCTCGTGGCGGCGTCTGCCGCGGAGGCCTCGGCGTCTGATGCGGAGCCGACTCCATCGCCGCCCGGCCCATCCGGTGGTGGTTTCGCCGAGATGTCGTCGACCATCGCGCGAATCACCTCCAGCAGAGCGATGCTGTGGTTGGCGATGACGGTGAGCAGCGGATGCTGGTCACCGGTGGCCAACGCCGCCAGCGCGCACACCGGACACCACACCTGCTGGCACTTGCCGGTCCCAACTCCCCCGCCCGCCGTCAATGCGGCTGCCGCCCGGACCGCCGGGTCGATTCCGTCCACGATCGCCTGGGCCAGCCTGCGCAACTCGGGACCAATGTCGGGATAAACCCCACTCACTTAGGCCACACCTCCGGATCTGGTCGAAAACGGACTGTCAGCTCGCTACCCCGCAGATGCGCGTCCAGCACCGTGCAACGCCGCAGCACGGATGCCAGCCGAACCCTGCGCCGCAATCCGCCGGCGCTGATGATCAGGTCGTCGTCGACGCGCCCCAACGTCAGGCCTGACGGATCGAGTTGTGGCAACGTTAGTCGCATTCGGTAGACAGACCCAAGTCCGGACCCGGATTCGAGGTCCACGATCGGCCGCAGCGGCCCGGGCGGCGCCACTCCACCGCGACGACGGGCACCGTCGAGCAGTGCGCCCAGGGCCTTGGGTCCGATCGGCTCACCGGACAGGTGCGGAGTCAACACCATCGCCACCTCACCGATGGTGGCATCAAGTTCGTCGAGCACGCCATGTTGTTCACAGATGCGCTCGGCGTACCAGTAGAAGGCGGGATGCTCGGGCAGATTGCGGTATTCGTAGGACTCGTCTTCGATCAGCACCTGGTTGACGATCAGCTCCTCGACGCGGACCCCCATCAACGCCAACGAGCCCAGCGTCCGGACCGCCTCGGCCGCGACCACCCGCTCGGGGGTCAGCACCAAATGGGCACTGACCCGCTCGCCGTCGGTCAGCAACGCGCTGAGCCGGTCAACGTTGGCGCTGATCCGCTCCAGCAGTGCCACCATCGCCGCCGAGCGGGCGTCGTCGGCGGTGATGGACAGCCGCCGATGGCGCGGCCAGGCGCGCTCGACATAGAGCCCGAAGGTGGCGGGCAACGTCAACATCCGCAATGCGTCGGCGGTCGAGGCGCAGTCGACGACGATGCGATCCCATCGCCCGGAGGCCGCCAGCTCCCCCACGGCATGCAGACCGAGCACTTCCTGAACACCCGGCAACGCTGAAAGTTCTTCAGGCGCAATGGAACTCAACTCTGAATCGGGAAACCGCCGATCCAACGTCGCGACCACGTCCTGCCACCGGGCCTCGAGCAGTGCCAGCGTGTCCAATGCCAGCGCGTCGAGAAAACCGCCGCCCGCCTCGGCGTCATCGGCGAGCACCCGAACCAGTTCGGCCTGACTCGGCGGGACCGGGACGCCCAGCACATCGCCCAGCGAGTGCGCCTGATCGGTGGAGACCACCAGTACCCGCTGCCCCGCGCTTGCCACGCTAACCGCGGTGGCACAGGCCAGGGTTGATTTGCCTACCCCGCCCTTGCCAACGAACAGGCTGATCTGGGCTGGGGTGGGTGTCCGGAATTCAGCGGACTCACTCAGCCTCGACTCGTTTCTTCAGATCCTTCAACGCGGTGTCGGTCAACCGGCGCTCGGCCTTGCGCTTTAGCAATCCGATCATCGGGACAGCGAGGTCGACCGAGAGCTCATAGGTGACCTCGGTACCAGATCCCTTGGCGGCCAACCGATATGAGCCTTCCAGGGCACGCAGCAGTGAGCTGGATTGCAGAGTCCAGCTCACCGATTGCCGGTCTTTTGGCCACTGGTAGGACATCACCATCGTGTCCTTGAGGACGGCGGCGTCCAGCACCAGTCGCGCGGTTTTCGGGTAGCCGTCAGCGTCGCGTTCTTGAACCTCGGCTTCTTTGTACTCCGAGATCCAGTCCGGGTAGGAATCGATATCCGCGATCACCTTCATCACCGTGCCGGGGTCGGCCTCGATGTAGATGGTTTGCGTTGTCTTCTCCGCCACCTGGTGCTGCCCTCCCTCGCGCAAGCGGGACGAACCCGGCTCCCGAGAAACACACGGTGCGGGACCAACCCGGGGCCTCCGGTCGCAAACGGTACTCTCTCCGCGCCAACCTGACCCGGCTAAACTACCGGAGAAACGCCGACCGGACGTGACCGTTCCAGTGTCGTCTTGACCTCGAAGGCCATTTTTTTCCCCGCCACCCGACGGCGGTGTGTCATTCTCGCCAAGTTGAGCTTGGCCAGCTGCCAGGCCGCCAGCCCGGTCGGTTCGGCGTGCAGGAAGTAGTGCATCACCACCCCGTCCAGCGATGGCTCCAGCCAGACCTCCATGGTGCCGGTCAACGCGCCGGTGACCGTCCACCGGATACCCTTGTCCCCGCGGTCCTCGATCACCTGCAGCCGCAGGTCCGGCCACCAGCGAGGCCAGCTTGACTTGTCGGCGAGCGCAGCGCCGACCCGCGCGCCGTCGGCGGCGATAAACGTCTCGTCGGCGATCTGGATGCTGTTCACCAGCCCAGCTTCACACACGGGTCGGCAAGCGGCGGCGCGAGGGCGCCCGCTGATGGGGGTGTCCCGCCCCGCAATCCGGGCCACCGCCCGGCGGACCGTCGCCGTGCTGCACGAACGGTCGGATTAGGCTGGGAACAGCAAGCCGGCCCCCGGGAAATGTCACTAGGTCAATCGAGGTCATCACAGTGCGTGAGTACAGTGTCCCCGCCCGCTTTTCCGTCGGCGAGCACGACAATATCGCGGCCATGGTCTTCGAGCACGAGCGCGACGACCCCAACTTCGTCATCTATCAACGCCAGATCGACGGCGTCTGGACCGACGTCACCTGCGCGCAAGCGGCTGACCAAATCCGTTCTGCGGCATTGGGTTTGATCTCCCTCGGGGTGCAAGCCGGTGACCGGGTCAGCATTTTCTCGGCCACTTGCTACGAGTGGGCGATCCTGGACCTCGCGATCTTGTCGGTGGGCGCGGTCACCGTTCCCATCTATGAGACGTCCTCGGCCGAACAGGTGCGCTGGGTGCTGCAGAACTCCGAGGCGGTGGTGGCGTTAGCCGAAACAGACGCACACGCGGCCATGGTCACCGAACTCACCGCCGAACTGCCCGCCCTGCGCCGCGTGCTGCACATCAACGGTTCGGGTCCCAAAGCGCTTGATCAGCTGGCCGAGGCGGGCGCTGCAGTTGACCCGGCCGAGCTGACCGCGCGCCTCGAGGGGCTGCGTGCCGAAAACCCCGCGACGCTCATCTACACCTCGGGCACCACCGGGCGGCCCAAGGGCTGCCAGCTGACCCATTCCAACCTGCTCTATGAGACCCGCGGCGCCAAGGAGAGCCTCCCGACACTGCTCGCCGAGGGGCAGCGGCTGCTCATCTTCTTGCCGCTGGCCCACGTGTTGGCGCGGTCGCTCACCTTGTCCGCGTTCGCCAACAAGGTCACCGTCGGCTTCACCAGCGACATCAAGAATCTGCTGCCGATGTTCGCGGTGTTCAAGCCGACGGTGGTGGTGTCGGTCCCCCGGGTTTTCGAGAAGATTTACAACACCGCCGAGCAAAACGCCGCCAACGAAGGCAAGGGGCGGATCTTCGCGATGGCCGTGCAAACCGCCGTCGATTGGAGCCAGGCTCACGACGGCGGCAGGCCCGGGCTGCTGCTGCGCGCCAAGCACGCGGTGTTCGACCGGCTGGTGTACCACAAGCTGCGCGCGGCGCTGGGCGGCGATTGCCATGCCTCGGTCTCCGGCGGCGCGCCGCTGGGCGCGCGGCTCGGGCACTTCTACCGCGGCGTGGGCCTGACCATCCATGAAGGCTACGGCCTGACCGAGACCAGCTCGGCCATCACGGTCAACCAGGTCGGCAACGTCAAGATCGGCACCGTCGGAACTTTGTTGCCCGGCAACAGCATGCGCATCGCCGACGACGGCGAGCTGTTGGTGCGCGGCGGCGTGGTGTTCAGCGGTTACTGGCGCAACGAGCAGGCCACCAGCGAGGCGTTCACCTACGGCTGGTTCAAGACCGGCGATCTGGGCGCCCTCGACGAGGACGGCTTTTTGAAGATAACCGGCCGCAAGAAGGAGATCATCGTCACCGCGGGCGGCAAGAACGTTGCGCCCGCCGTGCTCGAAGACCGGCTGCGGGCACATCCGCTGATCAGTCAGGCGATGGTGGTCGGGGACGCCAAGCCGTTCATCGGCGCGCTGATCACCATCGATCCTGAGGCATTCGGCGGCTGGAAAGAGCGCAATCAGAAACCGGCCGGCGCGTCGGTGGGCGATCTGGCCACCGACCCCGATCTGGTCGCGGAGGTGGACGCCGCCATCAAAGAAGCTAATCAGGCGGTGTCGCACGCCGAGTCGATCCGCAAGTTCCGTATTCTGCCGGTCGACTTCACCGAGGACACCGGTGAGCTGACGCCGACGATGAAGGTCAAGCGCAACGTGGTGGCCGAAAAATTCGCCTCCGAGATCGAGGCCATCTACGAGACCGACTAGGCGCGCAGCAGGTCGGCCAGCCGGGCGGCCAGCGTGTCCCACCGCCACTGGGCCGTCACCCACTGACGCCCCGCCGCGCCCATTGCGGCAGCCCGGTCAGGATCGCTGAGCAACTCGGTGACGGCGTCGGCGACTTTGTGCACCGAGCGGCCGTCGATCACCAGCCCAGTCTTGTTGTGCTGCACGGTTTCTGGAGCTCCACCGGATTGCCCGGCGATCACCGGCAGGCCAGTCGCCGAGGCTTCCAGAAAAACGATGCCCAAGCCCTCGACGTCCATGCCGGCGCCGCGGGTGCGGCATGGCATCGCGAAGACGTCGGCCAGCGCGTAGTGCGGGGCGAGCTCGGCGGCCGGTACGCCGCCGGTGAAAGTCACCTGGTCGGCGACCCCGCACTCGCGGGCCAGCTTGCGCAGCGATTCCAGGTAGGGACCGCCGCCGACGATGAGCAGGGCTGCTCCATCGACGCGGCGCCGGATCGACGGCAACGCCTTGATGAGCATGTCCTGGCCTTTGCGCGGAACCAGCCGAGACAGGCACACCACGGTGGGCCGCTCGCCTAGCCGATAGCGGTCGCGCAGCTTGGCGCGGGCCGCCGGATCGGGCCGGAACCGGTCAGTGTCCACGCCCGACGGCAGGTATTCCAGTGACGCCGCGGGTCCGAAGGCCGGCGCCAGCCGGGAACGGGTGTAGCGGCTGACGAACGTCACGACGTCGGTGGTGTCGCCGATGCGGCGCAGCACCGAGCGCGCGACCGGGAGCATCGACCATCCCACTTCGTGGCCGTGCGTGCTGGCCAGTACCCGCGACGCCCCGGCGCCGCGGGCACGCTGAGCCAGTAGCGCCAACGGTGCGGCCGCGCCGAACCAGACGGTGTCGATGCCGTTGTCGGCGATCAGCCGACGCATCCGGGCATCCACCATGGGTCCGGGCAGCATCAGCGTGCCCGGGTGGCGGACCACCCGATAGCCGGCAGCGCTGGCCGCCGCGTCGTGGGCGTCGGCGCCCTTCCATTGCGGTGCGTACACCGTTACCGCGTGCGACCCGGCCTTAACCAGCCGGCCGACGAACTCGCCGAGGTAGGACTGAATGCCGCCCGGGCGGGGCGGAAAGTCGTTGGTTACCAGTAGGACCCGACTCACCTGCGTCAGGCTAGCCTGACGACGATGCAGACCGTGCAACGGTCTGAGGTGGGGGCACCCCAGCCGCGCAGGGGCGAGGGGGCGGGTCAGGCAATCCGATCTAGCGGGTCAGCCACTGGTGCCAGAGCGCCAGCAGGCTGGCCGAGTCGGTGCCCAGCACGTCGTGGACCGCGGTGGCCACGTCTGCATGCCGGACGCCACAGGCGGCCAGGTACAGGTCACGCAACTTTGGCGCCCCGTAGGTATCGGCGACGAAACGTGCAAACCACCACGCGCGGTCGTAGGCCAACGAGCGCTGCGAGCCGGGCGCGTCCAGGTCGGTGTCCGACGGCAGCGTCAGCGGCACCGGCATCGCGTCGGCGCGCACCGGAGCCGGCGCCCGGCCCACGAAATCGGCGACCCCTTCGGTCAGCCACCGGGGCGCGTCCGAAGCGGTGTCGGCGCGCGCCGCATAGTGAAAAAGCTCATGCGCCAACACTATTCGGAGCGCCGCCTCGGTCATGTTGGCCGCGCCCGGCGCGAACACGATGCGCTGGCCAACCACCACCCGGTGAACGGGATCAACCCGGTCGACCACCGTCACGGCCGCGATATCGGCCCACTGCGACGGCGGTCCACCACCGGCAGCGGCACGGAACTCCTGGTCCGTGCCGGCCGCGACCACCGAGATGTCGCGGGACCAATCGACGCCCCAGAAGGCCTCAACCGCGTCGACCGCAGCGCCGATGTTGGCGGCCACCCGCGACAACAGCCGGTCGCTGGCCGGGCCCCCGAGGCCAAGCAGGCGCACCCGGCGGTCACCGACGACCAAGGACGTCGCCGCGGCACCGACCTGGCTGCGCGGGGGCGTGACCAGCTGGGCAGGCCTTACCCGACTGTCACGTGCTGCGTCGAACGGCACCGCCGCGGCCACTACCAGCTCAACTACGAACACCCAAGCCAGCAGTATCGCGAGGCGCCGGCGCTGCGTGGCCGGGCCTTTAGTAGCGGCGGGCGTCGTGGATCGGGCCTGCGGCATTCATCGGTACCACCCGCACCGGCACCCCGTACGTGGAGGAATGGATCACCATGCCGTCACCGATGTAGATGCCGCTATGGGACGCGTCGGAATAGAAGGTCAGCACGTCGCCGGGCTGCAGGTCCGACAGTGCCACCGGCTGACCGCCTTGCGCCTGCGCCTGGCTGGAGTGCGGCAGCGAGATGCCGGCCTGTTGGAACGCCCACATCACCAATCCGGAGCAGTCGAATCCACCCGGCGCGGCACCACCCCACACGTACGACGAACCGACCTGGGTCAACGCCGCCTGGACCACGGTGGCGCGGTCGCCGCCGCCGACCCCGCCGCCGGGGAGCGGCGGTGCGAATAGCCCGCCGGGAGGAGGTGCGAATGGTCCGCCGGGTGGCGGCGCAGCGTCGGCCGGCCCCTGTCCGCCGAGCGGCGGCGCGGCGTCCGGCGCCGGCGCACCAGGTGCCGGAACGCCCTCGGGCACGGGCCCGGGATTGGCGAGTGCGGTGCGCTGGTCGGCGGTCAAGGACATGTACTGCGACTTGACGACCGCGATCTGCACCTGCAGCTGGCTTTGCTTGGACTGTAAGCTCGCTCGGACCGCAGCGGCCTGCTCGGCGGAACTCTTCGCGTCCGCGGCAGATTTGCCGGATTCCCGTTCCGCCTTGGCGGCCTGCTCACCGGCGGCCCGGTAACTCGCCATCTGGTCGCGCATCTGAGTGGCGATCACGCGCTGCATCGCCAGCTTGTCGATCAGCCCTTGGGGTGATCCCGCAGTCAGTATGGCTTCCATACCGTCGACGCGCCCGCCCATGTAGGTCACGGCTGCGAGCTTGTTGACCGCGGCCTGAAACGACGCCAACCGAGCCTTCGCCGCATCCACGGCGGCCTGGTCGTCGGTGTGCTTCTTCTCTGCTGCACGCTCGACGGCCAGCTTGTCGTTCAGGTCGAGCTGTGCGCTGTGCATCGCCTCGGTGGTCTGCTCTGCCTGGCGGGACAGCTGGTTGAGCTTTGCGAGCGCGTCATCGGCCGGGTCGGCCGACACGTGTGCGGCCACAGCACCCGATAACACCGTGAAGCCCGCTAGCGTCCCGACGAGAGAACGTGTGACGACACGCGCAATCCGGTACCTAGAGCCAAGCCTCAAGATTTTTGCTTCCTTAAACGGCCGTCGACAGATGGGCGTGATCTGGTTTAGGTCTCAAATAGGTTACGAAACGATATCGGCGTTTGTCCAAACCGGGCGGTTAAGAAATTAGAAAGATTTCTGTCATTTCTGTGTGAAAGACGGGTGTGCCCGCAGGCGGTCCAGCGAGTTGGGGCAGCAGGGAACAGTTTGTCGCACAAGGCGTTTAGGCTACACCAGCCCCGCGATCCCGGCGAATCGGTACCAACCGCAGTCGCGGCGCCAGGCCAACCTCGGCGAGTACGTTCAGCGCATCCCGTTCGTCCTGCAACAACGTTTCCGGCGCGCCGAGCAAGACGCTGACCACACAGTCGCGGCATCCCGGTCCGCGCACCGCGCAGTCGTCGCAGTCAATCACCACCGGCGCCCCCGGGCCCGGCGCCGTCACACCATCACTGTCGCGTCCACCGCTTTGTGCCATCAGGGTCGGTCCTCTCGGTCTGGCTTGGCCGTGCTTCGCTGAACGCTAACCGGGGGCACCGACATGTCCTCGCGACAGCTGCTCGGCGTGGGAGCTTCGCGGCTGTCGGTGGACGTGCTTAACGTCGCCGCCATGGGTGCACCGGGCGCGACTCAGCTGAGTTTCGCCGACCTGGGACCACCATGGGCAACCGAAGACGTCTCGTTGCGCGAAACCACCTTCGTCGTGGTGGATCTGGAGACCACCGGTGGACGCACCAAGGGCGCTGACGGAACCGCCCCCGACGCCATCACCGAGATCGGCGCGGTCAAGGTCCGCGGCGGCGTCGTGCTCGGCGAGTTCGCCACGCTGGTCGACCCGCAGCGCGACATCCCGCCCCAGATCGTGCAGCTCACCGGCATCACCACGGCGATGGTGTGCGACGCCCCCACCATCGACGCCGTACTGCCGATGTTCTTCGAATTCGCCGGCGACGCCGTGCTGGTCGCCCACAACGCCGGGTTCGACGTCGGGTTCCTGCGGGCCGCCGCGCAGCGATGCGACATTCCGTGGCCCCGGCCGCGGGTGCTGTGCACGGTCCGGCTGGCTCGCCGCGTGCTCAGCCGCGAGGAGGCCCCCAGCGTGCGGCTGGCCGCCCTGGCGCGGCTGTTTGCCGTCGCCGCCCAGCCGACCCACCGTGCGCTCGACGACGCCCGCGCCACCGTCGACGTCTTGCACGCCCTGATCGAGCGGGTCGGTAACCAGGGCGTGCACACCTACGCCGACCTCCGTTCGTATCTGCCCGACGTGACACCGGCCCAGCGCCGCAAGAAGGTCCTCGCCGAAGGGCTGCCGCACCGGCCGGGGGTCTACCTGTTCCGCGGGCCGGCCGGCGAGGTGCTTTACGTCGGCACCGCCGTCGATCTGCGGCGCCGGGTGAGCCAGTACTTCACCGGCGCGGATCCCCGCGGCCGGATCAAGGAGATGGTCACGCTGGCCACCGCGGTCGACCATGTCGAATGCGCGCATGCGCTGGAGGCCGGTGTCCGCGAGCTGCGGATGCTGGCCGCGCACGCGCCGCCATACAACCGCCGGTCGCGATTCCCGCAGCGATGGTGGTGGCTGGCGCTGACCGACGAGGCGTTTCCGCGGCTGGCGGCCGTGCGCGCGCCGCGGCACGACCGCGCCGTCGGCCCGTTTCGGTCCCGCACCGACGGGACCGACACGGCGTTCCTGCTGGCCCGGTTCACCGGGTTGCGGACCTGCACCGCACGGCTCGGACGCTCAGCGCTGCACGGGTCGGCCTGTCCCGAGGTCGAGGTGTCACCCTGCCCGGCCGTCCGCGGCGTGACGGCCACTCAGTACGCGGCGGCCGTGGCGCGCATCGCGGCGCTGATCGGCGGGCTGGACGACGGCGCCCTGGCCGCCGCCGTCCAGCACGTCACGATGCTTGCCGAGCAGCGTCACTTCGAGAGCGCCGCGCGGCTGCGCGACCGCACCGCCGCCGCCATCGAGACGCTGTGGCGTGGCCAGCGGCTGCGGGGGCTGGCCGCGCTGCCCGAGCTGATCGCCGCCGCACCCGACGGTCAGGGCGGCTACCACCTCGCCGTCATCCGCTACGGCCAACTCGCCGCGGCCGGCAGCGCCGCGCGCGGGGTGCCACCGATGCCGGTCATCGACGCGATTCACGCTGGCGCACAGGCGATCTTGCCCGAGGCGGCCCCGCTCGGCGGCGCGCTGGTCGAGGAAACCGCGCTCATCGCGCGCTGGCTGGCCGCCCCCGGGGTGCGCATCGTCCGGGTCGCCAGCATCGACGACGCCGGCTGGTCCACTCCATTGCGCTCGGCCGGCTCGTGGGCGGCGTGGGCCGCGTTGGCCCGCTCGGCGCGCCTGGCCGGTGAACAGGCCGGCTCAGACTTGCTGGCCGAACCGCACCCATCGCGCGAGCAGCTGTTCGGCCGCACCGGAATCGATGGCCGCGCTGGCCCGCTGCAACCCGTCCTCCCACGCCGGCAGCCATTCAGCGCGGCTGGATAGGCCAGCGTGCGCGACGATCGCCCCGGCGGCGTTGAGCACGACGGCGTCGCGGACCGGTCCGGTGGCCCCGGCCAGCACCGCCCGCACTTCTGCGGCGTTGGCTTCCGCGTCGCCGCCCAGCAGATCCTCCAAATCGGCGCGGGCGAACCCGAACCCGGCCGGGTCGAACGTCAGCTTGTCCACCGTGCCGGCCTGAACTCGCCAAATCGTGCTGGTGGTCGTGGTGGTCAGCTCGTCGAGCCCGTCGTCGCCGTGTACCACCAGCACGCTGGACCGGCGCGCGGCGAACACCCCCGCCATCACCTCGGCCAGGTCGGCGAATGCGCAGCCGATCAGACCGGCCCGCGGCCTAGCCGGATTGGTAAGTGGTCCAAGGAGATTGAACACGGTTGGCACCCCGATCTCGCGACGTACCGCGGCCGCGTGCCGGTACGACGGGTGAAACAGCGGCGCAAAGCAGAACCCGATGCCGACTTCGGCGAGGCTGTGCGCGACCTGCTCGGGTCCCAGGTCGATCCGCACCCCGAGCGCCTCCAGCGTGTCGGCGCCGCCGGACAACGACGACGCCGCCCGATTGCCGTGCTTGACCACCGGTACCCCGGCCGCGGCCACCACCAGCGCTGCCATGGTGGACAGGTTGACGGTGTTGACGCCGTCGCCACCGGTACCGACGATGTCGACGGTGTCGTCACGGATCGCCCCGGCCGGCATCGGGCGCGCGTGGCTCAGCATGACGTCGGCCAGCTCGGTGACTTCGGCTGAACTGGGCGTCTTCATCGCCATCGCGACCGCGAAGGCGGCGATTTGGGCAGGGCTCGCGTTGCCGGCCATGATCTGGTCCATCGCCCAGGCGGCCTGGCCGCGACGCAGCTCCTGACCGCCCGTCAACCGGGCCAGGACCTGCCGCCACGATGGCGCCGACCCGGCTTCGTCGCTCGGCGAGCGTGCGGGAGAACCACCGCGAGCCTCAGGTGACACAGCCACGCGCCGATCGTCCCACGGCGATCGAACCTGCCCCAACCATCGGCGACGGCGGCACGATATCGACGCCGGCGCGACGCGCTAAAGATCAAATGCCGCCCCGGGTGGAGTTCGACAACTACAAAGCGTCATACTTGCGGATGTGACCAGCGCTGCCGGGACCTCAGGTACAGCAATTACATCGCGGGTTCACTCGCTGAATCGCCCCAACATGGTCAGTGTCGGCACCATTGTGTGGCTTTCCAGCGAGTTGATGTTCTTTGCTGGCCTGTTCGCGATGTATTTCACCGCACGTGCTCAGTCGGGCGGGAAGTGGCCGCCGCCGCCAACCGAGCTCAACCTCTACCAGGCCGTCCCGGTGACGCTCGTGCTGATCGCGTCGTCTTTCACCTGCCAGATGGGCGTTTTCGCGGCCGAGCGCGGCGACGTGTTCGGGCTGCGCCGCTGGTATGTCATCACCTTTTTGATGGGCCTGTTCTTCGTCCTCGGCCAGGGCTACGAGTACTACCACCTGGCGACTCACGGCACCACCATCCCCGGCAGCGCCTACGGCAGCGTGTTCTATCTGGCCACCGGCTTCCACGGGCTCCACGTCACCGGCGGCTTGATCGCCTTCATCTTCCTGCTGGCCCGCACGGTGATGAGCAAGTTCACCCCGGCGCAGGCGACGGCCAGCATCGTCGTCTCCTATTACTGGCATTTCGTCGACATCGTGTGGATCGCGCTGTTCACCGTGATCTATTTCATCCGTTGAGCTGGCTTCTATGAACAGGAGTGCTCGGTTGAAGAAACTGGGGTCTACCCGATCCGGTCGCAACAAGCCGCGAAGTCAGCGCCAGGATCGCTCCCGACGACGCCTGCGCCGCCGCTTGTCGGGCGGGCTGCTGCTGCTGATCGCGCTGACCATCGCCGGCGGCCTGGCCGCGGTCCTGACCCCTAGGCCGCAGGTGGCCGTCGCCGACGAGTCGTCCTCGGCGCTGCTGCGGACCGGCAAGCAGCTGTTCGATACCTCTTGCGTGTCCTGCCACGGCGCCAACCTGCAGGGCGTGCAGGACCACGGGCCGAGCCTGATCGGCGTTGGCGAGGAGGCGGTCTACTTCCAGGTGTCCACCGGCCGGATGCCCGTCATGGCGGAGGCGGCCCAGGCGCCCCGTAAAGCACCGATTTTCGACGAAGCGCAGATCGACGCGCTCGGCGCCTACGTGCAGGCCAACGGTGGCGGCCCGACGGTGGTGCGTAATCCGGACGGCAGCTTGGCGATGCGGTCGCTGCGCGGCGAGGACCTTGGCCGCGGTGGGGACCTGTTCCGGCTGAACTGCTCGTCGTGCCACAACTTCACCGGGAAGGGCGGGGCGCTCTCGTCCGGCAAATACGCCCCGGGCCTGGGCCCCGCCAATGAGCAGCAGATCCTGGCGGCGATGCGGACCGGCCCGGAGAGCATGCCGAAGTTCTCCGACCGCCAGCTGTCCTTCGAAGCCAAGAAGGACATCATCGGTTACATCAAGGCGGTGACCGAAGAGCGGCAGCCGGGCGGCTACGGCCTGGGTGGCTTCGGGCCCGCACCCGAGGGCATGGCCGCGTGGATCATCGGGATGGTCGCTGCCATCGGGTTGGCATTGTGGATTGGGGCACGAGCATGAGCCGCGCCGAGACGATGCAGAGCGGAGCGATGAGGAGGAGCGGCGCAAAATGAGCCAAGGCGACGTTCACGGCTCTGACACCGGCGGGAGCCCTCGAGGCGTCGGCGAGAAGGAACCCGATGAAGCGGCGCTGGCCGCCATGTCGGACAACGAACTCGTCACGCTGGGCGGCAAGCTCGACGGCGTCGACACGGTCTTCAAAGAAGACCGCTGGCCGGTCGCGGGCACCAAAGCCGAGAAGCGCGCCGAACGCGGTGTCGCCCTGTGGCTTGTGCTGGGCGGTGTTTTCGGGCTGGCGTTGCTGTTGATCTTCCTGTTCTGGCCATGGGAGTACAAGCCGAAGGAAGCCTCCGGCAGCCTGCTGTACACGCTGACCACACCGCTGTACGGCCTGACCTTCGGGCTGTCCATCCTGTCGATCGCGATCGGCGCCGTGCTGTTCCAGAAACGGTTTATCCCAGAAGAGATTTCGATCCAACAGCGCCATGACGGCGCGTCCCGAGACATCGATCGCAAGACGGTCGTGGCGAACCTGAAGGACGCCTACCAGGGATCGACCATCGGACGCCGCAAGGTGATCGGGCTGTCGTTGGGCATGGGTCTGGGCGCGTTCGGCCTGTCCACGTTGGTGGCGTTCATCGGTGGCTTGATCAAGAATCCGTGGAAGCCGGTGGTGCCCACCGCCGAGGGTAAGAAGGCCGTGCTGTGGACATCCGGCTGGACCCCGCGCTACCAGGGCGAGACCATCTTTCTGGCGCGAGCCACCGGCTCCGCCGGCACGTCACCGTTCATCAAGATGCGCCCCGAGGACCTCGACGCGGGCGGCATGGAGACCGTCTTCCCCTGGCGGGAGTCCGACGGGGACGGCGCCACCCCGGAATCGCAGGAAAAGCTCCGTGCGATCAACCAGGGCGTCCGCAACCCGGTGATGCTCATCCGGATCCGGCCCAGCGACATGCCACGCATGGTCAAACGCCAAGGCCAAGAGAGCTTCAACTGGGGTGAATACTTCGCCTACACGAAGGTTTGCTCGCACTTGGGTTGCCCCGCATCGCTTTACGAACAGCAGACGTACCGAATCCTGTGCCCTTGCCACCAGTCGCAGTTCGACGCCTTGCACTTCGCCAAGCCGATCTTCGGTCCGGCGGCCCGTGCCCTGGCGCAACTGCCCATCACCATCGACCAAAACGGGTATCTGGTCGCCAACGGCGACTTCGTCGAGCCCGTTGGGCCCGCATTTTGGGAGCGCACCACATCATGAGTCCGAAATTAAGTCCGCCCAAGATCGGTGATGTCCTGGCCCGTCAAGGCGAGGACATCGACACCCGGTATCACCCATCGGCGGCGGTCCGCAGGCAGCTCAACAAAGTCTTCCCGACCCACTGGTCATTCCTGCTGGGCGAGATAGCTTTATACAGCTTTATCGTGCTGCTGCTCACCGGCGTGTACTTGACGCTGTTCTTCGATCCGTCCATGGCGGAGGTCACCTACAACGGCGCCTACCAACCGCTGCGCGGCGTCGACATGTCCAAGGCCTTCGCCTCGACTCTCGACATCTCCTTCGAGGTGCGTGGCGGCCTGTTCGTCCGCCAGGTTCACCATTGGGCCGCCTTGATTTTCGCCGCGTCGATAATGGTGCACCTGGCCCGCATCTTCTTCACTGGCGCGTTCCGCCGGCCCCGGGAAGCCAACTGGGTCATCGGGTCGCTGCTGCTGATCCTGGCGATGTTCGAGGGTTTCTTTGGTTACTCTCTCCCCGATGACCTGCTCTCGGGCATCGGGATCCGGGCCTCGCTGTCATCGATCACGCTGGGGATGCCGGTGATCGGCACCTGGCTGCACTGGGTGTTGTTCGGCGGCGACTTCCCCTGCGGCGGCGTGGGGTACGAATGCGCCACAGATGGCTACATCGTTCCGCGCATGTACGCGCTGCACATCCTGCTGCTACCGGGAATCATCCTGGCGCTGATCGGCGCGCACCTGGCGCTGGTGTGGTTCCAGAAGCACACCCAATTCCCGGGACCGGGCCGCACTGAGCACAACGTCGTCGGCGTGCGGGTGATGCCGGTGTTCGCGGTCAAGTCCGGCGCGTTCTTCGCAGCCATCGTTGGTGTACTCGGACTCATGGGTGGCCTGCTACAGATCAACCCGATCTGGAACTTGGGCCCCTACAAGCCATCTCATGTGTCGGCGGGCTCGCAGCCCGACTTCTACATGATGTGGACCGAGGGTCTGGCCCGTATCTGGCCGCCGTGGGAGTTCTACTTCTGGCACCACACGATCCCGGCCGCCGTCTGGGTCGCACTGATCATGGGCCTGATCTTCATCCTGCTGATCATCTACCCCTTCCTGGAGAAGCGGTTCAGCGGTGACTACGCGCACCACAATCTGCTGCAGCGTCCGCGGGATGTCCCGGTGCGCACTTCGGTCGGCGCGATGGCGATCGCGTTCTACATGGTGCTGACGCTGAGCGCGATGAACGACATCATCGCGTACAAGTTCGACATCTCGCTGAACGCGACGACATGGATCGGGCGTATCGGGATGGTGATCCTGCCGCCGGTGGTCTATTTCATTGCTTACCGGTGGTGCATCGGGCTGCAACGGAGCGACCGTGAGGTGCTCGAGCACGGCATCGAGACCGGCATCATCAAACGGCTGCCCCAGGGCGCTTACATCGAGCTGCATCAGCCGCTCGGCCCGGTCGACGCAGATGGTCACCCGATACCGTTGGAGTACCAGGGCGCTCCGGTGCCCAAGAAGATGAACAAGCTGGGTTCGGCCGGTACACCGGGCAGCGGCAGCTTCTTGTTCGCCGACCCGCCGTCCGAGGATGCAGCTCTGCGCGAGGCAGCGCACCGTTCCGAGCAACGTGCCCTGACCGCGGTACGCGACTACCAAGAAGGCCTCGTCGACTCGCCAAACGGCGAAGACGGCGAGCGCTAGCCTGCTTCCGCCCGGCCTCCGCTGGCGGGAAGTCGCGAGACTTAGACCTCTGCGACGTGCCCCGGCGGGGTGTCGTCGCGACAGATTGAGTGTCGTGGCGCTGCAGCTAGTGCTCTGCGACGACGCGGCGCAGTTCGCGGATGTGCAGCCACTCGATCACCGGCATCGCTGCAGTGATGAATCCCGCGAGCCCATAGCCGACCCAGGCCGCGCCATCGTGGCCGACCGCCATCAGGTAGGTCGCGGCCGCGACCGCGATCAGCGCCGCGCCCATCGTGGCCGTCAAGAGGACCGTGCCGCGCAACCAAATCCTGTCCACCGCCTCATCCGACCACTCGGCGCCCCCCTCCTCGGTCTGCACCGCCGCCCGCTGCGGCCACTCGTCCACGGTCCGCGCGGAGGGCGATCCGACCCGCACCGCGGGTCTGACCGCCCCGCGGGCCGGCGCGGTCGTAACACGAGCAGCCGGCTCGCTTTGCGCCATCCGGCGAGCCCGTAGCAGCATCGGGATCGCCCCCGCGATGATCAACGCGGACACCACGATGACCGCGTACAACACCCAAGGTGTATGCGGGTTGCTGGCCGTCTTGTGGAAGCCTTGCCCGAGGTCCACCAACGCGACGACGGCCGCGACACTCACTCCCAGCAACACCAGCCAGATCGCGGCACACGCCCCGATCAGAATGCGATCGACCACCTCCGGGGAAACGGTGTAGTCCGACCCACGTCGATATACCGAGTATCTGCTGACCATCAGCAGCTCGTCTGCGGCGCGTCGTTGGTGTTCGATGAGAGCACCGTTCCATCGCTTGTCGTGATCGAGCAATTGAGTCTGCTGACCCGGAAAAGGCTGGACGCCTCGACCGAGCCGACGTCGGATTGCGAAATCGGTGTGACGGTCATCGACCAGGGGATATACACGTTGTGCTGGGTACGCCGCCGCCCTGACGCGTCGACGTAGGTCACCGAGATGATGTCGCCCGGCGCTTTGGTACCGGTCACCGAATACGTCACCTGCCGTGGACCGGTCGGTGTGGTGGTCGGCGGCGCCGGCGGGGGCGCCGCCGCGGTGGTGGTGGCCGGGGGCGGCGCTGCGCTGGTCGTCGCGGGTGGCGGTGGAGGCGGAGCAGGTGACGGCGTCACGGTCACTGTCTGGGTCTCGGTAGGCGGCGGCGGGGGAACCTCCGTGGTGGGTGGTGGCGGCGGAGGCTTGGTGGTCGTTACCTCGTCTTGCATCGGCGGCGTGGACGGGACCGTCGTCGTGTTGGGGTTGGCAAGTTTGGTGGTGTCGGTACGCGCGAACAACAGCGACACCGAAACCACCAGCGCAATGGCGGCCACGATGGCGGCCACGCCGACCACCCATGGCCACCGCGGCGCGCCGTGTTCGTCATCCGCGTCGGATGACTCGTCGTAGCTGTCGTAGTCGTAGAGCCGCAGATCGGCCGGCACATAAGGGCCACTGGTCAAATGCTCGGATTCCGGAGCCGAGTAGGCCCGCGAATATGCGTCCGCCTGGCCCGTCTGGTCCGCCGCTAGTTCGGCGCTGTCGTTGAGAGGTTCGAGCTCGCCGACGGGCTCGGGTTCGCCACCGGGTTCTAATGCATCGGCGGGCTCATCGCCGGAATCCGGTTCATGGCCAGTCTCATCGGCGTAACCGGGTTCCTCGGGTTCCCGTTCCGGGGGTCTTGGCCCGCTCATCATTGCCTGCCCTGTCCAACTGCATCACCAGCGCGCGGGGCGCCGCGGCTACATCGCTGCGCGCGCACTTGGGAAATTCTCATTTGCCTGGGCAAACACTACCGAACCGAGAGAGGCAAAGAAGTCTTGGCGAACCGACCACCAATCACGTGATCTGATTGTGACCTTTGGGCCGCAAATCAGTGCTTCTCGGGACCGACGTAATACTCGAAAACCAATCCGCCCACCGAAGCAAGGACAAACCCCACCCCGGCAACGATCAGCCACGGCTGCCACAGCGCGATACCCACCGCGGTCACCGAGGCCGACAGCGCGACCAGAATCGGCCACCAACTGTGCGGACTGAAGAAGCCCAATTCCCCTGCTCCATCACTGATCTCAGCACCCTCGTAGTCCTCGGGCCGAGTATCGATGCGGCGCGCCACGAACCGAAAGAAGGTGGCCACGATCATCGCCAATCCGCCGGTCAACGCCAGTGCCGTGGTGCCTGCCCACTCCTCACCGCCGGTGGCGAAGAGCGCCGTCAATAGCGCGTAGAGAAACGCAACGAAAAAGAAGAACCCGGCGATGAATTCGAACAGCCTGGCTTCGATGTGCATTTGGTGTCCTTAACTCTGGCTTCCGGACAACTGACCGCGGCGCGTGTCGAACGGGTGCGTTGTCACCGCCGCTCGAGGCTGACCGATTGCCTGCAATGCCTGGGCGTTGGTCTTTCCTTCGATCCGCTGTTGTAAGTAAGCCTTGAAGTCATTGGGCTGCACCACCCGGACCTCGAAGTTCATCATCGAGTGATAGGTGCCGCAGAATTCGGCGCAGTGGCCAACAAACGCCCCGGGCTGGGTGATGTCGTCGACCTGAAAGACGTTGATGGAGTTGTTCGCCTCGGCGTTGGGTATCACGTCGCGTTTAAACAAAAATTCCGGCACCCAGAATGTGTGGACCACATCGGCGGAGTTCAGCACGAATTGGATGCGCTTACCGGTGGGGATTACCAGCACCGGTATTTCGGTTTGGGTGCCCAGCGTCTCGACCTTGTCGTAGTTCAGGTAGGTGCGGTCGGACGTGTTGCGTCCGCGAACCGGTCCGACAAGCTCCTCACCGTGGGCGTCTTTGCCTTCGGGCTTGGAAAGCATCGCGTTCTTGCGCGCCTGGTCCACGCCGTCGTAGGTTAGCGTGCCGTCTTTGAAGTTGACGCGCTGATAACCGAACTTCCAGTTCCACTGGAAGGCAGTGACGTCGACCACCACCTCGGGGTCCTTGTCGAGGTGCAACATTTTTTCCTGCACCACGACGGTGAAGTAGAACAACACCGAGATGATGAGAAACGGCGTCACGGTGAGCACCAGCTCCAGCGGCATGTTGTAGCCGAACTGCCGGGGCAGCTCGGTGTCAGTTGCCTTCTTCCGGTGGAAGGCGGACGCCCAGAAAATCAGACCCCACACGATGACCCCGACGACCAGCGAGGCGATCACCGCTCCGATCCACAGCTCCCGGTTGACGTGGGCCTGCGGGGTGATGCCCTTCGGCCAACCCAAGCCCAGCACTTCCGACCAGCTGCATCCGCTCAAGGTCAATGCCAGCACCCCGAGTGTCCCGGCCAGCGCCAGCGGCCGAAGACGACGGGACAGACCCCGCCGAACGCCACCGGAACGGCTGCCAAAACGGCCCGGAAACCTGCCCTGCGACAAACGTTGCGAACCGGCCTGCTCGCGAGGTGTCACGTCGGCGCCTCCTGCTCGGATATCGAATACTACGCAGCGTAGACCACGCCGCCGGCCCGGGCGACGAAACCCCGGCCGGTCACGGGTGTCCGAGGTCCGATTGCGGCATACTGGGGCGCCGTGTGTGGTCTGCTTGCGTTCGTCGCCAACCCCGCCGCCGGGGCCGGTGACGTCCCGGCCACCCCGGACTGCTCGGCCTCCGCGGCAAGAGCCGACGATGCCATCGCCCGCGCAT
Organism: Mycobacterium sp.; assembly: GCA_035505695.1. Taxonomy (GTDB): domain Bacteria; phylum Actinomycetota; class Actinomycetes; order Mycobacteriales; family Mycobacteriaceae; genus Mycobacterium. Next base: position 61,036 of record DATJQO010000135.1, read on the forward strand.
CGCATCTGATGCGCCACCGCGGCCCCGACGAGCCGGGCACCTGGGCTGATCCAGGAGCCGACGGGTCCGTCGTGTTCGGCTTCAACCGGCTGTCCATCATCGACATCGCGCACTCGCATCAGCCGTTGCGTTGGGGTCCGCCGGAGGCGCCGGACCGCTACGTGTTGGTGTTCAACGGCGAGATCTACAACTACCTCGAGCTGCGCGACGAGCTGGCTGCCCGCCACGGCGCGGTGTTCGCCACCGACGGCGACGGCGAGCCGATCGTCGCCGGCTACCACTATTGGGGCACCGACGTCCTGACGCGGCTGCGCGGCATGTTCGCATTCGCGCTGTGGGACACCGTTACTCGCGAATTGTTCTGTGCGCGTGATCCTTTCGGCATCAAGCCGCTGTTCATGGCCACCGGAACCGGCGGCACCGCCGTGGCCAGCGAGAAGAAGTGCCTGCTGGATCTGGCCGAGTTGATCGGATTCGACACGCGGATCGATGACCGGGCCGTGCAGCACTACACCGTCCTGCAGTACGTGCCCGAGCCGGAGACGCTGCACCGCGGGGTGCGCCGGCTCGAATCGGGCTGCTACGCGCGGATCCGGCCCGGTGAGACCCCGGCGATCACCCGCTACTTCCTGCCGCGGTTTGCCGCGAGCCCGATCAGCCGCGACACCGAGCAGGCCCGCTATAACGAGATCACCGCGGTGCTCGAGGACTCGGTGGCCAAACACATGCGTGCCGATGTCACCGTCGGGGCGTTCCTGTCGGGGGGTATCGACTCCACCGCTATCGCGGCGCTGGCTATCCGGCACAATCCCCGGCTGATCACCTTCACCACCGGTTTCGAGCGGGAGGGGTTCTCCGAGATCGACGTCGCGGTGGCTTCGGCGGAGGCGATCGGCGCCCGCCACATCGCCAAGGTGGTCAGCCCGGAGGAGTTCGTCGCCGCGCTGCCCGAGATCGTCTGGTACCTCGACGAGCCGGTCGCCGACCCCGCGCTGGTGCCGCTGTTCTTCGTCGCCCGCGAGGCCCGCAAGCACGTCAAGGTGGTGCTGTCCGGCGAGGGGGCCGACGAGCTGTTCGGCGGTTACACGATTTACCGGGAGCCCTTGTCGCTCAAGCCGTTCGATTACCTACCGCGGCCGCTGCGCCGGTCGATGGGCAAGGTGTCCAAGCCGCTGCCGGAGGGGATGCGCGGCAAGAGTCTGCTGCACCGCGGATCCCTGACGCTCGAGGAGCGCTATTACGGCAATGCCCGCAGCTTCTCCGACGCGCAGTTGCGCGACGTGCTGCCCGGCTTCCGGGAGGAGTGGACCCACACCGACGTGACCGCGTCGGTGTATGCGGAGTCGGCCGGCTGGGACCCGGTGGCCCGCATGCAGCACGTGGATCTGTTCACCTGGTTACGCGGCGACATCTTGGTCAAGGCGGACAAGATGACGATGGCCAACTCGCTGGAGCTGCGAGTGCCGTTCCTGGACCCCGAGGTCTTCGCCGTCGCCTCGCGGCTGCCGGTGGAGGCCAAGATCACCCGCACCACGACCAAGTACGCGCTACGGCGCGCCTTGGAGCCCATCGTTCCGGTGCACGTGCTTAACCGGCCGAAGCTGGGCTTCCCGGTTCCGATCCGGCACTGGCTGCGCGCCGGAGAATTGCTGGAGTGGGCCTACGCGATGGTCGACTCGTCGCACGCCGATCACCTGGTCGACCGGGCCGCCGTACGCCGGATGCTCGACGAGCACCGAAACGGCGCCGGCGATCACAGCCGCCGGCTGTGGACGCTGCTGATCTTCATGCTCTGGCACGCGATCTTCGTCGAGCACGCGGTGGTACCGCAGATCAGCGAGCCGATCTACCCTGTCCAGCTTTGAAGCCAAGGCATCGGGTGTGCACCCTGGGCGGAGATCCTCGGCGTGTCGCCGCCCTCAGCTCACACTCAACGCCGTGAGTTCACACTTGACCCGGTCAGGCCAGCACGGCGGCGATCTCGCTGGCCGCGTCGTCGCCGTAGGCGCCGGCCAACCGGGTCACCGCGGTTTCGCGGTTCCAGTCCCAATTCTGGGTTCCGGTCGACTCCAGCACCAGCACGGCGACCAGCGAGCCCAACTGCGCCGAGCGCTCCAGACTCAGACCGGCGCTGCTGCCGGTGAGGAAACCGGCGCGGAATGCGTCGCCGACGCCGGTGGGGTCGGTCTGGCTGGTTTCGGGCACCACGCCCACGTGGGTGGTCGTGCCGTCGGGCTCGACGATGTCCACGCCCTTGGGGCCCAGCGTGGTCACCCGCAGGCCCACCTTGCGCTGCACGTCGGCCTCCGACCAGCCGGTCTTGTTGAGCAGCAGCTCCCATTCGTAGTCGTTGGTGAACAGGTAGGCCGCGCCGGCGACGAGCTTGTCGATCTCGTCGCCGGACAGGCGGGGCAGCTGCTGGGACGGGTCGGCCGCGAAGGGCAGACCCAGCTTGCGGCACTCCTCGGTGTGCGCCACCATCGCGTCCGGGTCGTTGGCCCCGATGATGACCAGATCCGGCTCACCGATGGACGCCACCACGTCGGCGAGCTTGATGTTGCGGGCCTCCGACATGGCACCCGGGTAGAACGAGGCGATCTGGGCCATGTCGATGTCGGTGGTGCAGGTGAAGCGCGCCGTGTGCGCGGTTTCGGAGATCAAGACGTTGTCGCAGTTGACGCTGTGTGACTGCAGCCACTGGCGATAGTCGTCGAAGTCGTCGCCGGCGGCGCCGACCAGTGCAACGTCGCCGCCCAGCACCCCGATGGCGAAGGCGATGTTTCCCGCCACCCCGCCGCGGTGGATCACCAAGTCGTCGACCAGGAAGCTAAGCGAGACCTTCTGCAGATGGTCGGCCAGCAGCTGCTCAGAGAACCGGCCCGGAAACCGCATCAGATTGTCGGTCGCAATCGACCCTGTTACCGCGATGGTCACGAACGTCTCCACCCTTCGTTAGTAAGATTACCTAGGTTACTCAGCGCCTCGACCGTCGCCGTGTTCGCGGTCGGCGCAATGTTGTGCGCTAGCCTCCCTAGGGAACTCACTCACGCAGCTCGCCCAAGTCGCCGGGAGCACAACTCGGGCGCTAACCCGCTTGCAGCCCCGTCTACCACCGTAGGAGAACCACGATGGCAGGCCCGCACCCGCCGAACCACACCGTCGGCGGCGACCGACCAACGTCCCCCACCGAATGGCAGCCGCTTGGCTTCCCCGGTGAGCCAACTGCCGGCAACCCGGCGTTCGGCCCGGCGCCCACCGGCGACCCAGGACCTGCGTCCGCCAATTATGCCGGGCAGCCGGGGCCGCCGGTGTCCTACCCGCGGCGACGGTCCAAGCGGCGCCTGGTCATCGGCCTTCTGGTGGCACTCGCGCTGGTTACCGCTTTGACCGTGGCCATCGTCTACGGCGTGCGCACCAACGGCGCCAACACCGGCGCCACGTTCTCCGAGGCCACGGCCAAAACGGCGATTCAGGGGTACCTGGACGCCCTCGAGCACCGCGACGTCGATGAGATCGTCCGCAACACGCTGTGCGGCATGTATGACGGCGTGCGCGACAAACGATCCGACCAGGCGCTGGCCAAGCTGAGCAGCGACGCGTTCCGCAAACAGTTCTCCGAGGTCCAGGTGACCTCGATCGACAAGATCGTGTACTTGTCGCAGTATCAGGCCCAGGTGCTGTTCAGCATGCAGGTGTCACCTGTGAGCGGGGGCCCGATGCGCGGGCCGGTACAAGGCGTCGCTCAGCTCTTATTCCAGCGCGGCCAGATCACGGTGTGCTCTTACGTGTTGCGCACCGGAGGCTCCTACTAGGGCCACCCCGGTCAGTTGAACGAGTCGCCGCAGGCGCAAGAGCCCGTTGCGTTTGGGTTGTCGATGGTGAAGCCCTGCTTTTCGATAGTGTCCACGAAGTCGATGGATGCGCCTTCGACGTAGGGCGCACTCATCCGATCCACCGTCAACGTCACACCGCCGAACTCCGCGGTCAGATCACCGTCGAGGGTCCGGTCGTCGAAGAAGAGGTTGTAGCGCAGGCCCGCGCACCCGCCTGGCTGGACCGCGATGCGCAGCGCCAGGTCATCCCGTCCCTCCTGATCGAGCAGGGACTTGGCCTTGCTGGCGGCGGCCTCGGTCAGGATCACCCCGTGCGTCTTGGCGTTCGACTCGTTTTGTACCGTCATTGCTTCTCCTACATGGCTCATTGTTAGGTAGGTCCGTTGTGGCTCGATCCCGCCGGCTTACCCAAGGCGACCCGATCCGCTCGGAAACAGCCCACTGCATCAACGGTACCTGGCAGGACCGCTATTCCCGAGTCGCGCGGCCACCACAGATGCCAAACCCATGAGCTGATTGGCGGCATCGGCCTGCGCCAGCCGTACCGAGCCGGCGTGATCGGCGATGGACAGGGCTGCCATGATGCCCGCCGAACGCACCGTGGCGTTGTCCAATCCGACCTGGCCGGCCAGCACGATCACCGGAACTCCCCGCGGTCGGGCGGCGTCGGCCAGAAAGCCGACCACCTTGCCATGCAGCGACTGTTCGTCGAAACGGCCTTCGCCGGTGACGATCAGCTCCGCCATGTCAAGATCGTCGGCCAATCGGGTGTGCGCAGCGATGATCTCGGCACCGGACTGACAACGGCCGCCCAGCGCCAGTAGCCCCGCGCCGATACCGCCGGCGGCGGCCGCGCCCGGCTCCGAGCTGACGTCTCGTCCGGCCAACGCTTCCAGGATGAGCGCCCACGCCTGCAGGCGGACTTCCAGAGCTGCGACGGTGACCGTGTCCGCGCCCTTCTGCGGCCCGAACACCCGTGCCGCGCCCCAGGGTCCCAGCAGCGGGTATTCGGTGTCGGAGGCCGCCACCAACTCGACGTTGGCCAGCTTTCCGCGAGCAGCGTCCAGGCCGCCGAGTTCGGCGATCATCCCCTGCCCGCCGTCAGTGCAGGCGCTGCCGCCCAATCCGACCACGATCCGCTTAGCGCCCACCCGCAGCGCCTCGGCGATCAGCTGCCCCACTCCTCTGCTGTGAGCCGCCATCGCGGTTTCCGGGGTGGGTGGACCACCAAGCAATGCCAGACCGCAGGCTTGCGCACACTCGAGGTATGCGGTCGCTGAGCTCCGGTCGAATACCCATGCGGCTTGCACCATAGTGCTCAGCGGCCCGGGTACCCGCAGTCGCCGCTTCTCCCCCAGCCGGCTGGCCAGCACCTCCACGAAGCCGGGCCCTCCGTCGGACTGCGGAGCCACGATGAACCGGTCACCGGGACGTGACCGCGTCCAGCCGGTCGCGATGGCGCCGGCGGCCTCCACGGCCGACATGCTGTCGCCATAACAATCCGGAGCCACCAGAACGAGCATGGCGGGCAACTGCAGACGGCCGGGCGCAAGGCCTAAGGCGCCATCGTCGGTGGCCATCGACCCGTCGTCCATCACCGGCAGCCGTTCATCACTGGTAAGAGTAGGGCCAAGGCACGGGCTGACGCAGGTCTAATAGCAAGCCATTCCAAGCCAATTCCGAGGCGTGCGATCGGGGCAGTAACCTGGCCTCTGTGAAGCTGATGGGCCGTAAGAAAGGCCAGGACGAGGGCGCGGCAGCAGCTGCAACTGCTGCCGCCAGTATTGCGGAGACCACACCGCAGGGATCGGGCCGCACGGGCCCCAAGGGGCGGCCGACGCCCAAGCGCAACGAGGCCAGGCGCACCGCGAAGAAGGGGCCGGTCGCACCGGCCCCGATGACCGCGTCGGAGGCGCGGGCCCGGCGCAAGTCGCTGGCCCGCGCCAAACTCACCCGCAAGGAGCGCAAGGCCGACCGCGCCGCCAACCGCGCTCGGATGGCCGATCGCCGGGAGCGCATGATGGCCGGTGAAGAGGCATATCTGTTGCCGCGCGATCAAGGCCCGATCCGCCGCTACGTTCGCGACGTGGTGGACTCCCGGCGCAATTTGCTGGGCCTGTTCATGCCGGCGACTTTGTTCTTGATGTTCGTCATGTTCGCTGTCCCGCAGTTGCAGCTTTATGTCTCGCCGGCGATGTTGGTGCTGCTGGCCGTGATGGGTGTCGACGGCCTCCTGCTGGGCCGCAAAATCAGCAGGCTGGTCGACGCCAAGTTCCCGAAGAACACCGAAAGCCGTTGGAAGCTGGGTCTTTATGCCGCCGGCCGAGCTTCTCAGATGCGCCGGCTGAGAACACCGCGTCCCCAAGTCGATCACGGCGGCAGTGTTGCCTGAACGTCGCCGGAAAGCCATCTGACGCCGGTGCGCACCTTGGTGCTCGGCGGGATCCGGTCGGGCAAATCACGGTGGGCGGAGGAAACCATCGCCAAGGCGCTGCCGGCCGACCAGCCGGTCCGTTACCTGGCCGCCGGGCTGGCCGGCGACACGGATCCGGCCTGGGCGCGCCGGATCGCCGAGCACCGCAGCCGGCGGCCCGCGCATTGGTCGACGGTCGAAACCGATGACATCACCACCCAGCTGCGCCGGTCCCCGGACACCCCGACCTTGATCGACGACCTCGGCGCTTGGCTGACCGGCACGCTGGACCGCAACAATGCCTGGGACGACGGCTCGGCGGCGGCCCCGGTCCGCGAAACGATCGACGACATGCTGGCCGCGGTCGGGGCGTTCGGGTCCACCCTGGTGCTGGTCAGCCCCGAGGTCGGGCTGACCGTAGTGCCCGCTACCGCGTCTGGGCGCCGCTTCGCCGACGAACTGGGCAGCCTCAACCAGCGCCTCGCCAGCCTGTGCGATCAGGTGGTGCTAGTGGTGGCCGGGCAGCCGGTACCGATCAAGCCGGCGGGGACCTGATGGAGTTTGGGCCGGTATCGCCGCCCGACGCGGGCGCAGCCGCCGCCGCGCGCGCCCGCCAAGACACGCTGACGAAGCCGCGGGGCGCGCTGGGCCGCCTGGAGGACCTGTCGGCATGGATCGCGGCGTGTCAGCGGCAGTGCCCGCCAAGGCAGTTCGAGCGGGCCCGGGTAGTGGTATTCGCCGGGGACCACGGCGTCGCCCGGTCCGGGGTGTCGGCCTACCCGCCGGAAGTGACCGGGCAGATGGTTGCCAACTTCGACGCCGGGGGCGCCGCGATCAATGTGCTGGCCGATCTTGCCGGCGCGACGGTGCGCGTGGCCGACCTCGCGGTCGACGGCGACGCGTTGACCGAGCGGATCGGCGCCCACAAGATACGGCGTGGCAGCGGCGACATCAGGATCGAGGACGCGTTGACCGGTGAGGAGACGGTTCGTGCGATCGCCGCGGGCCGCGCGATCGCCGACGAAGAGGTCGACGCCGGCGCGGACTTGCTCATCGCCGGCGACATGGGGATCGGAAACACCACGGCCGCGGCGGTATTGGTGGCGGCACTGACCAACGCCGAGCCGGTCGCGGTGGTGGGCTTTGGTACCGGGATCGACGACGCCGGATGGGCACGTAAGGTGGCGGCGGTACGGGATGCTCTGTTTCGGACGCGGCTGGTGTTGCCCGACCCGGTCGGGTTGCTGCGCTGCTGCGGCGGCGCGGATTTGGCGGCGCTGGCGGGGTTTTGCGCACAGGCTGCGGTGCGGCGTACCCCGCTGCTTCTGGACGGCGTGGCCGTGACGGCCGCCGCGCTGGTCGCCGAACGTCTGGCTCCCGGCGCGCGGCTGTGGTGGCAAGCCGGCCATCGGTCGACCGAGCCGGGTCATGCCCTGGCTTTGGCGGCCCTTGAGTTGGAGCCGATTCTGGATCTGCGGATGCGGCTCGGTGAGGGAGCCGGTGCTGCGCTCGCGCTGCCGGTGTTGCGTGCGGCCGTGGCCACCCTTTCGTCGATGGCGACGTTCACCCACGCCGGTGTGACCGGCCCGTCCGCTCCCATATCGTCGTGATGCGCTCTGTGGCAACAGCTTTCGCCTTCGCAACGGTGATGCCCGTCCCGGGTTCGCGAAACACCCCGATGGGCCGCGGCGCGATGACCGCGCTGCCCCTGGTCGGCGTGGCGCTGGGAGCGTTGGCCGCGGCCGTTACCTGGGGCGGCACCTTGCTTTTCGGCCCGGCCAGTGTGCTGCCCGGACTCCTGGCGGTGGCGGCGCTGTTGCTCGCGACCCGAGGGCTGCACATCGACGGCGTCGCCGACACCGCCGACGGCCTGGGCTGTTACAGTTCGGCGCAGCGCGCCCTGGCGGTGATGCGCGACGGGTCGACCGGGCCGTTCGGGATGGCGGCCGTGGCGCTTGTGATCTTGTTGCAGGGATTGGCCTTTTCGGCTATCGGACCGGCCGCGGTCGTGCTGGCGGTCTTCGCCGGCCGGGTCACGGCGGTGCTGGCCTGTCGCCGGTCGGTGCCGGCGGCCGACGGCAGCGCGTTGGGTGCGCGGGTGGCCGGCAGTCAGCCCGCGCCGGTGGTGGCCGGATGGGTCGCGATGCTGCTCGGCGTTTCGCTGCTGGCGGGGTCGCGGCCGTGGCAGGGACCGGTGGCCGTGCTGGTGGCGGTGGTCTGCGGCGCGGCGTTGGTGAGTCACTGCGTACGCCGGTTCGGGGGCATCACCGGTGACGTGCTGGGCGCCGCCATCGAACTGACCACGACGGTGAGTGCCGTGGCGCTGGCGGCATTGCTGCGGCTTTAGACAGGCCGGCGTCAGCCCAGCCGTGCCATCCACCCGTGCGTGTCGGCGAAGGTGCCCCGCTGGATCCCGGTCAGCGTGTCACGCAGCGCCATCGTCACTTCGCCGGGTTCGCCGCCGGCGATTGTGAACTCGGTGTCGCCGTACTTTACGTGCGCCACGGGCGTGATGACCGCAGCGGTGCCGCAGGCGAATACCTCGGTGATCTCGCCAACGGCCGCTTTCTTCCGCCATTCGTCGATATCGATCTTGCGTTCCTCGACACTGAACCCGGCGTCAATCGCCAACTGCAGCAACGAATCCCGAGTGATGCCGGGCAGCAGCGAGCCGGACAACTCCGGGGTGACCAACCGCGCCGAGCCGCCGCTGCCGAACACGAAGAAGATGTTCATCCCGCCCATCTCTTCGACGAAGCGGCGTTCGACCGCGTCCAGCCATACCACTTGGTCGCAACCGTGGGCGGCGGCTTCGTCCTGAGCCAACAGCGAGGCGGCGTAGTTGCCGCCGAACTTCGCCGCGCCGGTCCCTCCCGGGCTGGCCCGCACGTATTCCGTTGACACCCAGACGGTCACGGGGTTGATGCCGCCCTTGAAATACGCCCCGGCCGGCGAGGCGATCAGCAGATAGCGGTATTGCTTGGCCGGCCGCACACCCAATCCGGGCTCGGTAGCGATGATGAACGGGCGCAGGTACAGCGCCTCTTCGCCCCCGGCCGCAGGAACCCAGGCTTTGTCGACGGCGATGAGCTGACACAGCGAGCCCATGAACAGCTCGTCGGGCATTTCGGGCATCGCGAGCCGGCGCGCCGACGAGCGCAGCCGAGCCGCATTTGCCTCCGCGCGAAACGACACGATGGACCCGTCCGTCCAGCGGTAAGCCTTGAGCCCCTCGAATATTTCTTGCGCGTAGTGCAGCACGATCGCCGACGGGTCCAGCTGGATCGGGCCGTACGGGATGACGCGGGCGTTGTGCCAGCCGAGGCCGGTGTCGTAGTCGATCGAGACCATGTGGTCGGTGAAGTATTTGCCGAAACCGGGCTCGGCCAAAATGGATTCACGGTCAGCATCGGTAGCCGGATCAGACGCGTGTGTAACCGTGAACTCAAGGGAGCCGCTGGTCATGGGGCTGATTGTATATCCGCGTAAGCCCGGGCTTTTCCCAGCTGAAGCCGTGGCGGCTAACGGGTTTTCGCAGCGACGAACGGTGGGCGCACCACTTCGCACTCGACGGGGCGGCCGCGGACGTCGACGGTGATTTGCTGGCCGTCGTCGACTCCGGCGTCGGTGTCGATCAGTGCCAACCCAATGCCGACCTGCAGCGTGGGCGAAAAGGTCCCGGACGTGGTGACCCCCACCGCTTTGTCACCCACCAGCACCGTCAGGCCGGGACGCAGCACCCCGCGGCCGACCATCCGCAGCCCACGCAGCAGCCGCCGCGGTCCGGCCGCTTTCTCGGCCAGCAGCGCATCGCGGCCGAAGAACGCATCCTTCTTCCACCCGATTGCCCAGCCGCATCGGGCCTGCAGCGGCGAGATCTCGAGCGAAAGTTCATGCCCGTGCAACGGATAACCCATCTCGGTGCGCAGGGTGTCGCGGGCGCCCAGGCCGGCGGGCTCCCCGCCGGCGGCGCTGACCGCCGTGGCCAGCGCGTCGAACACCGTGCCCGTGGAGTCCCAGGGCGGCAGCAGCTCGTATCCGTGCTCGCCGGTGTATCCGGTGCGGCACACCCGTATCGGCACGCCGGAGTACGAAGCGTCGGCATAGCCCATGTAATCCATGCCGGTCGGCAGGCCCAGCTCGCCGAGCACCTCTGCCGATCGCGGGCCCTGCACGGCGAGCACCGCGTAGGAGCGATGCTCGTTGCTGATCGTGATGCCGGGCGATGCGGCGGCTTGCAGCGCCTCGACCACCGCCGCGGTGTTGGCGGCATTGGGCACCAGGAAGATTTCGTCGCCGTCGACGTAGTAGGCGATCAGGTCGTCGATGACGCCGCCGGATTCGGTGCAGCACAGTGTGTATTGCGCCTGGCCGGGACCGATGCGGCTCAGGTCGTTGGTGAGCGCGGCGTTGACGAACCGCGCGGCGCCCGGCCCGCGGACCAGCGCCTTGCCGAGGTGGCTGACGTCGAACAGGCCCACGGCGTTGCGCGTCGCGTTGTGCTCGCTGACCGTGCCCGCATAGGACACCGGCATCAGCCAGCCGCTGAACTCGGCGAAGTTGGCGCCCAGCTCGCGGTGGCGTTCTTCCAGCGGTCCGTGCTGTAGCTCGGTCACGGCGCAACCCTAATGCGGACCGCTGCTGGCACACTTGGATGGGTGTTGGATCCGCTCGATTTCGAGCAGCTCGAGGCTGCCGGAATCGCGAACGCGCGTGGGCGGGCCGACCTCATCGAGTACCTGTCCGAACTGGGCTTCACCGTCGACGAGATGATCGAGGCCGAACGGCGCGGGCGGCTGTTCGGGCTTGCCGGTGACGTGCTGGCCTGGACCGGGCGCCCGATCTACACGCTGCAGACCGCGGCCGACGAACTGGGCCTGCCGGCCGACGACGTCGCGCGCGCCTGGGCCCTGCTCGGCCTGACCGTCGCAGGTCCCGATGTCCCGGCGCTAAGCCGGGCCGACGTCGACGCCCTGGCGACGTGGGTAGCGATAAAGGCGGTGGTCGGCGAGGACGGCGCGGCAGGCCTGCTGCGGGTGCTCGCCGCCACGATGGCCCGACTCGCGGAGGCCGAGTCGACGATGATCCGCACCGGCACACCCGACATCCAGATGAACCACACCCACGACGAGCTCGCCACGGCGCAGGCCTACCGTGCGGTCGCCGAGTTCGTCCCGCGGCTCGGGGCGCTGATGGACACCGCGCACCGCCACCACCTGACCAGCGCGCGAACCTACTTCGAGGCGGTCCTGCGAGACACCGGGGCGAACGTGATGTGCGGCGTCGGTTTTGCTGATCTGTCCGGTTTCACCGCCCTCACCCAGACGCTCACCCCGGCCCAGCTGTCGGACTTGCTCACCGAGTTCGGTGCCGCCGTGGCCGACGTGGTGCACGCCGACGGCGGTCGGGTGGTGAAGTTCATCGGCGACGCCGTGATGTGGGTGAGCCCGACGCCCGAGCGCCTGGTGCGGGCGGCGGTCGACCTTGTCGAGCACCCGCGGGCGCAGGAGGCCGAGCTGCAGGTCCGGGCCGGTCTTGGCTATGGCCCCGTCCTGGCGATCAACGGGGACTACTTCGGTAGCCCGGTCAATCTGGCCGCCCGGCTGGTGGCCGCGGCGGAACCGGGGCAGATCCTGGCCGCCTCGGCGCTGCACGAGATGTTGCCGGATTGGCCCGCGGTTGCGCAGCGGCCGCTGACGCTGAAGGGTTTCAACGACCCGGTGACCGCGTTCGATCTGCGCGGCGGGGACGCTGCCGAGCCGGTCCCCGCGACCGGTGACTAGGGTAAATGCCCGTGACCACCGAACCGGCTTACCAAGCTCCCTCCGTCAACGTCGCCATGTCGCTGCCGAAACGGGGCGCGGGCTCCGCGGCATTGCTGGTGCCGGTCGTCTCGACCGGGGACGAGGACAAGCCGGGCGCATCCGTCGCCGCGGCCGCGCCGTTCCTGCCCGCCGACGCGGTCGCCGAGATCGAGTCGGGCCTGCGGGCCTTGGACGCCACCGGCGGCAGCGAACAGGTGCACCGGCTGGTGGTGCCGTCGCTGCCGGTATCCAGCGTGCTGACGATCGGGCTGGGCAAGCCGCGATCCGACTGGCCGGCCGACACGATCCGTCGCGCCGCCGGTGCGGCGGCGCGGTCTCTGGGGACCGCCGAGGCGGTGATCACGACGCTGGCAGAGCTGCCCGGGGACGACGTCTGCTCGGCCGTCGTGGAGGGTCTGATTCTGGGCAGCTACCGGTTCACCGCATTCCGCACCGACAAGACGGCGCCGAAAGACAAGGGGCTGCGCAAGATCACCGTGCTTGCCACCTCCAAAGACGCCAAGAAGCTCAGCGCGCATGGCGCGGCCGTCGCGACCGCGGTCGCCACCGCCCGCGACCTGGTCAACACCCCGCCGAGCCACCTGTTTCCTGCTGAATTTGCCAGGCGCGCAAAGGCTTTGGGTGAATCCGCCGGCCTTGAGGTGGAGGTGCTCGACGACAAGGCGCTGCAGAAGGGCGGCTACGGCGGAGTGATCGGTGTCGGCCAGGGGTCGTCACGCCCGGCCCGACTGGTGCGGCTGATCCATCGGGGTCCGAAGCTGTCCAAAAAACCGGAACAGGCCAAGCGAGTGGCGCTGGTCGGTAAGGGCGTCACTTTCGATACCGGCGGCATCTCGATCAAACCAGCGGCGTCCATGCACTACATGACCTCTGACATGGCCGGAGCCGCAGCGGTTATCGCCACGGTCACCCTGGCCGCGCAGCAACAGCTGCCAATCGACGTGATCGCCACGGTGCCGATGGCCGAGAACATGCCGTCGGCGACCGCGCAGCGCCCGGGTGACGTGCTGACCCAGTACGGCGGAACCACCGTCGAGGTGCTCAACACCGACGCCGAAGGCAGGCTGATCCTGGCCGACGCCATCGTGCGGGCCTGCGAGGACAATCCGGACTACCTGATCGAGACGTCCACGCTGACCGGTGCGCAGACCGTGGCGCTCGGCGCCCGGATACCCGGGGTGATGGGCAGCGACGAGTTCCGCGACCGTGTAGCCGCGATCTCGCAGCGTGTCGGCGAAAACGGTTGGCCCATGCCGCTACCCGACGAGCTCAAAGACGAGTTGAAGTCGACGGTGGCAGACCTGGCCAATGTCAGCAGTCAACGCTTCGCCGGCATGCTGGTTGCCGGGGTGTTCCTCCGCGAATTCGTCGCCGATGGCGTGGGCTGGGCCCACATCGACGTGGCCGGCCCGGCCTACAACACCGGCAGCCCGTGGGGATACACACCCAAGGGCGCCACGGGTGTGCCGACTCGCACCATGTTCGCGGTGCTCGAAGACATCGCCGCAAACGGCTGAGCCGCGCTCACTTGGTCAACAGCGAGACCACCGCTCGCCTCACCTGGCGGCGCGGCCAGCCGGTCACCCCGGCGGCCAGCGCGGCCTTGGCCGCGTTACGCCCGCGGGCTCCATGCACGGAGCCGCCCGGTGTTGCCGACGCGCTGCCCAAATACAGCCCGTCGACCGGGGTTTCGGCTCGTCCCATTCCCGGTGCCGGACGAAAGATCAGCATCTGCGGGAGCTGGGCGGTGCCGCCGTTGAGCGCGCCCATGTGCAGATTGGCATCACTGGCTTCCAGGTCCGAGGGACGCCGCAGGACCCGGTCGATCACTGCCGAACCGAACCCGGGCGCGTGTTCTTCGATGACCTGGTCCATCGACTGGGCCAGCTGCCCGGCCGAAGCGTCGTCGGCGACGTTTCGAGGCAAATGTGTATAGGCCCAAACACTTTCGGTGCCCGCGGGTGATCTGCTCGGGTCCGCGGTGGTGGTCTGACCCAACAGCATGAACGGATGCTCGGGCACCACCCGGGTGTTCAGGTCGGCCATCCAGCGCACCAACCCGTCGCCGTCGGCCCCCAGATGGACGGTGCCCGCGCTCTGCAGGCTCTGTGCCCGCCACGGAATGCGACCGTTCAGCGCATAGTTCAGCTTGACCACCGGCGGGTCCCAGATATAGTCATCGAGCTCGCGGCGCAGCGCGGCCAGGACGGCATCCGCAGGCAGCATGTCACAGAACAGCCACGGCGCGGTCACGTCGGCCACCACCGCTCGGCGTGCGGGTACCGTGCGCCCCCCGGTCGTCGTCACGCTCACCGCCCGGCCACCCCGCACGTTAATCCGCGAGACCTCTTGGGAGCACTCGATCCTCGCGCCCGCCGAGCGGGCACGGTTCACCAGAGCGCCCGTCAGCTGACCCGACCCTCCGACCGGGACCGGCCAGCCGTAGTCCTGCGCGAGCATCGTCATCAGAAAACCCATGGCGCCGCTGATCGGTGCGTCGGGCGGCACGTCGGCGTGCACGGCGTTGCCCAGCAACAACACCCGCGGTGCGTCACCGTCGAACAGCTGGCCGGCCATGGCGTTGGCGGGCTGCACCAATAACCGGGCGAGCCGCATGGCGTCCGATGTACCGAGTTTGCGCAGCAGTCGCAGCATGGGGCGCACCGGGGGGAACGGCGCCAGCATGGCGTCCAGCAGCGGTGGTTTGATCTTCTGCCACAATTCCACTACCCGCCACCAGTTTTCGCCGTCAGAAGGCTCGCATCGCGCCAATTCCGTTGCGGTGCGGGCAGGATCGTGGTAGATGACGGGCGGGTCGTCGTCGGTGGCGCTGCGCGGATGGGCCACCACCGCCGGAGCGTGCGACCACCGCAACCCGTGATCTTCCAATTGCAGCGCCGCGATGGCGGGCGAGGCCACCGTCATCGGGTAGAAGGAGCTGAACAGGTCGGTGATGTAGCCCGGCGTCAGCTCGGCGCTGCGCACCGAGCCCCCGGGCTCGGGCTGGGCCTCGAGTACCAGCACGTCCCACCCGGCGTCGGCCAGTATCGACGCGGCAACCAGCCCGTGGTGTCCGGCTCCGATGACGACGGCGTCGGCGGAATCCCCCACCGTCACTTCACCTGACTCGGCTCCAGGTGCTCCGCCAGAGCGGCCAGCCGCGACAAGCACTCTTGGTTGCGCGGGTAGACCGCGGCCAAAGCGATGCGATCCGGGATCAGTCCCACCAATCCTTTGACGGACACTTCGGCGATTTCCACTCGGCAGCCCTGAGCAGTCTCTTCCAGCGGCATCGTGATCCGCGCGGCACCCAATGGGCCCAGGCAGGCACGCAGCACGAGTTCGTGCGGTGGATTGCACTTTTCCACCACTGTCGCGTCGTTGATCACCAACGGCCAGACCCCGACCGAATGCCTGATCGAAGCGCCCGGCTCGGGCCAGTTGGGATCGACGGCACGCATTCGCTGTTGCCCACCACCCACTGCGTGTAGGTCCAGCCTTGGGCGAGCACCTCCCAAACCCGCTCGCAGGGCGCAGCCACCTCACGTGTCGCAGTAATCACCTCAAGTCCTTTCGCCTTTCGACTATGGCGGGGGATACCCAGGAATCACGCGGTGTACCGGTCAACTTCAGGTTTACCGGCCGCCCGCAGCGGCTAACCTGCTACCGGTCGAAATCCTCCGACGGCGAAAGGCGGAGTCGTGACGGTGCAACGGTTGATCATCGCAGTGGGTGCCGTGCTGTTGTTGGCCGGTGTAATCGGGCTGCTGGCGCCGGTGTCCATTTCGGACGGCAATGGCCACTCCATCGGCTGCGGAAGTGCCGTCGCGACCGATCTGTCCGCGGCCAGAAGCGCCAACAACAACAGTGTGGCCAGTGTGCCGATCCTCAACCAGGTTGTCCCGCATACCGACTATGTGGCGCAATGCCAGTCGTCGGTCAGCAGCCGGCGCATGTGGTCGATACCGGTGGCGGTCCTCGGGATCATCGCGATCGGCGGGACGCTGCTGATGGGACGTCAGGGTGCCCGTTCGGGCGCCTGACCCGAGTCAGACCACCCGCACCCGCGCGGTGCTGCGTAGCGCCTGCGGCGCCACCCGTGAAAGACCATAGAGCGCATAGGCTTCCGGGGCGACCGGCCGAATTGGCTTGTTCTTCTTGACCGACGACAAGATCGCGTTGGCGACCTTTTCCGGCCCATAGTGGCGCAGCGCGAACATCATGCCGAGCTGGCTCCGTCGGCCGTCGACCCGCTCGTCCTGACCCACCGGCGCATCGATGCGGGTGGTCTTGACGATGTTGGTGTTGATGATGCCGGGACAGACCGTGGTCAGCCCTATCCCGGCGGCATCGAGTTCGGCCCGCAGGCAGTCGGAGAACATGTAGGTCGCCGCCTTGGAACTGCAATAGGCACTGAGCGACTGCAGCGGGGCGTACGCGGCCATCGACGCCACATTGACGATGTGCCCGCCGGTGCCGCGTTCGACCAGACGCCGCCCGAATGACCGGCAGCCGTTGACCACGCCGCCGAAGTTGATGTCGAGTACCCGGTCGAAGGTTTCCGCCGTGGTGTCCAAAAACCCGCCCGCCTGCCCGATCCCTGCGTTGTTGACCACGATGTCGGGAACACCGTGTGCGCAGCTGACCTGCTCGGCGAATGCTTCGACGGCGTCGGGGTCCGACACGTCGAGCACATAGCTGTAGGCGACGCCACCGCGCGCGGCGATCTGCGCCGCGGTGTCCTTGACGGCGCCCTCGTCGATATCGCTGACCATCACCTCGGCACCCTGGGCGGCGAACGCGAGGGCGGTCTCCCGGCCGATTCCGCCACCGGCGCCGGTGACCGACACCAAGGTGTCGCCGAAGTCCCCGCGCGGACGCCCCACCTGCGCGCGCAGCATCGCGCGGCTGGGCTGCCGGCCTTCGGTCAGGTCGGCGAAATCGTGCACCGCCGCCGCCATCACCTGCGGATGCGACATCGGCGAGAAGTGACCGGCTTTGATGTCGCGGCGCCACAGCCGCGGCACCCAGCGCGCGCTGTCGTCGTATCCGTACGGGCGCACATAGGGGTCGTTTGTGTTGACGATCAGCTGCACCGGCACCTCGATGATTGGGATGGGCCGGTTGCGGGAGAACGATCGAAAGTAGTTGGCGGGGTAGGTCTTTACCGAGTGGGCGGCATCACTGGCCAGTTTGGCGGAGTGATGGATCTGCGCTTCGGGGATGTTGTCGACCATGTTGCGTCGCACCGGCGCGAACGACAGCGCCAGTCGCACCTGCAGCGGCGCCAGCACCGGTATCGAGAAGTACACCATGCACATGAGCCGCATTGCCTGGCTGATCGACCGCAAAAACCTGCGCGGGCGCCACGGCCGGCGCAGACCGCTGAAGATGTAGTGGACCAGTTGGTCTTGACTCGGCCCGGACACCGACGTGAAGGAAGCGACTTGGTCACTGGCACCCGGGCGGGTCAAGTACTCCCAGATCCCGACCGAACCCCAGTCGTGCGCCAGCACGTGCACCGGCCGGCCTCGACACAGCGTGCCGCTCACCGCGGCGAAGTCGTCGGCGTAACGCTCCATGGTGTAGGCAGCGACCGGCTTCGGTACCGACGACATGCCGACACCGCGATTGTCGTAGCGAATGATCCGGAACCGCTCGGCCAGCCGCGGAATAACGCCATCCCACAACACATGCGAGTCGGGAAAGCCGTGCACCAGCACGACCGTCGGGCCGTCGGGGTTGCCCTCTTCGTAGACCGCGATGCGCACGCCGTCCGCACTATCGACGAAATGCTGGGGAAGCTCTTGTGTTGCCTGCATCTGACCTCCGCGCTGTGACTGCAGTGGCCACACACGGTAGCAAGGGCGTGCACACTCCCCCGGCAACTTGGTGTGGTCTGCCCTGAATGTATGCCGACGAACGCGCAGTGACAGGATACTTTTGGATAGCCACTGCCGTTCCGCATGCGAGATGTTTCGACCCGCCCCGCCCACCAGCGATCGAGGAGTCAAAAGAGATGGCCTTCTCCGTCCAGATGCCGGCACTCGGTGAGAGCGTCACCGAAGGGACGGTCACCCGCTGGCTCAAGCAGGAGGGCGACACGGTCGAACTCGACGAGCCTCTCGTCGAGGTGTCGACCGACAAGGTTGACACCGAAATCCCGTCGCCCGCCGCGGGTGTGCTGACCAAGATCGTCGCCCAGGAAGACGACACCGTAGAGGTGGGCGGCGAACTGGCCGTCATCGGTGACGCCGCTGAAGACGGGGGCGCCGGCGGCGGGTCGCAGGCGCCCGCGCAGCCGCCCAGCCAACCGGAACCGGAGGCCGAATCGGCGCCGCCGCAACCGGAGCCGCAGCCGCAAGCCGCTTCCCTGGCCCAGCAGGAGCCCGCGGCGGCCCAGCAGGCTTCCGGTGGCGGTGCCGGGACGCCGGTGCTGATGCCCGAGCTGGGCGAGTCGGTGGCCGAGGGCACCGTGACGCGCTGGCTCAAGAAAATCGGCGATTCGGTGCAGGTCGACGAGCCCCTGGTGGAAGTGTCCACCGACAAGGTGGACACCGAGATCCCCTCACCGGTGGCCGGAGTCCTGGTGAGCATCACCGCCGAAGAGGACACCACCGTGGCGGTCGGCGGTGAGTTGGCACGGATCGGCATGGGTTCGGATGCTGCGGCTCCGGCAGCGCCCCCGCCCGCCCCCAAGCCGCAGCCCGCGCCCCAGCCGGAGCCGGCCCCGCAGCCCAAGGCCGAGCCGGCGCCTCAGCCCAAGGTCGACGCCAAGCCCGAAGCCGCGCCGGCGGCTGCGGCCAAACCACAGCCGGCGCCCGAAGCGCCCAAAGAGCAACCGGCGCAGGCCCAGCCGGCGGCCGAGGCGGCAAGTAACGGCGCCCCGTATGTGACACCGCTGGTGCGCAAACTGGCCAGCGAGAACAACGTCGACCTGGCCGAAGTCACCGGGACCGGGGTGGGCGGTCGCATCCGTAAGCAAGACGTGCTGGCCGCGGCAGAGCAGAAGCAACGGCAGCAACAGCAGGCCGCGAAAGCACCCGCGCCCGCTGCCGCTGCGCCTACCGCCGATGGCGGTAAGGCAGCCCCCGCGGCCGCGGCCAAATCGGCGCCGGCGCTGGCGCACCTGCGCGGCACCACCCAAAAGGCCAGCCGGATCCGTCAGATCACCGCCGCCAAGACGCGCGAGTCGCTGCAGGCCACCGCCCAACTCACGCAGACCCACGAGGTCGACATGACCAAGATCGTCGGGTTGCGGGCCAGAGCCAAGACCGCGTTCGCCGAACGCGAGGGGGTCAACCTGACCTTCCTGCCGTTCATCGCCCGCGCGGTGATCGACGCGCTAAAGATCCACCCCAACATCAACGCCAGCTACAACGAAGACACTAAGGAGATCACCTACTACGACGCCGAGCATCTTGGCTTCGCCGTCGACACCGAGCAGGGTCTGCTGTCCCCCGTCATTCACAACGCCGGGGACTTGTCGCTGGCCGGACTGGCCCGAGCGATTGCCGACATCGCCGCGCGTGCCCGCTCCGGTGACCTGAAACCCGACGAGTTGTCCGGTGGGACGTTCACCATCACCAATATTGGCAGTCAAGGCGCATTGTTCGACACCCCCATCCTGGTGCCGCCGCAGGCCGCCATGCTGGGCACCGGAGCCATTGTCAAACGGCCGCGGGTGGTGGTCGACGAGAGCGGCAACGAATCGATCGGGGTCCGCTCGGTTTGCTATCTCCCGTTGACCTATGACCACCGGCTGATCGACGGCGCTGATGCCGGACGCTTCCTGACCACGATCAAGCACCGCCTCGAAGAGGGAGCGTTCGAGGCCGATTTAGGGCTGTGAGACGTGGCTCAGGCTGCTGAAAAAGTCGTCATCGCGATAGCGGGTTCGTCCGGCCTGATCGGATCCGCCTTGGCTGCGGCGTTGCGTGCCGCCGATCACCGGGTGTTGCGGATCGTGCGGCGGACGCCGGCGCACTCCGAGGAACTGCACTGGCATCCCGAAAGCGGCGAATTCGATCCCGACGCGCTGAGTGGAGTCGACGCCGTGGTCAACTTGTGCGGCGTCAACATCGGCCAGCGTCGATGGTCGGGCGCCTTTAAGCAAAGTCTGCGCGACAGCCGCATCGCTCCCACCGAGGTGTTGGCTCACGCCGTGGCCGATGCGGGGGTGCCAACCCTGATCAACGCCAGCGCAGTGGGCTACTACGGCAACACCAAAGACCGTGTCGTCGACGAAAACGACCGGGCGGGAACCGGTTTCCTGGCCCAGCTGTGCGAAGACTGGGAAGCGGCCACACTGCCGGCCCAATACGGCGGTGTCCGGGTGGTGCTGGCCCGCACCGGCCTGGTGCTGTCCCCCGCCGGTGGTGCGCTGGGCCGGATGCGGCCGTTGTTCCGGTACGGCCTCGGACCCCGGCTGGGCAGCGGTCGCCAATACATGTCCTGGATCACCCTCGAAGACGAAGTGCGGGCGCTACTGTTCGCCATCTCGAACCCATCGCTGTCGGGCCCGGTGAACATAACCGGACCGGCGCCCGTCACCAACGCGGAGTTCACCACCGCGTTTGGACGGGCGGTCAACCGTCCGACGCCGCTGATGCTGCCAGGGTTCGCGATCCGGGCCGCGCTCGGTGAGTTCGCCGAAGAGGGCCTGCTGATCGGTCAGCGGGCCATCCCGTCCTCGCTGGAGCGCAGCGGTTTCCAGTTTCACCACAACACCATTGGCGAGGCCCTCGGCTACGCCACCGCCCGGCGCGACCATGACTAGGCTGCGCCCGGCAGGCGCCATGCGTCCGGGCCGAGTACCGTCGCGAAGGTGATCGATAGCATCCGGTCGAGTCCGGCCGCGATCGACGTCCGTCAATTGGGGACCGTCGAATACCGCACCGCCTGGCAGCTGCAGCGCGATTTGGCCGACGCCCGGGTCGCCGGCGGCACGGACACGCTGTTGTTGCTGCAGCACCCGCCGGTGTACACCGCGGGGCGTCGCACCGAGCCGCACGAACGACCCGTCGACGGCACTGAAGTGATCGACACCGACCGTGGCGGCAGGATCACCTGGCATGGTCCGGGCCAGCTGGTCGGGTATCCGGTCATCGGCTTGGCCGAACCGCTCGACGTGGTCAACTACGTGCGGCGCCTGGAGGAAGCGCTCATCAAGGTGTGTGCCGAGGTGGGGTTGGACACCTGCCGGGTCGAGGGCCGATCCGGGGTCTGGGTGCCCGGCCGCGCCGGCCGACCGGACCACAAGGTGGCCGCCATCGGCGTACGAGTGGCACGGGCGACCACCATGCACGGGTTTGCGCTCAACTGCGATTGTGACCTCAACGCGTTCACCACCATCGTGCCGTGTGGCATCAGCGATGCCGGTGTGACGTCGTTGTCCGCCGAGCTGCAACGCCCGGTGACCGTCGACGATCTCCGCGACGCGGTCGCCGAAGCCGTCTGCGCCACGCTCGATGGCATGCTGCCGGTGCAAGACCACGCCCCCGGCTCCCGCGTAGCATCGGCGATGTGACCGTCGCACCCAGGCCTGATGTCGCCGCTGCCGCGGTGCCGCCGGGCCGCAAACTACTGCGGCTCGAGGTGCGCAACGCGCAGACGCCGATTGAGCGCAAGCCGCCGTGGATCAGGGTCCGGGCCCGGATGGGACCCGCATACACCCAGCTGAAGGGTCTGGTCCGGCGCGAGGGGCTGCACACAGTCTGCGAAGAGGCCGGCTGCCCCAACATCTTCGAATGCTGGGAGGACCGGGAAGCCACCTTCCTGATCGGCGGCGACCAGTGCACCCGGCGCTGCGACTTCTGCCAGATCGACACCGGAAAGCCCGCCGAGCTCGACCGCGACGAGCCCAGACGGGTCGCCGACAGCGTGCGGGCCATGGGGCTGCGTTACGCCACCATCACCGGAGTGGCCCGCGATGACCTGCCCGACGGCGGGGCCTGGCTATACGCCGAGACGGTGCGCGCCATCAAAGAGCTCAACCCGTCGACCGGCGTCGAATTGCTGATTCCCGATTTCAACGGCGAGCCGGCGCGGCTCGCCGAGGTCTTCGCGTCGCGCCCGGAAGTCTTGGCGCACAACGTCGAAACCGTGCCGCGCATCTTCAAGCGGATCCGGCCCGCCTTCACCTACCAGCGCAGCCTGGATGTGCTCACCGCCGCCCGCGACTTCGGACTGGTCACCAAGAGCAACCTCATCCTCGGCCTGGGCGAGAGCGCCGACGAGGTGCGCACCGCCCTGGCAGATCTGCGCACTGCCGGCTGCGACATCGTCACCATCACCCAATACCTGCGTCCGTCGACGCGTCACCACCCGGTCGAGCGCTGGGTGCGGCCCGAGGAGTTCGTCGAGTTCGCCGAACACGCCCAGGGGCTGGGCTTTTCCGGGGTGCTGGCCGGCCCGCTGGTGCGTTCGTCCTACCGGGCGGGACGGCTCTACGAGCAGGCCGCCCATACCCGGGCCTCGGACGCCGCCACGCAGTAGCCGCGCGCACGCATACGTATTCTTTGACTATGGCTAAATCCCGCACCACTGCTGAGAACAAGGCCGCCCGCGCGGAGGCGCAAGCCGCCCGTAAGGCCGCCGCGCGGGAACGCCGCGTCCAGTTGTGGCAGGCGTTCAAGATGCAGCGCCAGGAGGACAAACGGCTGCTGCCGTACATGATCGGCGCCTTCCTGCTGATCGTCGGCGTCGCGGTGGGCGTCGGGGTCTGGGCCGGTGGGCTGACGATGATCACCTTGATCCCGCTTGGCGTACTGCTGGGCGCACTGGTGGCCTTCATCATCTTCGGCCGCCGCGCCCAAAAGAGCGTCTACCACAAAGCCGAAGGCCAAACCGGCGCGGCGGCGTGGGCCCTGGACAATCTGCGCGGCAAGTGGCGGGTAACGCCCGGGGTGGCCGCGACCGGCCATTTCGACGCGGTGCATCGGGTCATCGGCCGACCAGGCGTCATCTTGGTCGGTGAAGGATCGGCGGCCCGGGTCCGGCCGCTGCTGGCGCAGGAGAAGAAGCGCACCGCGCGGCTGATCGGCGACGTCCCGATTTACGACCTCGTCGTCGGCAACGGCGACGACGAGGTTCCGCTAGCCAAGCTGGAGCGCCATCTCACAAGGCTGCCGGCCAACATCACGGTCAAGCAGATGGACACGCTGGAATCCCGGTTGGCCGCGCTGGGTACGAGGGCGGGTGCCGCCGTCATGCCCAAAGGGCCGCTGCCCAACGCCGGCAAGATGCGCGGCGTGCAGCGCACCGTCCGCCGCAAATAGCCGCCGTCGGGTTCAGCGGCGATCGCAAGCGCGGCGAAGCCGGGCGCAGCGGGTCGCCGCCATCGGGTTCAGCGCCGCACTACCGCCGTTCCGGTCAACCGATCCTGCAAGCCGCGTCCGTCCCAGTCGGTGAACAACGCGGGGACGACGGTCCCGATGAGCACGCCCCGCACCACCGCGCGACCGATGCCGACCGGTACCCGGCCGTCCACCGCCACCACATGCAAACCCAGCACCAACTGACCGGGCGTGAAGCCGAACAGCCGCACCGACACCACGCCGAGCACGAACCAGATGACCAACACCGCGGTCGCGAGCGTGTGTTCGGAGAACACGCCGAACCGCAACGCCAGCGCGGCTAAACCGTAGCAGATCAGCCAATCGATCATTAGGGCGCCCAGCCGCCGACCCATCGAGGCCAGGGAACCCCGGCCGTGCTCTGGCAATCCCAGCCTGTCCCCGGGGTATGCGGACCGTGACTCGGGCATCACCGACCGAGGCCCGGGCTGGTCTCCCCCGCGGGCTGGCTGCGGGACGGGCGAAGAACGCGACGCGTGCATCCCGGACCGGATACGATCTTGCGAGCCATGGCCCCACAATAGAACCCGCTACCGACCGGGTCGCTACTGCGGGCGGCATGGGTCGCGTAACGTGCGCGCAACACCGGGTTGACTCACGGGCAACATCTGCTCCATAGCGTCAGGCCGCGGATCTCACCAAGTAAAGGAGCATTCTGTGACGGAAACGACACCCGAAGACGTCTTCAAACTCGTTAGCGATGAGAACGTCGAGTTTGTCGACGTCCGGTTCTGTGACTTGCCAGGCATCATGCAGCACTTCACAATTCCGGTTTCGTTTTTCGATGAAAGCGTCTTTGAGGACGGCCTGGCGTTCGACGGCTCCTCGATTCGCGGGTTTCAGTCGATCCACGAATCCGACATGCTGCTCTTGCCCGATCCGGAGACGGCGCGGATCGACCTGTTCCGCGAAGCCAAGACGCTGAACCTCAACTTCTTCGTGCACGACCCGTTCACCCTCGAGCCGTATTCGCGCGACCCGCGCAACATCGCCCGCAAGGCGGAGAACTACTTGATCAGCACCGGCGTCGCCGACACCGCTTATTTCGGCGCCGAGGCCGAGTTCTACATCTTCGACTCGATCAGCTTCGACTCGCGCACCAACGGCTCCTTCTACGAGATCGACGCTATCTCGGGGTGGTGGAACACCGGCTCGCCGAACGAGCTCGACGGCAGCCCCAACCGCGGCTACAAGGTTCGCCCTAAGGGCGGTTACTTCCCGGTTCCCCCCACCGACCACTACGCAGACCTGCGCGGCGAGATGCTGTCCAACTTGATCAAGTCGGGCTTCAGCCTGGAGAAGGGCCACCACGAGGTGGGTACCGGCGGACAGGCCGAGATCAACTACAAGTTCAACACTCTGTTGCACGCGGCCGACGACATGCAGCTCTACAAGTACATCGTCAAGAACACCGCGTGGCAGGCCGGCAAGACCGTCACCTTCATGCCCAAGCCGCTGTTCGGCGACAACGGGTCCGGGATGCACACCCACCAGTCGCTGTGGAAGGACGGCAGCCCGCTGATGTACGACGAGACCGGCTACGCGGGCCTGTCGGACACCGCTCGCCACTACATCGGCGGTCTGCTGCACCACGCGCCGTCGCTGCTGGCCTTCACCAACCCGACGGTAAACTCCTACAAGCGGCTGGTGCCCGGCTTCGAGGCCCCGATCAACCTGGTCTACAGCCAGCGCAACCGCTCCGCGTGCGTGCGTATCCCGATCACCGGCAGCAACCCGAAGGCCAAGCGGCTGGAGTTCCGTTGCCCCGACTCGTCGGGCAACCCGTACCTGGCGTTCTCGGCCATGCTGATGGCGGGCCTGGACGGCATCAAGAACAAAATCGAGCCGCAGGCGCCGGTCGACAAGGACCTCTACGAGCTGCCGCCGGAAGAGGCCGCCAACATTCCGCAGGCCCCCACTCAGCTGTCC
Source organism: Mycobacterium sp. (assembly GCA_035505695.1). Taxonomy (GTDB): domain Bacteria; phylum Actinomycetota; class Actinomycetes; order Mycobacteriales; family Mycobacteriaceae; genus Mycobacterium. The sequence continues at coordinate 86,393 of DATJQO010000135.1, forward strand.
GCGGTGATCGACCGGTTGGAAGAAGACCACGAATACCTCACCGAGGGAGGCGTTTTCACGCCCGACCTGATCGAGACGTGGATCAGCTTCAAGCGCGACAACGAGATCCTGCCGGTCCAGATCCGACCGCACCCCTACGAGTTCGCGCTCTACTACGACGTCTAAGCAGGCTAACGCCTGTCACCTGCGGAAACGGCCCTAATCTGGTTATACGTCCGCAGTCCGTCCGTAGTAGTTCCGACCGAGTCCATCCGCTTAGCGATCACAGCACCGATCGCCGAGCGGGTGGACTCATCGGCATCCGGCCATAAGTGCCCGTAGGTGTCGAGGGTCGTGCGCGCGCTGGCGTGCCTCATCCGCGCTTGCACAGTCTTGATGTCTGCGCCCGAGGCGATGAGTAGCGACGCCAGGTAGTGGCGGAGATCGTGGACGGTTTCACTTTCCCGAGCCACGACCAGCATCGAGCACGTCGAGATTCCAGGAAGCACGAAACAACATTGGCGGCCCGTTTTCGCAGGCGGGGTGGCTTCGTCTTTGTCGGGCCACATGTGCCCAGATATGTCGGCGCGCCGATCTGGCCGATTGGAAGCGATGGGCACCGCTCCGACCTCCTCGAGGCTTACCATCAAACACCATGGCACCAGCGCTGACTGCCATCACCGATAGCATGCACTTCGCGGAGACCGAGCTGGTGAACTGGACGCTGGTGACCGACGGAAACGGCGTCACGCTGATCGACACGGGATACCCCGGCAGCCGCGACGACGTGCTCGCCTCGCTGCGGCAACTGGGTTTCGGCATCGACGACGTCCGCGCGATCCTGTTGACGCACGCGCACATCGACCATCTCGGCTCGGCGATCTGGTTTGCGAAATCCCATGGCACGCTGGTCTATTGCCACCCCGACAAGGTGAGACACGCCAAGCGCGAATACCTCGAGCAGGCGTCATTCCCGGACGTTGCCAAACACCTATGGCAGCCCCGCTGGCTGAAATGGACCGTGGCCATGATCCGCAAAGGCGGGCTCGTCCGGGACGGCATACCCACGGCGCGTGCGCTGACCCAAGACGTGGCGAGCGCACGCCCGGCGCACCGACGGCGATTCTCAGCCGCGGCCACACCAGCGGGCACTGCGCCTTCGTGGTGGACGGGGTGTTGGTGAGCGGGGACGCGCTGATCACCGGGCATCCGGTGTCGACTCGTCGGGGGCCGCAGCTGCTGCCGGACGTGTTCAACCACGACCACAGCGGTTGTGTGCACAGCCTGGCTACGCTGGGAACGCTCGACACCGAGGTGCTGCTGCCCGGTCACGGACCGCTGTGGCGAGGGCCGATCCGGGACGCTGCCAAGCAGGCGCAGCGGTGAGGCAGTGCTGACGGTCCGCCGCAGCGCCCGCGAGCAGGGCGTCGACCAACTGCAGAACGGATAGCACCATGGCCGTCATTCCTTTGCCCGACCCGGCGGACATGCCCGATGCCGAACGAGCGGTTTATGACCGGTTTCCGGCCAACCTGACACGTGGATTGCCCTGCACCACAACCGAAGTCACTGAGGGCTACTTACATCTCGGTGGTGCCTTCCCCAAGTCGCCGCTGGACACAGGCTCCCGCGAGATGGTGATCCTGCGGGTCGGGGCGCTCTCCAGGAGCGCATACGAACGCGTGCAGCACATCGGCATCGCGCACTCAGTCGGCGTCACCGACGTCGAGGTCGCCGCCGTGGAATCAGGCCGTTACGACGAACTGACAGCACAAGAGGCCGCCGTGCTTCGGTTCGTCGACGAGCTAGGCGCCACACCCAAGGCCACAACGACCCGCGACGCGGTAATGCGGGCGCTCAGCGATCAGGGACTGGCGATAGTCACCCTGCTCGTAGGCCACTACATGATGACCGCCCGCTTCCTGGAAACCCTCGAAATCGAGATCGACGCCGCGCCAACGAACTGGCCGAAGACTTGACCCGAGCGAAGCCCATCCGCTGACGCGATCAGAACGCCGATCGGAGGGCGACTTATCGGGGCCGCAGCGTGACCGCTAGGGGCTGGCGGTCGGGTCCGTGCCCCGTTTCCGGCGATTGATCAGCCAGGCGAACAGGCCCACTGCCGCCGCAAACCCTCCGAAGCGCAGCGCGAAGGGCAACCAGGGTGCGCTCGGCTGGCCGGTGGGCTCCCGGTGACCGGCCAGCGCGACCAACAAGCCGCCGTTGTCGGTCGGCCCGGCGTTCGGCAGGGACTGGGTCTTGGTCACCTTGATCTGGGCATTGCTGCTCGCGTCGTTGATCTGACCCCAGGCCAAAGTGGAGTCGTCGAATAGGAAGGTGTCCTGGCTGCCCGCGGGTTGGCTGGCGTCGTGGCCCACCAGCTGCACTTGACTGACCTGCACGGTCTGGTTATAGGCGGCGACATTGGCCAAGACGTCCTGGTAAACCTCTGGCGGCGGCGGCGGACTGTAGTCCGGCGGCGGCTGGCCGTTCGACCCAGCCGGCGGTATCGACGCCCCACCGCAGAAGCTGCCCGACGCCAAATGGCTGTAGCCGACCGCGGTGAATGGGAACAGGCCAACGGTGGCGGCGTCGAGCACGATCCGCCCACCAGCCGGCACGAACGCCTCCCGGTCGGCGCCGTTGTAGACGTAGCGGAAGGTCATCGCCTCGGTGAGCGGGTTGTACAGAATCGGGCGGTGATAGTCGTCGTAGTCGATGTACTCCCAGTGCCGGGGGCGCACCAGCGCCTGGTTGTCGACCTTCACCACGTCAACGTTGCCGTTATAGGCGTCGACCACGTTTTGCACCTGATGGTTGAAGTCGTACACCTGCATCGGGGGCTCCGGCGGGCTGGCGGGGTTGATCCGCGTCGCCGGTGCGGCTTTAGCGGCCGCGATCGCCTGCGGGGGCGCATCCAGCCCTTTCGGCGGTGAGACCAGCGGCGCGGTTCTCGGCGCCCCGGCACCCGGCGGATTGATCCTCGGGCTTTGCACCTGAACCGTGCTCGGCGGCCCCGGGCTTGGCGGAACGATCTGTGGGGTCTGCACCGGCGGCACGCTCGGCAGCGGTTCTAGCGGAGCCTCCGGGGTTGGCACCGGGATCCTGCTCGGCGGCGCCTGCGCCGGCCGGGGCGGCGCCTGTTGCGAACAAACGTTCGATGTGTGGTATTGCGCTACCAAGTACTCGCACCACTGGCAGCTACTGGGATTTGCCCCCGCGCCGGCGCACGGAGCCGCCGCAACCACACCCGGCGGCGTGGCTAACACCGAGATCGGTGCGAAAGCCATGACGGCTGCCGCCACCATCCCGAGTGCTTTCATCTCCTGACCTTTCGCGGAACCGCACTGGCTGGGGAGCTGCGACCGGCGTGAGTGCTGGGACGGGTCGCGGCGGATTTGTCGTTATCCGAGATAGTGTCGCACTTGCTATTCTGCGCTCTCATCGCGACCATGCTCGGGATGCGCCCGGAGACTGTCGTCTCGCGGTGGTTTCAGCACTCACCGCGCCCGTCGGGCCACGGTTGGCAACGATGCTCAAGAAAGCCGAAAGTTAAGATTAGAAGCCTTGCGGCCGCTACAAACGCGGCGATAGCTTCTGGGCCATGATGACATTCAGCACCGCACACGTAATGGTCGGCGGCGGGGGCGGCGGAGGCCGTCTCGGCGGTGGTGGCGGCGGCTTCATCGGCGGTGGTGGCGGCGGCCGCTAGGCCGAGCCTCCCCCTCGCCCGCATCGGCTTTGTGCGGGCGCCTAGCTCAATGTGACGATCGGACCGGGCGGTTCGTCGTGGTCGGCGGTGCCGGGCAGATCGAGTTGCATCCAAGCGACGTCGTGCCAACGGCCGTGCTTCCATTCCACGCGCCGATACAGGCCAGCGTCCTGGAAGCCAAACGACCGATGGAAACCATTGCTGGCCTCGTTCGGTTGGGTGATGCCAGCGAAAGCGCGGCGATAGCCGCGCTCGGTGAGCCGACGCAGTAGCTGCGCGTAGAGTTCGCGCCCGCCGCCGGTGCGGTGATGGTTGACGTCGACGTAGATCCCGGTCTCGGCCGACCATTGGAAAGCAGGCAGGCGCCTAAGCGCGTGGCCGTAGGCGAAACCGACGAGCACATCATCGCGTTCGAGGACCAGCCATTCGTGGGCGTCGGAGATGCGCGCGGCCATCTTCCCCACAGTCGGCACTTCGATCTCCCAACTGATCGCGGTGTCCAGAACGTAGGGGCGATAGATCGCCACACAGGCGGCCGCGTCGTCTGCGGTTGCCGGACGCACGCGGCTGGTATTCGCTTGCATGCCGGCCATTCTTTCAGTCCTGCAAGCGGCTTTGGCGTGTCGAACGCACGCGATGTGTTGCTCGCGATCGCCTCCGCCCGGCGTGTCGTCGCCATAGGTTACGTGTCGCGGCGGGAGCTAGCCGTCGAGCGCCAGATCCTTGCGGAAACGCTGCATACCGTCGATCTTGTCTGCCAACGGTGCGTCCGGCCCGGCGTAGAACATCCACGGCATGGTGATGATGCCGGTGATGCCGGCATCGGCGGCGCGCTGGTAGTCGGCGGTGGTGGTGAAGGCGTCGGTCAATGGCGTCAGGATCGTGAAATCGTCCAGGGAGAGCCCGTTTTCGGCCCGCAGCTTGCGCAGCCGGCCAACCGCCTCGATGGCGCGGTCGGTCTTGATCAAATCACCGATCCAGCCGTCGTTGTGGGCAGCGCGGCGCAGCGCGGCATCGCTGAGCCCGCCGACATACACCGGTATGGGCGGCGGAGTGGGTTGCATCTCCAGCCGTGGTGTCCGGTAGAACCTGCCGTCGAACTCCGTCCAGCCCGGTTCCCACAGGGTCCGCATCAAGTCGATGATTTCGTCGGTACGTTTGCCACGGGCGTCGAACTGCTCACCCATCAACATGAATTCCTCCCGGCACCAGCCGACGCCGATGCCGAGCTCCACTCGTCCCGACGCTAAAACAGCTGCCGTCCCAATGGCTTTCGCCGCCGAATACGGGTTGCGTATGGCGGGAATGTAGACAGTGGTGACGAACCGCAGCCGTGTGGTCACCTGTGCCAGCGCTCCGACGAGAACCCACGGATCGGGCCAGTCGGTGAACGGCTGCCACCGTCGTTGCCCGTCTTTGGTGTACGGATACGGGGTTTCCAGGGTCTCCAGGTTGACGACGTGGTCGGGGATGCCGATTCCGTCGTAGCCCAGATCGTCGGCGGCCTTGGCGATTTCGACGATTTCGCGGGTGTTCAGAAAGGCGCTGCTGACGTAGAACTTCATTGCACTTCCCGCGCCCAGGACGGTTCGATGAAGACGCCCTCAGCCTCAACCGTAATTCCCGCTGCATCCGAAATAGTGCCGCGCGCAAAGACTTTGACGCCCTCCTTGCCATCGATCCAGGCCTCGGACCGAAGCGGGCCCAGCGGGGTGCCGCGCAGGTACTTCACGGTGATGGTTCCGGTGAAACGCGGCTTGGACAGTCCCTCACTGGCCGCCTCGCCGAGCATATGGTCGAGCACCAGTGCGCTTACGCCGCCGTGCACCAGCTTGGGCGGACCTTCGTACGCCGACCCCAGGACGAACTCACTCCAGCAGCGGCCGCCGCCCTCGTGGTGAACGACGATCGGCGGGGCGATCGGGTTGCACACGCCGACCGCCGCGTTTCCCAACGGCAGCGGCCGGCCGTTGACGCGGTAGCTCACTCCGACCGGCCGGGTCCGGCGCCGCAGCGACTCAGTGACGGCCTCGATCGCGGACCGCGCGCCTGCGACGACGTCGTCGTTCGCCTCGGTGCGGATGGTGGCGTCGACGAGTTCCCGCACGGCGTCAGCCAACGGCGCATAAAGGGCCGTCACCCGATCAGCCTGCGCCGCGCTGAGCACCTCGAAGATGGCGTCCAACGCGCCGGCCTCCTGACTCAACTCCCGAACACCTTACGTACCACCGCCTTTGCGCGCCGTGTCACCCGCAGATAGTTGTCCAGGAACTCCCCGCCATCGTCGCTCGGCCAGCCCGCGGCGACCGCGACCGCATTGAGCTGGCGTCCGTGCCCCGGCAGCTGGTCGGTCGGCTTACCGCGGACCAGCACCAGCGCATTGCGGGCCCGGGTGGCGGTAAGCCAGGCCTGCCGCAGCAGATCCACCTCTGCCGCGGGCACCAGGTCGGCCGCCGCGATCGCATCCAGGCACGCCAACGTCGAGGTGTTGTGTAGCGCCGGGATCTCGTGGGCGTGCCGCAGTTGCACCAGCTGCACGGTCCATTCGATATCGGCCAGCCCGCCGCGACCGAGCTTGGTGTGGGTGTTGGGGTCGGCGCCGCGCGGCAACCGCTCGGACTCGACGCGAGCCTTGATGCGGCGAATCTCCCGCACCGCCTCGGCGGAAACCCCGTCGGGCGGATAGCGCGTCTTGTCGGCCATCAACAGGAACCGCTGGCCTAACTCCGCGTCGCCGGCGACCGCGTGGGCGCGCAGCAGCGCCTGAATCTCCCACGGCTGCGCCCACTGCTCGTAGTAGGCGGCGTAGGACGCCAGGGTGCGGACCAGCGGACCACTGCGCCCCTCGGGTCGCAAATTGGCGTCCACCTCCAGCGGCGGGTCGACGGTCGGAGTCCCCAGCAGGGCACGGACTTGTTCGGCGACCGTCGTCGACCACCGAATCGCCACCGAATCCTCGACACCACGGGCCGGCTCGCACACGAACATGACGTCGGCGTCGGATCCGTAGCCCAGCTCGGCGCCACCCAGCCTGCCCATGCCGATGACCGCGAGGACCGCCGGGGCCCGGCCATCCTCGGGCAGATTGGCCCGGATCATCGCATCCAGCGCGGCCTGCAGCACGGCCACCCAGACCGAAGTGAGCGCCCGGCACACCTCGGTGACTTCCAGCAGGCCGAGCAGATCGGCCGAACCGATGCGGGCCAGCTCCCGGCGGCGCAGGGTCCGCGCACCGGCGATCGCGCGCACCGGGTCGGGGTGCCGGCTCGCCGAGGCGATCAGCGCCCTGGCTACCGCGGCCGGTTCGGTCTCCAGCAGTTTGGGGCCGGCCGGGCCGTCGCTGTAGTCCTGAATTACCCTGGGCGCCCGCATCAACAGGTCCGGCACATACGTGGAGGTACCCAGCACATGCATGAGCCGCTTGGCCACGGACGGCTTGTCGCGAAGCGTCGACAGGTACCAGTTCTCCCCCGCCAGCGCCTCAGACAGGCGGCGGTAGGCCAGCAGCCCGGCGTCGGGGTCCGGGGCATACGACATCCAATGCAACAGCCTGGGTAACAGCACCGATTGCACCCGGCCACGCCGGCCGCTCTGGTTGACCAGTGCCGACATGTGCTTCAACGCGGTCTGCGGTCCTTCATAACCGAGCGCGGCCAGCTGGCGTTCGGCAGCCTCCGACGTCATGGCCTGGGCCACGTGCAGACCGGTCGGCCCGATCGACTCCAGCAGCGGCTGGTAGAAGAGCTTGGCGTGCAGCTGGGATACCCGCAGGTTCTGGTGCCGCAGCTCCTCGCGCAGTACCCCTGCCGCGTCGTTTCGTCCGTCGGGCCGGATGTGAGCCGCCCGCGCCAGCCAGCGCACCGCCTCTTCGTCGTCGGCCTCGGGCAGCAGATGGGTGCGCTTGAGCCGCTGTAGCTGCAGTCGGTGCTCGAGGAGCCGCAGGAATTCATAGGAGGCGGTGAGGTTCGCCGCGTCCTCGCGACCGATGTACCCGCCTTGACCTAGCGCGGCCAGCGCGTCGACCGTGGACGCCACATGCAGTGAGTCGTCGGTGCGGCCGTGCACCAATTGCAGTAATTGCACGGCGAATTCCACGTCGCGCAACCCGCCGCTGCCGAGTTTGATCTCGCGGTCCCGCACGTCGGCGGGCACCAGCTGCTCGACCCGGCGGCGCATGGCCTGCACTTCGGCCACGAAGTCCTCACGCTCGCAGGCGACCCAGACCATCGGCATCAAGGCGGCCAGGTAGCGCTCCGCCAGTTCGGCGTCGCCGACCGCGGCGCGGGCCTTCAGCAACGCCTGGAATTCCCAGGTCTTCGCCCAGCGCTGGTAGTAGGCGATGTGCGACTCGAGGGTGCGGACCAGCTCGCCGCTGCGCCCCTCCGGGCGTAGGCCGGCATCGACCTGAAAGAACGCCGCTGAGGCCACCCGCATCATCTCGCTGGCGACGCGGGTGGTGAGGGCGTCGGCGCGCTCGGCGACGAAGATGAGGTCGACGTCGCTGACGTAGTTCAGCTCGCGGGCACCGCATTTGCCCATCGCGATGACCGCCAGCCGCGGTGGTGTGCGGTCACCGCACACACTCGCCTCGGCCCCCCGCAGCGCGGCCGCCAGCGCGGCGTCCGCCAAGTCCGCCAGATGGGCGCCCACCACGGTGAACGGGACCACCGGTTCATCCTCGACCGTCGCGGCCAGATCGAGCGCGGCCAGGATCAGCAGCTGGTCGCGGTACAAGGCTTGCAGGCGCGACACCGCCGACCCCGGGGCGGCCAACGCCTCGTCGACACAGTCGGTGAACGTCGCGCGCAGCTGGTCGCGGGTGGCCAGCCTTGCCTTGCCTCGCAACAGCTTCCACGACTGTGGATGCGCGACCAACTGATCTCCCAGGGCCAGCGACGAGCCGAGCACGGCGAACAGCCGCCCGCGCAGCGAGCGTTCGGTGAGCAGGGCGGCGTTGAGTTCTGGCCAGCCGGTGTGGGAATTCTCCGAGAGCCGAACGAGGGTGCGCAGCGCGGCGTCGGGGTCCGGTGCGCGCGACAGCGACCACAGCAGGTCGACGTGGGCTTGGTCGTCGTGGTCATACCAGCCCAGCTTCCTCAAGCGGTCGTTCGCTCCGGGGTCGACCAACCCGAGCCGGCCGACGCTGGGCAGCCTAGGGCGCTGCGTCGCGGGTTTGGTCACGACTACGACGGTAGCGCAACCCCTTCGGGCGGGACTGCAGCCTCACCAAAGGGTGCACACTACAGCGACAGGTAGGTGCTCAGCTCGTACGGGGTGACGTTGCTGCGGTAGTTGGCCCACTCGGTGCGCTTGTTGCGCAAGAAGAAGTCGAAAACGTGCTCTCCCAAGGTTTCTGCGACGAGCTCGGAGGACTCCATGGCACGAAGTGCGCTGTCGAGACTCGTCGGCAGCTCCCGGTACCCCATCGCCAGGCGTTCCTCGGGGGTGAGGTCCCACACGTTGTCCTCGGCCTGCGGCCCCAACACGTAGCCCTTTTCCACCCCGCGCAACCCGGCGGCCAGCAGCACCGCGAAGGTCAGGTAGGGGTTGCACGCCGAGTCGGGGCTGCGTACTTCGATCCGTCGCGACGACGTCTTGTGCGGCGTGTACATCGGCACCCGCACCAGCGCCGAGCGGTTGGCGGCCCCCCAGGACGCGGCGGTGGGCGCCTCGCCGCCCTGCACCAGCCGCTTGTAGGAGTTGACCCATTGATTGGTGACCGCGCTGATCTCCGAAGCGTGCTCCAGAATCCCGGCGATGAAGGACTTGCCCACGTCGGATAGCTGCAGTGGGTCATCGGTGCTGTGGAAGGCGTTGACCTCACCTTCGAACAGGCTCATGTGGGTGTGCATGGCCGATCCGGGATATTGCCCAAACGGCTTGGGCATGAACGACGCCCGCGCGCCGTTCTCGATCGCGACTTCCTTGATGACGTAGCGAAACGTCATCACGTTATCGGCCATCGACAACGCGTCGGCGAAGCGCAGGTCGATCTCCTGCTGGCCGGGCGCGCCCTCGTGGTGGCTGAACTCGACAGAGATGCCCATGAACTCCAGGGCCTCGATCGCGTGCCGGCGGAAGTTGGATGCGGAGTCGTGCACCGCTTGGTCGAAATAGCCGGCGGTGTCGACGGGAATGGGTGTCGACCCGTCGTTGGGACCGGGCTCCAGCAAGAAAAACTCGATCTCGGGATGCACGTAGCAGGAGAAACCGAGATCGTTGGCCTTCTGCAGCTGACGACGCAGCACGTGGCGCGGGTCCGCCCAGGACGGCGAGCCGTCGGGCATGGTGATGTCGCAAAACATCCGCGCCGAATGGTGGTGGCCGGAGCTGGTGGCCCAGGGCAGCACCTGAAAAGTCGATGGATCAGGGTTGGCCACGGTGTCGGATTCCGAGACGCGCGCGAAGCCCTCGATCGAAGATCCGTCGAAGCCGATGCCCTCTTCGAAAGCCCCTTCGAGTTCGGCCGGGGCGATGGCGACAGACTTGAGGTAACCGAGCACATCGGTGAACCACAGCCGAACGAAGCGGATGTCCCGTTCCTCCAGCGTGCGGAGGACGAATTCCTTCTGGCGATCCATAACTCGAACACTATGCAACCGCTGTTAATTCTGTGTTACCGACGCGCGTTCAGAACCGTTGCATAAATAGCAAAAACAGGCTGCTCAGTGCCGGTCAGGACGGGCAGCGGTAGGACGGCGGCGGCAACGTTGCGGCCACGAAGTAGCGCACCACGGCGCCGTCCACGCATTGGTCACCATCGAACACCGCGGTGTGCTGCGTCCCGTCGTAGGTGATCAGCGAAGCGTCCAGCTGGCGGGCCAGGTCGACCCCGGCCTGATACGGGGTGGCCGGGTCGTGCGTGGTGGAGACCACGACCACCTTGCCCGGTGCGGCGGGCGGCGCGGCATGCGGCGCCGACGTCGCGGGCACCGGCCACAGCGCGCACACGTCGCGAGGCGCGTTTCCGGTGAACTGCCCGTAGCTGAGGAATGGCGCGGCCTGGCGGATCCTCTGATCGGCCGCCACCCAGCTGGGGGAATCCTTCGGTGAAGGTGCGTCGACGCAGCGGATCGCGTTGAAGGCGTCCTGGTCGTTGGTGTAGTGGCCGTTGCGGTCCCGGCCGTCATAGTCGTCGGCGAGCACCAGCAGGTCACCCGCATCGGTGCCACGCTGCAGCCCGAGAAGGCCGCTGGTCAAATACTTCCAGTGCGACGGAGTGTAAAGCGCATTGATGGTACCGGTGGTCGCATCGGCGTAGCTCAGACCGCGCGGGTCCGACGTGCGGCCCGGCTTGGCCACCAGCGGGTCGACCAGGGCGTGGTAGCGGTTGACGAACTGGGCCGGGTCGGTACCCAACGGGCAGGCCGCCGAACGGGCGCAGTCGGCGGCGTAATCGTTGAAAGCCGTTTGGAAGCCCGCCATTTGTTGGATGTTCTCTTCAACCGGGCCGACGCTCGGGTCGATGGCGCCGTCCAGCACCATCGCCCGCACGTGGTCACCGAACTTCTCCAGGTATGCGGTGCCCAACTCGGTGCCGTAGCTGTAGCCGAGGTAATTGATCTGATCGTCGCCCAGCGCCTGGCGGACCATGTCCATATCCCGCGCCACCGATGCGGTGCCGACGTTGGCCAGAAACGCGTTGCCCATCCGATCTATGCACTGCTGAGCCAACTGCCGGTAGAGCTGCTCGATGTGGGCCACACCGGCCGGGCTGTAGTCGACCATCGGTTCGCGTCGGTAAGCGTCGAATTCGGTGTCCGTGCGGCATCGCAGGCTCGGGGTCGAGTGGCCCACCCCGCGGGGGTCGAAGCCGACCAGGTCGAAGTTGTGTCTGATCGGGCTGCCGTCCAGGTCTGACACCATCGCCGCGACCATATCGACCGCCGACCCGCCGGGACCGCCCGGATTGACCAGCAGCGAACCGATCCGTGGGCCGGTCGCGGGCACCCGGATCACGGCCAATTTGGCTTGCGGACCGCCGGGATTGTTGTAGTCGACCGGGACCGACACAGTCGTACACCGCGCTGTGCTGACATCGCTTGTGCCGGTGAGGAATTGACGGCAACTGCCCCACGTTTGGGGCGCGGCGGCCGACGGCGGATTGGGGCCCGGCGTCTGCCCGGTACCGGGTTCCGGGGTCGCGGTGGCCACCGGCGGCAGGCCAGACACCACCAGCCCAAACGACAAAAGCGCCGAACTCAATGGTTTCAGGCGCGGCATGGCTGCCATCGTTGCACCCTTGTAGGACCCGCGGCAGCGCGAAAGGGTTACGCCTTGGTCTCGTATCGAACACTCGCCGAGCGTGTCGCTTCTCAAATCACGGCGAGCAGTTCGGCCTCAGAGCCCTACCGGCACTAGCACTTTGCGCCGCTCGGCGGTGTGGCCCCGCCGATCAGATATGCCGTCACATAGTTGTCGACGCAGTTGTCACCCTGGAACACCACCGTGTGCTGGGTGCCGTCGTAGGTGAGCAGCGAGCTGCGCAACTCGTTGGCCAGATCGACCCCGGCCTTATAGGGAGTCGCCGGGTCATGGGTGGTCGACACCACCACGGTCGGCGCCAGCCCCGGTGCGGAGATGGTGTGCGGCTTGCTGGTGGGCGGCACCGGCCAGAACGCGCAGGTGCCCAGCGGCGCGTCACCGGTGAACTTCCCGTAGCTCATGAACGGTGCGATTTCTCGTGACTGGCGGTCTTCGTCAATCACCTTGGCGCGGTCGGTAATCGGCGGCTGATCGACACAGTTGATCGCCACCCGCGCGTCGGTGGCATTGGTGTAGTGACCGTGCGCGTCGCGGCGCATGTACATATCCGCCAGGGCCAGCAGGGTGTCGCCGCGGTGGTTGGCGAGTTCGGTGAGGCCGTCGGTCAAGTGGTGCCACAAGGTCGGCGAGTACAGCGCCATGATGGTGCCGACGATGGCATCGCTATAGCTCAGTCCCCGTGGGTCATTTGTGGGGGCGGGTCTGCCGACCATCAAGTTGTTCGGGTCGACCAGCGGGTCGACCAGGTTGTGGTAGGCATCAACGGCTTTGGCGGGGTCGGTGCCCAGCGGACAGGTGGGTTGCTTGGCACAGTCGGCGGCATAGTCGTTGAACGCGTCCTGAAATCCCCTGGCCTGACGCAAGTCTGCTTCGATGGAATCCGCATTGGGGTCGACGGCGCCGTCGAGGATCATCGCCCGCACATTCTGCGGGTAGGCCTCGGCGTAGGCCGAGCCAATCCGGGTGCCATACGAGTAGCCGAGGTAGGTCAGCTTGTCATCACCCAGCGCCGCGCGGATGGCGTCCAGGTCTCGCGCCACGTTGACGGTGCCGACATTGGCCAAAAAATTCTTGCCCATCTTGTCCACACAGCGGCCGACGAACTGTTTGGTCTCGTCTTCGATGTGGGCCACTCCCGCCGGGCTGTAGTCGACGTTCGGCTCGGTACGCAGCCGATCGTTGTCGGCATCGGAGTTGCACCAGATCGCCGGCCGCGACGAGCCCACCCCGCGGGGGTCGAAGCCAACCAGATCGAACCGTTCGCGGACCCGCTTCGGCAATGTCTGCACAACTCCCAGTGCGGCATCGATACCCGACTCGCCCGGCCCGCCGGGGTTGATCACCAGCGAACCGATCTTGTCTCCGGTGGCGGGAAACCGAATCATCGCCAGCACTGCCACGTCACCGTCGAGGTGGTCGTAGTCGACGGGCACCGCCAGTTTGCCGCACAGCGCGCCGGCCGGGATCTTGGCCTTCGGATTTGCCGACCGACAGGGTGTCCACTCGACCGCCTGACCGAGCTTCGGCCCGCCCATGACGGCGCGCCCACTGGTGACACGAACGCAACCGGCGAGCAGAACCGCCACGGCGGCGATCGCCGTCCAAATCAGCAGCGTGCGCGCGACCGTGTCGCGGCGAGTCAGACCCATGCCAACATATGCTGCCAGAGGAAGCCTGAGATCTTGATGAGCGGGACCATGGCCGGGCTACCCCGTGACCGCCAGCAGCTCTTCGATCCCCACCGCGAACTCATCAGCCAACGCCCACAAGTCCGACAGCAGATCCGGGCACGACACGATCCCGATACCCAATTTGCCCTGCAGCGACATCGCGGTGACGTTGAGTCCCGAGCCATGAAAGATCGGCCCCAACGGGTACATCGCCTTGACCTGACAGCCCAACATGTACAGCGGCACCTGTGGTCCCGGCACGTTGGAAACCACCAGATTGTGCACCGGCATGCTGTCGGTGAACCGGGTTCTGGCGTAAAGCCGCATTGCGATACCGAACACCGCCGGTGCCGCGAATTGTGACCAATCCTGCAATAGCGAGGCACCGATTGCCGAATTATGTTCTTTGGCAACCGAATTCGCATGTGCGATGGCTTTCAGACGCTGCACCGGGTCCGCGATTTCGGTTTGCAGGCTAGAAAACATCGCCGAAACCTGGTTACGTCCGGGCCGGTCGGACTTGCCGTGCACCGAAACCGGAACCGACGCCACCAGCGAAGAGTCCGGCAAAGCGTTTGGCTCGGTCAGATATTGGCGCAGTGCCCCGGAAACCAGGGCCATTACGACGTCATTGACTTTCACGCCGAAATGGTTCTTCACCGCTTTGATGTCCTCGAGATCTCGGCATAAGCGACGTTTCGGCGCTCGCTGATCCGGGCGTTGGAAACGGTTCCGGGGGCGGCAAAGGGCCGGGCCATGGCCACACCCCCGCGCGCCCGCCGCACCGTGGCGACCACCGAGGAGACGGTGTCCGGCACCACGTTGGCCAACTGGAGTGGCCGGGCGGCAAACCTGACGAACCCGCCCGCGGCGATCTGCCAACCACTGGCGCCGCCGACTCCCCCGGCCGGGTCCGGTGCTGGTGCGTCGGCTTCCATGCTGCACAGCTGCGACAGCAGATTGGCGCCGGTCACCCCGTCGACTCCGGCGTGATGCACTTTGGTCATCACCGCCAGTCGGCCATCCCGGTGGCAATCGGTGCCCGCCACGCCTTCGATCACCCACATCTCCCATAGCGGCCGACGGCGGTCCAACCGGGCCTGGACAATGTGACCGCAAATTTCCGACAGCTCTGCCCGACCCCCTGGTGCCGGCAACGCGATGCGGTGCAGATGACGATCGATGTTGAACTTCTCGTCATCCACCCATACCGGGTGATCAAGATTCATCGGGCTGTCGGCGAGCTTCTCGCGAAACGCCGGGATCGCCTTGATACGCAGCGACAGTGCGTCGCGCAGCCGGTCGAAGGTGTACCCGCCCGGCATCGTCGACGTGTCCAGCTCGATGATCGAACACACATGCATGGGCTGCGACGGCGTCTCCAGGTACAGGAAGCTGGCGTCGAGCCCGCTGAGCCGCCGCATGCGCAGCATGGTATGTCTCACACGGCCGCGACGGTGCAACTGCGTCACAGAAATGGCAGAATGGCATGGTCAGACGAACCCGGGGACCCCTAGGGCTGGTGCTCACAGGGCCACGAGGATCGACCCGACCACCTTGTAGGGACAATGATGTCTGAGCACAACGTTTACGGTGCAAGCTCGGCTGGGCAGGTGCAGCCGCTCACGAAAATCCGCACGCATCACCTGCAGAAGATGAAGGCCCAAGGCCACAAGTGGGCCATGCTCACCGTGTACGACTATTCGACGGCCCGCATTTTCGACGAGGCCGGCATTCCGGTCCTGCTGGTCGGCGACTCGGCGGCCAACGTCGTCTACGGCTACGACACCACGGTGCCCGTGTCGATCGACGAACTCCTTCCATTGGTCCGCGGTGTGGCACGGGGTGCCCGGCACGCCATGGTGGTCGCGGATCTGCCGTTCGGTAGCTATGAGGCGGGACCGACCGCCGCGCTGGCCGCCGCCACCCGGTTCATGAAGGAGGGCGGGGCGCACGCGGTCAAGCTCGAAGGCGGTGAGCGGGTAGCCGAGCAGATCGCCTGCCTGACCGCAGCCGGGATCCCGGTGATGGCGCACATCGGATTCACGCCCCAGAGCGTGAACAGCCTCGGCGGCTTCCGCGTACAAGGTCGCGGGGACGCCGCGGAACAGACAATCGCAGACGCGATCGCCGTCGCCGAAGCCGGGGCGTTTTCAGTCGTCATGGAGATGGTCCCGGCGGAACTGGCCACGCAGATCACCGGCAAGTTGACCATCCCTACCATCGGGATCGGAGCCGGTCCCAACTGCGACGGCCAGGTCCTGGTCTGGCAGGACATGGCCGGTGTCAGCAGCGGCAAGGCCGCCCGCTTCGTCAAGAGATTCGGCGACGTCGGTGGGGAACTACGTCGTGCCGCAATGCAATATGCGCAAGAGGTGGCCGAAGGGGTTTTCCCCGCAGCCGAGCACAGCTTCTGACCCGAGTTCCGCTAGCCGCCACGCGCACCGGCTAGCGGATTTGCGATCGGCGAGCGATCAGGCGTTTCGGCCTGCTAAAAGCGTCAACCCTGTCAGGGCCGGCAACAGAATCCACTAAAATTGAAAACTGTTGTGTGGCAGCACGGTACGATCACCATAGTACATATGGTCTCGACTTCGAGAGCAAGGGTGAACGCATCGACCGGGCGAATCTTGGTGGCCTCGTGCACCGTCGAACGGTGTTGAAGCTGCCGCTGTTACTGGCAGGAGGCACTGCCTTGGCTCGAGTACCTCGCGCGGGTGCGCAGCCCCCGCGCACCTCGCCGGAATCGAGCCGATGGTCGCCTGAGCGCGCCAACCGCTGGTATCAAGCGCAGGGTTGGCCGGTCGGGGCAAACTACATCACGTCAAACGCCATCAACCAGCTGGAGATGTTTCAGGCCGACACCTTCGACCCTGCTCGCACCGACGCCGAGCTGGCCTGGGCGCGCTGCAACGGCCTCAACACGGTGCGGGTATTCCTGCACGATCTGCTGTGGGCTCAGGATTATCGCGGCTTCCAAGCACGACTCGGCCAGTTTGTCGACATCGCCGCGCGCCATGACATCAAGCCGCTATTTGTCTTGTTCGACTCCTGCTGGGATCCGCACCCGCAAGCGGGTCCGCAGCGCGCGCCGCGTCCCGGCGTCCACAACTCCGGGTGGGTGCAAAGTCCCGGTGCTCAGCGCCTCGATGACCGCGACTACGCCCATACGCTGCGCGGTTATGTCACCGGGGTTTTGACCCAATTCCGTAATGACGAACGCATTTTGGGTTGGGACCTGTGGAATGAACCCGACAATCCGTCGCGCTCCTATCGCTCGGTCGAGCGGACCGACAAGCTGAACCTGGTGGCCGACTTGCTTCCGCAAGTGTTCGCATGGGCACGTTCTGTTGATCCCTGCCAACCATTGACGAGCGGCGTGTGGGACGGCGAGTGGGCCGACCCGGGACGGCGCAGCGTGATCAGCGGCATTCAGCTCGATAACTCCGACGTGATCACATTCCACTCTTATGCCGAGCCGGGGGAATTCGAGAGGCGCATCGGGGAGCTCACCCCGCAAGGACGCCCGATCCTGTGCACCGAGTACATGGCCCGGCCGCTGGGCAGCACCATCCAGGGCATCCTGCCAATCGCCAAGCGCTACAACGTCGGTGCGTTCAACTGGGGATTGGTCGCCGGCAAAACTCAGACGTACTTCCCCTGGGACTCCTGGGAGCACCCCTATGCGACGATGCCGAAAGAATGGTTTCACGACATGCTGGGCCTCGATGGACGGCCATTCCGCGAAGCCGAGGTGCAGACGATCCGTCAGCTAAGTGGGCTGGCGATGCATCTGCAACCGCCGATGCCCAGCTGAGCTACTCCCGCTACTGACACCGATTCCGGAAATCGGTCATCGGCTGGCGAATGCCCTCGAGATCAGCGTGGGTCTGCGGGTGGGCGTCCATGTATTGCTGTAACTGGTCACGCAGCTCGCCGCGGGGCTGGCCCCTCAAGCTGGTGAAGTAGTCGTTGACGTCGGGGTGGGTAAACAGATAAACCGACGTCGCCGCCGCAACTCCCGCGGCGACCTGGGCGAGGTCAGCCGCCGTGCAATTGGGTAACGGCGCGGGCGTCGGTTCCTGTGTATCTGCCGCCGGATCTGCTAAGGCAGAAGCGATAGTAGCGAAAAGCATTGCACCACTGACGGCACCGGCCATAATTCCGCCGATAACTCCTCGCGTGACGCGGGCAAGAGACACCATCGAGCGCTCCTTCATCAGGTATCCAAAAGACGAGCGGTTGCGCGTACCGCAAACCATAAGCGGTTTTGGTGCAACGCACGCGCGAATCAAGCGGTAAAGAATCAAGCGGTAAAGAAATCGTGTCCCGCCGCACCGAAATCCAGCCGGCGCCTCCGTGCGACCACTCAAAGCAGCCGACGAGCGGCACGGAGAGAATGCCGCTGCGCCATTGCCGTGGCCGCGACCCCGAACCACCGGCCACGCCGCACCGCGGCATTCCTCGGCGGCCGCACCATCGCGGTATGGCAGGCTATGGGTGCCCATCCACGACCGACCACGACGTTTAAGGCCGCGGCGACGCGCCCTCACCGGAGCTCAAAATGCCTGCAAAAGCGCCGCAAACCTCCCGCCATCTGGAGGTGGAGCGCAAATTCGACGTTGGCGAGTCCACCGTGTCACCTTCGTTCGAAGGCATCGCCGCGGTGGCTCGCGTCGAGAAGTCACCGACGCAAACGCTGGACGCGACGTACTTCGACACGCCGACACAGGACCTGGCGCGCAATAAGGTCACGCTGCGGCGCCGTACCGGGGGGTACGACGCCGGCTGGCACCTGAAGTTGCCGGCCGGACCCGATGCCCGCACCGAGGTCCGTTTGCCGCTGGACGCATCCGGCCCCGAGGGGCAGGACCGCGTGCCGGACGCGTTGGTGGATGTCGTGCTGGCCATTGTCCGTGATCGCCCACTGGAACCGGTGGCGCGCATCACCACCGAACGCGAAACCCAGGTGTTGTACGACGCCCAGGGCGCGCCGTTGGCCGAGTTCAGCAACGACCACGTCACCGCGTGGTCGGCGCGGGCTTCCGATGACTCCGGCGAACAGCCCACCCAACAGGAGTGGCGAGAGTGGGAACTGGAACTCGCCGAGTCCGACGGTGATGTTGACAGCGAGCTGTTGAGCCGGTTGAGCAATCGGCTGCTCGACGCCGGCGCCGCACCGGCCGGCCACGCCTCCAAACTGGCTCGGGTGCTGGGAACCACCTCGCGGCCCAACGGTTTGCGTCTGGTCGAGGATCCGCTGCAGCGGGCGGTGGCCGAGCAAGTCGACGCGCTTTTGGTGTGGGATCGCGCGGTGCGCGCCGATGCCCCCGACTCCATCCACCAGATGCGGGTGACCACCCGCAAACTCCGCAGCCTGCTGCGCGACTACCAGGAATCGTTCGGGTTGCCCGACGAGGAGTGGGTGCTCGATGAACTGCGCGAGCTCGCCGGCATTCTGGGTGTGGCCCGCGATGCCGAGGTACTCGCCGAGCGATACGCACAGGCGTTGGACCGGCTGACACCGGATTTGGTTCGTGGGCCGGTGCGTGACCGTCTCGTCGGGGGTGCCCAACGCCGCTATGAAACGGGGCTGCGCCGTTCGTTGATCGCCATGCGCTCACAGCGATACTTCCGCTTGCTCGACGCCCTTGATGTGATAGCGGCCCGCACTCCTGGCAGCGCCTCGGGCGAGGAGCAGACGCCGGTAACCACTGATGCCGCCTACAAAAAGGTCCGCAAGGCCGCTAAAGCCGCCAAGGCCGTCGCGCATGTAGACCTGGAAGGGCCCGCGGCCGAACAGGAGAGCAACGAAGCGATCCACCGGATTCGCAAGCGGGCCAAGCGACTTCGCTACACCGCGGCGGCTACCGGCGCGGATAAGGTGTCTGAGCAGGCGAAGGTCATCCAGTCGCTGCTGGGCGATCATCAAGACAGCGTCGTCAGCCGGGAACATCTCGGCCACGAGGCGGAAGCCGCGCATGCCGCCGGCGAGGACACCTTCACCTACGGCCTGCTGTACCAGCTGGAGGAGGACCTGGCGCAGAGGTGCCGCGAGCAGCTCGACGACGCGCTCCGGAAACTCGCCAAAGCGGTACACAAAGCGGGGCATTGAGCATTACGGCTGGAGGCGGGCGAGTTGGCCTGTAAGCCGGATTCTGTTCCGCGCCGCCGCGCATAAGCAACGGCGACGCGGCGGCGACCATCCATCTGGACACACCGTCGCCGGGTGCCTCAAGCGGCCTACCCGCAGGCTCGGGCGAGCAACCCTCGAACGCCTGCGCGGCCGCGCCTTTCGGTGCGGCCTTCTTGGCCTTGCTTCGGGTGGGGTTTGCCTAGCCACCCCGGTCACCCGGGATGCTGGTGCGCTCTTACCGCACCGTTTCACCCTTACCACCGTGACGGTGGCGGTTTGTTTTCTGTGGCACTTTCCCGCGAGTCACCTCGGATTGCCGTTAGCAATCACCCTGCTCTGTGAAGTCCGGACTTTCCTCGAACCGCCTTGCGACGGTCCGCGGCCGCCCGGCCAACTCGTCCGCGACGCTCCACGGTACTCCCCGCAGGCTGCCGGGGCCAGCAACTTTCGCGGGGCAGGCTCGGCGCGGCTCTATCGTGGACCACGCAGACACACTCGAAAGGACGCCATCGAAAGGACGCCATGTCGCGGCGGAAAAAGCGCGTCGACGCCGGCGATTGGGACGCTAGCACCGCCGAGGTCGACCGGTACGGCGGGGCGCTGCTCCCCCGGCTGGTCACGCCCGGCGAGGCGGCGCGGCTGCGCAGGCTCTACGCCGACGACCGCCTGTTCCGCTCGACCATCGACATGGCGCCCCGGCGCTACGGCGCCGGGCAGTGCCGCTACTTTCACGCGCCCTATCCCGAGCCGATCGAAGAGCTCAAACAGGCGCTGTATCCGAGGCTGTTCCCGATCGCCCGCGACTGGTGGGGCAGGCTGCGCCGCGACGCGCCCTGGCCGGACAGCCTCGACGATTGGCTGGCGACCTGCCACGCCGCCGGCCAGACCCGCTCCACCGCGCTGATGCTGCGGTACGGCGCCGACGACTGGAACGCTCTGCATCGGGACCTCTACGGCGACTTGGTCTTTCCGCTTCAGGTGGTGATCAACCTGAGCGACCCCGACACCGAGTACACCGGCGGGGAATTTCTGCTCGTCGAACAGCGGCCCCGCGCCCGATCTCGCGGCACCGCAACGCCGTTGCCGCAGGACCACGAGTATGTGTTCACCACCCGGGAGCGCCCAGTGCCCTCCGCGAGGGGTTGGTCAGCGGCACCGGTACGCCATGGTGTGTCGGTCGTCCGTTCCGGGGAACGCTATGCCATGGGGCTGATCTTCCACGACGCGGCATGAGCCGCGGCCACCCGGCAGCGCCGGCGATTGTGCACTCGCTTAGCATTCACCATTGCCCAGCGGGGGACGGTGGTGTCAGTCTGACCAGATGACAGATACCAAAGGGTACGTCGACCAGGCGGTGACCGGTGTCGCGGAACCGCAGCCGATGTACAAGGCGTTGCGCGAATCGAACCCGGTGTTCCGGTCGCCGCAGGCGGTGGTGCTCAGCCGGCTCGCCGACATCGAGATGGCGCTCAAGCGCACCGAGCTGTTCTCATCGAATATCGATGCGGTGGATCTCGGCAACATACGGCCGATGATCCCGCTGCAAATCGACCCGCCCGAGCACGCGAAGTACCGCCGCATCCTTGATCCCCTGTTCACACCGCGGGAGATGGCCCGGCGTGAACCACGCGTCACCGAGCTGGTCAACGAGATGATCGACCAATTCGCCGATCGGGGCGAATGCGATTTTCACGAAGAGTTCGCCGTCCCGCTGCCGTGCACGGTTTTCCTGCAATTGCTCGGCCTGCCGCTGGAGGACCTTGACAAGTTCCTGGTGTGGAAGGACGGCATCATCCGGCCGGAGGGCGACTCCGGCTATGACCGCCGCCACGAGACGGGCGAGCCCACAGCCCTACAGATCTACGACTACTTCGACCGCGCCATCGACGACCACATCGCCAGCCCCCGCGACGACGTGCTGTCCGCGATGATCGCGGCCACCATCGAGGGCCAACCGCTGTCCCGCGACGCGCTGCTCGACATCTGCTTCCTGTTCCTCATCGCGGGCCTGGACACGGTGACCGACTCGCTCGACTGCTTCTTCGTCTACCTGGCCCGCCACCCCGAACACCGTCGCCAGCTCGTCGAGCAGCCCGACATTCTGCCCAGTGCCATCGAAGAGTTGCTGCGCTGGGAAACGCCGGTGCCCGGTGTCGCCCGGGTCGCCATCCAAGACGTCGAAGTGGGCGGATGTCCGATCAGCAAGGGCGAACGGGTCAGCCCGTTGCTCGGCGCGGCCAACACCGACCCGGCCGAGTTCCTCGACCCCGACGTGGTGGACTTCACCCGCAACCCGAACCGGCACCGCGCGTTCGGCGGAGGTCCGCACCGGTGCCTGGGTTCTCATCTGGCCCGCATGGAGCTGCGGGTCGCATTGCGCGAATTCCACCGGCGCATAACGGATTACGAGATCAAGCCGGGCACCCAGCTCACCTACACCGCCGCGCTGCGATCGGTGGAATCCCTGCCACTCGTCTTCCCGGTAGCATGACTCGGGTCGAAGTCGACGCCGATCGGTGCACCGGGCACGGGCGCTGCTACACCTTGGCGCCCGACGTCTTCGATGCCGACGAAGTCGGCCACTGCGTGGTGCTCGTCGAGCATGTCGCGGGTGAACTCGAGGCGCACGCCGTCACCGCCGAGCAGAACTGCCCCGAGGGCGCCATCAGCCTGTCGGGCTGAAGCAGACCAGGCTGCGCGCTCCGTGCCCGACGGTCATGTCGCTGAACGCGGCCTCGACGCCGTCGATACCGATGCGTCGGGTCACAAGTGCCTCAAGGTCGAGTTGTCCGCGTTGGGCGAGCTCGGCGAGCACCGGAATATCGCGGGCCGGATCGCTGGCGCCGTAAACGCTGCCCTGGATCGTCTTGCCGTCGGCCATCAACGACAACGCCGGAAATGACACCTCCTCCTGGATTCCGGCGGCGCCCACCAATGTGACCCGGCCGCCGCGGCGGGTGGCCTCGTAGGCCGCGCGGATCGTCGCGGTTTTGCCCACCACCTCGATCCCATGGTCGACACCGGTGCCGCCGGTGAGGTCGCGCACCGCGGTAACGAGGTCGGCCTGGCCCGCGTCGACCGTGTCGGTCGCGCCGTTGGCCACCGCCGCGGGAAGCTGGGCGGCCACCCGGTCGGCGGCGATGATCCGCCCCGCCCCGGCCAGCCGGGCGCCTCGGATTGCCGCCAGACCGACACCCCCGCAGCCGATGACCAGCACGCTCTCGCCGGGCCGGACGGCAGCCGTGCGCACCACCGCGCCGACCCCGGTGGTCACCCCGCAACCCAGCACGCGGCGAGGTCCAGCGGCAGCGAGTCATCGACGGCCACCACCGCTGCGGCCGGCAGCACGCACCGACTTCGCCTATACCCCCGCCGCCCTTCACCGCATACCCCACCTATTGACCACTTAACCGACACGCGAGAGCGCTCCTCGGTATCGGTCCAATAGGTGATGGTCAACGGCGAGGGTGCGTGCGGCATCAGCGAGAAACCTCATCCGCTTAGCGGTGCCCTCGGTAGCGTGAGAAGCTAGCCAGGCCGGCCGCCTACGGCCCCTCAGCGAGTGCTGCGAAGGTGATGGTGATCCGAAATGGCTTGACCCGGTGTAGTTTTCAACGGTCCGCGAAGTCACCGACGGCGGCCGGTCAGAACCGATGTGGCCGTCGGCTCCCTTCCTCAGCATGTCGTTGGCGTGCCGCTGCGCCGCAGCGCTCAACCGCGGGTCATCGCCGATCACCCCGCACGTCTGGCGAACCCGGTTGACGCCGCTGTACGCCGCGGCCGCCGAATCGTCTGCCCGCGCCTACCAGCAACTGTGCCGAGAGCCATTATGAAGACAGTGCAAATCGAGGAGACGGCGACGATCTGGACTTTCCTTTGTGCTGGTGCCTCTTGCCCCGCGCATCGTTTGCAGTTCTCAGCAACCGGATGCTACTCAGTCTCGATCGGGAAAGGTCGGGAATCGGCAATTGGCTGGTCGGCGTTCGACAACGGTTACGGCGAATTTCCGCCGGCTTCGTCCGGCGCGGTTTTCGCCTGCATCTTTACGAGACCCGGTCGCTGTGGCCGACCACATCCGCCAGCCGCCTGTGAGGATGCACTGAAGCGTGGTCGACGACGGGTCCAAACCGCCTCCACCTGGGCAGACATGGTTTCAAGCGCGGTCACCTGGTTATTCTCATTTCTGTCATGTCAGGCGATGGTGAGGCAAACTCGTTTACCGGCGGGACCCGGCGCTGGCCGTGCGATAACCGCGTGCTGGCCTCCGGCGCCAAGCTGCTGGCCGCCCTGGTCTCGCTGGCGGCAGTTGTCGCCACCGGCATCGGGTGGATCGCCGACCGCGCCGCATTGGCGGGCATCACCACCTCCGAAGCCTTGGCAGGTGAACCGGCCTCGCCAGGAACCGACCAGAACATCCTGATCATGGGGCTGGACAGCCGTCGCGACCAGCAAGGCAGACCGCTTCCGCCCGACATTCTCGACGCGTTACATGCGGGCGGTGCGGACTCCGCCGACGGCGATGCCGACGCGCTGATCGTCGTTCACCTGCCCGCCGGCGATGCTCCCGTCACGGCGATCTCGATCCCCCGGGACGACTATGTCGACCTGGCCGGATGCACGGGCTCGGACTGCCGCGGCAAGGTCAAGCAGGCTTACAGCTTCGCCTATCAGCGCGTGATGCAATCTGGTTCGTCCTCCACGGCAAATCAGGCCGCCGCGGCGAAAGAACAGGCGGCCCGGGAAGCGGGCCGCAAGGCCGAAATCAGCACCGTCCAGCGTCTGCTGCAGATCCCGATCGACCACTTCATCGAGACCACGCTGGCGGGGTTCTTCCAGCTCGCCCGTGTGGTCGAGCCGATCACGGTGTGCCTGAACGAAGACACTGCCGATAACTATTACTCGGGCGCGAACTTCCACCAGGGCACTCAGCAGATCAGCGCGGCTCAGGCGATGGCGTTCGTGCGGCAACGCCGCGACGCCAACGATGCGGCGTTCACCGACCTTGACCGAAGCCGCCGGCAGCAGGCCTTCCTCGCCTCGCTGGTCAGCACGCTGCGGCATGGCGGCGCGTTGTCGTCGCCCAGCCGGTTGAGCGCCCTACTGGACGTCGCCAAGCAGAACGTCGCCGTTGACGCCGGTTTCGACCTCGGCGACTTCGCGCGTAACGCGTCGGCACTTCAAGACCGACCGGTCGCGTTCTACACGCTGCCAGTCACCGGCTTCGGCACGATCTCCGACGGCGAAGACGTCAATTTCATCGACGTGACCGCCATCCGTTCCATAGCGCACGATCTGGTGGGCACCGATTCGCCCACATCGCCCGTGACCGGCGACCTTGGCACACCGGCGCCGACGGGCGAGGGCACGCCGTTGGCCACGGGTGGCGTCATGCTCGACGTGGTCAACGCCTCGGGCAGGGACGGCGAGGCCGCGCGGCTCGAAAAGTCGCTAGCTGTGGGCCATTTCAGCAACGGCGAGGTCAGTACCGCCGACTCTACGAGCCAGACGAGCACCATCGCCTACGGCCCGGGGGCAAAAGCGGCCGCCACCGAGCTCGCCGACGATTTCGGCCTGATTGCCATCGCCTCCGACAGCGTCGCCCGTAACACGGTGCGTCTCATCGTCGGCACCGATTCCTCCAGATTCGACGACGTCGATCGCATGTCGGCGTCGCCGGTCACAACAACCGCCGCGACGCCGCTCACCACGGTGCCGGCAACCGGCACCGGCTTGCGAGAACCGGCACCTACTAATCTCACGCGCATGACCGCCGATGGCATTCCCTGCGTGAAATGACAAGGCCGCGAGGATTCAGCTCCGACAACTTCCCATGCCGATAGATTGGGCCGCTCCCGCTGCCCCGCCGGTCAATTTCACGGCACCTGTCAGAGGTCCAAAGTCCTCTGTTGCCTGGGTTTCGCCGAGGGCAAGATAGTGTCCACCGTCGGAAGGGACGCCATGACCATGACTGCACCGACAACGGGATGGTATGCCGATCCAGCTGTCGAGCGCACCATGGCCGCCGCAATGCCGGAGCCAAAGAATGACCCGTTCTACAAATACGAAAAGCCCCTAGAGAAATTCGACCCCGGAACGGTGTTGCGGCACCGCACAATCAAGTACTACTTCGGCGGCGTCCCGACGCCGGTAAAGGCGGTGCAGCTGCTCTACCGGTCTACCAGCCAGACCCAGAAGGCGACCGTCAATGTCACCTCGGTCATTCCACCGCCGATCAAGTCCAACAAGACGAAAGTGGTCTCCTACCAGTCAGCCTACGACTCGCTCAACCAGGGCGACGAGCCTTCGTATTCGATCTCGGGCGGAAAAAGGCTCAGCGGGCTCATCGCCAGCGTCGAGCTGGCGGTCTTCGGTCCGTTACTCGCCGACGGGTACACGATCATCGTTCCGGACATCGAGGGCCAGGAGGCGGACTTCGCCGCAGGCCCCGAATACGGGATGAACACGCTCGACTCGATCCGCGCCGCGTTTTCGAAGAAGTCGACCCTCGACTTCCCCGACAACGCAACGGTTGCAATGCTTGGATATTCCGGCGGTGCGCTGGCTACCGAGTGGGCCGCAGAGCTAGCCCCGACCTACGCGCCTGACGTCAACAAGCGCTTGAACGGCGCGGCGATGGGCGGCCTGCTCGTCCACCCGGCGCACAACCTGCACTACATCGAGGACACCTGGTTCTGGGGCGGCGTCATGCTGATGGCGCTCGTCGGCATCACGCGGACGTTCGACATAGAAAGAGATATCAAGAAGTATCTCAGCACCAACGGCGTGAAGCTCTTCGACAACATGAAGACCAAGTCCATCATCAACGTCCTGGGTCAATACGGGGATCCGCAAACGAAGAAAGGTCTGAAGTGGACCGACCTGGCCAAACCCGAATACCCGACCCCCGAGAGAATCCCGCGCTACGTCGAGTGTGTCAACAGGTTGATCATGGGCACGGGCGGGCACCCTGAACGCGTTGCCACGCCAACGATCCCGCTGTTCATTGGCCAGGGCGCCAATGGCGAGCTTGAGGGCACGCCAGGCAACAAGCCGCGCATCGGTGCCGGCGACGGCGTGATGATTGCCGGCGACGTTCGCACACTCGCCCGCGGCTACTACGCAAACGGCGCCACAGTCTGGTACGAGCAGTACGACGAATGCAGCCACATCTCAAGCCTTCTGATCTGGATACCGCACGCGATCGCCTGGATAAAGCAGCGATTTGCCGGCGTGACGGCACCGCAGAACGGTTCGTCCATCCCGCAAGGCAACCCTCTTGACCCAATTAAGCTTCAATCGCCGGCGCCAGCTCGCTAACCTAACCGCCCGTCCGGACGGGCATGCCGTAGCTCGGCACGGCGCCTGCGCCGACTGTCGAAACTGCGACCGTGGCGAACAGAATCGGGGTACGCGGACCGCCATATCAGCGGACATCCGATGAAGATGTCACACAAATCTCACGTCAAGGTGGCATCGTTGAACGAATTTGAGACCCGCAAAACTCGTCTGTTTCGAGACCAGCCGGGCCGGCCTC
This sequence comes from Mycobacterium sp., assembly GCA_035505695.1. Taxonomy (GTDB): domain Bacteria; phylum Actinomycetota; class Actinomycetes; order Mycobacteriales; family Mycobacteriaceae; genus Mycobacterium. The sequence continues at coordinate 113,689 of DATJQO010000135.1, forward strand.
AGTCGGCGGTGGCGTGCCGCGGGTCGACGGCAGCATGCCGGTGTCGCCGGTTCGCTTGCACGGCAGAGTTTTTAAGGTCATGGAGCGGAACTCGAGTACAGTAATTCGGTGGCCGTAGCCCCGACCAATGAGCGGATGCTCGCCGGCATAGCCGCCGCGTCCGTCTCGGTCGGGGTGGTCCAGCTTGCGGGTATCCCGTTCGGTGCGCGGGCCGATGCGGCCACCGCGACCGGCTCGATGGTCGTCGACCTGACCCCGGGGCCAATCAAAGAATGGGCGATTCAGATGCTGGGCTCGCTGGACAAACTGTTCCTGGCCGTGGTCTTTCTCGTGGTGATCGCTGCGATCGCTGCAATCGCCGGCACCATCGAGACGCGGCGGCGGCCGTTCGGCAGCGCCGTGATTGCCGCCGCTGGCGTCCTCGGATGCATAGCGGTGCTGTCGCGGCGGGGCGCGACAGCGCTCGACGCGCTCCCCACCGTCGCGGGCGCCGCCTGCGGCGTGGCGGCCCTACGCTTGGTCACCCGTCGGTTCTGGCCAGACGCGGACGACACAGACGACTCCGAAGACGAAACCGACCAGAAGCCGGATCGCGACAGGCGCAGACTAGTCATCTTTGGGTTGCTCGGGTTCGGAGTCGTGAGTGGTGTGGTTGGTGCGGTCCTCACGCGGTTAATCCATTCGGTTACCGCTGACCGCAACAGCGTCGCACTTCCCCGCCCGCGCACACCGGCGCCAGCAATACCTGCCGATGTGCAACCCAAAGGCGTTGCCCTGCCTAGCTTTGTGACCCCGAGCGCCGACTTTTACCGCGTGGACACCGCCCTCGCTGTTCCCCAACTCAGCCATGGTGACTGGCGGATGCGAGTCCACGGGATGGTGAATCGCGAAGCCACCTACAGTTTCAACGATCTCGCTCACTTCGAGGTCGTCGAAACGGTGACGACGTTAACCTGTGTGTCGAACCCCGTTGGCGGCAAACTGATTTCGACGGGCGTCTGGACAGGCTACCGGCTGGCTGATCTGCTGGCGGCGGCAGGCGTGCGCGCGGACGCCGATATGGTGCTCTCGACGTCGATCGACGGGTTCACCGCCGGGACGCCGGTGGATGCGCTCACCGATGGCCGCAAGGCGCTCTTGGCGGTCGGGCTCAACGGTCAGCCGCTGCCGATCGAGCACGGCTACCCGGCCCGGCTGGTAGTACCCGGGCTCTACGGGTACGTCTCGGCCACCAAATGGGTCGTCGATATGGAGCTGACCCGCTTCGACCGAGCACAGGCGTACTGGACGCGGCAGGGTTGGGCGCCGCGCGCACCCGTCAAGACCGAGTCGCGGATCGACGTTCCGAAGGCTGGGCAGAAGGTGCCTATGGGACCCGTCGTGTTCGGTGGTGTCGCGTGGGCACAGAATCGTGGCGTTCGGGCCGTCGAGGTCCGCATCGGCAATGGCGAGTGGCAGCCCGCAGAATTGGGCGCGCGCTATTCCAACGAGACGTGGCGGTTGTGGAGCTTTCCATGGCAGGCGAAAGGCCCTGGCAGACAAAGCCTCACCGTGCGTGCCACCGACAACGCCGGAGCCACCCAAACTTCAGAGGAGGTTGACCCGGTTCCCGACGGAGCCACCGGCTGGCACACGGTCAACTTCACGGTGGCAGAGACGTAAGCACTACTTCGACGAGAGTCTGAGTCTCCGCCAACTGAACACCGCAATCACGACGCCGATCAGCACCGTGATCGGACCAATGATGGACCAGGTGGTGGTGTTGCTCATCGGGCTACCACCAAGCACGCCGAACCCCTGCAGCGCCCAAATCAGTCCGAACAGCGCGACGAGCAAACCGACCGCGAACGTGACGACGAAAGTTCTTCTCATGTCGGGATGCTACGACCGGGCAGGCCGGTTCAAGTGGCGGGTTCGGGCGCGCGCGTGCCCACAAAGAACCCGCGAAGCGCGTCGGCCAACCGTGCGCGTATCGGTGCGCTCGAGATGACCACGTCCACCATCGCCAGCGATAGGTGGGTGTGGCCGCGGGCGCGGACGTGTTCGGTCGGGACGCCGGCCGCATCCAGCGAGGCGGCGTAGGCTTCACCGTCGTCGCGCAGCGGATCGAACTCGGCCGTCACCACGATGGCCGGGGGCAGGCCGGACAGGTCGGCGGCACGCAACGGCGCAAAGCGGGGATCGCTGCGGTCCGCCGGATCAATGTAGTGGTCGAAGAACCACCGCACCAGCGGCGTGGTGAGGCCGTAGCCGTCGGCATTCTCGGCAAACGACGCCCGCGTCATGCCTCCGTCCGTCACCGGCGTCAGCAATACCTGGCCCGCGATCCTCGGCCCACCCATGTCGCGCGCCAGCTGGCATACCACCGCCGCGATCCCACCGCCGGCACTCCAGCCGCACACCGCCAGCTGTCCCGGACTGCCTCCGAGCGCCACGGCGTTGTCGGTGACCCACTGCACCGCGGCCACGGCATCATCGACGGCAGCGGGGAATCGGTGCTCGGGCGCGTGCCGGTAGTCCGCCGAGACCACGATCGCGTCGCTGCGCACGCACAGTTCCCGGCACAGCGGATCATCCGAAGTGGCATCACCGAGCACGTAGCCGCCGCCGTGGAAGTACAGCACGACCGGGTGCGGGCCCGGGGTGGGCGGCCGGTAGAGGCGGTACGCCAAATCTCTCGCGGCGCCGGGCAGAACCCCGTCGATGATCTCGCCGACGTCCGGACCGGGTGGTCGAGTCAGCGACATCTGCGTGTACAGGGCGCGGGCGTCCGCAACCGCCATCGACTCCATGGGCGGGAGATCGAGTGCGGCCACCTCGTTGAGGACCATCTCGACGTCCGGTTGCAACCGGCGCACCACTCCGTCGTTGCACTGCGTGCCGTTGGGGCCGGACAGTCTGAAGCCCAGGTAACCGCGGGCGACCACCTCGTCGCAGCCGGCGCGGTAGAAGTCGAAACCTCCGCAGTAAGGCAGGAAAACCCGTGGCTTGCCCGGCACATTGGCGCCCATATACCACGAGTTCGCGGCCGGGTACAGGGTGATGTCGGCGCAGTCGTTGACGTGTTGCGTCCAGCCGGCTTCGGCTGTTTCGGTGGGCTCGATGGCATCGAACCCGCCTGCCTGCATGTGGTCGAGGCAGTCGAGCACCCAGTCCGCGTGTTGTTCGATCGACACGACCATGTTCGACAGCACTGAAGGGCTGCCGGGACCGGTGATAAAGAACAGGTTGGGAAACCCGGCCGTCGTCGATCCGAGGTAGGTCTGCGGCCCATTCGCCCATTTGTCCCTGAGCGACAGGCCATTTCGTCCCCGGAAGTCGACCGCCGTCAAGGCGCCGGTCACGGCATCGAAACCGGTGGCGAACACGATAGCGTCGAAGGCGAAAGACTCATCGGCGGTGTCGATGCCCGTTTCGGTGACCTGTCGGATGGGTTGTTTGCGGACGTTGACCAGGCGCACGTGCGGCAGGTTGTAGGTGGCGTAGTAGTTCGTGTCCAGGCACGGCCGTTTCGTCCCGATGGGGTGATCGGTCGGGCACAGGTCGGCCGCCGTCTGCGGATCGTTGACGATGGAGCGGATCTTGTTCCGGAAGAACTCGGCGAACTCGTGATTGGCGGCCGGATTGCTCATCACGTCGGCGTAGACGTTGATCGCCTCGAACAGTTCGCCGCTGCCCCAGGCGCGCTCATAGCGTTGTTGGCGTTCAGTTTCCGAGACGCTGAATGTCGGGGTGATGCTGCGCTCGATCGGAATGCCGGCGAACGACACCCGGGCCGCCGCACGGTATTCCGACTCGTCAGCCAGTTGGGCGAGCTTCTCGGGCGAGAGCGGGCCGTTGCGCGCCGGAATCGAGAAATTCGGCGTGCGCTGAAACACCACCAGCTGGCGCGCTTGCTGGGCGATGACTGGAATCGATTGCACGCCAGACGAACCCGTGCCGATCACCGCCACCCGCTTGTCTGCGAAATCAATTGGCTCATGCGGCCAACGGCTGGTGAAGTAGACCTCGCCGGCGAACCGCTCGAGGCCGTCGACCTCGGCTGGCTTGGGCATAGACAGACACCCCGTGGCCATCACCAGGAAACGGGAGCTGATCTCGTCGCCGTGATCGGTGCTCACCCGCCACAGCGAAGCGTCGTCATCCCAGCGCGCCACCTGCACTCGCGTGGAGAAGGTGATGTGGCGTCGCAGGTCGTGCTTGTCGGCGACATGGTTCAGATACCGCAGGATCTCCGGCTGGGTGGCGTACTTCTCCGACCATTTCCAGCCCCGCCGCCAGTCCGGGTCGAAGCTGTACATGTAGTCGACGCTGGGGACGTCGACGCGGGCACCGGGATACCGGTTCCAGTACCAGGTGCCGCCGATGTCGTCGGCCGCTTCGAATATCCGGAATCGGTACCCGGTGCGGCCCAGGCGGTAGGCGAGATACAGGCCCGCAATGCCCACGCCTACCACGACGACGTCGGTGTCGGGCGTCGGTCGGTTCGTCGTGGCTGTATCGGTCATCATCTGATCATCACGTCGCTGCCGACCGGCTGTCTTGAGTACCGCAATACCCAATGTCGTTTTTCGGGGTCAGGTACGGGCCGCGAAAGTCGAGTAGTCGTCTACGCGCGTGCCAGCAGGCCGCGCCGCAAAGAATCCGTGGTGGACGTACTTCACCGACGGCTTTTGGGGGGCGACCATGACGATTGCGGTCGATGCGCCGATCTGCGCGAGCGTGTTCGACGCCGGGCTACCGACGATCGATTACGAGCATTGCGAGAGCACCGAAGAGGCCCACGACATCATCAGCGCGGCGCGACGCCAGGCGCCGATTGCGATCGGCCCGCACGGGCCGGAGTTTCTGACCCATGAATTGGTGCGAACCGTGCTGCGCGACCCACGGTTCCGGCTGCCGCAAGGGATGTTCCTTGCCTCCCAAGGCATCACCAGCGGCCCGTTGTGGGAGCGGGTCGCGTCGAGCCTGATCAGCCTCGACGGGCCCGCGCACCACCGGCTCCGCCGGCTGGTGTGCGCCGCCTTCACGCCGCGGGCCACCATGCGGCTGCGCACCACGATCGTGGAGGTGATCACCGAACTGGTCAACCGCCACACCGCAACGGGCCACTGCGAGGTGGTCACCGACATCGCGCGCCAATTCCCCATCCCCATCATCTGCGCGCTGCTGGGCGCCCCGGCCGAGGATTGGAGGCTGTTCTCGGACTGGACCGACGACATCTTCAAGGCCTTCAGCTGGGACGTCGCCGCCCATGAACGGGCCATCCTGGCGGCCTGGGATGAACTCGACGCCTACATCGACGCCATGGTCGCCCAGCGGCGGCACCGGCTGACCGACGACCTGATCTCCGAACTGATCCGCGCCGAGGACAACGGTGATCGCCTCAGCGCCGACGACCTGCGGATGCTGGCAGCGGGATTGCTGATGGCCGGCACCGACACCACCCGCAACCAGCTGGCCGCCTCGGTGCATGTCTTGTGCGATCACCCCGACCAGTGGGCCTTGCTGGCCCGGCATCCGGAGCTCGCGACCAACGCGGTGGAAGAGACGATGCGGCATTCACCGATCGTGGTCGCTACCCTGCGCACCGCCCGCGAGGACGTCGAAGTCGCCGGCGTCATGATCCCTGCCGGCACACTGGTCATCGCCAACACCGCCGCCGCGAATCGCGACCCCGCCGTCTACGACGACCCGGACTGGCTCGACATCACCCGTGAAGGCGCCCCGGCAATGCAAACCTTCGGCGCCGGCATGCATTACTGCCTCGGCGCCAACCTGGCCAGACTCGAGCTCGCCGCGGCATTGACGGTGATGACCCAGCGCATGCCCAACGCCCGCCGCGCCGGCCCCGCCCCATGGAAGCCCCTCACCGGGCTGAGCGGGCCCGCCAAGCTACCAATCGAATTCGACCCCGGACAGTAGCCCGCGATATCCGTGGAGGGGCCGGCGGCCCAGCACCGATGATGGGCTTTCGGTCTCGCCGTGGTTTATGCGGCGGTTGCAACCACCGCAGTGCAATTTGCGCTGGGTAGGCGCAGATCCAGTGCCGCCCAGAACGCCGGACTTAGCGCCCGGCTGATGCAATCGGCGGAGGGCAAGGCCGTGCTCATCATCGTCGGCCTGACCATCGTTGCAATCGGCGGCTACTTCGCCTTCAAGGGCGCATTGCGCAAGTTCCTGAATGATCTCACCGTGTCACCCGGGCGCGCGCTCACTGGGCTGGGCGTATGCGGCTATTTTGCCGAAGGTCTCGTCTTGGCCGGTGCCGGCGTGTTGGTGGTCGTCGCCTCCGTCCGCGCCGATCCGTCCAAGGCGACGGGCCTCGACGGCGCGGTAAAAGCACTCCAGCAGGCCCCGTTCGGCACAGCGCTGATCATCTTGGCGGCAAGCGGATTTGCAGCCTACGGACTCTACAGCTTCGCTCTGAGCCGCTGCTCGCGGATGTGACTCCAAAATTGGCTAGCGGCCGGCCCCGGCCGACGAGGGGTGCCCTACACATATCGCCGAGCCATATCCGCAATAATTGCGACGCCATTATGGCAGCGCCTCGGCCCGCGTAACGTCGAAGCCCAGCGATGTCGTCAGCTCTCGGTAGCGATCCCTAAAAGCGCGGCAGGCGGTGTCGTCGCCACGAGCCCTTGCCATCAGCGCGCCTAGCCGCAACAGCAGCAGCTCGCCGGTCACCAAGCGACCTGCCGGCGACTGCGCAAACCGATCGATCGCGGCCTGGGCTTCCGAAATGTCTGCCGCCGCGCCACGGGCGAGCAGCACCTCGACTAACGCCTCGGTGGCCACCCGGCACGCAGGATGTCCTCGCTCGAACAGTTCGTCGGCGGCCGCTCGCAACCGCGGCATGACGGCATCCCGCTCCCCGCGGTTGGCCAGCTGCCGTGCGACGTAGGCGTCAACCTGCGGCACCACCGTCAGCAGGAACCGCTGCTGCAGGCACATTTCCCGGACCTGCAACAGGAGGTCCAGTCCCCGCTCGACCTCAGGTTCGCCTCGATATACCAGCGCCAGACCAAGCGCGAAGCGGGCGCTGCCCAGCGCGATGTCGTCACCCGTCCGCTCGGCGATCACCAGCGCTTTCTCGATTTCCCGTATGGCGCCATCTTCCGGAGCAAGCGCACCGCAGGTGATTGCCGGAGCATAGGCAAAGTCGACCACGGCCGCGTGTGACATCGGGTCGGTGCTGCGCGCAGCGGCCGCGGCTTGCTCGAGGTCCTCCCGCCAACCGGCGAGCCCGAAGCAAAGCCGGCCAACACCGCGCGATACCAAGGCTGCCGCCAAGGGCGAACCCATGTTTTCGCTCGCTCCGGTCGTGTCCGCCTCGACTAGGCCGATAACCGTTTGAGCCAACCTCAGCCCCTCGGCCAACTCGCCGGTTTCATATTTGATGTACATCGCCGCGGGTGTCACCCGCACGGTGAGAATCCAGTCCCCGATCGATTCCGCGAGGGCGATGTACTCAGACGCCAACCGCGACGCCTCCCGCACGCGGGCGTGCAGTATGTGATCCATCGCTAACCCGGCCATTCCGAGAACGAGCGAGGCCTTGTCCCCGGTCTGCTCCGACAATTGCCGCAGCTCGTCGAACGCTTCGGAGGCCTGATCGTTGACGCGCCATGCGCTGCCGCACAACAGTGTTCGCGGGACGATACCCATCGTGGCCCGGTTGGAGTCTCGCTCAGGAAGTGCGTCGGCGACCTCACGTGCGCGGTCCCAGCTCAGCCGTGCAGCGCGTATGTCCCGGCTCGCCGACCAACCACCCGCGCGCATGTGCCACGTGTAAGCGCCATGCAGATCACCGGCGGCCTGGACATGTTCAGCGATCATGGCCGCATTTGCGTCAGCTGATGACGGTTCGCGATTTTCAATCAAGGTCGCCACGCGCCTATGCAGCCGCGCGCGGTCGGATTTGAGTTGCGACTGGTAGGCCACCGTGCGAATCAGCGGATGACGAAACGCATACTCGCTGCACGATAAAATGCGCACCCGCTCAACAAGTTCGGCTGCCATCAGCGGTTCGACATCCGCCTGCTCACTCAGAGCGTTCAACAGATCGGCATCGAATCGCGATCCGATCACTGCCGCGGCATTCAGTGTCCGTTTGGCCGTCGGAGGGAGCCGGTCGATGCGGGCGGCAATCGTCGCTTGCAGGGTGCCAGGCACCTCGATTTCGGCGACGTCACCGCTGAGCACGTGGGCACCAGGCCGGCCAACAATTAGTCGGCGCTCTGCCAAGTCCCGCACCATCTCCTCTGCAAAGAAAGGGTTACCAGCAGCCCGCCCGGCGATAAGCGCCCGGACCGGCGCGACCGAGGGGTCAGCGCCCAAGAGTTCAAGCAGCAAGGCGTTGATCGACGAATCGCTAAGTGGCGTCAGTGATATCAGTTCAGCGCCGGGCATCGCTGCCAGCGCTCCACAGTACTCGGGGCGGTAGGTGATTAAGACCATGGCTGAGGTTCGCCGAATCACGGTCAGGAAAGCTGCCAGGAGCGACTCGCTAACGGTATCGATCCAGTGCGCGTCTTCGATGACGTAGAGAGCCGGCGCGGTTCGGGCCAGCGATAGCGAGTTGATTAATGAACTGATCCGCCGCCGGATGGCGTCTGGGTCGATCTTCGGCAACGGCACATCCGATTCGCGGATAGCCAGGAGATCATAGAGGAGGGCGAGATCATCGTCGGTAACGTCAGGAAGGCTTATTCGCACCCGTGCTCGCGCGGCTGCGTCGTCGAGGCCGATCACGCCGGTGCTTGCGCGAAGCAGTTGCGCCACAACACGAAACGGAACATCACGGGCATGTGACTCGCAGAAGGCAGTAAACACATCAATACCACGACTGGTAGCGATTGCCGCCACTTCTCGAACAAGACGTGTCTTGCCGATGCCCGCGGGTCCGACCACGGTGGCGGCGCACCCAGCCGAGCAGATCGATCGCTCCAGGCTCGTCTTCAAAAGGTTCAGTTCGTCGAAACGCCCTACCAAAGCGGCCTTCGGCTTACCGTTGGGCCACCCGGGTGTCGACATCGCCAGAAGTCGACGCGCAACAACGGGGGAGTCGGCGCCCTTGATGCGTACTGTTTCCGGCTCCGCCAGCGCCGCCAGATCTTCCACCAGACGCGCGGTGCCCGCGCTGAGCATCACGCCGCCAGGCGGAGCGACGGACTCCATTCGCTGAGCCATCCCCACGTGCTCGCCGATAGTGGTGTAGCCCAAGGAAGCCGAACCGACTTCACCGGCGATAACCCGGCCCGAGTTGAGCCCCAGGCGTAATGCCAGTTCGACGCCGTCATGATCCCGGACCTGGCCGGCCAACCGTGGAAGTTCACGTTGAATCTCCAATGCCGCGAGACATGCTCGCACGGCGTGATCCTCCAAGGCCAGAGGCGCTCCGAAAACTGCCATGATGCCGTCGCCGGTGAACTTGTCTACCGTCCCGCCATAGCGCCTGATGACGGCGGTCGTGATGTTGACGACTTCGGCCATGATCTCGCGCAAGCGCTCTGCACCGACGATCGCTGCGATGTTCATCGAATGGACCGCGTCGGCAAACAAGACCGTAACCTGCTTGTACTCAGCCGACTGGGTGCCTGGAGCGAGTCGGGCACCGCACTCGGCGCAGAACTTGGCGGTGGCGGTAGCCACCGCTCCGCAACAACGACAGCTCTGATCGGCCGCGATCAGGCCGCCACCGTCTCCACTGCGCTGCACCCCAGTATCGTTTCATTGCTGGTGAAGGATGTCCTCAGATCGCCATCATGAGCCGCTACAACGCCGCCGAACTGATGAGCTTCGACCGCGGCTTCCCCCGGCCCACTAGCGGTCACTATGGCGCGGTACGGATGACGAAGGCGTCGGTGTTCTCGTCGTAAGCGACCCTTTCGTCAACGAACAATTCCCCCACCGGGTGGCCATCCTCAGCCACTGCGATAAACGTCGCTTCCTCCCGGTCATACGTCACCGACCCCTGCACGAACATCGCTGCGACCCGGTGCCCATCGGCTCCGTAAACGACAAGCTTCAAGCCGCCGGCACTCTTGAGATACTGCGCCGCTTCGTCACGCGTCGTCACCATCGATCGTTCCTTTCTGCTGGTGCTCTTGATTGCAGCGCAGTATTCCGGGCGGAAGATCGGCGGCCAAATCCGCACCCAGGATTCACGGTGGTAGCCGCGACTGCACACCCGACCAGCCAGCAAACTTTATATTCATTGCATAGATAGCGTTGACAAGGCCGGAAAACCGACGATAGTCATGAACTATGGCGCTGCTGCCAGATCCCGAACCCCGGCAGCGACAACACGTCGTGATCTCGGTCGACGACCATGTCATCGAGCCGCCCGACATGTTCGAGGGGCGGCTTCCCGCCGCCTGGGCGACCGTGCCCCCAAAGTCGTCGAGACCGACGATGGGCGGCAGGTCTGGCGCTAAGAGGGCCGGGAATACCCCAGCGTCGGTCTGAACGCGGTGATCGGACGTCCGCATGCGGAATGGAGCATGGACGCCGCCCGGTTCGACGAAATGCGGCGTGGCTGTTGGGACATCGACGCCCGAATCCACGACATGGACCTGGCCGGCATCTGGGCCTCGCTGAACTTCCCGTCGCTGATCGCCGGGTTCGCGGGCACGGTGTTCTGGAAGAGCGACGACCCGGAGCTCGGGCTGGCCACGCTGTGCGCCTGGAACGACTGGCACCTCGAAGTGTGGGCCGGCAGCTACCCAGACCGGATCATCCCGCTGCAGCTGCCGTGGCTCGCCGACCCGCAGCTCGCGCCCGAGGAGATACGCCGCAACGCCGCGCGCGGCTTTAAGGCGGTCAGCTTCCCCGAGCTGCCCGCCCAGTGCGGGTTACCGAGCCTGCACAGCGGCGTGTGGGATCCGTTCTTCGCCGCCTGCCAGGAGACCGACACCGTGGTGTGCTTGCACACCGGTTCCGCGCAGTGGGCGCCAATTCCCGCACCGGACACCCCCTTTGAAACCATCACCACAGGGCCGCGTCGACGATAAGTCGTTGCCGGTCGCCCCAGTATTGGTACACCAGCGCGGGATCGAGATGATGGCGCTCCGCCAAGGCTTCGATGCTGAACAGCTCGACGCCCCAGCGCGCCAATTCGTCGAGCGCCGCCGGCATCACCCGCGACCGGACATCGGCGGGAATGTTTTGATCCGTTCGTTGAGGCGGCTGCATCGATGTCTCCTTACCGCTAAAGGTAGCCGGTTTGGTTCACCAGTCTTACCGAAGACGCTCCATCGGCGTAAAACTCGGCGATGCTCAGCGACGCCAGGTCCAGGTGCAGCCGGTACAAGATGCCCGGCCCGGCATCCAGCGCCAGCCGCAGCAGCATCTTGATCGGTGTCACGTGAGACACCACCAGCAAGGTCGCGCCTTGCTGCGCGGCGATGACCCGTTCGCGGACCCTGAGCACCCGGTCCAGCACCGCGTCGAAGCTCTCACCGCCCGGCGGCGTGGTGGCGGTGTCGCGCAGCCAGCGGGTGTGCAGCTCCGGATCACGTTCGGCCGCTTCGGCGAACGTCAACCCCTCCCATGCCCCGAAATCCGTCTCGATCAAGCCGTCGTCGACGGTGACATCCAAGCCGAGCGCCTTGGCGGCCGCCGCCGCGGTGTCGTAGGCCCGTTGCAGTGGGGAGGAGAACACCGCCGAGATGCCGCCGCGCTGCGCCAGGTACCGCGCCACGGCATCGGCCTGGCGCCGCCCCACCTCAGTGAGCGCAGGATTGCCGCGTCCGGAATAGCGGCGCTGTACCGACAATTCGGTCTGACCGTGTCGCAACAACAGCAGCCTGGTCGGTGTGCCGCGGGCACCGGTCCAGCCAGGCGCCAGCGGCGCTTGGGGCGCAGCGGTTTTCGCCGGCACGGTCACCGCCACGCCGGACTCCGCCGGGTCATTGGCCTCGGCCGCAACATCCATCGCCTCGTTGGCCAACCGGTCGGCATACGAGTTGCGCTCCCGCGGAACCCAGGTATAGCTGATCCGGCCGAACCGCGACGCCAGTTTTCGGGCCTGGGCGTGGAGTTCGATCAGGTCGGGATGCTTGACTTTCCACCGCCCGGACATCTGTTCCACCAACAGCTTGGAATCCAAAAAGACCGTGGCGTCGGTGGCGCCGAGCTGCAGGGCGTCGTCCAATCCGGCTATCAGGCCACGGTATTCGGCGACGTTATTGGTCGCCCGCCCGATAGCCTGCTTACTCTCGGCCAGCGCGGTGGAGCGGTCGGCGGTCCACACCACCGCGCCGTAGCCGGCCGGGCCGGGATTACCTCGCGAGCCTCCGTCGGCTTCGATGACAACTTTCATTAATCGAATCCCTTGACTCGCAATAAGATCGCCCCGCACTCCGGGCATCGCACCACCTCGTCTTCGGCGGCAGTGGAGATGCGGGATAGCTCGCCGCGGTCGATCTCGAGCCGGCAGGCCCCGCACCGGCGACCCAGCAACGGCCCGGCGCCAGGCCCTCCCCCGGCGCGCTGCCGTTCGTACAGGGCTGCCAGGGCCGGGTCCAACGCGGCGCTGAGCATGTCGCGTCGCGATGAATGGACTTGGCGGGCCTCGCTGATTTCGGCGAGCGCGGTATCGAGGGCCTGCTGGGCGCTGGCCAACTCGGTTTGCAAGGCATCGACCGCCGCCTGCGCGGCATCCAGCTCGGACTGCAGCTCTTCGCGGCGCTCCATCACCTCCAGCAGCGAATCTTCCAGGCTGACTTGACGGCGCTGCAGGGTCTCCAGTTCGTGTTGTAGATCCGACAGCTGCTTGGCGTCCGCGGCGCCCGACTGCAGCAACGACCGGTCGCGGTCTTCGCGCTGCCGCACCGCCTCGATCTCTGATTCGAATCGCGCGACCTGAGCGTCGATGTCCTCTAACGCGATCCGGATAACACCGAGCCGCTCACCGGCGGCGTTGTATTCCTCTTGTACCCGCTGCACAGTCTCTTGCTCGGGCAGATGGGTGGCCCGGTGCACGATGCGGGACAGCTCGGCGTCCAGCTTCGACAACTCGAGCAACGAACGCTGCTGCGCCACTTCGGCTTTCATGATGCATCACCGCCGTTCTCGTCACAAAGGCGCCCCATGTTCCAAGGGTCGGTGCGAATGGCGCACACCCGCACCGCAAGCGCCGCACCGAAACGGGACCGCAGCAAGTCAGCGGCCTGTTCGCACCAAGGGAATTCACTGGCCCAATGGGCCACGTCGATCAGGGCCACATCGGAGCCGCGGCGATGCTCGTCGGCGGGATGGTGGCGCAGATCGGCGGTCACATAAGCCTGAACCCCCGCGCGCGCCGCGCTAGCCAGCAGCGAGTCCCCGGCACCGCCGCACACGGCGACCCGCGACACCAGCATGTTGGGGTCCCCCGCCGCGCGCACCCCCCAGGAGGACCGCGGCAACGCGGCATCAACACGGGCGACGAAGTCGCACAACCGTTCCGGGCGTGCCAGCGTACCGATCCGGCCCAACCCGCCGCCGCTCGGCGGCGGCACCAACGCGAAGATGTCGAACGCGGGCTCTTCGTAAGGATGGGCGGCGCGCATCGCCGCCAACACGGCGGCCCGGACCCGCGTGGGCGCGACGACCTCGAATCGGTCCTCGGCCACCCGCTCGACGGTTCCGACACTGCCCACCCTGGGCGATGCCCCTTCGTCCGGCAGGAACTGCCCGATACCGCTCACGCTCCAACTGCAATGCGAATAGTCGCCGATGTGGCCGGCACCGGCCTCAAACACCGCGGCCTGCACCGCTTCTGCTTTCTCACGCGGTACGTAGACGACCCACTTGTCCAGCTCGGAAGCCCCCGCGAGCGGCTCGAGCACGTCTTCGACGGTCAGACCGATCACCTGAGCGAGCGCGTCGGACACACCCGGCGATGCCGAGTCGGCGTTGGTGTGCGCGGTGAACAGCGAACGCCCGGTGCGGATCAGCCGGTGCACCAGCGCGCCCTTGGGCGTGCTGGCCGCGACCGTGTCCACTCCGCGCAACAGCAACGGGTGATGGGCCAACAGCAGGCCCGCCGCGGGAACCTCGTCGACGACCGCGGGTGTCGCATCGACCGCGACGGTCACCGACTCCAGCACATCGTCGGGGTCACCGCACACCAACCCCACCGAATCCCAGGATTGGGCCAGCGGCGGCGGGTAAGCATCATCCAGGGCCTCGATGACGTCTGCCAGCCTGACGCTCACCGGTGCACCTCCGACATCACCTGGACCAGCAACGGCCATTCCCCGCGCACCGCCGCCCGCAGGTACCGCTCATCCAAGCCGACGAAGGTATCGCAACGTCGGATCGCAATCCCCCTGTCCTGCAATACTATCCGAAGCCGATCGGCATCTGGTCTGCGGAACAGCACGAACGGCGCCCGGCCGTCGACCACGTCGGCACCCACCGCCGCCAGGCCGGCCACCATTTCGGCCCGCACCTGGCTCAGCCGCGCGGCGCCGGCCGCCGCCTCGGCGACGGCCCGCGGGCTGCAACAGGCCGCGATGGCGGTCACCTGCAGTGTCCCGACCGGCCAGTGGGCCCGCTGGGCGGTCAACCGGGCCAATACCTCGGGCGACCCCAGGGCATAGCCCACCCGCAATCCGGCCAGCGCCCACGTTTTGGTCAGGCTGCGCAGCACTAGCACATCGGGCAGCGAGTGACCGGCCAGCGACTCAGGTTCGCCGGGGATCGCGTCGGCGAACGCCTCGTCGACCACCACAATCCGGCCGGGCCGGCGCAGGGCGAGGATCTGTTCGCGGCTGTGCAGCACCGAGGTCGGGTTGGTCGGATTGCCCACCACCACCAGGTCGGCGTCGTCGGGCAGGTGCACACCGTCCAGGCCGAACGGCGGCCGCAGGACGACATGGTGCACCGGCACCCCGGCCGCGGTCAGCGCCGCCGCCGGTTCGGTGAACGTCGGCGCCACGACGACCGCCCGCGCCGGGCACAGGTTGGCGAGCAACGCGAAGCCTTCTGTCGCCCCGGCCAGCGGCAGCACCTCATCGCGAGGTCGGCCGTGTCGCTCGGCGACCGCCTCTTGGGCCCGACGCACGTCGTCCGTGCCCGGGTAGCGCGCCAGGTCCGGCAGCCGCGCGGCCAGCCGCTGCATCAGCCACTCCGGGGGTTGCCGATGCCGGACGTTGACGGCGAAATCGAGCATTCCGGGCGCGACGGCCTGGTCACCGTGATAACGCGCCGCCGCAGGCGGGCTCAAGCCCAGACTCGCCATCCGTGAAACACTAGTGCGCCGCCGCGACGCCGTGACAGGAACACCGTCGCACCGGTTCGCGCCGATCAAGGACAATGGTGAGGTGACAGGCACTGTGGCGACGGCGCAGCTGGTGATCTTCGACCTGGACGGCACGCTGACCGACTCGGCGGAAGGCATCGTGACCAGCTTCCTGCATGCGCTCAGCCACATCGGCGCGGCGGTCCCCGAGGGCGACCTGGCCGCAAGGATCGTGGGCCCGCCCATGGACGACACCTTCCGGTCAATGCTCGGCGAGGACGCCGAGACGGCGATCGCAGCGTTCCGCGCCGAGTACGGCACCCGTGGGTGGGCGATGAACACGTTGTTCGACGGCATCGAGCAGCTGCTGGCCGATCTGCGCGCCGCCGGGGTCCGGCTGGCGGTAGCCACCTCCAAGCTGGAACCGACGGCCCGGCGCATCCTTGCCCATTTCGGGCTCGAGCAGTATTTCGAGGTCATCGCCGGGGCAAGCCCCGACGGGTCGCGCAAGACCAAGGTCGAGGTGCTGGCCCACGCTCTTTCCCAGCTAGAGCCGCTGCCCGAGCGCGTGCTCATGGTCGGTGACCGCAGCCACGACGTCCACGGCGCGGCCGCACACGGCATCGACACCGTGGTGGTCGGCTGGGGCTACGGCCGTGACGACTTCACCGACGGGTTCGTCACCGGTGTGACGCACGCCGCGACGATCGACGAGTTGCGGAGGGCGCTGGGTGTCTGAACCGCTGCACGTCACCTTCGTCTGCACCGGCAACATCTGTCGTTCGGTGATGGCCGAGAAGATGTTCGCCCACCAGCTGCGACGACGCGGCTTGAGCGACGCGGTGCGGGTGACCAGCGCGGGCACCGGCAACTGGCATGTCGGCGAATGCGCCGACGACCGGGCAAGCCACGTCCTGCGCTCCCACGGCTACCCCACCGACCATTGCGCCGCACAGCTCGACGCCGGCCACCTGGCGGCCGATCTGGTGGTCGCCCTGGCCCGCAATCATGTTCGGATGCTGCGACAGCTGGGGGTCAACGACGACCGGATCCGGATGCTGCGGTCGTTCGACCCGCGCTCGGGCGCTCACCCCCTCGACGTTGACGACCCCTACTACGGCGACCGTGAAGACTTCGAAAATGTTCTGTCCGTCATCGAGGCCGCCCTGCCCGGCCTGCATGAGTGGGTCGACGAACGGCTCGCGCAGAACGGCTCTGGGTGATGCGACGGTTGGCGTTCCTGCTGCGACCGGGCTGGATAGCGCTGGCGCTGGTCGTCATCGCCTTCACGTACCTGTGCTTTACCGTGCTCGCCCCCTGGCAGCTGGGAAAGCACACCCGGACGTCGCGGGAGAACCGGCAGATCGAATACTCGCTCAACACCCCACCAGTTCCGCTGAAAACTTTAGTGCCGCAGCAGAATTCGTCGGCGTCGAATGCACAGTGGCGCCGGGTGACGGCCACTGGTCATTACCTGGCGGACGTTCAAGTGCTGGCCCGGCTGCGGGTGGTGGAAGGCGACCCGGCCTTTGAGGTGCTGGCACCGTTCGTCGTCGACGACGGACCCACCGTGCTGGTCGATCGCGGCTACGTGCGGCCTGAGCAGGGCTCGCATGTCCCCGCCATCCCCCGCCCGCCGGAGCAGATGGTGACCATCACGGCGCGACTGCGTGACTCGGAGCCCAACGCGGGTAAGGAACCGTTGTCGGAAGACGGCGTTGCGCAGGTGTATTCGATCAACACCGAACAGATCGCGGCGCTGACCAAAGTCCCGTTGACCGGTTCCTATCTTCAGCTGGTCGAAAACCAACCGGGTGGTCTCGGTGTGCTGGGCGTGCCGCACCTGGACGCCGGGCCATTTCTGTCCTACGGCATCCAGTGGATATCGTTCGGCATCATCGCCCCAATCGGACTGGGCTACTTCGCCTACTCCGAGATACGCACCCGCCGCAGGGAAAAGCAACAGCGGGCAGCGGCTGCCGAGACAGCGCCATCCCCGGCGGCTCCAAGCACCGTCGAGGCGAAACTTGCCGACCGCTACGGCCGCCGGCGCTGACACAACAGCCCGGCGAGTAGCACCGCGCCCGCTTGCACCAGCCGCGACAGCGTCACCGCCCGGCGCAGGTCGGCCACGGTCGGATCGCGGCCGTCGCCCAGCGTGGGCCGGATCTGCAATTCGTGGTGGTAGTGGGTGGGCCCGCCGAGTCGCACCTCCAGCGCTCCAGCGAAAACCGCCTCCACGACACCGGCGTTGGGGCTGGGATGACGCGCGGCGTCATGACGCCAGGCCCGCGCCGCACCCGACCGTGATCCCCCGACCAAAGGTGCGCACAGCACCACCAGCGCCGCGGTCAGCCGCGCGGCGGCGTAATTGGCGGCGTCGTCCAGTCTTGCTGCGACCCAGCCGAATCGGAGGTAGCGCGGCGAGCGATAACCGATCATCGCGTCCATGGTGTTGATACCCCGGTAGACCAGCGCGGCGGGTACACCGCCCACCGCCGCCCATAGCAGCGGCGCCACCTGGGCGTCCGAAGTGTTCTCCGCGACCGATTCCAGCGCGGCGCGTGTCAGGCCGGCAGCGTCCAGCCGGGCCGGATCGCGCCCACACAGGGATGGCAGTAGCCGGCGCGCCCCGTCGACGTCGCCGCGCTCCAGCAATTCCGACATCGCCAAACCGGTGCGCACCAAGGACGTTCCGCCCAGCGATACCCAGGTGGCGGTGGCGGTGGCCGCCATCGAGCAGAGCCGGCCGCCGCGCCCGGCGGCCCGTTGCAGCGCCACGCCCAGCAGGCCCACGGCCCCCAGCAAGACGCCGACATGCACCGCACCCGCGACCCTGCTGTCGCGGTAGGTCACTCGCTCCACCTCGGCGGCGGCTTGGCCGAACAGCGCGACCGGATGGCCTCGTTGAGGATCCCCCAGCGAGAGGTCGGCCAGGTAGCCGGCCAGCACGCCGACGCCGCCTAACGCGACGCCACGCGGCGGGCGCATCATCTCGCTCCCCTCGTGCCGTCGAGCGTGCAAACGGCGACGCTTACCCGGCGTGTCGCGTCGGCAAATGCACGCTCGGCCAGGCCGGTCAGCGCACCGTCGCAAAGAACGCGCGGACGTCGTCGACGAACAACTCCGGTTGTTCGAAGGCGGCGAAGTGCCCGCCGCGCGGCATGGTTGTCCAGTGCGTGATGTTATAGACCGGCTCGCACCACGACCGCGGTGCGCCGAGCACCTCCGCGGGGAAAGCCGCTACGCCGGTGGGCAATTCGACTCGGTCCAGTTGGCTCCAGACCTTGAAGCTCTCCCAATACAAGCGGGCCGAGGAGGCGCCGGTGCCGGTCACCCAGTAGATCATCACGTTGTCGAGCAGCTCGTCGCGGCTGAAAGCGTTCTCCGGGTGGCCGCCGCAATCGGCCCACGCCCAGAATTTCTCGACGATCCAGGCCATTTGGCCCACGGGCGAATCCACCAGCCCGTAGCCCAATGTCTGCGGCCGGGTGGATTGCTGCTTGGAGTATCCGGTGCCCCACTGCCGATGGTTCGCCAAGGCCGCCAGCGCCCGCTGCTCTTCAGCGGTCGGGTTCTTGAGGGATTCAGGCGTCGGCCGCCCGATCGGCATGTTCAGATGGATGGCCGCGCAGTGGCCCCCTGAACAGCCGATCTGGGTGGTCACGGCCGCACCCCAGTCACCACCTTGGGCGCCGTAGCGGTCGCAGCCGAGGCGCACCATGAGGGTTTCCCACGCCGCGGCGATCTTTTCGACGCCCCACCCGGTGCGGGTGGGTTTGTCCGAGAATCCATACCCCGGAAGCGACGGACAGATCACATGGAAGGCGTCCTCCGCACGCCCGGATGCCGGATTGGTCAACGGCTCAATCACCTTGTGGAACTCCACCACCGAGCCCGGCCAACCGTGGGTCATCAACAGCGGAAAGGCGCCATCGTGTGGGGAGCGTTGGTGGATGAAATGGATGTCCAGCCCATCGAGTTCGGTGATGAACTGGTCGAATCGGTTGAGCGCGGCCTCGCGTGAGCGCCAGTCATAGTCGTTGGCCCAGTAATCGGCCAGCTCGCGGGTGTATGCCAGCGGCATGCCCTGGCTCCAGTCGTCCACGCACTCGGCTTCCGGCCAGCGGGTGCGCGCCAAACGCGATCGCAGGTCTTCCAGGACATCGTCGGAAACGTCGATCCGAAACGGCTTCACGCCGCCGACTGTCACCATTCCGCGTGGTCGAGGCGACGGCGATCGTTCGGTAACCCTCGATTGGCCTCGTCCCGGGCGCGTTCGAGTTCGCTGACTTGGCGATCCGCCACTTGAATCAAGGTGCGGACCTGATCCATCAGTTCGCGCATGTCGGCGCGCAATGCGTCCACCGCGGCGCAAAGGTCCGCTTTGGTCGCCGGTTGCTGGTCCAGCGACAGTGGCCGGACCGGCGGCGCCGTCCGTCCTGCGCTGGCGCCGTGAAAATCCAGGTCGTCGTCCACGCCCCAGAGATTGCCACACCGGTAGGTCAGCGACAACGGAGCACGATTTACGCGGCACTTCGACCGGCACTGACAGTGATAGTGACTGCAACCGTTGTCGTTCTGTGCCACGATGGTTCCCACGGTTGTCGGCCTTGTCCTGATCGGAAGCCCGCCGCTTGCGTCGCGAAAGAAGGCGCTTCAAACAGGTGAAGGGGGCGCGACCCGGAAGATGAAGACGCTCATCGATTCCTTACGGATGTGGGAAGCGCGCAAGCCGGACCAGATCCTTTTCCGGTTTGTCGATGCCGAGGGTCGGCAGCTCGAGCACCACACCTATCAGAGCTTCGCTGAGCGGACCCGTGAGCTGGCCGCTTACCTGTTTGTGGAGGCCGGGCTGCGGCGGGGAGACCGAGCGCTGCTGGTGTACCCGCCTGGCCTGGAGATGGTGGCGGCGCTATTCGCCTGTGCGCGTATCGGCGTGATCGCCGTACCGGTGAGCCCGCCGTTGCCGTTGGCCTTTGAGTCCGGGCTGGCCAAGCTCAGCTTCATCGCACGGGACAGCGAGGCCAAGGCGGTGCTGTCGACCAAGCAATTCGAATACGACTACCGCCTGCTGCTCGGTCACCGGCAAGGCGCGCTGCCCTGGCCGGACGGTGAAGGCGCTCCGCAGCTGCCCTGGTTCGCGACGGACGGCACGGACGAGTTCGGCGGCGCCCCGGTGGCGGACACACCCGGGCCGGTGCTCTTCCTGCAGTACACGTCCGGCTCCACCAGCGATCCCAAGGGCGTGATCGTCAGCCACGCCAACGTCATCGCCAACGGCTCGGCCTTCACCAGGGGCGGCGAAGCGGTGGTCAGCTGGCTTCCGCAGCACCACGACATGGGCTTGATCTCCGCCTACCTGTACGTGATTTTGCGGGGCGCGACCACGCATGCGATGTCGCCGCTCGACTTCCTCAACCGGCCGTCGGCCTGGCTCCGGCTCATTAGCGAAGTGCGCGGCACGCACACACCGGCGCCGAACTTCGCCCTGGAGTACTGCCTGCGCGAGGACAAGCTCCCCACATCGGAGTTGGCCGGAATCGACCTGAGCAGCCTGGACAGCATCGTCGTCGGGGCCGAGGCGCTGCGCTCCAAGGCCTTCGCCGGGTTCCGGGAGCGCTTCGCTCCCTATGGTCTACGACCCGACGCGCTGGTCGGCGCTTACGGCTTGGCGGAATCCACCCTGATCGTGTCCATCGGTGGACGCCAGACCCTGACCCTGAACAAGCGGGTGCTGCAGCAGAATCGCGTGCGGGTCGAGAAATCCATGCCGGACAACAACAATCAGGTTCCGCTGGTCAGCTGCGGCAAGCCCCTGGTCGGGAGCGTGGTCCGCATCGTCGATCCCGACACGGGACAAAACCTCGTCGAGAGCCGGATCGGCGAGATCTGGGTAGCTGGACCCTCCAATGGAAGCGGTTACTGGAACCGCCCCGATCTGACCGCCGAGTTCCAAGCCGGCATCGCCGGGGATGACGAGCACAGCTATCTGCGGACCGGCGACCTCGGCTTTTTGTACGAAGACGAGCTGTTCGTCTGCGGGCGCAGCAAGGACCTGATCATCGTGCGCGGCGTCAACTGCTACCCCTCGGACATCGAGGCCATCGTCGAGCGGTCGGCCCCCCACATCCGCAACGGCTGCGTGGCCGCCTTCTCC
>DATJQO010000136.1:0-3953 GCA_035505695.1 Mycobacterium sp.
GCTCATAACCTAGAGGTCGAACTGGCCTGCTGGGAGACGTTGTCGCCGGCGGCGCGCTTGGGTGCTGTCGTGTCAGCCTCGGCGTTTGTAGCGGTTCTGGGCGTAATCCTCGACCCATTGGCGGCTTGAGCGCCAGTGTCCGTCAGAGCCTTTTGTGGCCTGCAGCGCACCGCGGTTGGCGGCCACGCGCAGCGCCGTGGCGTTGAACTCTTCGGTCGCGAGCGCGGCCAGTGGGACTAAGCGCGGGCAAACACAGCCCGACAATCCTGGGACAAGGTGGACACGAATGAGCCGCTGACCTGGTCGTTCCAAGACGCAATGGCACCCGCGTGAAACGCGGTGGACAGTCGGGCTCGGATTTACACGCCAGCGGTCGGCGGTTCGATACCGTCCGCGCCCACCAGGATTACGGCACGTCGGGCCGAGTAGCCACGTTGCGGCCGAGGTGTGCTCGCAACCAGACGCAATGAGATCGAAATGCGCAGTTAAAGTTGTCGCTCTCGTCGCGTGCCAGAATCGGGCGAATATCGTGAAATCCCAACCAACACTAACGGTTTCCGATACGCTTCGGACGGTTCAGCCGATAAGGAATCGATGGTCTAAAGAATTGGTGCGCGTTATGAATCTGTTCGGTGGCAGTGCCGGGGCGTCGGCGATCAGAGCCGATGATCCCTCACGCGAGCTGAAGTTCGGCGCCCTTGAATCATGCGGTCTGGGTGGAGATCCCCGCGGAGGCTGTGCCCGTAAGCCTCGGGCAGTTGGTCGCTGAATCATGCCCCAACAGCCGTCCATCGCAATCGTCATCCCCGCCTACAACGAGGAACGTCTCATTGGCACATGCCTGGAAGCGTGCATCCGTCAAACGTCGGTGCCGGACGAAATAATCGTCGTCAACAACAGGTCGACCGACAACACCGAATCGATAGTGCGTCATTATCAAGAAGATAACCCGCATATCGATATTCACCTTGTCGATCAACATGAATATCAGGGCATCACCCCCACCCGAAACTGTGGGTTCGATCATGCGCGCAGCGATGTAATCGCCCGGGTTGACGCTGATTCTGTAATTGCGGATAACTGGGTCGAGACGGTTCGCCGGCGTTTTCAGGACCCGGCCATCGACGCGGCGAGTGGTCCGCAGTTCTTCTACGACATGCCCCTGCCAAGGTTTACTTTGTGGGTCGACAACACGCTCAGGGCCAGGGTGCAGCGGATCACGCAGAATGAGCGATTTCTCCTCGGAACGAACATGGCTATTCGCGCCACGGCGTGGAAGGCGGTCCGTCATCTGACGCAGCTGGACTTAGAAGACCGACTGCACGAAGACGTCGAGCTGGCGATGACGCTCTTCAAAAACGATTTCGAGGTCACATATGAGCCGGCCATGGTGGTCGGCACTTGCTCTCGCCGTTTGGAATGCTCGGCGCGCGAGTTCTACCAGTACGCCATGCGTCATGCGAGGACCACAGAGCTGCACGGCATCCCCGGTTTGCAGAGTCGTGCGGCACGTACACAGGTAATCGCCCTGATACTGGTGTACTTTCCCGCCCGAGCCATTCGGTTCTTCTATGACACGGAGAACCGCCGGTTCACGTCGTCGAAGCTGCGTGAAAAGGTTCGCGAGCTGTCGCGCCGCCCGGGTCGGGCCGAAGAACGCACCAACCCGCGTACGAAGTGAAAACCTGGACCATCTTCGCCCTAACCAGCGGACGATCGGGGACTTTGTCGTTGTGCGAGTTGCTCAAACGCAACGCGCCACAATGCAAGATCAAACACGAGCCCTACACCGATCCGTGGAATCCGTCGATGTTCGGCCGGCCGATCTATGACCACAGCACCGGGCGTCTCGACTCGGTACGGCGCTTGCTGCACAGAAAGTGCCGCGCTATCGAGAGGTATCGCACGCCGGTTTACATCGAAACCAGCCACGCCTTTCTCAAGTCGTACTGGGATCTCGCGCCGGAGTTCTTCCCGTACACAAAGGTGATCCACCTGATCCGCCATCCGTTGGAGGTCGCGCGCAGCGAAGCGAATCGCGAGGAGTTTCTGGACAGGATCCATTGGCCGTTTCGCCGTTATCGCGGACCTGGGGGCAGCCTCTACCGCCGCTGGGCGCTCACCGAACTCGAGCCCATCTTCAGCGGATTCGACCTGTCTTGGCTGACTCTTTTCCAGCGGTACCTCATCCAATGGATCGAGATCGAGAACCGGGCGATGGAGTACTTGCAGCGCTTCGACATGCAGCCGCGCTGCCTCACTTTGCACAGCCCCCAGGACCTGACCAGTCCGGAGGTGGTGGCCGCCATCGTGGATTTCGTCGGCGTTGCCAGCGCCCGCAAGGTGTCGTTGCCCGGCGTAAAGCACCGCACGCCGGGATATCCCACCGTCATCGGTGACGACGAACTCCGGCAATGCCGCGACGTCGTCGCGGCATTGCCGTCACACTATCTCGACATCTTCCAGCGCGAGCCGTATGCCGGGCAGCCGTATGTTGCCGTGTTGAGCACGTGACGGCCGCTATCGATCAGGAGGGCGTGCGGCAGAGCGGCTGCACGAAGCGGACGAGATCGTCGACCGTCTCGACTAGGGAAGGCTCGTGCAGGCGGACGTCGGCCAGCTCGCGCGCGTTTCGGTACTGGGTGTTGTCGTAGCGCTTTTGCTGCTCGGCCTCGATCTTGTCCGACGAGCGAGTGAGGAAGTCGACCAGCGGATAGAGCAGATCACGCGGCGTGCACCGGCGATTCAACTGCTCGGTGAAGGACGGGATGTCGTGATAGTCGAAGCGATAGCCGTGTCGTTCGGACATGAGCCGGGCGATGTCCATGATGTTGTAGTAGTCATCCGCGGTCATGTTATAGATGTGCCCGCCGCCGGTGTCATCCGTCGGCAGGCCCATCAGCGCGACGATGTGATCCGCGACCACGTCGGCCGGCAGCAGGCTGACCTGGTTGTCGGCGATACCGGCCATGCCGTGCTCGATCATGAACGCGATGAAGCGCACGAAGATGTCGTCTTGGCTCCCGAAGCCTGCGCTGGTGGGTGAGATCAGCGAGGGCCGGTAGACGCGCACGTCGAGTCCTTGCCGCTGCGCGGCCAGCACCAGCTGCTCGGCAACCCACTTGGTCTGCGAGTAACCGAAGTCCAGGCCGGTCATCTCTGTGTTCACGTCGGACTCGCCGACGACTGTCTTGGTGGTCCACCCGTAGATGAAGGTGCTGGAGACCAGGTGGAAGGCCTTCCGGTGCGTGGTCATGGCCAGGCGCAACAGCTCGTACGTCCCGGCGACATTGGCGGGCCGCAAGGCATCGTAGGTGCGGACGTAGTTGACTAGCGCGCCATTGTGGACGACGGCGTCGACGGTCTCCGCCAGTTGCCGGAAGCCTGCCTCGCCGATGCCCAGCCGCGGCTCGGCGAGATTTCCGCCGACCGGTTGCACCCGCGTTCGCACCTCGGCCTCCAGAGCCGGCGACCAGAGCTTCGCCTGGCGCAGCGAGGCGATGATCCGGTCCAGGCCGTGCGCCGCGTCGGTGGCCCGCACCAGCGCGTGGATGGTGTACGAAGTCCGCTCGAGCAGGCTGCTCAGCAGGAAGGGGCCCAAGAATCCGGTCGCGCCGGTCAGCAGGATGTCGCTGGGCGCTTGCGCCCGCGCCGGTGCGAGCGCGGGCAGGGGTAGCCGCGCGTCGGCGCGCATCTGCGTGGTCTCGTAGGCCTCATACTCGACACTGATCTGATCCAGTGCGTGACGCAGGGCGTGCAGCGGCCGGCCGGACTCATGGCCGAACTGTTGCACCAAGCCGAAGAACTCGGCGACCGTGAGGCGCTGCAGCAGGCGGGTGTTGACGTCCTCGGCCAATTCACCGGCGCCGTGTTCTTCGAGCAAGGCCCGCAGGTCCGCGCGCAGCTCCGCCAAAGTCAGCGAATCGATACCCAGATCGGCGAACGAGCAATCC
>DATJQO010000137.1:0-30145 GCA_035505695.1 Mycobacterium sp.
GGGTAGTTTAACTGGGGCGGTTGCCTCCCAAAAGGTAACGGAGGCGCCCAAAGGTACCCTCAGCCCGGTCGGCAACCGGGTGCCGAGTGCAAGTGCACAAGGGTGCTTGACTGTGAGACCGACAGGTCAGGCAGGAGCGAAAGCTGGGACTAGTGATCCGGCGCCGGCTAGTGGAAGCGGCGTCGCTCAACGGCTAAAAGGTACCCCGGGGATAACAGGCTGATCTTGCCCAAGAGTCCATATCGACGGCATGGTTTGGCACCTCGATGTCGGCTCGTCGCATCCTGGGGCTGGAGCAGGTCCCAAGGGTTGGGCTGTTCGCCCATTAAAGCGGCACGCGAGCTGGGTTTAGAACGTCGTGAGACAGTTCGGTCTCTATCCGCCGCGCGCGTCAGAAACTTGAGGAAACCTGTCCCTAGTACGAGAGGACCGGGACGGACGAACCTCTGGTATACCAGTTGTCCCACCAGGGGCACCGCTGGATAGCCACGTTCGGACAGGATAACCGCTGAAAGCATCTAAGCGGGAAACCTTCTCCAAGATCAGGTTTCTCACCCTTTTAGAGGGATAAGGCCCCCCGCAGACCACGGGATCGATAGGCCAGACCTGGAAGCTCAGTAATGGGTGCAGGGAACTGGCACTAACCGGCCGAAAACTTACCAACACACATCGCAACCACTTTTCAGTTCCAGCGACTTGTTGTCGCGGGAGGCTATGAACACCACACCCCCCACCGATACCAAACCAACAAAATAGTGATTCCGCAATAGAGTTACGGCGGCCACAGCGACAGGGAAACGCCCGGTCCCATTCCGAACCCGGAAGCTAAGCCTGTCAGCGCCAATGATACTGCCCATTCGGGTGGGAAAGTAGGACACCGCCGAACATACACAAAAACACCCCCGGCGACGGGGGTGTTTTTGCATTTCCCGAGTGTTCTAGTCGAATAAAATCAACGCATTAACCGACGCGTGTTTCCTCTCCAATGCCAGCAGGATTCGCTTTCGGTCCAGGCCGCCACCGTAGCCGGTGAGGCTTCCGTTCGCTCCAATGACACGGTGACAAGGAACGACAATCGCGACGGGATTATGGCTGTTAGCCAATCCCACCGCCCGTGCCGATCCGGGAGCTCCGATCTGTTGGGCGATTTCGCCGTAGGACCTGGTTTCTCCATGTGGAATGGTCAGCAATGCCTCCCAGACCCGCCGTTGGAATCCGGAACCGCGCAGATCGAACTTGAAATCGAACTCGGTCAGTTCGCCGGCGAAATAGGCCGCAAGTTGTTCCACGGCCGCAGTGAAGGCCGCTGGATTGGGTGACCAGCCGATACGGCTTGGTTCGTAGGTCTGGTCGACCATACGGAGCATCGTCACAACGGAATCTTCGCCGGCCAGGGTCAGCGGTCCGATCGGACTGTCGATGGTGCGGTACTCGATCATGCAACCTCCTGTGGTGGCCATTGGTTTACCGGATGCTCGAGGGTCGTCCATAGGAACTGCGTGGCGTAGGACCGCCAGGGACGCCATCGCGCGCTGTGTGAGACGAGTTTTCGTTCGTCAGCGGGCAAGCCGAGCTGTTCGGCCGCCAGCCGGAGGCCCAGGTCGCTCGCGGGAAAGGCGTCCGGGTCGCCCAGGCCGCGCATCGCGATCACTTCTGCGGTCCAGGCCCCGACGCCCGGCAACGCCAGCAATTGTCGGCGCGCGCTTTCCCAGTCGCTCCCGGTGTCCAGGACGACGGTTCCGTCGGCGAGACCGGTGATGAGCGCGCTGAGCGTCCGTCGGCGGCCCTCGGGAACGGCCAGGTGGATGGGGTCGATCTCGGCAAGCTGCTCCGCTGACGGGAAAGTGTGGGTCAGCGCACCATCGGGATCTGCAACCGGCCGACCGTAGGCCGCGACCAGGCGGCCGGCATGGGTTCGGGCGGCTTTGGTGGACACCTGTTGGCCCAGCACCGCGCGCACGGCGAGTTCGGTCTCGTCGACCGTACGTGGAATGCGTTGTCCGGGTGCCTTGCTCACCACGGGGCGAAGTTCCGGGTCAGCGGCCAGGGCGTCGTCCACCGCTTCCGGGTCGGCGTCGAGGTCCAGCAGCCGGCGACAGCGCGCGATCGCGGTGGTGAGGTCACGAAAGTCGTCGAGCAGGAGCAGGCAACGGACATGATCGACCGCGGGTGTCAGGGTGACCACGGCGTTGCCGAACGGCAGGCGCAGGCTGCGCCGGTACGCGCCGTCGCGCACCTCCTCGCAACCCGGCACGGCGCCAGCCGCCAGATGTCCGAATACGCCCTCGAAGCCGAACGGGGTGCGCACCGGAAGCCGAAGGCAGACCGTCCCGGGTGATGGGGTGTCGGACCCGGACCGGACCGCCGCGCGTCGCCGCAATGCGGTCGGTGTGCTTTCGAAGACCAGGCGCACGGTGTCGTTGAACTGACGAATGCTGGAAAACCCGGAGGCGAATGCCACATCCGCGAATGGCAGGGCGGTGGTCTCGATCAACAGACGGGCGGTCTGGGCTCGTTGCGCCCGGGCCAGCGCCAGGGGGCCCGCGCCCACCTCGGCTTGCAGCAGCCGCTCCAGCTGGCGGGTGGTGTAACCGAGGTGGGCCGCCAGGCCGCTGACCCCTTCACGATCCACCGCGCCGTCGGCGATGAGTCGCATCGTCCGCGCGACGACGTCCCCGCGCACATTCCATTCCGGCGATCCCGGCGACGCGTCCGGACGGCACCGCTTGCATGCCCGAAATCCCGCGCGTTGGGCGGCCGCGGCGGTCGGATAGAAGCGCACATTGCGCGCGAATGGCGGCCGCACCGGGCAGCTGGGCCGGCAGTAGATCCGGGTGGTCAGCACTGCGGTGACGAACCAGCCGTCGAACCGCGCATCCTTGGACTGGACGGCGCGGTAACAGCGTTCGAAATCGTCATGCACGGTTCCAGACTTACACCCCGGTACCGACAAAACTGGCGGAAAACCGACACGGTAGTGGATAGGCCCGAGTCATCTCAGGGGCCACGGTGTCCGGCCGCCGCGGCCGACGCGATGAAGTCTCGGGCGGGCCGGGACAGCGGTCGAGTGGAATTCCAGATCATCCCGACATCGCGGTAGGCGTCAGCATCGGCCAGCGCCAGCAGCCCGACCCGGGGTGCGTAATCGCTGCCGTCGATGGGCATCAGGCTGATGCCCAGTCCCGCGGCTACCAGGCCGGCGGTAGTGGTGAGGTTGGCCGATTCCACCGCGATCCGCGGCTGAAAGCGTGCCGCGGCACACAGTTCGTCGAGCAGTCGTCGCATGCCGAACCCCGGCTGCATGGCCACGAAGGGCTCGTCAGCCAGATCGGTCATGGACACCGCCGCGCTGCCGGCCAGTCGGTGGCCAGGCGGGACGGCGACACCGAGACGTTGCCGAAAAAGGCTGCGCCAGGCCAGAGTTGGCTTGCGCGGTCGCGGCGAAACCACCCCGACGTCGACGAACCCCGACTCCACCAGATCGCCGATCGATTCGGCGGCGCCCTCCTCGAGCGTGAATGCGACCCGCGATGAGGCGTCCCGGAACGCCGCCATCAAGCGCGGCACCACCGTTGACCCGAACGAACTGAGAAATCCCAGCCGGATCTCGCTGACGGCTGGATTGCTCAGGTCCTCGATCGCTCGCCTGGCCGAGTCGAGTTCCAGCTGGGCCCGACGCGCGTGGTCGTAGAAGATCCGGCCGTAAGTGTTCAGCGAGAGCCGCCTGCCGCGGCGATCGAACAACCCGACGCCCAATTGCCGTTCCAGGCGCGCCAGCATTCTGGTGAGCGTTGGCTGCGCCACATGCAGTTGCTCGGCGGCCGCCGTGGCATGCTGCAGTTCCGCGAGTGTGACGAACCACTCGTAGTCGCCGTCGCCCATGCGCCCCCCACCTCTACTTATGTATTGGCTGCATGATAAACTAGCGAATAATTCATTTCCTTTCGGCTGTTACTGCCGTTCAGTCCCACGCTCGGCGTTCTGCTCGTGGGACGGGCGCTGCATGGTGTCGCGCTCGCGGGGATACCCGCCGTGGCAATGGCATACCTGGCCGAGGAGGTGCATGCGTCATCGCTCGGTTCGGCGATGGGAAGCTACATTGCCGGGACCACGGTCGGGGGGCTGGTCGGGCGGGTCGTCCCGTCCCTGGTCGTCGATGTCAGTAATTGGCGCGTCGCGCTGTTCGTGTGCTCGTTGACGACGCTGGCCGGCACGGTGGTCTTCGCGGTGCTGGTGCCCCGCTCTCAGTTCTTCACGCCGAAATCAGCGAACGTGCACGCCACCATTGCCAACGTTGCTGCACACGTGCGAAACCCGGTGTTAATCAAGCTTTTTGCACTGGGCTTTGCGCTGATGGGCGGATTCGTCACAGTGTACAACTACCTGGGCTACCGGTTGGCTGCCCCGTCGTTCGGATTGGCGTCGTCGGTGGTGGGCCTGTTGTTCGTGCTGTATCTGGCGGGCACCTGGACGTCCGTTGTGGCGGGGCGGCTCGCTGACCGTCGGGGACGCTCCCTGGTGCTGGGCGTCGCGCTGCCGATCACCGTGATCGGTCTACTGCTGACCGTCCCGCACGCGCTGGCCGCAATTGTCGTCGGTGTCGGGGTGTTCACCGGCGGATTCTTCGCCGCGCACACCGTGGCCAGCGGTTGGGTAGGTGCGGTGGCGCACCGGGATCGCGCCGAGGCGTCTGCGCTGTACCTGTTCAGCTACTACCTGGGCGGCTCGGTGGCCGGCGCATTCGGCGGCGTCGTTTACAGCGTCGGCGGCTGGCCGGCCACGATCTGGTTCGTCGGCGCCCTGCTGTTCGCGGGCTCCTTGCTCGTGGCGCTACTGGTGCGTGGGAATCAGCGCCCAGCGGTCGCCGTGGCCGCCGCGTAGTGAGCGGCCCGCGGCACCGGCGCTGGTGATATCGGACCGCGTGTGGCTACGGGCCGGGAGGCGTCCCCACGCACACCCCACCGGCACAGGCACCAGCACCGCCCGGTCCGGCGGACGCCCCGGCGCCCGGCACTCCCGCACTGGCGCCCCCGGGCCCGGCACCGGCGCCGGAACCACCCGGTCCGGCGGTGGTAGCGCCGCCGGGTCCGGTGCTGGCACCGCCGCCCGGTGCGCCCGGAGCCGTCGACGCCGGAGCGGTCGTCGTAACGCTGGCCGGTGTTGTGACGGTGGTGGTGACGGTCGAGGTCGTCGGGTTCTTGTTTTTGTTGCTCGAGCCGCATCCCGCGGTCAATGAACTCAGGGCGATCGCCGCGGCTATCGCTGCAGCGACGAAAATGCGGCGGACAGTTCCACTACCGGTCATGTCAGTAGCCAATCTCTATGTGCAGGGGCCAAATGCCGTAGTGCATCTACCCACTCGTGTCAGTTATCAATCACCTGCTGACGTCGGCGGGTCGGCGATCCCGGTTGGGACGGCCAGCCGGGTGGGGCGCTCATGGCCGCGAAGGGTCACGGTCTCGCCCAATGACCAACGGCCGCGCTCGATTTCACTTGCGCCCTGCAGTGCGTCCTCGGTCGCCAGCAGCCGGCCCGGGCGTGATTTGGCCAGCTCGCACAATCGGGCCGCCTCGTTCACCGGCTCGCCGATCACGGTGTATTCGAAGCGCTCCCGGGCGCCGACATTCCCGGCGACGACTTGCCCGGCCGCAACCCCGATTCCGGCCTGGCACTTCGGCATTTCCTTCTTCAGCCGCTCGGCGACACAGCGTGCGGCGGCCAGCGCCTGGTCTTCGGGGCTGTCGAGGCGATTGGGGGCGCCGAAGACAGCTAGCGTCGCATCACCCTCGAACTTGTTGACCAGCCCGCAATGGCGGTCCACCTCTTCGACGACTATCCGGAAGAACTGGTTGAGCACCGCAACAACTTCGGCCGGAGGTCGACTGGTCACCAGCTGGGTGGAGCCCACGATGTCGATGAAGACGACGGCGACATGGCGTTCTTCGCCGCCCAATTTCGGTCGCTCCCGTTCTGCGGCCAGCGCGACTTCGCGTCCGACGTGTCGGCCGAACAGATCGCGTACGCGTTCACGCTCGCGTAAGCCGTCGACCATCGCATTGAAACCGCGCTGCAGCTCACCGAGTTCGGTGCCATCGAACACCACCAGGTTGCCGCGCAAGTCGCCCTGCTCGACGCGCCGCAGCGCCGCCCGCACCACGCGTACCGGTGTGGCGGTGAGCCACGCCAGGATCCACATCAAGACGAACCCGAAGATCAGTGTTGCGGTGGCCACGATCAGCACCGCGACGGCGAGCTGAGTTTCAGTCAGATTGTGCAGCGCCAGCGCGAAGAACGCGGTGAGTGCGATGCCGAGAACCGGCACTCCAGAGCCCAGCGCCCAGACCGTAAGCGTGCGTCCCATGATGCCTGGCGCCAGCCGCCGCGGGGTTCTGCCGGCCTCGAGTGCTTGTGCTGCCACCGGCCGCAGCGCGAACTCGGTGCACAGGTAGCACGCGGTGGCCACCAGAATTCCGCAGAGGCTCACCGAGAAACCCACGATCGGGATGAAGGTGCTGTCCGCCAGCCCGTAGAGCGTGGTCAACAAGGCAGCCCCGATGCCCCACAGAATGAGCACCCGAGGGCTAGCCGGAATGGCGCCAGAAATGTGCTCCGTTCGTCGGCGGCAGTGGGCTTGCGCTCTTCGATCGCCCACCGCAGGGAGGTCACCGTCCGCCGGGTGATCCAGTACGTGCCAACCGCCAGCGCGACGGCGATGTATGTCGGCGAAACGCCGAAGGTGATCCACAGCGGCGCGTCGCTGAAGACGCTCGGGGAGGGAAAGGCGAATGTAAGCAGCAGCATCGCGACGCCGATGCCGGTCAGATTCGCCGCCAGGATGAGGATGGTCAGAATGATCTGGATGCGTACTCGCCGGCGGCTCTGGCTTTCCGATACCCGGCCAAGTAGCAAGGAGCCGTAGGCGGGGGTCTCCGGCAGCCGACCGCTCTGACGGGTCAGCGTCTCGAGCACCCGGCCTAGGCGTTGCGCCAGGGACTTGTTGGCCGACATGGTGGCGCCAGCCTAATTTGTCGGTCAGCCTTTAAGGTGAGTCGGGTGCGTCTAGTGATCGCCCAGTGCACTGTCGACTACGTCGGCCGGCTCACCGCGCATCTGCCGTCGGCGCGCCGGTTGCTGCTGTTCAAATCGGACGGATCGGTCAGCGTGCACGCCGACGACCGCGCCTACAAGCCGTTGAATTGGATGAGTCCGCCGTGCTGGTTGACCGAGGACCTCGGCGGCGACATGCCGGTGTGGGTGGTCGAGAACAAGACGGGCGAACAGCTGCGCATCACCGTCGAGCAGATCGAACACGACTCCAGCCACGATCTGGGACTTGACCCGGGACTGGTCAAGGACGGCGTCGAGGCTCACCTGCAGGCGTTGCTCGCCGAGCATGTCCAACTGCTGGGCCAGGGGTACACGTTGATTCGTCGCGAGTACATGACCGCCATCGGGCCCGTCGATCTGCTGTGCAGTGACGAACTTGGTGGCTCTGTGGCGGTGGAAATTAAGCGGCGCGGTGAGATCGACGGGGTGGAGCAGCTCACCCGCTATCTCGAGTTGCTCAATCGCGACAGCGTGCTGGCGCCGGTGAAGGGAGTGTTCGCGGCTCAACAGATCAAGCCGCAGGCGCGCACCCTGGCGGCCGATCGCGGGATTCGTTGCGTCACATTGGATTACGACAAGATGCGCGGCATGGACAGCGACGAATACCGATTGTTTTGATCCCACGCCATTACACTGACTCCCATGGCCCGGCGCCGTACACCGCCACGTCGGCAGCGGCCGTTACCGCCGCCACCGCTGTTGCGCCGGGTGGAAGTCGGGCCCGACGGCCACGAGTACGAGGTCTGTCCGGTCGCGGCGGCCCGCGCCGTCAAGACCTACCGCTGTCCCGGTTGTGACCACGAAATACGTTCTGGCACAGCTCATCTTGTGGTATGGCCGGCCGATTCCGCGTTGGGGCCATCAGGGGTGGAGGATCGGCGCCACTGGCACACGCCGTGCTGGACGCACCGTGATACCCGCGGCCCGACCCGGAAATGGTCGTGACTATCTGGTCTCAGGCGGCCGGTTCGACCAACTCGATGAGAACTCCGCCGGCATCCTTGGGATGGATGAAGTTGATCCGGGAGTTAGCTGTACCGCGCCGGGGCGCCTCGTAGACCAGCCGGACGCCTTGGGAGCGCAGCCGCTCGCAGAGGCTTTCCAGATCGCTGACCCGAACGGCCATCTGCTGAATGCCCGGTCCGCGCTTGTCGAGGAACTTCGCGATCGTCGAGGAGTCGTCGATCGGGGCCATCAGCTGGATCTGTGCGGTGCCCTTCTGGGCGCCGCGCACCGCCAGCATGGCCTCGCGGATTCCCTGGTCCTCGTTGATTTCCTCGTGCACCAGGATCATGCCGAGGTGGTCGTGGAACCAGGCGATAGCAGTGTCGAGGTCGGCGACTGCGATGCCGACGTGATCGATCGCCGTCACCAACGCGGTGGCCAGCAGCTGACGGGCGTCAACTTGATCGGTCGTCATCACTCCACGGTAACGTGGCGGCAAAGATTCCGCTTCTCCAGGTTGCGGAATCGGCCGTTTGCGCACGCCCAGGAGGAACTCATGACGACGTCGGTGATAGTTGCTGGAGCACGGACACCCATCGGCAAGTTGATGGGTTCGCTGAAGGACTTCTCGGGCAGCGACCTGGGTGCCATCGCGATCGCCGGCGCCTTGGAGAAGGCCAACCTGCCGGCGTCGGCGGTCGAGTACGTGATCATGGGCCAGGTGTTGACCGCCGGAGCGGGCCAGATGCCGGCCCGGCAGGCGGCGGTGGCGGCCGGCATCGGGTGGGATGTGCCGGCGCTGACCATCAACAAGATGTGCCTGTCCGGCATTGACGCCATCGCGCTGGCCGACCAGCTGATTCGCGCCGGAGAGTTCGACGTGGTGGTCGCCGGTGGGCAGGAATCCATGACGAAGGCACCGCACCTGCTGATGGACAGCCGGACGGGCTACAAGTACGGCGACGTCACGGTGTTGGACCACATGGCCTACGACGGCCTGCACGATGTCTTCACCGACCAGCCGATGGGCGCGCTGACCGAGCAGCGCAATGACGTCGACCAGTTCACCCGAGCGGAACAGGACGAGTTCGCTGCACGCTCGCATCAGAGGGCGGCCGCCGCCTGGAAGGACGGCGTCTTCGCCGACGAAGTGGTGCCGGTCAACATCCCGCAGCGCAAAGGTGATCCGCTGCAGTTCAGCGAGGACGAGGGCATCCGGGCCAACACCACGGCGCAGTCCCTGGCAGGCCTGAAGCCGGCATTTCGCCGCGACGGCACCATCACTGCCGGTTCGGCGTCGCAGATCTCCGATGGTGCGGCGGCCGTGGTCGTGATGAACAAGGCCAAGGCGCAGGAGCTGGGGCTGACCTGGCTGGCCGAGATTGGTGCCCACGGTGTGGTCGCCGGTCCGGATTCCACCCTGCAGTCACAGCCGGCCAACGCCATCAAAAAAGCGCTCGGCCGCGAGGGTACCTCTGTCGACCAGCTGGACGTCATAGAGATCAACGAGGCGTTCGCGGCGGTGACGCTGGCCTCGACTCGCGAACTGGGCCTCGACCCGGAGATCGTCAACGTCAACGGGGGTGCGATTGCCGTCGGGCATCCCATCGGAATGTCGGGGGCGAGGATCACGCTGCACGCGGCGCTGGAGTTGGCCCGCCGCGGCTCGGGTTATGGCGTTGCCGCGCTGTGCGGGGCCGGTGGGCAGGGTGACGCGTTGATCCTGCGGGCCGGTTAGGCCAGCCAAGAGGGTCCGTGCGGCTTTCGTCGGCGTTGCTGGCGCAGGGTGTAGCCGGCGTTTTGTGATGTTCGTCATATCGGCGGACGACGTCCTGCTCGGCATACCGTTCCGGCGGCCCATAGCCGCGCCTGAGCGGGGGCGCCACCGGGTGGATTGGCCACCGATGCGCATGACAAACTTGACGGCGTGACGCGCCCGCGATCCTCGATCGGCCCGGCAATGGCTGGTGCGGTCGACTTGTCCGGTCTCAAGCAACGAGCCCAGCAGCAGGCGCGGGCTGCTGGGCCTGGCGGCCCGACGTCGGCTGCAGATGGCGGCGCCGGGGTTACCGCCATTACCGAGGCGAATTTCGAGAACGAAGTCTTGCTCCGGTCGGAGGAAGTGCCGGTCGTGGTGCTGCTGTGGTCGCCGCGCAGCGACGCCTGTGTGCAGCTCGTGGAAACGTTGACGGGCTTGGCGGCCGAGGACAACGGCACGTGGTCGTTGGCGACGGTCAACGTCGATGTGGCGCCACGGGTGGCCCAGATATTCGGTGTGGACTCGGTTCCGACGGTGGTGGCGTTGGCCGCCGGGCAGCCGCTGTCCAGTTTTCAAGGCGTGCAGCCGGCCGACCAATTGCGTCGCTGGATAGACTCGCTCATTTCGGCGACAGCCGGAAAGCTCAGGGGCCCAACGGGTTCGGAAGGGTCCGCGGAAGTAGACCCCGAGCTGGCCGCCGCCCGAGAACAACTCGAGACCGGCGATTTCGAGGCCGCCAAAAACTCGTATCAGGCGATCCTCGATGCCAATCCGAGCAGCGCGGAAGCGAAGGGCGCGATTCGGCAAATCGACTTCCTCACGCGGGCAACCGCGCAACGCCCGGATGCCGTTGCCGTCGCTGATGCGGCACCCGACGATATCGATGCAGCGTTCGCGGCCGCCGACGTACAGATCCTCAACCAGGACGTGAGTGGCGCGTTCGAGCGCATGATCGCCTTGGTGCGCAGGACATCTGGGGATGAGCGCAATCGAGTGCGCACCCGGTTGATTGAGCTGTTCGAACTCTTCGATCCCGCTGATCCGGAGGTCGTGGCCGGTCGACGTAATCTCGCCAACGCGCTGTACTAGCGCAAGCGGAAGGCGCCTGCTACTCGGGTTCCAACCACAAGGCCGAGGTGGGCGGCAATACCAGCACCGCCGACGCCGGACGGCCGTGCCACGGGTCTTGTGTCGCGTCGACGCCGCCCATATTGCCGATGCCGGAGCCGTTGTAGTCCGTCGCATCCGTGTTGAGCACCTCGCGCCAGCGGCCGGCCAACGGTAGGCCGAGCCGGTAGCCGCTGTGCTCGGAGCCCGCGAAGTTGAACACGCAGGCCATAACCGAGCCGTCACTGCCGTACCGCAGAAAACTCAACACATTGTTGGCCGAGTCGTTGGCGTCGATCCACGAATACCCGTCCGGGATGGTGTCTTGGCTCCACAGCGCCGGATGGTTGCGGTAGATGGCGTTGATGTCGCGCACCATACGCAGAATTCCGTTGGAGAAACCTTGCTCGTCGAGCTGCCACCAATCCAGGCCGCTCTGCTCGGACCACTCGGCGCGCTGGCCGAATTCCTGGCCCATGAACAACAGCTGCTTACCCGGGTGCGCCCACTGATAGGCGAACAGGCTGCGCAGCCCGGCGGCTTTGACGTGATTGTTGCCCGGCATCCGTCCCCATAATGAGCCCTTACCGTGCACGACTTCGTCGTGGCTCAGCGGTAACACGAAGTTCTCGCTGTAGGCGTAGAGCATGGAGAACGTTATCTCGTGGTGGTGGAAGCTCCGGTAGATCGGATCACGGCTGATGTAGTCGAGCGTGTCGTGCATCCAGCCCATGTTCCACTTCATCGAAAACCCAAGCCCACCAAGGTTAGTCGGCCGTGTTACACCAGGCCACGATGTCGACTCCTCGGCTATGGTGACAATACCCGGCGCGGCCTTGTGCGCGGTGGCATTCATCTCCTGCAGGAACTGCACGGCCTCCAGGTTTTCTCGTCCGCCGTAGATGTTCGGCGTCCAGCCGCCCTCCGGGCGCGAGTAGTCCAGGTACAGCATCGACGCGACCGCATCAACGCGCAGGCCGTCAACGTGGAATTCTTCCAGCCAGTACAACGCGTTGGCCACCAGGAAGTTACGTACCTCCCGCCGACCGAAGTCGAATACATAAGTGCCCCAGTCGAGTTGCTCTCCGCGCTTCGGATCGGAGTGCTCGTAGAGCGGGGTGCCGTCAAAGCGGCCCAGCGCCCATGCGTCCTTCGGGAAGTGCGCCGGTACCCAGTCCACGATGACACCGATGCCCGCCTGGTGCAGCGCGTTGACCAGGGCCCGGAACTCGTCGGGTGTGCCGAATCGCGATGTCGGTGCGTAGTACGACGTGACTTGATAGCCCCACGATCCGGCGAACGGGTGCTCGGCGACCGGAAGCAACTCCACGTGGGTAAACCCTTGTTGCACCACGTAATCGGTCAGCTGCTCGGCGAGCTGAAGGTAGTTCAGCCCGGGTCGCCAGGAGCCCAGATGCACCTCATAGGTGCTCATCGGCTCGAACACCGGGTTGTGCCCGGCGCGCCGCGTCATCCATTCGGCGTCATTCCAGGTGTAGTCGCTGACGGTGACGCAGGATGCCGTGTGCGGCGGCACTTCGGTGCCGAAGGCCATCGGGTCGGCCCGGTCGGTCACGACGCCGTCGGCGCCGTGCACGCGGAACTTGTACAAGCCGCCGATCGGGAAGTCCGGCCAGAACAATTCCCACACGCCCGAGGAGCCTAGCGACCGCATGGGCGCGTCACTGCCGGTCCAGCCGTTGAACTCACCGATCAAGCTGACGCCCTTGGCGTTGGGCGCCCAGACGGCGAACGACACGCCATTGACGACGCCGTCGGCGGTGGTGAACGAGCGGGGATGGGCGCCGAGAACTTCCCACAATCGCTCGTGGCGGCCCTCACCGAACAAGAAGAGGTCGACTTCTCCCAGGGTTGGCAAGAAGCGGTACGCGTCGGCGACGGTATAGGGCTCCGCGCCCTCATAGGTCACCTGCAGCCGGTAGTCGATGAGATTGACGAACGGCAGGGCTACGGCGAACAGACCCGATTCGATGTGCTGCATCGGGAACCGGTCGGCGCCCACGAGCGCGACGACTTCGACCGCGTGCGGCCGGAATGCCCGGATCACGGTGTGGTCACCGTATTCGTGCGCGCCCAGGATGCTGTGCGGGTTGTAATGTGTGCCGGCCACCAGGCGCGACAAGTCGGAAGGGTCGGGTGCCAGGTGCGTCCCGGCAAGTTGGTCGGCTTGGCTCATATTACTTTTCCCTCCGGTCCCTTTCATCGCCTGCGTAGCAGCGTCATTCGGGATTCACGCGGTATGAGTGGCATGTTGATGATGTGGGCGACGGCCTGCGCGGGATCAAGCCGAACGTAATTGGCCTGGCCCCACTGGAACTCGTGGCCAGTGATTTCGTCGCGCACCCAAAAGCGCTCGTAAGGCTCCATACCCAATGCCGCCATATCCAAAAACAACGTCGCTTCCTCGGGGCCGAAAGCGTTGAGGGTCACCACCACCAACACGCACTCGCCGGTCGCCGGGTCGAACTTGCTGTACGCCAGCAAGGCATCGTTGTCCACGCCGTGGAAATGGATGGTGCGCAACTGCTGCAGTGCGGGATGGAGCCGGCGAATCGCATTGAGCTGCGTGATGAACGGCTCAAGCGACCTTCCTTCAGCCAGCGCGCCGGCGAAATCGCGAGGCCGCAATTCGTACTTCTCCGAGTCCAAATACTCCTCGCTGCCTTCCCGCACCGCGCGGTGCTCGAAAAGCTCGTAGCCCGAGTACACCCCCCAAGCCGGCCCCATGGTGGTCGCAAGCACCGTGCGGATCGCGAACATTCCGGGACCGTTGTGCTGCAGCACGGCGTGCAGGATGTCGGGGGTATTCACAAACAGATTGGGCCGGCGGAAGTCGGCGAGTGCGGCGATGTCGTTGCCGAACTCGGTGAGCTCCCACTTCGCGGTGCGCCAGGTGAAGTAGGTGTAGGACTGCGTGAAGCCCAGCTTGGCCAGGCCGTACTGCCGCGCCGGTGGCGTGAACGCCTCGGAGAGGAAAAGCACATCCGGGTCAACGTTTTTCACTTGCCCGATCAGCCACGCCCAGAAGTCCGGCGGCTTGGTGTGGGGGTTGTCGACCCGGAAGAACTTGACGCCGTGATCGACCCAGTGCATGACCACGCGCAGCACTTCGTCACAGAGGCCCGCCGGATCGTTGTGGAAATTCAGCGGATAGATGTCCTGGTATTTCTTGGGCGGGTTTTCCGCGTAGGCGATGGTGCCGTCCGGCAATTCGGTGAACCAGTGCCGGTGTTGACGGGCCCACGGATGGTCTGGCGCGCACTGCAAAGCCAGATCCAGCGCCACCTCCATCCCCAGGTCGCGCGTCGCGGCGACGAAGTCGTCGAAGTCGTCGAGGGTGCCCAAAGCCGGGTGGATGGCGTCATGTCCGCCCTCGTCGCTGCCAATCGCCCACGGGGAACCCACATCTCCCGGAGCGGCGGTCGGGGAGTTGTTGCGCCCCTTGCGATGTATCTTGCCGATCGGATGGATGGGCGGCAGGTACACGACGTCGAACCCCATTGCCGCGATACGCGGAAGCTGGGCGGCCGCGGTGGCGAAGGTGCCGTGTACCGGCTTGCCGTCGGCGTCCCAGCCACCGGTCGAGCGGGGAAACATCTCATACCACGAGCCGAAGCGGGCCAGCGGTCGATCCACCCAGACGCCGTACTGTTCGCCCCGGGTGACCAGATCACGCAACGGATAGGCCGCCAGGATCTGCTCGATTTCGGGGGCCAAGGCCAACGCGGTGCGGGTTACCGGGTCGCCCGGAGTCCGCAACGCCGAGGCGGCCGCCAACAACGGATCGCGCCGTGCCCGCGGCACACCGGTCGCGGCACGCTCGAATAGTGCGGCCCCGACCAACAGGTCGTTGGAGAGCTCCGTCTCGCCCTGACCGGCGTCCAGCTTGGCGACCAGCCCGTGCCGCCAGGAGTTGATGGGATCACCCCAGCCGTCCACCCGGAAGGTCCATAGACCGACCCGGTCGGGAGTGAACTGCCCGTGGAAAACGTAGGGCTCGAGGCCCATCGTCATGGGCAGTTGCAGCGGCTTGATCCGTTGCTGCTCGGCTTTGGTATCAAGGTCGGCCGGCTGCTCGGGAGCCTGAACCGCCTTGACGCGACGAGTCTCGGTTAGCTGCGGATAGCGCGGCCCGAGATAGCGCACCACCAGGGTCGCTGCGACAGCCTCGTGGCCTTCTCGCCATACCGCGGCGCTGACCGGGACGATCTCACCGACCACCGCCTTGGCTGGATACACCCCGCAAGACACGACGGGCTGGACGTTATCGATCTCGACACGACCGGGCACCACCACTCCGTTCCGATTCGTCCGGCTGCTTTTCGGCCCGCCTATCGGGCCGCAGTCGTTGCCGGGCGTGTTCCGATTGTGTGCGGCCAAACCGCGGTGTGCTCCGCGCGGAATGCCTTTCGTCTGGCGAAACTTCCTGTCCTGAGGTATTTCCTACATGTTTCCGGGGGCCGCATCGCTGCGGCCCCGATACCTACCGGTACCCACCCTAGTGTCCGGTCACACCCCCCGGAGCGAAAAGCAATTCCTCCCGCCGCCGTGCACGTTCCCCAATTGTCAGTAAGGTAGAAACGCGTGAAAGCCCTCCGCCGCTTTACCGTCCGTGCGCACCTGCCAGAGCGCCTGGCCGCCCTGGACGAGCTGACGACCAACTTGAGATGGTCATGGGACAAACCGACCCAGAACCTGTTTGCGAGCATCGATTCGGCCTTGTGGCAGCGGTGTGGCAGCGATCCGGTCGCGTTGCTGGGAGCGGTGAATCCGGCACGCCTCGATGAGTTGGCGCTCGACGAGACGTTCCTCGGCCGCCTCGATGAACTGGCCGCCGACTTGCACGATTACCTGAGCCGCCCGCTGTGGTATCAGCGGCGGCAAGAAGAAGGTGTGGAGAGCGGTCAAGCGATGCCGGCCGCTATCGCCTATTTCTCGATGGAGTTCGGTATCGCCGAGGTGCTGCCGAATTACTCGGGCGGTTTGGGCATCCTTGCCGGTGATCACCTCAAGTCGGCGTCCGATCTGGGAGTACCGCTGGTGGCGGTGGGCCTGTACTACCGCTCCGGATACTTCCGGCAGTCGCTGACCGCCGACGGCTGGCAGAACGAGACTTACCCGTCCCTGGACCCGCAAGGGCTGCCGTTGCGGCTTCTCACCGATGCCAGCGGCGATCCCGTCCTGGTCGAGCTGGTGCTTCCCGACACGGCGCAGCTGCATGCGCGGATCTGGGTCGCCCAGGTGGGCCGCGTCCCGCTGCTCTTGCTGGATTCCGACGCCCCCGAGAACGAGCACGAACTACGCAGCGTCACGGACCGCCTGTACGGGGGCGATCAAGAACATCGGATGAGACAAGAACTGCTGGCCGGCATCGGCGGGGTGCGGGCCATCCGCGCCTTCACCGCCATCGAGGGGCTGCCCGCGCCCGAGGTTTTTCATATGAACGAGGGACACGCCGGGTTCCTCGGCGCGGAACGCATCCGCGAGCTGATGACCGATTCGGGATTGGACTTCGACACCGCACTGGCCGTCGTGCGGTCCAGCACGGTATTCACCACCCATACCCCGGTGCCCGCCGGCATCGACCGGTTCCCCATCGACATGGTGCGGCTGTACTTCGAGGGTCATGTCTGCGAGAGTCCAGATGGGAAAGGCGAGAAAAGGGACGGCAAGAGTGCGCCGGTGTTGCTGCCGGGCGTTCCGACCGCCCGGGTCCTCGCGCTGGGCGCCGAGGATGATCCGTCCAAATTCAACATGGCCAATATGGGTCTACGGTTGGCGCAGCGAGCCAACGGTGTGTCGTTGCTGCACGGCCGGGTCAGCCGGGCCATGTTCAACGAGCTGTGGCCGGGATTCGACCCCGGGGAAGTGCCCATCGGGTCGATCACCAATGGGGTGCATGCGCTTACCTGGGCGGCACCGCAATGGTTGCAGTTGGGGCGGGAGCTGGCCGGGTCGGATTCGTTCGGTGATCCCGGCGTCTGGCTGCGACTCAAAAAGGTCGATCCGGGCCATCTGTGGTGGATCCGTTCGCAACTGCGGGCACTGCTGGTCGAAGATGTCCGGCGGCGGTTGCGCCACTCGTGGCTTGAGCGCGGTGCATCAGATGCCGAATTAAGCTGGATATCAACGGCTTTCGATCCTGACGTGCTCACCATCGGGTTCGCCCGCCGGGTGCCGACGTACAAGCGCTTGACGCTGATGCTGCGCGATCCGCATCGGCTGGAACAGCTGCTGCTCGATGAAGAAAGGCCGATTCAGCTGATCGTTGCCGGAAAGTCCCATCCGGCCGACGA
This sequence comes from Mycobacterium sp., assembly GCA_035505695.1. GTDB lineage: Bacteria > Actinomycetota > Actinomycetes > Mycobacteriales > Mycobacteriaceae > Mycobacterium. The sequence continues at coordinate 17,236 of DATJQO010000137.1, forward strand.
CGGAGGTAAGGCACTGATCCAGCAGGTCGTGCGTTTTGCCGACCGGCCCGAGGTGCGCCACCGCATTGCGTTCCTGCCCGACTACGACATGTCGATGTCCCGGGTGCTGTATTGGGGCTGCGACGTCTGGCTGAACAACCCGCTGCGGCCCCTTGAGGCCTGCGGCACCTCGGGAATGAAGAGCGCACTGAACGGCGGGCTGAACCTGTCAATCCGTGATGGCTGGTGGGACGAATGGTATGACGGCGAAAACGGTTGGGAGATACCGTCTGCCGACGGCGTGGCCGATGAAGGCCGTCGCGACGACCTAGAGTCCAGCGCTCTGTACAACCTGCTCGAACAAGCCGTGGCGCCGAAGTTCTACGAGCGCGACGAACATGGAGTGCCGCCGCGGTGGATTGAAATGGTGCGCCACACCTTGCAGACGCTCGGGCCGAAGGTGCTGGCCTCACGGATGGTGCGGGACTACGTCGAGCAGTACTACGCGCCGGCCGCGGAGTCGCTGCGCAGGACCATTGCGCCCGCGCCGGATGACGAGGCCAGCGGTGAGTTCGGGGCTGCCCGCGAGCTGGCCGCCTACCGTCGGCGCGTCGAGAAAGCTTGGCCGAAGGTCGAGATTACCGACGTCGACAGCACCGGCCTGCCGGACAGTCCGGTGTTGGGCTCGAAGCTGACGTTGACCGCGACGGTGCAGCTGGCCGGGCTGGCGCCCAACGAAGTCACGGTGCAGGCAGTGGTGGGCCGGGTCGACGCCGGTGATGTGCTGCTCGATCCGGTCACCGTCGAGATGTCGTACACCGGGACCGCCGAAGGCGGGAACCAGGTGTTCTCGACCACAACACCGCTACCGCTGGCCGGGGCGGTCGGATACACGGTGCGCGTGCTGCCCCATCATCCGATGCTTGCCGCCAGCAATGAGCTGGGCCTCGTTACGCTGGCTCGCTAGCCGGAGCCGCTGCCGTTAGGCCCTCCGCGGCAGTGCGCAGCCGCTGCAGCGCCGCGCGTACCTGAGCAGCGTCGGTGGTCTGCCAGAACGGCGGCAGTGAGGCCCTCAGGTAGCGGCCGTAGCCGGCTGTGACCAAGCGCGAGTCCAGCACCGCAACCACGCCACGGTCGGTGGTGCGACGCAACAGCCGACCCGAGCCCTGGGCCAACAGCAATGCGGCGTGGCTGGCGGCGACGGCCATGAATCCGTTGCCGCCGCGGGCGGCCACCGCACGCTGCCGGGCTCCCAGCAGCGGGTCGTCTGGCCGAGGGAACGGGATCCGATCGATCAACACCAATGACAGCGACGGCCCCGGCACATCCACCCCCTGCCACAGCGACAGGGTGCCGAACAAGGAAGTCTCGGGTTCGGCGCTGAACCGTTCCACCAACGCGGAGGTGCTGTCGTCGCCCTGACACAACACCGGCGTCGAGAGCCGTTCCCGCATGGCGTCGGCGGCCGCCCGCGCCGCCCGCATCGACGAGAACAAGCCGAGGGTGCGCCCTCCGGCGGCGGTGATCAGTTCGGCGATTTCGGTGAGCTGCTCGGCCGACCCGGTGCCGTCACGACCCGGCGGCGGCAGATGCGCGGCGACATACAAGATTCCCGCCTTGGCGTGGTGGAAGGGCGATCCGACGTCGAGCCCGCGCCACGGCGGATCCTCACCGAAGTCGCCACCCGTCAGACCCCACGCCGTGGCCATGGCGTCGAACGAGCCGCCGATGGTCAGCGTCGCCGACGTCAACACAGTGGTGGAACACGAGAACACCCTCTCGCGCAGCAGGCCGGCGACCGACAACGGTGCCACCCGCAACACGGGGCGGGGCGAACCCCTGGTTTCCTCGTGCTCCAGCCACACCACATCGGTGCGATCGGGGATAGCGGGGCCGAAAGACGTGAGCACCCGCGCCGCGGTGTCGGTGATCTCGCTCAGCGCCGCAACCGTTTCGGCGCGCGCCGCTGCCGCCTTCGCGTCGCTCGTGGTGTCGATCGCCGAACGGGCCGCACTTGCCACGTCGCGCAGCGCTGTCAGGTATGTCGCCATCTCGTCGTCCAGGTGATCGACGCGGCCCGGTGTGGCGTCGTGAATGGCTGCGGCAAAGTTAGCCGTCGTTGCCTCCAGCCGCTGCGTGAGTTCTGGGTTCACCAGTCGGCTGATCCGCCGCGCGGCGACGCCCAGAGCGGCCGAGGTCAGCTCGGCGGTGGCCACCGACGTCACCCGGTCGACCAGCTCGTGCGCTTCATCGACCACCAGCAGCGCGTGTTCGGGCAACACCGCCGCTTCGGCGACGGCGTCGATTGCCAGCAGCGCATGGTTGGTGACGACAACATCGGCACGGCCGGCCTCGCCTCGAGCCCGTTCCGAGAAGCACTCCGCGCCAAACGCGCAGCGTGCCAAGCCCAGACATTCCCGCGCGGAAACGCTGACCTGGGACCAGGACCGTTCTGGCACACCAGGTTTCAGGTCATCGCGGTCACCAGATTCCGTTGTCGACGCCCAGAGGGTGAGCCGCTGCACGTCGCGGCCCAAGGCAGTGACCGCCACCGGGTCGAAGAGTTCCTCTTGCGGCCTGCCGCCGGCATCTTCGTCGCCTTCTTGATCGGCGCCGGCTGCGCCACCATTATGAATTTTGTTCAGACACAGGTAATTTCGTCGGCCCTTGAGCAGCGCGAACTGCGGGCGGCGCGGCAGCGCGTCAGCGAGCGCATCGATCAGTCTGGGCAGATCACGATCGACGAGCTGGCGCTGCAGCGCGATGGTGGCTGTCGACACGACCACGGGCGAGTCGTCGCTGACGGCGCGGACGATCGCGGGGATCAGGTAGGCCAGCGACTTGCCGGTACCGGTGCCGGCCTGGACCACCAGATGCTCACCGGTTGCGAAGGCCCGCTCAACCGCGGCGGCCATCTCCACTTGGCCGCGACGTTCACTGCCGCCGAGCGCGGCCACGGCGATGGTCAGCAACTCGGGCACTGAAACGGACACGTGGGCCGCTAACTCCGGCCGGCCGGGATCTGCGTCGTCGGGATCGCGGCCTCGCCGTGCGAGAGGTTCAACCCCTCCCACGGCAGACTGCGCAGACCGGAAGCTACCAGCTCGCGTGCCGCGGCGACGTTCGGTTTCGAAACCGGCTCTCCACCGCGGACCAGCGGCAAGGTTAACACCCGCGCCGGTTCGGTGACCGCGGGCCGATGGCCGGCCGGGTAGACCACCTCCTCGGTGATGGTCCCGGAGGCGCGTGAGGTGCGCAGCGCCTCCTTGTGTCCGCCATGGGATTCCTTGCGGCTGCTGCGCTTCTGTACCGGCATACCGTCCACTTCGACCAGCTTGTAGACCATGTTGGCGGTCGGGGCGCCGGAGCCCGTCACCAGCGATGTGCCGACGCCGTAACTATCCACCGGCTCCGCCCCCAACGCGGCGATGGAGAACTCGTCCAGGTCACCCGACAACACGATGCGGGTCCGGGTGGCTCCCAGCTGGTCGAGTTGCTCACGCACCTGACGGGCCAGCACTCCCAACTCGCCGGAGTCGATGCGGACCGCACCCAGCGATTCACCGGCGGCGGCCACCGCGTTGGCCACCCCGGTCGTTACGTCATAGGTGTCCACCAGCAACGTGGTGTCAACGCCGAGCGCCGCGACCTGTGCGCGAAATGCGGCCAGCTCGTCGGGGCCGTCGTGGCTGATATGCAGCATGGTGAACGCGTGCGCCGAGGTGCCCTCCGCGGGTATCCCGTATCGGCGCTGGGCTTCCAGGTTGGAGCTCCCGGCGAAACCGGCGATATAGGCGGCCCGCGCGGCGGCGACCGCGGCGTGTTCGTGGGTTCGGCGTGATCCCATCTCGATCAGCGGGCGTTCCCTCGCCGCACTGACCATGCGCGCCGCGGCCGACGCAACAGCGGTGTCGTGATTGAAAATCGACAGTGCCAGTGTTTCCAGTACCACGCATTCGGCGAAGGTGCCGGTCACCGACAGTACCGGCGAGCCGGGGAAGTACAGCTCGCCTTCGGCGTAGCCGTCAATCTCGCCGTTGAAATGGAAATCACCTAAGTAGCGCAACGTATCCGGGTCCAGGAATTTGCCCAGCAATTGGCACGCCTCGTCATCGAACCTGAATTGCGGCAATGCTTCGAGCAGCCGGCCGGTCCCGGCGACCACGCCGTACCGGCGGCCTGCCGGGAGTCGGCGAGCGAACAGTTCGAAAGTGGTGCGGCGATTGGCGGTGCCGTCTTGCAGCGCCGCCGCCAACATCGTCAATTCGTACTTGTCGGTCAGCAGCCCAGTCACCACCGGGTCGTTCATTCCATAACGGTATCGGGTGCGGTCGGGGGCTCGGTAACCTCACCGTCGCTCGGTATCCTGTAGACCATGGTTGTTACGTCAGCGCCCACTGAGCCAAAGTCCAGGCCGGGCACTACCGGACAACGCGAGTCCGCTCCGGTAGACGTCACGGCCAGTCCCTGGGTCACGATCGTGTGGGATGACCCGGTCAATCTGATGACTTACGTGACGTATGTGTTCCAGAAGCTGTTTGGCTACAGCGAGCCGCACGCCACCAAGCTGATGCTGCAGGTGCACAACGAGGGCAAGGCAGTGGTGTCGGCCGGCAGCCGGGAATCCATGGAGGTCGACGTGTCCAAGCTGCATGCCGCCGGTCTGTGGGCGACGTTGCAGCAGGATCGGTGAGACCCGAGGGCGTCGGCGATTCCCTGTGCGCAAATGGAAGCGCGTCGAGACCGTTGATGGTCCCCGTTTTCGGTCCGCCTTGGCTTCGCATGAGGCTGCCCTGCTCAAGAATCTCGCCACCGCGATGATCGGCCTGCTGGACGAGCGCGAATCGTCGTCGCCGCCAGACGAACTCGAGGCGATCACCGGCATCAAGACCGGAAATGCCGAACCGCCGAGGGATCCGACGCTGCGTCGGCTATTGCCTGATTTCTACAAGCCCGACGACGACGCCCCCTCGTCGCCCGAGGTCTCTGAGAGCCTCAACGCCGCGCTGCGCAGCCTGCACGAGCCGGAGATCATTGACGCCAAACGCGTTGCCGCACAGCGGTTGCTGGATACCGTTCCGGACGACGGTGGCCGGTTCGAGCTGACCGAGGATGACGCAAACGCCTGGATCGCCGCGGTGAACGACGTCCGGCTGAGTCTGGGAGTCATGCTCGATGTCGGGCCGGCGGGCCCCGAGCGCCTGCCCGCCGACCATCCACTGGCCGTGCACTTTGACGTCTACCAGTGGCTGACCGTCCTACAGGAGTACCTCGTCCTGGTGCTCATGGGTCCCCGATCATCTTGATGGCTGCTCGATGAACGCCATCACCGACGTCGGGGGTATCCGGGTCGGTCACCATCACCGGTTGGACTCCGACGCGTCCATGGGTGCCGGTTGGGCGTGCGGCGTCACCGTCGTGCTGACTCCGCCGGGGACCGTCGGAGCGGTCGATTGCCGTGGTGGCGCACCCGGCACCCGGGAAACCGATCTGCTCGACCCCGCCAGCACGGTGCGGTTCGTGGACGCGGTGTTGCTCGCCGGCGGTAGCGCCTACGGTCTGGCCGCCGCCGACGGAATCATGCGCTGGCTCGAAGAACACCAGCGTGGGGTGGCGATGGACGGCGGGGTGGTGCCGATCGTGCCCGGTGCGGTGATCTTCGATCTTCCGGTCGGCGGCTGGGATTGTCGCCCGACGCCTGAGTTCGGTTACCTTGCCTGCGAAGCGGCGACGGGCAACGACGGCGCGGCGACGGCCGTTGGAAGCGTCGGCGCCGGGGTGGGGGCGCGGGCCGGGACGCTCAAGGGCGGTGTGGGCACGGCCTCTATGGCGCTGCCGTGCGGGGTGACCGTCGGCGCGGTGGCCGTGGTGAACTCCGCGGGTGACGTCGCGGACCGGGCGACCGGTCTGCCGTGGATGGCTGACTTGATACAGGACTTCGCACTGACGTCACCACCTACGCACCAGATCGAGGCCTACGCGCAACTGTCCTCGGCGGTGAGCCCCCTCAACACCACGATCGCGGTCGTGGCGACCGATGCCGCGCTGAGCACCGCCGCATGTCGGCAGGTCGCTGTCGCCGCCCACGACGGCTTGGCCCGCGCCATCCGGCCGGCGCACACCCCGGTGGACGGCGACACGATCTTTGCACTGGCTACCGGGGCGGTGGAGGTTCCCCCGCCAGCCGACGCACCGGCCGCCTTCTCGCCGGAATCGCGGTTGGCGATGGAGGTCGGTGTCGCGGCGGCTGATTGCTTGGCACGTGCGGTACTGGTGGGCGTGCTCGCCGCAGAATCGGTTGCTGGAATACCGGCGTACCGGGACGTGTTGCCCGGGGCGTTCGCCTCATGAGAGGTTTGCGAACGCGCGCGCCGGTAGCCTGGACGATGCCGAGGAAGTTCTGGAAGGGCAGCTATGAGTAGGACCGCGCCGCGACGCGCGGGCGCACCGGCGGGCCAGGCCAACAAGCGGCCGGCGTGGATGGTGGGCGGCGCCACCATCCTCACCTTCGTGGCGCTGCTCTACCTCGTCGAGCTGATCGACCAGCTGACGCGGCATTCGCTGGATGCCAACGGGATTAGGCCTCTGCAACCCGACGGGCTGTGGGGCATCATCTTCGCCCCGGTTCTGCACGCCAACTGGCAGCATCTGATGGCCAATACCGTGCCGCTGCTGGTGCTGGGCTTTCTCATGACGCTGGCGGGATTGTCCCGGTTCGTCTGGGCCACCACGATCGTGTGGATCCTCGGCGGCTTCGGCACCTGGCTGATCGGCAACATGGGCAGCACCTGCGGCCCCACTGATCACATCGGTGCCTCCGGGCTGATCTTCGGCTGGCTGGCCTTCTTGCTGGTGTTCGGGATATTCGTGCGCCGGTTTTGGGACATCGTCATCGGCCTGGTGGTGTTGTTCGCCTACGGCGGCGTCCTGCTCGGCGCTATGCCGGTGCTCGGGCAATGCGGTGGTGTGTCGTGGCAAGGCCACCTGTGCGGGGCCGTCGCCGGTGTCATCGCCGCATACATCTTGTCCGCGCCGGAACGCAAGGCCCGCGCGGCCAGGAGAGCCGGCAGCGCTTTGCCGCGCTCCACGAAATGAGCTCGCGGCTGGCCCCCGTCGGCGTCTTCGACTCCGGCGTCGGGGGACTGACCGTCGCGCGGGCAATCATCGACCAACTGCCCGACGAGGACATCATCTACGTCGGCGATACCGGCCACGGACCCTACGGTCCACTCACCATTCCCGAAGTGCGCGCGCATGCGCTGGCCATCGGGGACGACTTGGTGGGCCGTAGGGTCAAGGCGTTGGTGATCGCATGTAACACCGCCTCCGCGGCGTGCCTGCGGGATGCTCGCGAGCGCTACGGCGTGCCCGTCGTCGAGGTCATCCTGCCGGCGGTGCGCCGTGCGGTGGCCACCACGCGCAACGGTCGTATCGGTGTCATCGGTACGCGCGCAACCATCAATTCGCATGCGTACCAGGACGCATTCGCCGCCGCCCGCGACACCGAGATCACCGCGGTGGCGTGCCCGCGCTTTGTCGACTTCGTGGAGCGGGGCGTGACCAGCGGTCGCCAGGTGCTCGGGCTGGCAGAGGGTTACCTGGAGCCGCTGCAGCGCTCGCAGGTCGACACCCTGGTGCTCGGGTGTACGCACTACCCGCTGCTGTCCGGCCTGATCCAGCTGGCGATGGGCGACAACGTCACGCTGGTGTCAAGCGCCGAGGAAACCGCCAAGGAAGTTCTCCGGGTGCTCACCGAGCAAGACTTGCTGCGTCCTCATGACGCGCCGCCGGCGACACGGGTGTTTGAAGCCACCGGAGACCCGGAGGCGTTCACCAAATTGGCGGCACGATTTCTCGGACCCGCGGTCACCGGCGTGCACCCAGTTCACCACGCACGCATCGACTAGCACGCGACGAGATTCTCATCACACCAATGCGGCGATGTTTTCGTCATGGCCCTATCGGGCGTGGCACAGTAGTGTACGTGCGAATAACCGTGCTCGGCTGCTCGGGCAGCGTGGTGGGGCCGGATTCGCCTGCGTCAGGTTATCTGCTTCGGGCGCCGGACACGCTGCCGCTCGTCCTCGACTTCGGCGGCGGCGTGTTGGGCGCGTTGCAGCGTTACGCGGACCCGGCCTCCGTGCACGTGCTGTTGACTCATCTGCACGCCGACCACTGTCTGGATTTGCCGGGGCTGTTTGTGTGGCGGCGCTACCATCCGGCGCGCCCCGACGGCAAAGCGTTGCTGTATGGCCCCGGGGATACCTGGTCGCGGTTGGGAGCGGCGTCCTCACCGTACGGCGGTGAGATCGACGACTGCTCGGACATCTTCGACGTTCGGCACTGGGTGGACGGTGAGCCGGTGTCGTTCGGGACGCTCACCGTAGTGCCGCGGGTGGTGGCCCATCCGACCGAGTCCTACGGCATGAGGATCACCGACCACACCGGTGCTTCGTTTGTCTACAGCGGTGACACCGGCATGTGTGACCAACTCGTCGAGCTGGCTCGTGACGCTGATGCGTTCCTCTGCGAAGCGTCCTGGACCCATGCGGCGGACCGTCCGCCCGCTTTGCATCTGTCGGGCACCGAAGCGGGACGAGCTGCGGCGCAGGCCGGCGTTCGCGAGCTGCTGCTGACGCACATTCCGCCGTGGACCTCGCGTGAGGATGTGATCAGCGAGGCCAAGGCCGAGTTCGACGGTCCGGTCCACGCGGTGGTGTGTGGTGAGACATTCGATGTCCGGCGCTCTGAGCGCGTCTGAACCCACCGCGGCCGTGCTGAAGGGCTCGCCCCCACAGCGCGCGGAGTGCGCCTCGTCGGCGGGCTAATGTTGGCGTCGTGTCCAGACGAGAAGACGGCCGCCTTGACGACGAGCTTCGCCCCGTAGTCATCACCCGCGGGTTCACTGACCATCCAGCGGGTTCGATACTGATCGAATTCGGCCACACCAAGGTGATGTGCACGGCCAGCGTCACCGAGGGCGTGCCGCGCTGGCGCAAGGGTTCGGGCCTGGGATGGCTGACCGCGGAGTACGCGATGCTGCCGTCGGCCACCCACACTCGCTCCGATCGTGAGTCGGTGAAGGGCCGCCTGTCCGGGCGCACCCAGGAGATCAGCCGGCTGATCGGGCGGTCGCTTCGGGCCTGCATCGATCTGGCGGCGCTGGGGGAGAACACCATCGCCGTCGACTGCGACGTGCTGCAGGCCGACGGGGGCACCCGCACCGCCGCCATCACCGGCGCCTATGTCGCGCTGGCCGACGCGGTGACCTACCTGTCGGCGGCCGGCAAACTCTCCGATCCGCGGCCGCTGTCGTGTGCCATCGCGGCGGTCAGCGTCGGCGTGGTCGACGGCAGGATCCGGGTGGATCTGCCCTACGAGGAAGACGCGCGCGCGGAGGTCGACATGAACGTCGTCGCCACCGACACCGGGACCCTGGTAGAGGTTCAGGGAACCGGTGAAGGGGCCACCTTTCCCCGTTCGACGTTGGACAAGTTGCTCGACGCGGCGCTGAGCGCCTGCGACACGTTGTTCGCCGCGCAGCGCGAGGCGCTGAAGCTGCCGTACCCGGGCGTGCTGCCCGAGGGTGCCCCACCGCCGAAGGCGTTCGGCAGCTGACCCGGCTGTCGATCGAGGGCTAGCTCAGGCCCGCCGCGATCACCTGATCCACCTCGAGGGCCCGGCTGGCCATCTCGGCGTGTGCCTTGTCCAGCGCCTCGGCCTGATCCTCGTCGGCCTTCATCAGCGACTCGATGTCGAAGCCGGCCATGTCGTGGACACCCATGTCGGTGAAGGCCCTCTGCACCTTCTGGCCCCACAACCCGATGTCTTTGACAATCGGCACGATGCGGCTGAACAAGTGCGAGCGGAACTGGATCATCAGCGGCGACGTATCGACCCACTCGGCACACTCCTTGACGTCCAGGCCGAGATGCTCGAAAACCTCCTCGCCGCGGAACCGGTCGCGCATCAAGTAGCAGGCCTCCACGACGAACTCTTCACGCTCGTCGCGCTCGGTCTCGGTCAGGTTGGAGTAATAGTCCTTCAGCGAGATCCGGCCGAAGGCGACGTGCCGGGCCTCGTCCTGCATGACGTAGGCCAGCAACTGCTTGGCCAGCGAGTCCGGCGCTGCCAGGTCACGAAGTGTTCCGAAGGCGGCGAGCGCGAGTCCTTCGATGAGCACCTGCATGCCGAGGTAGGGCATGTCCCAGCGCGAGTCGCGCAGGGTGTCCTCCAGCAGTGCGGTGAGGTTCTTGTTGACCGGGTAGACCAGCTCGACCTTCTCCTGCAGGAACCGCGAGAACGCCTCGACGTGCCGGGCCTCGTCCATGGTCTGGGTGGCCGCGTAGAACTTCGCGTCCATGTCCGGCACCACCTCGACGATCTTGGCCGCACACACCATCGCACCCTGCTCGCCGTGCAGGAACTGCGAGAACTGCCAGGCCTGGGAGTGCCGGCGCATCTCGGCGCGACGCGATTCGTCTGCGGCCTCCCACATCGGGCTGCCGAACAGCGGATGGAACTGGTCGGGCAGCCCGACCGGGTTCATCGGGTCGACCTCTTGCGCCCAGTCGATGCGTGACTGGGCATCCCACTGCTTGTCCTTTCCCTTCTGGTACAGGGAAAGCAGCCGGGCGCGCCCCTCGTCGTACTCCCAGGTGAACCGCGCATCGCCGGCGCTGGGGACCTCCCACGAGTACGGCCTGGGCACCTGCGTGTACTTGTCCCTCGTGGTCATGAGCTGTCGCCTCTCTCCCCGTGTGACCAGTGGTCATATGACGGTTATCACATTGCGCCGCCTTCGGCTGCGCTGTCAATCCCTGCTGAACTTCGCATGTACCAACGGACGAATCGGGTTCGACCGAGCCGCTGGGGACGGCGGCCGCGCGGCCATTCCGGCTAACTTGTTGTCGTATGCGTAGTTGGGCTCTTGCAGAGGCGATGGCCGTGGCTCGGATTAACCGTGACCCGGCTGCTGGTCGCTAGCCGCAACCCCAAGAAGCTGGCCGAACTGCGCCGGGTGCTCGACGCTGCCGGCCTGACCGAGTTGACGTTGGTGTCGTTGAACGACGTGGCGCCGTTCGAGGAAGCCCCGGAGACCGGTGCGACTTTCGAAGACAACGCGTTGGCCAAGGCGCGGGACGCGTTGGCCGCGACGGGCCTGGCCTCAGTGGCCGATGACTCCGGGTTGGAAGTGGCGGCTCTGAACGGGATGCCCGGCGTGCTGTCGGCGCGCTGGTCGGGTAAGCACGGCGACGACGCCGGCAACACCGCGCTCCTGCTGGCGCAACTGCGCGACGTGCCCGACGGTCGGCGCGGTGCGGCGTTCGTGTCCGCATGCGCGCTCGCGACGCCGTCCGGCGAGATCGTGGTTCGCGGCGAGTGGCCCGGCAGCATTGCCCGCGAACCGCGCGGCGACGGCGGCTTCGGATACGACCCGGTCTTCATACCCGGCGGTGAGCACCGCACCGCGGCCCAGTTGACCCCCGAAGAGAAGGACGCCGTCTCGCATCGTGGCCGGGCATTGGCACTACTGCTACCGGCACTGCGCAAATGGGCGGCTCGCCGAGCGTAAGCCAGCCGCACATTCGGCCTCGAGGGTGACGCCAGCGTCACGCTCGAGCTCTAAAGCCCGAAGCGGGCTTTGACGTCCCTGGTCTGGAACTGCTCGACGATGATGCCAAGCAGCGGGATGGTGCCGGCGAGTAGGACACCGATGGTCTTACCGATCGGCCATCTGACCTTGATCGCGAGATTGAACGCGGCTAGCACGTAGATGAAATACACCCAGCCGTGCACCACTTCGATCCATCGGATCTCGTGGTGGAAGACGAGGTGCGAGACGATCTCGTAACACAGCGCGATGAGCCAAAGACCTGTCGTCCACGCCATGATCCGATATCCCAGCAGCGCGGTGCGGATCTTCTCGACCGGGAATGCAGGTGCTGGTGCGCCGGGCGTCTCGGGTGTGGTCATGCGGTGGTCCTGTTCTGCTTTTCGGCATCTTCCTTGGCCAGTTCAGCGAGGTAGGCGTTGTACTCCTGCAGCGCGGGATCGTCGGGCGGCCGCTGCCGGGGCTTCGGGCGTTCGGGCAGCAGTCCCTCCGGTATTTCGGTGACGGCGCCGTCCCTGCGAGGCTCTGGCGGCATCTCTTCGTAACGGACGAATTTGCGGTAGGCGTATACACAGAACCAGGCGAACAGCGGCCACTGCAACGCATAGCCCAGGTTCTGGAACGTACCCGAGGTCGACTCAAAGCGGGTCCACTGCCACCAGCCCAGGGCCAGGCACCCGCAGGCCGCGATGATCACCAGAGCGATCAGCGCGGGCCTGCGACGCTTCGGAAGACCCTGCGTGGACACCCCTTGACGGTACCGCTGACGATTTGGGCCCGACGAATTCGTCGAGACGTGCTAATCCTTAGTCGCCACACGCGGCTCGCGGCGGATCTACGGAATGCAGCTCTCACCCAGGCAGAGGCAAAGGCCGAAGCAGATAGCAGTGAGCGGTAGCCGGGAGAGCTGAGAGTCATCATCTATACCGCACGGGACGAGCTAGCGATTCGCTGGCGCCTCCACTTCGCGCTCGGGGACAGTGACCGCGGTGATCTCTCCCAGGCGCAGCAACCGGGTCAGATGCGCCGCGTCGCGAGCATCAGTCTTGAACCGATCCCCGGCCGGACGGATCAACTTCGACGGCGCCGCGACCGTGCACTCGATCTGGGCATCAGCCAATGCTCGGGCCAGCCCGGATCCCGTGGGCCCAGCCTCATAGGCCACTCGCACCGGATCCCGCAACCGGCCTAACCACCCTAGGATCTCGCCGTGATCCGGGCACAACCGCGCCCGCTCGACTCGGCCTGTCTGCTCATCGACGGCATGCGCTACCACCGAAAATGTGTGACATTAACCCGACACTCGTACCGTTGAAA
>DATJQO010000138.1:0-30083 GCA_035505695.1 Mycobacterium sp.
CGGCGTGGACTACATCGACGAGTCCGAGGTGCTGACCCCCGCCGACTACACCCACCACATCGACAAGTGGAAGTTCACCGTGCCGTTCGTGTGCGGGGCGACCAATCTCGGCGAGGCCGCCGAGGTGGCGGGCAGCCGGGCGCCGCGCCAGCTGCAGGCCATCCGGTAGCGCAGCGACTCGACGTTCGGCGGCGGTTTTTGGGTCACCACTAGACTGGTGCAGGCAATCAAGGACCGAAGGAGAGTTGTGGATACCCACGCCCAGCCGGGCCAGACCGGAACGGCGCGCGTCAAACGGGGCATGGCCGAGATGCTCAAGGGTGGCGTCATCATGGACGTCGTCACGCCCGAGCAGGCCCGCATCGCCGAGGGCGCGGGCGCCGTCGCGGTGATGGCGCTCGAGCGGGTGCCCGCCGACATCCGCGCCCAGGGCGGGGTGTCGCGGATGAGCGACCCCGACATGATCGAGGGCATCATCGCCGCGGTCACCATCCCGGTGATGGCCAAGGTCCGCATCGGGCATTTCGTCGAGGCGCAGATCCTGCAGAGCCTCGGCGTGGACTACATCGACGAGTCCGAGGTGCTGACCCCCGCCGACTACACCCACCACATCGACAAGTGGAAGTTCACCGTGCCGTTCGTGTGCGGGGCGACCAATCTCGGCGAGGCACTGCGGCGCATCAACGAGGGCGCCGCCATGATCCGGTCCAAGGGCGAAGCCGGCACCGGAGACGTCTCCAACGCGACCACGCACATGCGGGCCATCAGCGGCGAGATCCGGCGGCTGACCTCGTTGTCCGAAGACGAATTGTTCGTCGCGGCAAAGGAATTGCAAGCACCGTACGAACTCGTCGCCGGGGTGGCGCGGGCGGGCAAGCTCCCCGTCACGCTGTTCACCGCGGGCGGCATCGCCACGCCCGCCGATGCGGCGATGATGATGCAACTCGGCGCCGAGGGCGTCTTCGTCGGCTCCGGCATTTTCAAGTCGGGCGCCCCCGAGCACCGCGCTGCGGCCATCGTCAAGGCCACCACCTTTTACGACGACCCCGACGTGCTGGCCAAGGTGTCGCGCGGGCTGGGCGAGCCGATGGTCGGCATCAACGTCGAGGAGATCGCGGTGCCGCACCGCCTGGCCCAGCGCGGCTGGTAAGAACAGTTCGTGTCGATCGAGAAGATCCTCGATCTCGAGCAACTCGAGGTCAACATCTACCGTGGCCGCGTGTTCAGCCCGGATTCGGGGTATTTCCAGCGCACCTTCGGCGGTCATGTCGCGGGCCAGTCGCTGGTGTCGGCGGTACGCACGGTCGAGCGCGGCTTCCTGGTGCACTCGCTGCACGGCTACTTCATCCGACCCGGAGATGCCACGGCGCCGACGGTCTTCATCGTCGAGCGCATCCGTGACGGCGGCTCCTTCTGCACCAGGCGGGTCAACGCCATCCAGCACGGCGAGACCATCTTCTCCATGTCGGCGTCGTTCCAGACCGACCAGGACGGCATCAACCACCAGGACGCCATGCCTTCGGCGCCGCCGCCGGACGGGCTGCCGGGGCTGCAGTCGATGAAGGCGTTCGACGACGCCGGATTTCGCCAGTTCGAGGAGTGGGACGTGCGCATCGTGCCGCGGGAGCAGCTGCGGCTGTCGCCCGGCAAGGCCTCCCAGCAGCAGGTGTGGTTTCGCCACCGTGACCCGCTCCCGGACGATCCGGTGCTGCACATCTGCGCGCTGGCCTACATGAGCGACCTCACTCTGCTGGGATCGGCGCAGGTGAACCACCTCGACGAGCGGGAGCACCTGCAGGTGGCGTCATTGGACCACGCGATGTGGTTCATGCGGGTGTTCCGGGCCGACGAGTGGTTGCTCTACGACCAGTCGTCGCCGTCGGCGTGCGGCGGCCGTTCGCTGTGCCAGGGCAAGATCTTCAACCAGTCCGGTGAAATGGTCGCGGCGGTCATGCAGGAAGGCCTGACCCGCTTTCGCCGCGAATACACCCCGACACGGCAGTGAGCGCGCCACGTATCGGTGTCCTGGCGCTGCAGGGCGACACTCGGGAGCACCTGGCGGCGCTGGGCGAGGCCGGCGCCGAAGCGATGCCGGTGCGCCGCCGCGGGGAGCTGGAGGCGGTCGACGGGCTGGTCATTCCCGGCGGGGAGTCGACCACGATGAGCCACCTGCTGCTCGACTTCGACCTGCTGGAGCCGCTCCGCGGGCGGCTGGCCGACGGGCTGCCGGCCTACGGCGCATGTGCCGGCATGATCATGCTGGCCAGCGAGATCCTCGACGCCGGGGCGCGCGGCAGGCAGGCGCTGCCACTGCGTGCGATCGACATGACGGTGCGGCGCAACGCCTTTGGGCGCCAAGTCGATTCGTTCGAGGGTGACGTCGCGTTCGCGGGCTTCGACAGTCCGGTGCGGGCGGTATTCATCCGCGCGCCCTGGGTGGAGCGGACCGGCGAGGGCGTGCAGGTGCTGGCGAGCGCCGCCGGGCACCCGGTCGCGGTGCGCCAGGGCCCGATGCTGGCGACGGCGTTTCATCCCGAGGTGACCGGCGACCGGCGCATCCACCACATGTTCGTCGCCATCGTCAACGGGAAGGCATAAGCCCCTCGAGTGTGGGGCCTATGCACGAATTCCGGCCGGATCACGTACTTAAGGCCCACGCTCGGCGCCCACGTAGACTCGTTGGGCGACTCTCAAGCAACAGAAGAGGTACAACACATCGATGAGCGGCCATTCCAAGTGGGCCACCACCAAACACAAGAAGGCCGTCATCGACGCCCGCCGCGGCAAGATGTTCGCCCGGCTGATCAAGAACATCGAGGTCGCGGCTCGCGTCGGTGGCGGTGACCCGGCGGGCAACCCCACGCTCTACGACGCGATTCAGAAGGCGAAGAAGAGCTCGGTGCCCAACGACAACATCGAAAAGGCCCGCAAGCGCGGCGCCGGCGAGGAGGCCGGCGGCGCCGACTGGCAAACCATCACCTACGAGGGCTATGCGCCCAACGGGGTGGCGGTGCTGATCGAGTGCCTGACCGACAACCGCAACCGTGCCGCCAGCGAAGTGCGGGTGGCGATGACCCGCAACGGCGGCACCATGGCCGACCCCGGTTCGGTGGCCTACCTGTTCTCCCGCAAAGGCGTTGTCACGCTGGAAAAGAACGGTCTGAGCGAAGACGACGTCCTCGCCGCGGTGCTCGACGCCGGCGCCGAGGACGTCAACGACCTGGGGGACAGTTTCGAGATCATCACCGAACCGGGTGACCTGATCGCGGTGCGGACCGCCTTGCAAGACGCCGGGATCGACTACGACTCGGCCGAGGCCGGCTTCCAGCCGTCGGTGACCGTCCCCTTGGACGCCGACGGCGCCCAGAAAGTCATGAGGCTGGTCGACGCCTTGGAAGACAGCGACGACGTGCAAGACGTCTGGACCAACGCCGACATCCCCGACGAGATCCTGGCCCAGATCGAGGAGTAACCATCAGGGGTTACCGGCGGTTAGTCGTAACCGTGGCGCATGTCTTCGACAATGCGCGGGTTCTCCAGCGTGGACGGCTCGAGCGTGCGCGGCCCCACGTCACCGGAGAACACCGTCGCCGCGGTCAGCACCTGCGGGTTGAGGAAACGCAGCGACGGCGCGTCGGGCGGCACCGCCGGTACCGGTGGCGAGCCCGCACGCTGCGCCAGGGCGAATCCCCAGTCGCCGAAGGTCGGCACATGCAGGTGATACGGCGTCACCGCATAGCCGGCGGCCCGGATCGTCGACACCGTGCGCCAGAACGCCGTCGGGGTGGAGAACGGGCTGCCGGCCTGCACCACCATCAGCCCGTCGGGAGCCAGCACCCGGGCAGCCAGCGCGTAGAACTCGGTGGAATACAGTCGGCCCAGCACCGGCGTGTCCGGGTCGGGAAGGTCGACGATGATGGCGTCGAAAGACTCCGAGCGGTTGGCGTCGGCTCGGCGTAACCAGCTCATCGCGTCATCGATCACGACCCCGACCCGGGGGTTGTCCAGCGCGCCGGCATTGGCGTCATGCAACGTCGTGCGCGCCACGTCGATCACCGCCGGGTCGAGCTCGACCTGGACGATCTTCCCGATGCCCGGCGAACGCAGCAGTTCGCGGGCCGCCAGGCCGTCCCCGCCACCCAGAATCAGCACCGAGCGGGCGCCTTTGACAGCACCGCCCAGCGCGGGGTAGACCAGGCTCTCGGTGTAGCGGTATTCGTCGCGGGTGGAGAACTGCAAGCCGCCGTCGAGGTACAGCCGCGTGTCGTTGCCGCGGCGGGTCACCACGATCTCCTGATACGGCGTGTGCCGGTAGACGATGATCGGGTCGGCGTAAAGCCGCTGCCTGCTCGTCGTCTCGATGTCGGCCGAATGCGCCAGCAGTGTGGCGAGCAGCCCGAGTGCGCCGGCGAGCGCGCATAGCGCGGTCAGCAGTTGCCGGGTGGAAACGACATGGCGCAACAAGAAGATCGCGACCACCGCCGCCGCGGCCAAGTTGATGATTCCGGTCGCGGCGGCGCCGCGGATCATGCCCAGCTGCGGCAGCAGCAGAAACGGCCAGACCAGCCCGCCCAGCAAGGCGCCCAGGTAGTCGGCGGCGTTGAGGTTGGCCAGCGTGCGGCCGGCGTCGGCCGGCCCGGCGGTGCGTCCGTGCTGCAGCAGGGTCATCAGCAGCGGCACCTCGGCGCCGACCAGGCCGCCGATCAGGGCGGTGCCCAACGCCAGCACCCACGTCGAGCCGACGGATCCGTCCAGGAAGGCGAACACCATGTACAGCGCCGCCGCCGACAGGCCGCCCACGATTCCCAACAAGGCCTCGACGGCGACGAACGCGATCGCCGCGCGGGCAAGCAGCGGCTTGACCAGCAGCGCGCCCGCCCCCAGCGCGGCGATATAGCCCGCGACGATCAACGAGGTGGCCACGATCCCGCCGCCGTTCAGGCTCGCCGACAGCGTCAGCAGCGCGAGCTCGTAGATGATGCCGCAGGCCGCGCACGCCGCGACGGCGGCCAGCAGCAACGCGCGCCACCGCACCGAGAACTCCGCGGGCCGGACCGCCTCCGGCGCCGGCACATCAACCGCAGTCATGACACCGCCGCGGCGGTCACCCCGCCCACCGCCAGCAGTATCAGCGCCACCGCGAACGACCCCGGATGCAGCACCGGGTCGTCGACATGCTCGTGGAAGTTGCCCGGGATGAGCAGGTGCATCGACAGCAGCGCGGCGCCGAGCAGCACCACACCCATCAATCCGTACACCGCCACGCCGACCAGTCCCTGGCCCAGCTGGCTATAGCTGTTGACGATGGCGCTGACGATCACCGTGGTGAGCGCGATGTACATCGCGCCGGCAACCACGACCGCGTTGGGGCGGCGATCGATGAACACCAGTTGGCGCAGCTTTCCCGGGGTCAGCACGTCGACCATGTAGAACCCGACGATCAGGACGGCCATCCCGACCGCGAAGTAAAGGATCGTCGCGACTGCGCCTTTGAAAACCGGGTTGAGGTCGACGGTTCCGATCTCGACGGCGAGGTACATGCCTTTCTCCTTTATCACTTGGTTCCACCCGGGCCGCCGGGAGTGCCTCCGGCGCCGCCTGACGGGGATCCGGGACTGAACCCGGGCCCGAGGAAGATGAATGCGCCGTGGCTGTATCCGGCACTCAGGGGCTCGACGCGGATACTGCACGGGCGGTTGCCGTCGGGGCCCACGATCACGATGTTGTTGGCGTAGCGCAGGTATTCGTTGTTGTCGTTGTCGGCACGCGCCTCGGGTTCCTGATAGTCGGCGAGCGCGTCGGCAACCTGCTCGGGCGATCCGCTGCACTGGTAGCGCGTCCCGTTCACGTCGCGCGAATACTCGTGGTAGTGGCTCGCGATGTAGGACTCGATGTTCTTCTGCAGCAAGATGATCCCGAACACCAGGCATACCGTGGCGGCCACCGCCAGCCCGCCGGCAAGCACGAACAAGCGGTTGCGGCTCATGGCAGCCACCGACTCACGGTGTGCACCACCATCCCGCCGGATGCCGCCGGGTAAAGATGCCAGGTCTGCCAACTCCAGCCGGCCCCGTCGGGCTCGGCGGTCAGCACGGTCAGCGCGGCGTCATCGCCGGGAAAGGCGCCGCCCAACCACTGCTGGCCCTGTGCGCAGCGTTCCCGGAGTTGGTGCGCGATCCGGCGGAAAGCGGCCTCGTCGTAGATGTCGGTGCTGGACTTCAGGCAGTAGCCGGGCGCGACGGTACGTTCCGGCAGGTCCACCCCGAGCCCGCGGGCGGTACAGGAAACCTGCTCGGAGAAGTCGCTGGCGCCATGGGTGACCGTGACGACGTGCGATGCGCCCAGGACGCCGAGCAGCAGCGCACCGCCCTCGGGATGGTCCAACCGGCAGGTGGCCAGCGGCGGCGGTGCAGGGGCATTGAGCGCGAGTCCGAGCTTGCGCCCGGAGACGTCCGATGGAAGCACGGCGAGCTGGTAGAACGGCACCCGACCCGGTCCTATGAGGACGACGGCGGAGGCGCCGGATACACGGTGAGTTCGCCGGTCAGCACCGGCTTGCCGGTCGAGATCTCCCAGGGCGTGTCCGGGGCCCAGCGCTCGAACGAGAGCAGCGCGGTCTCGTCGGAGTTGGCGCAGTCGATGAACTCCATCTCGCCACCGGCCGGCAGCCCCGTGGTGCCTTCGGTGGTATACGACGCGCGGCCGCGTTCTGACTCGTGAAACGTCACGCCGTCGACGAGGTAGGAGTCGCCGGGCTGCAACGCCAGGTCTTTACGGCTGACCCACATCGCCAGCTTCAGGCGTCCGTCGTCCTCTTCGACGCTGAACCAGATCGGCTGGTCCCCGCCTTCCAGCAGATGCTCCCACCACACGAACGGTCCTTCGCGGTAGGTCACCGACCCGCGGACCACGTAGTCGACGCCGCCGTAGCTGACGATGGCCCCGGGGCCGAGTTGCCGCGGACCGAACTGCGGCATCGCGTTGAAGGCGAGGGGGTCCTGCCGTCCGGCGCGTGGGGCCGGCTGCTTGGGGCGCCGCAAAGCCACGACGAGCACCACGATGGACGCGATGAAAAGCACGATCGCCAGCACGACCAGCAGCGTTCCCACGCGAACCCTTCCATTGCCACAATGCTTGAGCGAACGTGGGCTATAAGTTAACAGCTTTTATCCCAGCGCAGCGTGTCTTACCGCGACGGGTCGGTCGCGGACGCTAGGCTATCGAACAGCTGTTCTACTACGTGGGAGCGGGTAATGCGGGTGATGGGCGTCGATCCCGGACTGACCCGATGTGGGCTGTCGGTCGTCGAGAGGGGTCGCGGGCGAAACGTGGTCGCGCTGGACGTCGACGTGGTGCGGACCCCGTCGGACGCGCCACTGCCCTCCAGGCTGCTGACCATCAGCGATGCCGTCGAGCATTGGCTGGTCACCCATCGTCCCGACGTCGTCGCCATCGAGCGGGTGTTCTCCCAGTTGAACATGACGACGGTGATGGGCACCGCACAAGCCGGTGGCATCATCGCGCTGGCGGCGGCCAGACGCGGCATCGACGTCCACTTCCACACCCCCAGCGAGGTCAAGGCCGCGGTCACCGGCAACGGCGCCGCCGACAAGGCGCAGGTCACCGCGATGGTCACCAGAATCCTTGAGCTGCAAGCCAAACCGACACCGGCCGACGCTGCCGACGCGTTGGCGCTGGCCATCTGTCACTGCTGGAGGGCGCCGATGCTAGCCCGGATGGCGCAGGCCCGCGAGCAGGCCGCGCAGCAGCGCCGGGCCTACCTGGCCAAACTGAAGGCCGCCCGATGATCGCCTCGGTGCGCGGAGAGGTGCTCGAGGTGGCGCTCGATCATGTGGTGATCGAGGCCGCCGGTGTCGGCTACCGGGTGAACGCGACGCCGTCGACGCTGGCGACCTTGCGGCCCGGGACCGAGGCTAGGCTGATCACCGCGATGGTCGTGCGCGAGGATTCGATGACCTTGTACGGGTTTGCCGACGCCGATACCCGCGACCTGTTCACCACCCTGCTGTCGGTGTCCGGGGTCGGGCCCCGGCTGGCGATGGCGACGCTGGCCGTGCACGACGCCGCGGCGCTACGGCAGGTGCTGCACGACGGCGACGTCGCCGCGCTGACCCGGGTGCCCGGAATCGGCAAGCGCGGCGCCGAACGAATGGTGCTGGAGCTGCGTGACAAGGTCGGCGGCGGCGCGGTGGGAACGCCCGCGGTCGCGGGTGCCAACGGCCACGCGGTGCGCGGTCCGGTGGTCGAAGCCCTGGTGGGACTGGGCTTCGCGGCCAAACAAGCCGAGGACGCCGCCGACAAGGTGCTGACCGCCGAACCGGAGGTTACGACGTCGAGTGCGTTGCGGGCCGCGTTGTCGCTGCTGGGTAAGTCGCGATGACCGAGGACTACGACGACCGTGAACTTTCCCCGGCGCTGGTCGTCGGGGAGGGCGACATCGACGTCAGCCTGCGGCCCCGTTCGCTGCGGGAGTTCATCGGCCAGCCGCGAGTGCGCGAACAGCTGCAACTGGTGATCGAAGGGGCCAAAAACCGCGGCGGCACACCGGATCACATCTTGCTGTCGGGTCCGCCGGGGCTGGGCAAGACGTCACTGGCCATGATCATCGCCGCCGAGCTCGGGTCGTCCCTGCGGGTGACGTCCGGTCCGGCACTGGAACGTGCCGGCGACCTGGCCGCGATGCTGTCCAACCTGGTCGCGCACGACGTGCTGTTCATCGACGAGATTCACCGCATCGCCCGGCCCGCCGAGGAAATGCTCTATCTGGCGATGGAGGACTTCCGGGTTGACGTGGTGGTCGGGAAAGGCCCTGGAGCGACGTCGATTCCGCTGGAGGTGGCGCCGTTCACCCTGGTGGGTGCGACCACCCGGTCCGGGGCGCTGACCGGCCCGCTGCGTGACCGGTTCGGGTTCACCGCCCACATGGACTTCTACGAGCCCGCCGAGCTGCAGCGGGTGCTGGCGCGTTCCGCCGGCATTCTTGGCATCGAGCTGGGCGCCGAGGCGGCCGAGGAGATCGCCCGGCGCTCGCGCGGGACGCCGCGGATCGCCAACCGGCTGCTGCGCCGGGTCCGGGACTTCGCCGAGGTGCGCGCGGATGGCGTGATCACCCGCGACGTCGCCAAATCGGCGCTGGCGGTCTACGACGTCGACGAGCTCGGATTGGACCGGCTGGACCGGGCGGTGCTGTGCGCGCTCACCCGTAGCTTCGGCGGCGGGCCGGTCGGGGTTTCCACCCTCGCGGTGGCGGTGGGCGAGGAGGCCGCCACGGTCGAGGAGGTGTGTGAGCCGTTCCTGGTCCGCGCCGGCATGGTGGCGCGCACTCCGCGGGGCCGGGTCGCCACCGCGCAGGCCTGGACGCACCTCGGCATGACACCGCCCGCCGGGACGGCCGGGCTGAGCCTGGGGGTACCACCCGCTTGCGGGGGACCGGGGCTGTTCGACTAGCAGCTGCGGCTAGCGCCCCGCGGAGACTTTGGCGGCGATCTGGTGGGCGATGTCGACGGCGGCGCTGGTCGGCCCGAGGCATGCGGTGACGTCGTCCACAACGATGTTGCTGGCCGCGGTCAGCGCGCGCTCGCAGACCCCGGGGCTGTTGGCCGGCGTGACCGTGGCATTCAGGATGCCGTTCGCGGTGGAAATCGGCCCCACGGTGTGTACTTGCCGAATTGGCGGCAATGGTGAATTGGCGATTGGAGCAGGCCTGCCAGCTCTTGGTCGAGGCGGAGTAGAAAGCGCTCGCATCACGCGCCCAGCTGCCGACCACCTCGCCGGTGCTGGTCAGCTTCGTCTGTTTGGCGGTGCGCGCGAGCCCGAAGTCGATCAGATATGCGAAGTCGTCCTCGTCGAGCAAGATGTTGGACGGTTTGACGTCACGGTGTACCAGCCCTCCCCGGTGTGCGGCGTTGAGCGCCTTGACGATTTGCTCGATGATGCGCATCGCACGCGACGTGGTCAGCGGCCCGTCAGTGAGCGCATCCACGGTCCAACAAACGATAGGGCGCGCGCAGCGGAAGTCGGTGATTTGTCGATGCTCGGCCTCGATTTGTAACACTGGCCCCAGTGGCCGCATCGGCCACAGATGTTGGCGGCTTACCCGCCACCTGGGTTACTTCTCGACGCCGCCGGGTACCCACCCCGGGCCGGAAAAGCCCGGCATTTATCGAGGAGATGTCATGAAATACGAAGAGAACGGCCAGCCCCGCGGGCTGGGGATGCCGCGTTCGCGCGGCACGGTCAGCGGGTTGCTGCTGGTGATTTTGGGCGCTTGGGGGGCGTTGATTCCGTTCGTCGGTCCAGGCTTCAATTTCGCTTACACGCCCGATCGTGATTGGGCATGGACGACGGCCCGGGGCTGGCTGGAGGTGCTTCCGGGTGCCGTCACGGTGCTCGGCGGTCTGCTGCTGATTATCGCCGGTAACCGTGCCGCGGCGATGCTGGGCGGCTGGCTGGCCGTCCTGGCCGGCGCATGGTTCGTCGTGGGCGGTCAGATCGCTCCGCTGCTGGGCATCGGTTCCGCCGGTGATCCGGTCGCCGCAACCGACCGCAAGCGGGCGCTGCTCGAGGTCACCTACTTCACCGGCTTGGGCGCGTTGATCATCTTCGTCGGCGCGATAGCGTTGGCGCGCACGGCCGTACGGCATGCGCGCGACGTGCAGCCCCTGGCACCGGCCGCACCCGCGGGGTCGGCCGCCGCCGAGCCGTATCGGGATCCGGTGTACGAGCCGTCGCCCGAGGTGTCGACGAGTGCAGTGACCACGCCGCGCTCACCTGCGGACGCCGGGCCGAAGCGCGGATGGCGTCGCCACCGCGAGGGTGCCGCGGCCGGCGGCAACGCCGCCTACCTGCGCTGGCCGCATCCCTCCCGGTAATACGGCAGCTTCGTGTTTACAGCAATCCGAGCAACTGCAGGTCGGTGACATACTTGACGATGACCGGCGCCGTGACATGCGGAATGTCTTTGTCCGGGCCGATTTTCGCCTCCTGCACGGCGGCGCGGAACCGGTCGGTCGGTGCCAGCGATCCGTTTATCGGCGTCTCCGGCTTTTGGTAGTTGTGCAGCAGCGGCAGTAGCGAGTACTGGCGTTGCCGCTCGGGCAGCGCCCGCAGCGACGTCTCGAACCGCTGCAACCACTCGCCGTAGTCGGCGATGCGCTCGATCGAATAGCCGGCCGCGACCAACCAGTCGACGTAGTCGTCGAGGCCGATGCAGTCGTCGTAGGGGTTCATCACGTGGTAGGTCTGGTAGCCCTCCTGCGGCCCCAGCGTCGAGATCGCGGCGGCGATGAACTCGACCGGCAGGCCGTCGTAGTGTGACCGCTGCCGGTTGCCCTCGGCGTCGAGCTCGTAGAACGAGCGGGGCGCGATACCCGTCGCGACCAGGCTCAGCATCAGCCGGGCGAACATGTCGGGCAGGTTGAGTTGGCCGGCGTAGGTGGTGTCGGCCAGGATCATGTCGCAGCGGAACACCGCGACGGGAAGCCCGCACAGGTCGTTGGCCTGGCGTAGCAGTACCTCGCCGGCCCACTTGCTGTTGCCGTAGCCGTTGGCGTAGTTGTCGTTGATCGCCCGGGTCGCGCTAATCTGGCGGATGTCGGCGTCCTCGACGAACTTGCCCGGCTTGATCTGGTCGCCGACCCCGATCGTCGACACGTACGTGTACGGCTTGAGCTTGTGGTCAGCGCAATCCGGATCAGCTCGGCGGTGCCCAGCGCGTTGGGGCCGAACAGTTCGCTGTACGGCAGCACGTGGTTCATCAGGGCCGCGGGGTCGACGATCAGGTCGACGGTGTCGGCCAGCCGCTGCCAGGTCTGCGGGTCCAGCCCGAGGTTGGCCTCGCCCTTGTCGCCGGCGATGACCTCCAAGTGGTCAGCGGCCAGCTCCCGGTAGTGCGCCAGCAACTTCGGGTCACCGCTGTCAAAGGTCTTGTCGCAGCCGGGCCCGGGCCTCCTCGTCGGAGCGGGCCCGCACCAGCGCGATCACCGTGCCGTCGACCAGGTCCATCCGCTCCAGCCATTCCAGGGCCAGGTAGCGGCCCAGGAATCCGGTCGCGCCGGTCAGCAGCACCGTGCGCACCTCGGCGGACGGCTGGGGCAGGTCGGGCGCCGTCGCCAGGGTCTCGGCATCCAGGAACTTGTCCAGCGTGAGGTCGCTGGCGTGCACCTCGGTCGCGTCGCGGCCGTGCACGGCGGCGAAGGTGGGCCGCTTGGTGCCCTGCCGCTCGGCCTCGATGTACTTGGCGATGGCGGCCAGGTCGTTGGCCGGGCTGACGATGACCCCCACCGGCACGTCGATGTCGAAGATCTCGCGCAGCAGGTTGCCGAATGTCAACGCCGACAACGAGTCCCCACCCAGGTCGGTGAAGTGCGCGTCGGGGGACAGGTCGGCGGCCGCCGTGCCGAGCATGGCGGCGGCGGCCAGGCTCACGGTTTGCCGCACCGGCGCGCCGGCGCCGGTGCGGCGCAGCTCGGCCAACACGTTGGCCTGGCCCTCGGCCAGCTCGGCGTAAAGCTGTTCCAGCCGCTCGCCGTAATGCGCCTTCAGCTTCGGCCAGGCCAGCTTGCGGATCCCGGTGAGCAGGCCGTTCTCCAGGCTGAACGGGGTGGTCTCGATGATGAAGTCGCGCGGCACTTCGTAGGACTGCAGGCCGGTCGCACGCGCCACGTTCTGCAACGAATCGGCGATCATCGGCTTGAGGGTCTCGAGGTCCCAGCGCGCCACCGCCTCCTCGGTGGGCACCACGACCGCCAGCAGGTAGGGCTGAGCGCTGTTGCCGTAGACGTAGGTCTGGCGGACCAGTGGGCTGTTGCCGAACTCCGCCTCCAGCTTCGCCAGCGTGACGAACTCGCCCTGCGCGAGCTTGAGCACGTTGTTGCGGCGGTCGACGTAGACCAGCCGGTCGGGAGCGACCTCCGCGAACACGTCGCCGGTGCGGTAGTAGCCCTCCTCGTCGAACACGTTCGCGGTGGTCTCGGCCCGCTTGTAGTAGCCGGGGAACATGTTCTAGGTGCGCAGCAGCAATTCGCCGCGCGGGTGGGGCCGGTCGGTGCTGAAGTAGCCCAGATCGGGCAGATCGACGAGCTTGTAGTCGATCACCGGCGGCCGCTGTATCTCGCCGTCGAACAGCACCATCCCGGCCTCGGTGGAGCCGTAGCCGTCCATCAGGTGCATTTCCAGCAGCGATTCGACCCAGGTGTGCAACTCCGGCGAGGTGGGCGCCGAGCCGGTCATCGCGAAGATGAAGCGGCCGCCCAGCAGATACTGGCGCTGCTCGGCCAGCACCTCCGCTTCGACGGCCGCCCGGTCGGCTGGATCCTCGGGGTCGGTCAGGCGCCGCTCGACCTCTCGCTGGAACTCACCGAACAGCGTCTCCCAGATCCGCGGGACGAAGTTCAGCTCGGTGGGTCGCACCAGCTCGAGGTCTTCCAGCAGCGTGGAGAGGTCGCTCTTGGCCGCGAAGTAGGCCGTGCCGCCGTTGCCGAGCGTGCCGTAGAGTATGCCGCGTCCCATGACGTGGCTCATCGGCATGAAGTTGAGGGTGATGGACGCGGGGCTCGAGCCGAACCAGTTGTGGCTCGACCGGCGCCACATCTTGCCGACGTTGCGGGCCGGGTACATCGCGCCCTTGGGCGCGCCGGTGCTGCCGGAGGTGTAGATCAGCAGGGCCAGGGGATCGTCTTCGGCCGGTGCCGCGACGGAGGTCGGGCAGCAGCGCCCTTCCACGCTCGAGGACATCGGCCAGGGTCTCGACAACCACGCCGGTGTCGCGCAGCCGCGCCCGCGCGCTCTCGACCGCTTCGCGTTCGTCGTCCACCTCGGGGTGGTAGTCGAACACGACCAGCTTGGCGGTTGCGGGTCCGGTCAAGATGAGCTCCACGGCGTCGGGCAGTTGGTTGACGCTCGAGGCCATCAGGGTGGGTTGGGTCTCGGCCACGATGGGTTGCAGCTGGGCGGTGGCCGCGCTGGTCTGCAGTGGAACCGAAACGCCGCCGATCAGGCCCAGCGTGATGTCGATGGTGGCGTAGTCGACGCTGTCGAACCCCAGCACGCAGACCCGGTCACCGGGGTGCACGGACTCGGTGCTCAAGGCGCGGGCCAGTGCGTCGGTCCGGTCGCCGAGCTCACCGAAGGTGATGGTTTCGAAGCGAGGCAGCAGCTGCAGCGAGGTGCGTCCGGTGGCGGGGTCGGCGACGAATTCGACCACGCGCTGGCCCAGTGCCGGCCGGTCCGCGTAGCCCCGCAGGACGGTTTGGATGATCTTCGGCAGCGGTAGTCCGGGCTGTTCGAGAGCCGCGGCGACCGCCGGATCCGGGTGGGCGGCGGCGAACTGTGGGTCGTTGGCGGTCAGGTCCTCGACACGGCGGGCAACCCGCTCTTCGAGAGTTGTAGTCGACGTAAGCAGTTCCCTTGCGAATAAAAGTTATGGCGTCCATGCGCTCAGCGCCGGTCGTTAAAACGTTAGCTAAGGTAGCAATATTCCACCACGGAGGGGCGTCCGAAATGTGACGTTGCCCACGTTGGGCGGACGGCTTTCCCCAGGTCTAGAGGTCAGCCAGCAGCTGGCCGAGAATGTCGAGCCCCTCGGTGAGCAGCTCGTCGCTGATCGTCAGCGGAGGCAGCAGCCGGATGACGTTGCCGAACGTGCCGCACGTCAACACCACCACTCCGGCCGCATGGGCCGCAGTGGACAGCGTCCGGGTCAGCTCCGCGTCGGGATCGGCGGTCCCGGACTTCACCAACTCCAGGGCGATCATGGCGCCCCGCCCACGCACGTCACCGATCCGGTCGTCGGCGGCCTGCAACCGCAACAGCGGTTCGGTCAGCACCCGCTCGATCTGCTGGGCCCGCTCGATCAAGTCGTCGTTCTCGATCGTCGCGATCGTGGCCAGCGCTGCCGCACAGGCAACCGGGTTTCCGCCGAACGTGCCTCCCAAACCCCCGAGATGCGATGCGTCCATCATTTCGGCCTTGCCGGTGACCGCCGACAGCGGCAGCCCGTCGGCGATGCCCTTGGCGGTGCAGATCAGGTCGGGCTCAATGCCTTCGTGCTCACAGGCGAACATCGCGCCGGTGCGCGCGAATCCGGTTTGCACCTCGTCGGCGATGAACACCACGCCGTTCTTGCGGCACCAGTCCAGCAGCGTGGGCAGGAATCCCTCCGCGGGCACGATGAATCCGCCCTCGCCCGCGATCGGCTCGATGATGACGGCGGCGAGGCTCTCGGCGCCGACCTGGCTGTCGATGACGCTGATCGCCCGGGCGGCGGCCTTTTGACCATCGGTGGCGAGTTCCTTGTCGAGCAGGCCATCCCGATAGGGGTAGGACAACGGCGCCCGGTAGATCTCGGGCGCGAAGGGGCCGAAGCCGCTCTTGTACGGCATGGATTTGGCGGTCAGCGCCATCGCCAGGTTGGTGCGGCCGTGGTAGGCGTGGTTGAACGCCACGACGGCGGGCTTACGGGTGTACGCGCGCGCGACCTTGATCGCGTTCTCGACCGCCTCGGCGCCGGAATTGAATAGGGCCGAGCGTTTTTCGCCGGTACCCGGGGTGATCCGGTTGAGCTCCTCGGCGACGGCGACGTACTGCTCGTAGGGGGTCACCATGAAACAGGTGTGGGTGAACTCGGCCACCTGTGCACGCACCGCGTCGACCACCCTTGGGGCGGAGTTGCCGATGGTGGTCACCGCGATGCCCGAGGCCAGGTCGATGAGCCGGTTGCCGTCGACGTCCTCGATGATCCCCCCGCCGGCGCTGGCCACGAACACCGGCAAGGAAACGTTCACCCCATGCGACACGGCAGCGGCGCGGCGCTTGCTCAGTTCCAGCGATGCCGGCCCGGGGATATCGGTAACCAGCTGGCGAGTCTGCTCGAGGCCGGCCACGACATCCTCCTGTCCGCGGCGCGCCCGTCACGTCGCGGATAAAGCCTATCTGCCCGACGGCCGGCGGGCCTCTCGCGCATCGGGGCGGTCAGGTTGCGACCTGCGCGAATGGCACACTGGACCGATACGAGGTGCGAATCGGCGCCATCACAAGGAGAAAGTCAGGCGCGTCCATGGAGAGTTTGATCCTGTTCTTGCCGTTCCTGCTCATCATGGGCGGGTTCATGTACTTCGCGTCGCGTCGGCAGCGGCGCGCGATGCAGGCCACCATCGACCTGCACGAGTCGTTGCAGCCGGGCGATCGCGTGCACACCACGTCGGGCCTGCAGGCGACGGTCGTCGAGATCACCGACGACACCGTCGACCTCGAGATCGCCCCCGGGGTGGTGACCACCTGGGTGAAGCTGGCGATCCGCGACCGGATCCTGCCCGACGACGCCGACGATCTCGACGACGAAGCCGACCTTGACGCCGAACCGGCGGACGGCTTACACGAAGGGCACGTGAAGGACACGTAGGCTCTGTCGGGGTAAGAAACCGATTCTCGAGGAGATAGAAGGAACGTGGCATCGTCTTCTGCGCCGGTGCACCCTGCCCGCTACCTGTCGGTTTTCTTGTTATTGCTGGTCGGCGTGTATCTACTGGTCTTCCTCACCGGAGACAAGCGAGCCGCCCCCAAGCTGGGGATCGACTTGCAGGGCGGTACCCGCGTCACGTTGACCGCACGCACCCCAGACGGCTCGCCGCCGAGTCGGGAGGCCTTGGCGCAGGCGCAGCAGATCATCAGCGCGCGGGTCAACGGGCTGGGCGTCTCCGGCTCCGAGGTGGTGGTCGACGGCGACAACCTGGTCATCACCGTGCCCGGAAACGACGGCAACGAGGCCCGCAACCTGGGACAGACCGCGCGGCTGTACATCCGCCCGGTGCTCAACTCGATGCCGGCCCAAAGCGCCGAACCCAAGCCGTCGGCCCACCAGCCCGGTGGCCCGGCGCCGGGCCAGCCCGCGCCGGGCGGCCAGCCCGCGCCACCGGGTCAACCGGCACCGCCGGGTCAACCGGCACCGACCGGCCAGCCCGCGCCCAACGGCCAGCCGGGCGCCCAACCGAGGCCGTATCCGCAGGATCCGCGGCCAACGCCCAGCCCGGCCCCGCCGGCGCCCGCCCCCGGCGCGCCAGCGGCGGACGTGCCGCCGGCCGATCGGCCGGCGCCGCCCGATCCGCGCAAGGACCTCGCCGAGCGCATCGCCGACGAGAAGAAGTGGCGGCAGAGCACCCGTCAGGGCATTCAGTACCTCGCGCTGCAGTACGAGGCCACCCGCTGCGACAAAGAAGACATCCTGGCCGGCAACGACGATCCGAATCTGCCCCTGGTGACCTGCTCGACCGACCACAAGGTGGCGTACCTGCTGGCCCCGTCGATCATCAGCGGCGACCAGATCGAGAACGCCACGTCGAGCATGAACCAGCGTGGCGTCGGTTACGTCGTCGACCTGCAGTTCAAACCCGCCGCGGCCAACGTCTGGGCCGACTTCACCGCTGCCCACATCGGCACCCAGACCGCCTTCACGCTGGACTCGCAAGTCGTCAGCGCTCCGCTGATCCAGGAGGCCATCCCCGGCGGGCGGACCCAGATCACCGGTGGCGACCCGCCGTTCACCGCGTCCACCGCGCGTCAGCTGGCCAATGTCCTCAAATACGGGTCGTTGCCGCTGTCGTTCCAATCCTCAGAAGCCCAAACTGTCTCCGCCACTTTGGGATTGACCTCACTGCGGGCCGGCCTGATCGGCGGCGCGATCGGCCTGGTGCTGGTGCTGCTGTATTCACTGCTGTATTACCGGGTGCTGGGTCTGCTGATCGGGTTGTCGTTAACTGCTTCCGGGCTAATGATTTTCGCGATCCTGGTGCTGTTGGGCAGGTATATCAACTACACGCTGGACCTGGCCGGCATCGCCGGCCTGATCATCGGTATCGGTACCACCGCCGACTCGTTTGTGGTCTTCTTCGAACGCATCAAAGACGAGATCCGGGAAGGCCGTTCGTTCCGGTCGGCGGTGCCGCGCGGCTGGGTGCGGGCACGCAAGACCATCGTGTCCGGTAACGCCGTCACCTTCTTGGCCGCTGCCGTGCTGTACTTCCTGGCGATCGGCCAGGTGAAGGGCTTCGCTTTCACGCTGGGCCTCACCACGATCCTGGACCTGGTGGTGGTATTTCTGGTGACCTGGCCGCTGGTGTACCTGGCCTCCAAATCCCCGACGCTGGCCAAGCCGGCATACAACGGCCTGGGAGCGGTTCAGCAGGTCGCCCGCGAGCGCCGGGCTTCAGCACACGTGAACACGGGACAGGGATAACGCGATGGCCTCCTCCAAGGACACGACGGAGATCACTGAAGCCGCCGACGGTGCCGCCACCGCCACCGACTTGCCCCGGCATAGCTTCCTGTCCCGGCTCTACACCGGCACCGGTGCGTTCGAAGTGGTCGGCCGCCGCCGGATGTGGTTCGCCATCAGCGGCGCGATGGTCGCGGTGGCCATCATCAGCATCCTGGTGCGCGGCTTCACCTTCGGGATCGACTTCAAGGGCGGCACCACGGTCTCCATGCCCGCGGCGGGCGCCCACGGCACCATCCAGACGTCACAGGTCGCCGACGTGTTCCGCAAGACCATCGGCAGTGACGCCGAATCGGTCGTCATCGTCGGCAACGGCAGTTCGGCGACGGTGCAGATTCGTTCCGAAACGCTGTCGAACGACCAGACGTCGAAGCTGCGCACCGCCCTGTTCGACGCGTTCGGGCCCAAGGGCACCGACGGCAAGCCCAGCAAGCAGGCCATCAGCGACTCGGCGGTATCCGAGACCTGGGGCGACCAGATCACCAAGAAGGCGCTGATCGCCCTGGTGGTGTTCTTGGCGCTGGTAAGCCTGTACATCACCGTGCGCTACGAGCGCTACATGGCCATTTCGGCGCTGATCACGATGTGCTTCGACCTGACCGTCACCGCGGGCGTGTATTCGTTGGTCGGCTTCGAGGTCAGCCCGGCCACGGTCATCGGCCTGCTGACGATCCTGGGTTTCTCGCTGTACGACACCGTCATCGTCTTCGACAAGGTCGAGGAAAACACCCACGGGTTCCAGCACACCGCCCGGCGCACCTTCGCCGAGCAGGCCAACCTCGCGATCAACCAGACGTTCATGCGCTCGATCAACACCAGCCTGATCGGGGTGTTGCCGGTGCTGTCGCTGATGATCGTGGCGGTGTGGCTGCTGGGCGTCGGCACCTTGAAGGACCTGGCGCTGGTACAGCTGGTCGGTATCATCGTCGGCACCTACTCGTCGATCTTCTTCGCCACACCGTTGCTGGTCACCATGCGGGAACGCACCGAGCTGCTGCGCACGCACACGCGCCGGGTCATGCGGCGACGCGGCGCGGGCTCGCGTGCCGAGGACGAAACAGCGACATCATCCGACGAAGAACCGGCCGCTGCGGAAGCGCCGGTGGTGACCGCACCGTCGGGCAAGCCCGCACCCAGCAAGCCGGCGCCGGGCGCCCGTCCGGCGCGGCCGACCGGGACCCGGCGCCCAACCGGCAAACGAAACGCCGGCCGGCGGTAACCCCGATGGCCATCCGAACCGGCCGGCGGGGCGAAACGGGGTGGATGGGCATTGGTTGGGCCGCGATGCTGGCGGCGGCCTGCACGGTGACTTTCACGCTATCCGGCTGCTCGGGGAATGCCGCCTCGCAGATCGACTACGTGGTCGACGGCCCGCTGATCAGCTACAACACCAACACCGTCGTCGGCGCGGCATCGGCCGGAGCCCAGGCATTCGCCCGCACGCTCACCGGTTTCAGCTACCACGGGCCCGACGGGCAGATCGTCGCCGATCGCGATGTCGGCACGGTGTCCGTGGTGAGCGGTGCGCCGTTGGTGCTGGACTACCAGATCGCCGACAACGCCGTGTATTCCGACGGCAAGCCGGTGACCTGCGACGACATGGTGCTCGCCTGGGCGGCCCAGTCGGGCCGCTTCCCCGAGTTCGACGCCGCCAGCCAGGCCGGCTACCTCGACATCGCCAAGATCGAATGCACGCCGGGCCAAAAGAAGGCCCGCGTGTCTTTCGCGCCGGACCGCGACGTCGTCGACTACAACCAGCTGTTCACTGCGACCTCGATGATGCCGTCGCACGTCATCGCCGACCAGCTCAATGTCGATGTGACCGCGGCGTTGCTGGGCAACAACGCGCCGCAGGTGCAACAGATCGCCAAGTTGTGGAACACCACCTGGGACCTCAAGCCGGGTATCGAGCTCAAGCGGTTTCCGTCGTCGGGACCGTACCGAATCGAGTCGATCCTCGACGGCGGCGCCGTGGTGCTGGTCGCCAACGACCGATGGTGGGGTCCCAAAGCCCTCACCAAGCGGATCACGGTATGGCCGCAGGCCCCAGACATCCAGGACCGGGTCAACAACCGCAGCGTCGACGTGGTGGACGTCGCCACCGGGTCGTCGGGAGCGCTTGCCACCCCGGATAACTACGAGCGCAGCGAGTCGCCGTCGGCAGGGATCGAGCAGCTGATCTTCGCGCCGCGGGGGGCGATGTCAGCGCCCAAGGTCCGGCGCGCCTTCGCGCTGTGTACGCCGCGCGACACGCTCGCGCACGACGCCGGAGTCGCGATCGCCAACTCACGTTTGGACCCGGCCAGCGACGACGCCGTCGCAGCCGGTGACGGCGCCGCCGAGGCGGCCCCGTTCAGCAAGGCCGATCCGGGCGCCGCCCGCGACGCGCTGGGTGGTGCGCCGCTCACCGTGCGGATCGGCTACCAGGGACCCAATGCGCGGCTTGCGGTCAACGTCGGGGTGATCACCAAGTCGTGTGCGGCGGCCGGCATCACCGTGACCGGCGTCACCCTGGACAGCACGGGCCCGCAAGCGCTGCGGGACGGGAAGATCGACGTGCTGCTGGCCAGTACCGGCGGAGCGACCGGCAGCGGCTCGAGCGGATCGTCGGCAATGGATGCCTACGACCTGCACAGCGGCAACGGCAACAACTTGTCGGGTTACGTCAATCCTGAGGTGGACGGAACGATCGCGGCGCTGGCGGTGACGGCCGACCCCGCGGAGCGGGCCAGACTGCTCGCAGAAGCCGCGCCGGTACTCTGGGGTGACATGCCGACGTTGCCGCTGTACCGCCAGCAGCGCACGTTGCTGATGTCGAAGAAGATGTATGCCGTGAGCAGGAACCCGACCCGCTGGGGCGCGGGTTGGAACATGGACCGATGGGCGTTGATTCAGTGACGAATACCAGCACGGGCTTTCCGTTGGCGGACGTGATCGCGTCCCTGACCCGCGATGTGAGCGACTTTCCGGAGAAGGGGGTCCAGTTCAAGGACCTCACCCCGTTGTTCGCCGACGGCGACGCCATGGCGGCGGTTGTTGACGCGCTGGCCGCCCAGGCATCCGGGGCCGCTCTGGTCGCCGGCATCGAAACCCGCGGTTCTGTGGTGGCCGCGGCCGTCGCGGCCCGGCTGGGCACCGGCTTGTTGTCCATCCGCAAGAAGGGAAAGCTGCCGCCGCCGGTGCTGCGTGAGAAATACAGCACCGAATACGGCAAGGCCACCATGGAGATTCCCGCCAATGGGCTCGACCTGAAGGGCCGCGACGTCTTCCTCATCGACGACGTGCTGGCCACCGGCGGCACGCTGGCCGCCGCGGCCCGACTGCTCAAGCGCGCCGGGGCCAAGGTGGTCGCGACGGCGGTGGTGGTGGAGCTCCCCGCGCTGCGTGGTCGCAAAGCGATCGCGCCGTTGCCGGTGCACAGCTTGAGCCGCGCCTGACGAGGCCACTCGCGCGATATCCTCGATTTCGGAGGTGAGCGAGGTGGCGGACGACCAGAGCACCGCGCAGGCTGTCAAGACGCCTGCGCAGCCGCTGCCGGCTGCCGAACCCGTCTCCGGCCCGGTTCCCGAAACGCCGGAGCCGCCGGCCGAGACGCTGAAGGCGCCGAGCAGCGCGTCGCGCCGGGTCCGCGCCCGGCTGGCCCGGCGGATGACCGCCCAGCGCAGCACGCTCAATCCGGTGCTGGAACCGCTGGTGGCGGTGCACCGCGAGATCTATCCAAAGGCCAACCTGCAGTTGCTGCAGCGGGCGTTCGAGGTCGCCGACGAAAAGCACGCCACCCAGCTGCGCCACTCCGGTGATCCCTACATCACCCATCCCCTTGCCGTCGCCACTATCCTGGCCGAATTGGGCATGGACACCACCACTTTGGTGGCTGCGCTGCTGCACGACACGGTGGAGGACACCGGATACACGCTGGAGCAACTCTCCGAGGACTTCGGCGAAGAGGTGGGCCATCTCGTCGACGGCGTGACGAAATTGGATCGGGTGGTGCTGGGCACCGCCGCCGAAGGCGAGACCATCCGCAAGATGATCACCGCGATGGCCCGCGATCCGCGGGTGCTGGTGATCAAGGTCGCCGACCGGCTGCACAACATGCGCACCATGCGCTTCCTGCCCCCGGAAAAGCAGGCCCGTAAGGCCCGCGAGACGCTGGAAGTCATTGCGCCGCTTGCCCATCGGCTGGGTATGGCCAGCGTCAAGTGGGAACTGGAAGACCTTTCCTTCGCGATCCTGCACCCCAAGAAATACGAGGAGATCGTTCGGCTGGTCGCCGGCCGCGCCCCCTCCCGGGATACCTATCTCGCCAAGGTGCGCACCGAGATCGTCAACACGCTGAGCGCCTCGAAGATCAAGGCGACGGTGGAAGGACGCCCCAAGCACTACTGGTCGATCTACCAGAAGATGATCGTCAAGGGACGAGACTTCGACGACATCCACGACCTGGTCGGCATCCGCATCCTGTGCGACGAGATCCGGGACTGCTATGCCGCTGTCGGTGTGGTGCACTCGTTGTGGCAGCCGATGGCGGGACGGTTCAAGGATTACATCGCCCAGCCCCGATACGGCGTGTACCAGTCGTTGCACACCACCGTGGTGGGCCCCGAGGGCAAGCCCCTGGAAGTGCAGATCCGCACCCGCGACATGCACCGCACCGCCGAATACGGCATCGCCGCGCACTGGCGGTACAAGGAAGCCAAGGGCCGCAACGGTGTTCCGCATCCGCATGCCGCCGCCGAAATCGACGACATGGCCTGGATGCGTCAGCTGCTCGACTGGCAGCGGGAGGCCGCCGACCCCGGCGAGTTCCTGGAGTCGCTGCGCTACGACCTTGCGGTCCAGGAGATTTTCGTGTTCACCCCCAAGGGGGATGTCATCACCCTGCCGAACGGGTCGACGCCGGTGGACTTCGCGTACGCGGTGCACACTGAGGTCGGCCACCGCTGCATCGGAGCCAGGGTGAACGGCCGGCTGGTGGCGCTGGAACGCAAGCTGGAAAACGGGGAAGTCGTCGAGGTTTTCACGTCCAAGGCGCCCAATGCCGGGCCGTCGCGGGACTGGCAGCAGTTCGTGGTGTCGCCGCGCGCCAAGGCGAAGATCCGGCAGTGGTTCGCCAAGGAGCGTCGCGAGGAGGCGCTGGAGGCCGGTAAGGAAGCGATGGCCCGCGAAGTCCGTCGCGGTGGACTTCCGTTGCAGCGCTTGGTCAACGCGGAGTCCATGTCCGCGGTGGCCCGGGAATTGCATTACGCGGACGTCTCGGCGCTCTATACCGCGATCGGCGAGGGGCACGTGTCGGCGAAGCACGCCGTGCAGCGGCTGCTGGCCGAGCTCGGCGGCATCGACCAGGCCGAAGAGGACCTCGCCGAGCGGTCCACGCCGACGACCATGCTGCGACGCCCGCGCAGCAGCGACGACGTCGGGGTGTCGGTGCCGGGCGCCCCCGGCGTGCTGACCAAGCTGGCCAAATGCTGCACGCCGGTGCCCGGCGACGCGATCATGGGCTTCGTCACCCGCGGCGGTGGCGTCAGCGTGCATCGCACCGACTGCACCAACGCCGCGTCGCTACAGCAGCAAGCCGAACGCATCATCGAAGTGCGTTGGGCGCCCTCGCCCTCGTCGGTGTTTCTGGTGGCCATCCAGGTGGAGGCGCTCGACCGGCACCGGTTGCTGTCGGATGTCACCCGGGTGCTGGCCGACGAGAAAGTCAACATCCTGTCCGCATCGGTCACCACGTCCGGCGACCGGGTGGCGATCAGCCGGTTCACCTTCGAGATGGGCGATCCCAAACACCTCGGGCATCTACTGAACGTCGTGCGCAACGTCGAAGGCGTCTACGACGTCTATCGAGTGACGTCCGCGGCCTAGCGCCGGTCGCCGCCGTCGGGCTACCGCCGCTTGGTGGCGCTGACCTGCGCGGGATCGGTGGACACCGGGCCGGACCGGGGCGGGTTGACGCCCTTGGTGAGCGAATCCGGAACCGATTGGTGCCGCCGTTGGCGCCGGCCAGCGCTGCCCTGGCGGCGTCGGCCAGTTCGAGAGCCGATTGGTAGCGGTAGTCGATGTCCTTGGCCATCCCGCGGTCGACCACCGCATCTCAGGTGCCCGTTGAGTTGTTCTTAAAGGCTGTCGCCGGCAAAGGGACGGTTTCCGGTCAAGCATTCGTGGAGCACGCAGGCCAGCGAATAGACGTCGGCGCGATGATCCGTCATCCCCCTGAAGCGCTCGGGCACCATATATCCCACCGTGCCCATGGTGTGGCCGGTGAGCGAGGTGTCGGCGAGGGTGCGGGCGATGCCGGAGTCGATGAGGTAGAGGAAATCCCGTGCGTTGGTGACCAGTATGTTCGTCGGCTTGATGTCGCGATGGATGAGCCCCGCCTGGTGGGCGGTGTCCAGTGCCGCAGCGACCTGTTCGATCACCGCGACCGCACGTTCGGGGAAAGGCGCCCACCGTTTTCGGCGATGTACTGCGCTAGGTTACGACCCTCGATCAACTGCATGTCGACGTAGAGCCGGCCGTCGATCTCGCCGTAACTGTGGATGGGCACCACATGCGGGTCATTAAGGCTGGCCGCTATGCGTGCCTCGGGCCGGAACCGTTCCTGAAAGTCGCGGTCTTCTGCGACGTTTGGAGGCAGCACCTTGAGCGCGACCACCCGGTCGGTGGTGGCGTCATAGGCCCGGTAGACCTGGCCCATGCCGCCGCGCCCCAAGACCTCCAGCAGTTGGTAGTTCCCGAACGACTCCATCCCCACTCAACGACCATTAGCCGCCGACAGCGGGATTCGGGCGATTCGCACCAATCGGCGAGCTACTTGGCTCAGTCGAGCAACAGCGATGTGATGGTGACTTCGATTGCGGGTGGCCCGTCGTCGCCGCCGCCGGCGACGCCGGCTTTGGCGATCTTGTCCAGGGTGGCCAACCCGTCGGGCTGAATGGTGCCGAAGACGGTGTATTGGGGCGGCAGTTGGGAGTCCTTGTACACCATGAAGAACTGGCTGCCGTTGGTGCCCGGCCCGGCGTTGGCCACCGCCAGGGTGCCACGCGGATACAGGACGGGTTCCTGCAGGCTGGGGTCGTTGGGCGGGTACTGGTCGGTCGGGTACTCATTGGCGAATTGATATCCGGGACCACCGGTGCCGTCACCCTTGGGGTCGCCGCACTGCAGCACGCCCAGGTCCGGCGACGTGGTCAGCCGGTGGCATTTGGTATTGTCGAAATACTTTTGGCCGATCAGGCTAGCGAAACTGTTGACGGTGCAAGGTGATTCGTTGTTGGCCAGTATCAGTCCGATGTGGCCTTGGTTGGTCACCATGCTGGCGCTCACCTGCGCCGGGTCGGTCGGGATCTTGCCGGTCCGGGGCGGCTTGACCGGCTTGGCGGCCGGGTCCACTGACGCCGGGTACTGACAGTTCGCGCCCACGCTGGCCGACGGCTTGAACGGCGGCAACGGCGGCACCGAACCCGCGGGGCCGGTGCTGGGCGCCGTGGTCGCCGGGGAGCTGCTGGGCGCGGTGGCGGTTGCTGCGGTGTTGGTCTTGTGCTCGTGCTTGGTTTTGATGACCGTTAGCGCCACCGCGGCGATCACGGCCACGGCTGCGATCGCGCCCGCAGCGATCAGCAGGATCCGGCGTCGCTTGGCTTGCTTTGCGCGGCGCTCCAGCTGCCGTTCGAGCTTGCGCTTGGCGTTGGCACGTCGCTGTTCGTTGGTCGGCACGGCCTCTCAGGCTAATGTGGGCGCCGCGAGGGGTGTCAACTGGGGCCCGTGGGAAACTGGGAACCGTGTTGATCACCGGATTTCCCGCCGGGATGCTGCAGTGCAACTGCTATGTGCTGGCCGAACGGCCGGGAACAGACGCCGTCATCGTGGATCCCGGGCAGCGGGTGATGGGCCCGCTACGGCGCATCCTGGACAAGAATCGGCTGACCCCGGCCGCGGTGTTGCTGACCCACGGCCACATCGACCACATGTGGTCCGCGCAGAAGGTTTCCGACACCTACGGGTGCCCGACCTACATCCATCCCGAGGACCGGTTCATGCTCACGGACCCGATCTACGGCTTCGGTCCGCGCGTGGCGCAGATGGTGGCGGGCGCTTTCTTTCGGGAGCCCAAGCAGGTGGTGGAGCTGGATCGCGACGGCGACAAACTCGACCTGGGCAGCGTGACCGTCAACGTCGACCACACCCCCGGGCACACCCGCGGATCCGTGTGTTTCCGGGTCGCTTCGGACACCGACGTGGTCTTCACCGGTGACACGCTCTTCGAGCGCTCGATCGGCCGCACCGATCTGTTCGGCGGCAGCGGCCGTGACTTGCTGACCTCCATCCTGGACAAGCTGTTCGTGCTCGACGACCAGACGGTCGTGTTGCCCGGCCACGGCGCATCCACCACCATCGGCGCCGAGCGGCGTTTCAACCCGTTCCTCGAAGGTCTGAGCCCGTGACGGAGTTCTCTGCTCCCAAAGGGGTGCCGGACTACGTCCCGCCGGACTCGGCGCAGTTCGTGGCGGTGCGTGACGGGTTGCTCGCCGCCGCCCGCCGCGCGGGTTACGCCGACGTCGAGTTGCCCATCTTCGAAGACACCGCCCTGTTCGCCCGCGGTGTCGGCGAATCCACCGACGTGGTGTCCAAGGAGATGTACACCTTCGCCGACCGGGGCGACCGCTCGGTGACGTTACGGCCCGAGGGGACCGCCGGGGTGGTGCGCGCGGTGATCGAGCATGGCCTGGACCGCGGCGCGTTGCCGGTGAAGCTGTGTTACGCCGGGCCGTTTTTCCGCTACGAGCGTCCGCAGGCCGGACGTTATCGCCAGCTGCAGCAAGTCGGCGTGGAAGCGATCGGCGTGGACGACCCGGCACTGGATGCCGAGGTGATCGCGGTGGCCGACGCCGGCTTCCGCTCGCTCGGCCTGGACGGGTTCCGCCTGGAGGTCACTTCGCTGGGCGACGAGAGCTGCCGCCCGCAATATCGTGAACTGTTGCAAGACTTTCTGTTTGGGCTCGACCTCGATGACGAGACGCGGCGGCGCGCCGAGATCAACCCGCTGCGGGTGCTCGACGACAAACGGCCGCAGGTGCGCGCCATGACGGCCGACGCGCCGGTGTTGCTCGACCATCTGTCCGATTCCGCCAAGCAACACTTCGACACGGTGCTGGCCCATCTGGACGCGCTGGGGGTGCCGTACCTGATCAACCCGCGGATGGTGCGCGGGCTGGATTACTACACCAAGACCACCTTCGAGTTCGTGCACGACGGCCTGGGTGCGCAGTCCGGCATTGGCGGCGGCGGCCGTTACGACGGCCTAATGCACCAGCTCGGCGGGCAAGACCTGTCGGGCATCGGATTCGGGCTTGGGGTGGACCGGACCCTGCTGGCAATGCGGGCAGAGGGCAAGAGCGTGGGGGACACCACGCGCTGCGACGTGTTCGGCGTGCCAGTGAGCGAGCAGGCCAAGCAAGCGCTCGCGGTGCTCGCCGCGCGGTTGCGCGCCTTGAGCGTCCGGGTGGACATGGCCTACGGTGACCGCGGGCTCAAGGGCGCGATGCGTGCCGCAGACCGTTCCGGTGCCCGCATCGCCCTGGTGATGGGTGACCGGGATATCGAATCCGGCACCGTCGCAGTCAAGGACCTCGCGACCGGCGAGCAGGCCTCGGTGTCCACGGATTCCGTTGTTGCCGAGGTCATTTTGAAGTTAGGCCGCTGAGCCTCGTAGCTCCCGGACGAATTGTGCGATCGCCGAGCCGATCTCGTCGGGGCTGTCTTCTTGGATGAAGTGCACACCGGGGACGGTGATCTCGCGCAAATTCGCCCACGTCCGGACATAGTCGCGGATGCGGCCGGTGAGGATGGCGCCAGGCTCGGCATTGACGAAAAGCTTGGGCAAGTCGCCCTTTTCCAGCCAGCCGCGGTACTCGTCGACAATGGCGACAACGTCGGTCGGCTCCCCGTCGATGGGGATGTTGCGTGGCCAGGAGAGGGTCGGTCGCCGGTCTTCGCCGGCATTGGCGAACGGTTGCCGGTAATGGTCCATTTCGGAGTCGGAAAGTCGCCGCCTGATTGCGCCTGGCAGCACCTGTTCGACAAAAATGTTCTGCTCCAACACCATTCGCTCACCCTCCGGCGAGCGGAAGCCCTGGAATACCGGGCGCACGCTGGGATGGAAGTCCGCCCATGTCATCGGCGTCACGATCGCCTCCATGAATGCGATGCTCTGCACACGGTCGCGATGCCGGTTGGCCCAGTCGAAGCCCAGCACAGACCCCCAGTCGTGCAGCACCAGAACCACTCGATCGCCGAAGTCTAGCGCGTCCCAGAGGGCGAACAGGAACTCTCGTTGCTCGGCATAGTTGTAGCGGTCGGGGCCCGATGGGCTCAGTTTGTCCGACGCGCCCATCCCGATGAGGTCGCATACGACCAGA
Organism: Mycobacterium sp.; assembly: GCA_035505695.1. Taxonomy (GTDB): domain Bacteria; phylum Actinomycetota; class Actinomycetes; order Mycobacteriales; family Mycobacteriaceae; genus Mycobacterium. The sequence continues at coordinate 28,708 of DATJQO010000138.1, forward strand.
CGGCCCAGCCCTTCGAGATGGGGCATGATGTTTCGCCACAGGTAAGACGACGCCGGGTTCCCGTGCTGAAACACGATGGCGTCACCGTGTCCCTCGTCGAGGTATGCCATCTGCTTGCCGGCGATTTCCCGGTAGCGCAGCGTCCCATACGAAGCCGCTTTGGGCGATGTCATCGCGACGTCGTCTCCATCCGGCCCCGCATGTCTCGTCGTACCATCCTGCACGCCCCACGCGACGTTCGAACCACCGCGCCTAACCAGATGACACGCAGCGATCAGGATGCACTGGACTCCAATTCACGGATGCGCTTGAGCATTAGTTTTGCAAATCGCATCGACAACGCTGGCGACAGCCGCTCCAGGTACCACCATGCTTTCCACGATGCCGGCACCACAATGATTGCGTCTCCACGCAATACGGCACCAAGGGCGCGCTCGGCGAACTTTTCGGGTGCCATCGGCCGCAACCGCTCCCAGGATTTGAGGAGTTCCTCAGCGCTGCTGCCGGTATTTGTCATCCGCCCGTACTTGCCGCCGGTGAGGATGGGGGTCCGGATCGCGCCCGGGCAAAGCACCGACACCTGCACGTCGTGTCGCTCGGCCTCTACCCGCAACGCCTTCGAGAGCGCGACAACGGCATGCTTGGAAGCGGTGTAGCTGGCCTGGCCCACGGTGGTGACAAGACCGGCCATCGAAGCTGTATTCACGATGTTGGCCAGAGTGCTGCCGGATCATGATCGGATAGGCCGCTTGGATGCCGTGCACCACACCGTGCAGGTTCACGTCGAAGACGTCGTTCCAGTCATCGAGCGTGTAGGAGTCGACCTCGCCGCCGACCCCGATACCGGCGTTGTTGAACAGATAGTCGATCCGCCCGGATTGCTGCACCGCCTCAGCGACAGCGCTCTCAAACGCCGGGTAGCTGCGCACATCGAGTTCGACCGCGTGCGCCTTCGCGCCGCCACTGCTGAGGCGTTGCGCTAACTCCTGCGCCGCGGGGATCTGGCGATCGGCGATCCAGACCTCGGCGCCCCCGTCGACCAACTTGGTCGTCAACGCAGCGCCTATGCCGGATGCGCCGCCGGTAACGAAAGCAATCTTCCCCGACAGGCTCGATGCCATTGGGGAAGGATAATCGCTTCCCCGCGCAGGTCACACGAGGTTTTGCCGGCGGGCCGCTGAGGTCGGATGTGATTTGGCCAGTCGCACAACCCCGCCCGCACCTGGCGGCGCGGGCTAGGTGGCTGGTGTCGAACGGGTAGTTTCATCCGCCACGGCGAAATCGGGCAAAACCGACCACCGCCAGAACGGACGCTGAGCCACTTTCGGCGACCTGCCGACCAAATCACCCTCCCGGAAATCGCGATGTTTGGTGAT
>DATJQO010000139.1:0-5126 GCA_035505695.1 Mycobacterium sp.
ATCACCAAACATCGCGATTTCCGGGAGGGTGATTTGGTCGGCAGGTCGCCGAAAGTGGCTCAGCGTCCGTTCTGGCGGTGGTCGGTTTTGCCCGATTTCGCCGTGGCGGATGAAACTACCCGTTCGACACCAGCCACCTAGGTGCCATCTGTGGGCGACGGCCACCGGCAGCAGCGCCAGCAGGGCCGAGGCAGGAAACACGAAAAGCGCTGCCCGCAACAAAATCCGGCGGAAGATCGGGCCGTTGGCCACGTAGTTCAGGCCGGTGATGATGGGCCTGGCCGAGGTGTTCTCGTTCGATTGGCGAGATATGCCTGGGTCGTTGCCAGGCGGCCAGGGCAATGATGATACCGGTAAACGATATCGCGTTGATCGCGAAAACCGCTGCCGGGCCGGTCAATGCCACCACGACGCCGCCAATCGCGGGTCCGATCACTCGGGAGATGTTCACCGAGACGATGGCCAAGGTCGCGGCGGCCGGTATCTGGTCGCGGGAGACGACCTCGGGTTGAATCGCCTGCCAGGCCGGTGCGGTCAGTGCGGAGGCGAGGCCAATGGCGACGGTGAACAACAACAGTGACGCCGGGGTAAGGCGGCCGAGGTATGTCAACACCGCCAAGGCCAGCGTCACCACCACGGCGTACCACTGCAGAACAATCAGCAGCCGCCGTCGGTCGAATAGATCGGCAAGCACGCCGGCGAACAAGGCCAAAATGAGCGTTGAGCCAAGACTCGCCGTCTGGACCAGTGCCACGATGACGGCAGTGCTGTGCATCTCTACCGAAAACCATTGCGCCGCCACATTTTGCATCCAGGTCCCGAGGTTCGAGACGGAACTGGGCGATGAACAAGTCGCGGAAGACGCGGTGGCGCAACGGCGCCCATGCCGAGGGTTGCCCGCCGTCGGCATGCTCTCGTGTCTGAATCGCATCCGACATCCGCAGACGCCTATCGCTAGCCGAGGTTGGTGGCGGCGAAGGTGTCGCATTTCTTAGGGTCGCCGGTCTGGTAACCGATGGTGAACCACTTCTGCCGCTGTGCCGACGACCCGTGTGTCCACGACTCGGGGTTGACGCGCCCGCTCGACTCCCGCTGAATGCGGTCGTCGCCCACCGACGCGGCGGCTGACAGCGCGTCCTGAATATCCTGGTCGCTCAACGGCTGTAGGTAGGGCACGCCGGTGCTCTCCTGCTTGACGGTCGACGCATAGTGGGCCCAGATGCCGGCGTAGCAGTCCGCCTGCAACTCGGTGCGCACCCCGTTGCCGCCGGCGCCTTGCGCCCCTTGCTGGGAGCGGTCCAGGATCCCCTGCAGCTGCTGTACGTGGTGGCCGTATTCGTGTGCCACCACATACTCCTGGGCGAATGGTCCACCGCTGGAACCGAATTTGTCGACCAGCTCTTGGAAGAAGTCGGTGTCGAAGTACGCGGTCTGGTCCACCGGACAGTAGAACGGTCCCACCGCAGTGGTAGCGGCTCCGCATCCGGTGTCCACCGAACCGGTGAACAGCCGCACGTGGGGGCGGGTGTAACCAGGCATGAGCTGATGCCATACCGCGTCCACCGAGTTGCCGGTGGCGATGACCCGGCACTGCACGTACTTGTTGGCATCGGCCCCGGTCTTGCATTGGCTCAGGTCGAAGCCGGGCGCCGAGTAGCCACTGGTGTCCTGCTGGCTTGTGACGCGGCCCGGGTCGATGCCCAGCAGCAATGCCCCGATGAGGATGAGCAGCCCGAGGCCGCCGCCCCCGAGGGCCATCCCCAAGCCGCTGCCGCGCGACGAGGACGCGGTGCTGGTGTCGATCTGCATTCCCTCGTTGAAGGTCATCGCACGCTCCTAACGTTGCTGGGCCATGGAGAACCGGTGTCGGTGTAGTGGCGCAGGTTGCTCAGAAAGCGGCGCAGGCCCAGGTTCAGCAGTGGCCGGGCGACGAACAACGCCAACCACGCCGGGCCGGCCGGCTTCTGCGCCATGATCCAGGTCAGCCGGCAACCGCCCGGGATAACTTCGACGCGGTAGTCCTCGGCGAACGCGGCGACGGCCTGCGTGGAGCACTCGTTGAACCGGAATGCCATGCGTCTGAAGGGTTCCCAGGCGAGGAACTCTTCGTTGCCGACCATGCCGCCGCGCATGTCGACGACGCGGGTGGTGCCGACACCGCGCGGCTCGGGGCTGGTCCAGGTCACCTTGGTGATCACTGGCGCCCACCGCGGCCAGGACTCGGCGTCACCGAGCACCTCGAAGAGCTGCTCGGGCGTGATGGCGAGGTCCACGGTGTTTTGGAACCGGAAGGGCGCGGTATCGATGAAGTCCAAGCCGACGTGCTCGCAGGGGAACATGAGATTAACCTAACCCGGCCCGTCGCTCGCCGCCGCCAGCAGCGGCACCACGGTGTCACTGATCGGCGTCGCCAGGTCGTGCAAGCGGGCCTTGCGGATGATCACCCCGTTGCGGATGTCCCATTCCATCCGTCGACGCTGTTCCCGGTCGGCCAGCATCGAGGTGCCCATGTCCTCGGGGGCCTCAAGGAAAAGCTCGACCAGCTCGTCGACCACGCCATCCGCCAGCCGGGCGCCTTCGGCCTGCGCGACCGCGAGGCATTCGGCGACGTAGCGGCGTGAGAGGGCGGCGACGTCGTCGCGGCGGAACATGCCGGATCGCCGCCCGGTCAGCGCCTCGAAGCCGGCCAGCGCATTGACGAGTAGCTTGCGCCAGGCGGCGGTGATGAAGTCGGGGTCGCAGTCCACCTGGCAGCCGGCGTCGCGCAACAACTCGGCGATGGTCTGGGCAGAAGGTCCGGAGGGCAGCACCAGCCGTGCTTCGGTGCGCAACCGCACCCATCCTTCCGGCTGGGTTTCCGCGCCGTACCACACGATTGCCGGGACGACCGGCGACGACGGGCAGTGCGGCCGCACCTGTTCGACCTGTTCGACACCGTTCTGTAGCACGGCGACGATGGTGTGTTCGTCGCACAGCCGGGCCAGCCAGCCGGCGGCGTCGTCGTTCTGGGTGGCCTTGACGGCCAGGATCACCACGTCGACGGGCCCGGTGACCCCGCCGGGATCGGTGAGCACGGGTCCGGGCACCACGATCGGGTCCGCGCCGTCGGGCCGCAGCTCGATGCTGTCGCGGGAAGTGCGGCCGCACACCAGCACCGAATGCCCGGCCTGGTACAGCAGCGCGGCGACCGTCGTGCCGACGGCGCCGGGACCGACGAGTGCAATGGTGGTGGCGATAGGACCGAAAGTACCTGCTCTAGACTGGTCACTCGTCCAAAGCCCCCTGAAAAGGAGTGTTTGTGCTGCGCAACCACGCCGCCGGTTCGCTGAGACGAAGCGACGCCGGGCAGCACGTGACGCTGGCGGGCTGGGTGGCTCGCCGCCGCGACCACGGCGGCGTCATCTTCATCGATCTGCGCGACGCTTCGGGCATCGCCCAAGTGGTGTTCCGCGATCCCGATGTGCTGGCCCAGGCGCACCGGTTGCGCGCCGAGTTCTGCGTAGCCGTCGAAGGCGGCGTCGAGATCCGCCCGGAGGGCAACGCCAACCCCGAGATCGCCACCGGGGAGATCGAGGTCAACGCGACCTCGCTGACCGTGCTCGGCGAGAGCGCGCCGCTGCCGTTTCAGCTCGACGAGCCCGCCGGTGAGGAGCTGCGGCTGAAGTACCGCTACCTGGACCTGCGCCGCGACGGGCCGGCCGCGGCAATCCGGTTGCGCTCCAAGGTCAATGCCGCCGCGCGCGCGGTGCTGGCGCGGCACGACTTCGTCGAGATCGAGACGCCGACGATCACCCGCTCGACACCCGAGGGGGCACGCGACTTCCTGGTGCCGGCCCGGCTGCACCCCGGCTCGTTCTACGCCCTGCCGCAAAGCCCGCAGCTGTTCAAGCAGCTGCTCATGGTCGCCGGGATGGAGCGCTATTACCAGATCGCGCGCTGCTACCGCGACGAGGACTTCCGCGCCGACCGCCAGCCCGAGTTCACCCAGCTCGACATGGAGATGAGCTTCGTCGACGCCGACGACATCATCGCCATCTCGGAGGAGATCCTGACCGCGCTGTGGGAGTTGATCGGCTATCAGATCCCGACGCCCATCCCGCGCATCAGCTACGCCGACGCCGTGCGCCGGTTCGGCTCCGACAAGCCCGACCTGCGGTTCGGCCTCGAGCTTGTCGAGTGCGCGGAGTTCTTCTCTGGCACCACGTTTCGCGTCTTCCAGGCGCCGTACGTCGGCGCGGTCGTGATGCCCGGCGGGGCGTCGCAGCCGCGGCGCACCCTGGACGGCTGGCAGGAGTGGGCCAAGCAGCGCGGCCACCGCGGGCTGGCCTACGTCCTGGTCGGCGACGACGGCGAGCTGGGCGGTCCGGTGGCCAAGAACCTGTCCGACACGGAACGCGCCGGCCTGACCGACCACGTCGGGGCCAAACCGGGAGACTGCATCTTCTTTTCGGCGGGCCCGCCGAAATCGTCGCGGGCGCTGATGGGCGCGGCCCGCGGCGAGATCGCCAGGCGGCTCGACTTGATCGACCCGAACGCGTGGGCGTTCGTGTGGGTCGTCGACCCGCCGCTGTTCGAGCCCGCCGAGGAGGCGACCGCTGCGGGGGACGTGGCGGTCGGGTCGGGTGCGTGGACGGCGGTGCACCACGCGTTCACCTCGCCCAAGCCGGAATTCGCCGATGTGGTCGACACCGATCCCGGCGCCGTGCTGGCCGACGCGTACGACATCGTCTGCAACGGCAACGAGATCGGCGGTGGCTCGATCCGTATCCACCGGCGCGACGTGCAGCAGCGCGTGTTCGACCTGCTGGGCCTGGGCCGCGAGGAGGCGGCGGAGAAGTTCGGCTTCCTGCTGGAGGCGTTCAAGTACGGGGCGCCGCCGCACGGCGGGATCGCGTTCGGCTGGGACCGGGTGACCATGCTGCTGGCCGGGGCGGAATCGATCCGCGACGTGATCGCCTTCCCCAAGTCCGGCGGCGGCTACGACCCGCTGACCGGCGCGCCCACCCCGATCACCCCGCAGCAGCGCCGCGAGGCCGGCATCGACGTCCAGCCCGGCCCGGACCCCGGCACCGCGACCTGATACCCCAGATAGGTTATTAACGTGGTAGCGGCAGGCGGCGCGGACG
>DATJQO010000140.1:0-31871 GCA_035505695.1 Mycobacterium sp.
GGGCCAGCCTTGCGCACGACCCGGGCACCGAACACTTTGCTGTAGAAGTCGCGTGATCGGTCTTGGTCGGAGACGACCAGGAAGTGGGTGACGATAAAACCGTCGCTAGGCGGAAGCTGGAACTGTGGGGCGGTATTCATGAGGCGCGCTCCTTGCGGATTTTTCAGTGGATTTTGTTTGTGCTGCGGCGTGGGGCCGGTAATATCTGGCTCTGCCAGCGTGATTCGGGTCCATACAGGCCGGTGCTTCCACCGACGGCAAATCGCAGACGATCACATCAAAGGCCGTATCAATGCTTGGGGTGTCCGAGCGGCGAAGCAAATGGTCGCACGCTAAGTCACTCGGCCCCAAGGGCATCAGCGATCTCGGCGATCACTTCGGCATGGCGCGGGCGGTCTCGACCCGCAGGTCGGTCAGTTGCAATGACACCAGGGTCGGGAAGGGCAGCGAGCGGTTGCCAGGACCGATTGGGTTGACACGCCGGCGAGTCGAGAACAGGAGCCCGCCAGCCTGAACGTGGTCGGCGCAAAGATGAGCAGCCCTCGCCCAACGGCCGATCACCTCGGGGACGTAGTCGTGGCGTCGCAGACGACCACCGGCATCGACGTAGAAGGTCTGGTGGGGCGAGTGTGTATCGATGTCGGGCGGGAAGCTCGCGTCGAGCCGCCGCCATGTCTCTCCGCCCTCCGGCCACGTTTCTCCCTCGGTGACCTCGACCCCTTCAAGAGTCAGCAGGTGTGGGAACGTGAGGTAGTTCCACATCGCATAGCCGGCGAAGTAGACGGCGTCCAGCGGGTCCCAGCGAATGTTCCGGCGCAGGCCCGAGCGGCCGAAGAACGCGGCCCGTGCGCTCGCACGCGATCTGATGACCTCGCCGTCGTGACTTTCGATCCGCGCCGACCCGCGCTCGAAGACCCCGCGCAGCCCATCCCGCGGATACGGGTCGAAGACCGTCCGAGGCTTCCGGACGTGCACCGTGATGCGGTAATCCGCGAAGCGGTTGCCTGGCACCCGCGTTCGGATCAGCAGCCCTCCCGTGCGTACGCGGGCATGGACCGTCCCCGCCTTCCGCCATCGCTCCAACCCCCCGTGGGCGTTGAGCACCTCGTCCAGCAGAGAGGCCATCAGTCCACACTATCTGCCCGTTCCGGTCTGCAGAAGTTCGAGCTAACTCGGAGTACTAGCCGTAACGCTTGCCGCGCGCGAGAGTGGCGCGCAGGACGATTAGGTCGAAGCGGTCGGCGTCAAGGCCTCCGCCAATACCGGCAGCGTCAGCTCGCGCTGCCATGGCCGGGCGCCGCCGTCGCGGGAACGAGGTGGTCAAGGGTGCTAATCGTGGCGGAGATCGCCGGGCTGTAGGCGGCCATGAAGTTTTCTAAGATCGCGAACGCGTCGGCCACGGTCGCGGCGGTGCGCGCCGCGACGCCGACTGGTCCCAGGATTTCGATGCCCCCACACTGAGCGAGTCGGCGCCCGAAGTCCGGGGTCGGGGTGGCCAGGGCGGCGGACTCGATGGCTGCGACCACGCCGCGTAACGGGATGAACACCTCGTGTTTGCCGACGTCTCGGAGTTGGATGCCGGCGGCGCGCAATAGTGCGAGGGGATCACCGGCCAGCTCACGCACCAGCCTCGGGTAGTTCGTTAGCGCTGGCGCACCACGGACATGTCATGAACTGTCAAACAAGAGTCATCAAGTGTCAAGACTTCCGGGGGTCTGGTGTCGGATCGTGATGTCAGGGCCAAAACGGCACCACGATCAGAAGTAAGGAGAACACCGTGTCTATCGCCCGAGTCGCCATCACCGGTGGCGCCCGCGGCATCGGCCGCGCTACCGCCGAGGCCTGCGCACGCGCCGGCATGTCGGTGGTCGTCGGTGACCTTGACGGCGACGCGTGCGCCGCAGTCGCCGCCGACCTCGGCGAGCGCACCGTGGGCCTGCCGCTGGACGTGCGCGACGCGGAACGGTTCGAGGCTTTCCTCGCCGAAGCCGAAGCGCACGTCGGTCCGCTGGACGCCCTGGTGAACAATGCTGGCGTCGCACCGATCGGGATGTTCGTCGACGAGGACCCGGCCGACACCCAACGCGCGGTCGACGTCAACCTCGGCGGTGCCCTCATCGGAACTCAACTGGCGTTGCACCGGTTCCTGCCGCGCGGCCACGGCCACATCGTCAACCTCGCGTCCTCGGCTGGCCAGATCGCCACCGCCGGCGGTGCCACCTACGCGGCCACCAAACACGGGGTGGTCGGATTTACCCGCGCGATCCGCGCCGAGACCCGTGGCACCGGGGTCCGGACCACCATCGTGATGCCGGGCCTGATCAGCACCGAAATGATCAGCGGCTTCAAGAAGTCTTGGGCCACAAGGATAGTCGCCCCCGAAGCGGTGGCCGAGGCGATCATCGACGCCATGCGCCGCGGACGGGAGGAGGTGTTCGTGCCCCGCGAACTCGGCCCGATCGCCCGCCTGGTCGCCGGGACACCGCCGGCCATCGCCGACAGGGTCAAGCGGGCGCTGCGAGCCGACGCCGTCATGGCTAACGCCGACGTGGCGGCTCGCCAGGCATACCAGCAGCGGACGACGAACGCAGCCGAGAAGATGCAGCTATGAGCACAACCCTTCACACCAAGGACGTCGTGGTTGCCGGTGTGCGATCACCAGTGCTGATCGGCGGCCCCACTATGAGCCCCGCCTCGAACGAGGCCGTAGTTTTCGTGCACGGTAACCCCGACGCCGGCGGCGACTGGGAACCGTTGATGACGCGGATCGCCGACTTCGCCACCGTCGTCGCCCCGGACATGCCCGGGTTCGGCTGCGCCGACAAGCGCGCCGACCAGGACTACACGCTGGCGGCGTACGGCGCGCACCTGGGTGGACTGATCGACCAGCTGGGGATAAGGCGGGTGCACCTGGTCACTCATGACTTCGGCGGTCCCTTTGCGCTGACGTGGGCGGCGAGGAACGTCGACCGCATCGCCAGCATTACCTTGATCAACACCGGCGTCCTGCTTGACTACCGCTGGCACCGGCTGGCGCGGGTGTGGCGTACCCCGATCGCCGGAGAGTTGTTGATGCGGCTCAGTACTCCGGCCATCACAAGAGCGATTCTGCGCCACGACAATCCGGGACTGCCCGAGGAGTGGGTGGACCGGATCGCCGGCCATCTTGTCCCCCCCGGAACGAAGCGGGCCGTGCTGCGGCTGTATCGGTCAACTCGCCCGGCCGACATGGATGCGCTGGTCGCACCGTTGCGCCAACGCATCCGGACACGTTAGTGGTGTGGGGTGATCGCGACGTGTACATCCCCACTGTGCAGGCCGAACGGCAACGCCGCGTCTTCCCCCGCGTCCGCATCGAAATCTTGCCCGGTGTCGGTCACTGGGCATGGCTCGAACAGCCCGACAAGGTTGCCGAGTTGCTCGTCCCGTTCCTGCGTGAACGGGTCGGCAATACCGCTTCCCAATAACCCAATACGACAAAGGAGATCCTATGAGCACCACACTGGATACCACGCCCGAACAGTTCGCAGCGCTCATGGCGCGACCGGCCGACGCTCCGATGGTGATGGTCAACCTACTGAAGTTCCGCGCTGAGGGTGGCTTGCAGAGCTACTTGCGGTACGGAGAGGAGGTCGCGCCGCACCTCGAACGGGTCGGAGCGACGATCCGTTACGGCGGTACTGCTCCGGCCGTGATCATCGGTGATGGTGAACGCCCATGGTGGGACGCCATTCTCATCGTCGAGTACCCGTCGCCCGCGGCGTTCATCGACATGGTTACCAGCCCCGAGTACGCCAAGGTGCACGAGCACCGGGCGGCCGCCCTCGAGCGCGGCGACCTGATCGCGACGTCGATATGGTCAGTCGCCGAGTAACCACCTCGATCGCGGCAGCGCTGGTGGTGACCCGCCTGATCGCTGTCACGACGGCCGCGGCGGAGCCGGTCAGATTTCCGGCTGGCTTCACCGCCTCCCGCACCGTCAGCGCCACGGAGTTGAGGAAGAAACGACGCCCGCCGCATGTGCAACGAGGACCGTCAACCGGTCGAACCGAGGACTTCAGCCTCTGCCGACCGGACCGGCGATCTGCTGCAATCACACTGGCGTCTGCCTCTCATGACCCGAGCCGGTCGTGAAATGTCAAGTAATTGTCACGTGCAGCCAAGACCTGTCAGGTGGTCATGACCGACAGTGGCAGGAGCTGAGCAGAAGGAACAGACCTCGACAGGAGGGTGAGGATGACCGACATCACCGGTGGCGAACTGTTCGCCCGCGCGCTGCAAGCCGAAGGGATCGAATTTCTCTTCGGGTTACCCTCTCCCGAAATCGACCCGCTGCTGGCGCAACTGGAGCCGCACGGCATCCGCCTGGTCCCCGTGCGCCACGAGGCGGCTGGTGTGCACATGGCCGAGGGGCTGTACAAGACGACGGGCAGGGTGGCCGCGGTGCTGGGCAATCCCGGTCCCGGCTCGGCGAATTTGCTACCGGGCGTGATCACGGCCTTGCATGAAGGAGTTCCGGTCCTGGCCATCACTTCACAGCATCGCCTGGGCATCGTCTACCCTTCGCCGCCCTCAACCTTTCAGGGCCAAGATCAGCTTGACCTGTTCCGGCCTGCCGTCAAGTGGGGCGGCCCGATCTTCGAGTGGGCGCGGATTCCCGAGGTCTTGCGGATCGCGTTCCGCGAGATGCACAACGGCCGCCCGGGCCCGGTCCATGTCGAGCTGCCTGCGCCGGTGCTCTATGAGACCGGCGACTCGAACACCGCGCCGGTGTGGCCGCCCGCGTCCTACCGAGTTGGGCCGCCGCATCCGTCGGAACGTCAGCTGGACGAGGCCGCCGCGCTTCTTGCCGGCGCGCAGCGCCCGGTACTGATCGCCGGCAGCGGTGTGGACCGTGCCGGCGCGCGCGCTGCGGCACTGGAGATAGCCGAGCTGCTGGGTTGTCCGGCGCTCAGTTCGATGGCTGGCCGCGCGAGTTTGCCGACCGACCACCCCAACTACGTGTTCGGCTTCGGCCCGGCCGGTGACCTCGCGCGGCGCGAAGCCGACGTGCTACTCGTGGCCGGTTCACGGATGGGCAACCTCGACGTGCCCTACGACACCTACTGGGGCGACCCGGAGGGCAAACGGCTGATCCAGATCGACATCGACCCCCGCCACTTCGGCGTCACGCGGCCAATGCATTTGGGCATCCTTGCCGACGCGAAGCCTGCGCTCGAAGGCATCGCCGCGCGGCTACGGGAAAGCGATCTGGGCGCCCGCGCCGGCGCGGACCTGGCGCGCTACCGGCAACTCGACGAACAAGTCCGCGCGCAGCTGGCCGCGCCGATCCTGCGGTGGCAGGGCCCCGGCATCCACCCGGCCCACGCGCTCGGCGCGATCGGGGCGGTGTTCGGACCCAACGCCGTCTACACCGTCGACGGCGGCAATACCTCGCTATGGGCCTATAACATGCTGCCTGCGACGCAGCCAGGGTCGTATCACTCGATCCTCGAACTCGGCATGCTCGGCACCGGCATCCCATCGGCGATCGGCGCCAAACTCGGCGCGCCCGACCGCGAGGTCGTCTGCGTCACCGGCGACGGAGCCGCCGGCTTCAACATCATGGAGCTACAGACCGCAGCCCGAGAGGGCATCGACGTCACCGTCATCGTGTTCGCCGAGGGCTCATGGACCATGGAAGAACTCAACGAGCGCCAGCTGTACGGCACCACGTTCGGGACCGCCCAGGGGGAGATCCGCTGGGACCTCGTCGCCGGAGGGCTGGGCTGCCACACCGAATACGTCGACCGCATCGAGGACCTCGACAGCGCGCTGCGCCGCGCGCGCGAACACCGCGGTCCCAGCCTGGTGTGCTTGCGCACCGACCACGACGCCAACCTCTCCGTGCCCGCCGAGATGACGGCGCGGTTCTTCGAGGTCTACTCCGGCCCAGCCAAACCGGCCACCGTCTAACGAAGATCACCACCATGGCCAAGAACATCGACCTCACCGGAAAGACCGCGGTCGTCACCGGCGCCGGCTCGGAGATGCGGCCACCGCGCGGCTACTCGCCCGACACGGCGCCAAAGTTCACGTCGCCGACATCAACGGAGATGCGGCCGCCGCCGTGGCCCGCGAAATCGGCCGCGGCGCAGTCGACCACGCGATCGATGTCAGCCGCCCAGAGGAGGTCGAGGCGCTGGCCAAAGCCGTGTTCGATGCCGACGGACGCGTGGACATCTTGCACAACAACGCCGGCATCGGTCATGGCGGTGACATCGAAGAGACGACCATTAAGGACTGGCAGCGGGTAATCGGCGTGAACCCGCTCGGCGTCGCCTACGGCGTTCAAGCCTTCATCCCGCGCATGCTCGCACAGGGTCACCCGGCCACCATCATCAACACAGCCTCCGAGGCCGGCCTCGTCCCCGTCGCCAGAAAGGCGCCCTGCTGTGCCTCGAAATTCGGGGTGGTCGGACTCAGTCAATCTCTCGACGCCGAGCTGCGGCCACGCGGCATTCGCGTCGTCGCGCTCTGCCCCGGGATCGTCAAGACGCCGATCATCCGCGATCGAATCATGCGTGGCCAACTCGGCGCCGACCGCCCAAGGTGATCGACTTCTACGACAAACGTGGCGCTTCCCCAAACACCGTCGCGGCAGCGGTGCTCGACGCTATTGCCCGGCCGCAGCTAGTCGTCGTCTCGCCGACCGCAGGTGCTGGCCCCCTATCTGCTGCACCGGCTGTCCCCGCCGCTCACGCAGCCGCCGGCCCGCAGCCTCACGTAGATCGTCAGCCGTGGTTGAGCGGCGCGCGGCACCCGTGAGCCCTTGTCGAGTGCCGGTGCGCAGTTCACAAATCAGTGCGACAGCCCGCATTGAGTGAGACAGCTGACCCGGGCTGACCTGCGCTTTTGAGGCCATACGAGCACCCGAAAAGTGAGTAGCTCACGACCCAGTGATTCGCGGCTAAAAGCCGTCGCTACACCGCAAGTCCGAGGAATACCAGTAGCGCACGGTCAAGCCGAACGAGATCTCCGTCCGATAGGCGACCGACCTGGCGGGTCAGGCTGGTACGCGGCACAGTTGTCGCCTTGTCGATCATCAGTCGGCTGGTTTCCGCCAAGCCGATGGTATCCGACGGTTGCACAGCAACGCGAAGTAGTGGCGCGTCGACGTCGCTGGTGGTGAATGGCACCACCGTGACCGAGGCCGTTGCGTCGAACCGGTCGTCTTGGATGAGGACTACCGGTCGGGGTTTTCCGCTGTAGGCACCGCGTGCCGCGGCGGTGTAGATGTCGCCTCGTCGCACGTTTACGTGGCGTCGTCCCAGTCGGCCGAGACGGCGTCGACGAAGGCCTGATCGTCACGATCCTGTTCGCTGGCGGCCACGAGTGCCGATTGGCGGTGCGCTTCGCGGACGAACTCCGGGGCGTTCACATCGGGAACCCAAATTTGGATTGGCCGCAGGCCTCGTTGCCGCAGCCGTTCGCGGTGTCGTCGAACGCGGTCCCGGGCAGTTGACATACGCCCATGTTACATGTAACGGTCCTGTCCGGTGGGCACACATCACTCGCAACATCTGACCGACCGATGGCGTGCCCAGTCGTGTGGCTTCTAAGTGCTTAACCGCCACTCGACTCTGGCGGCATCATTGAGGGGCTGTGCGTTACCGAATATTCGCCGCCAATAAGTCGGAATCGATGGAAATCGCCGGGTTCCCGACGGGTCTCATCAGTGGTGAGTCCTGTTGTACCACAGGAAAAGACAGTCAATACCTGGTTCGAACGCGAACAGGCTTTTGCAAATCCGTTGGTCGCGGGTTCGAGCCCCGCCCGCCCCACACCACACCCCACAACACACCGACTAAACGAGGTGGCCCCCGGAGATTCATCCGGGGGCCGCTGTCGTGGTTTGCTCTTCGTGGGTCGGTGCGACAGTCTGGGGTGCACCGGAATTGCATGCGGCACGCCGTCTATCGGGGCAGCACGGCCTCGATGGCGCTGATGACCTCGGGCGCGTCTGGTTCGGTGCGCGGCCGAAACCGATTGACCACCTCACCCTCGGGCGCGACCAGAAATTTTTCGAAGTTCCACCGAATGTCGCCTGCCTTGCCATCGGAATCGGCGGCCTTCGTCAGCTCGGTGTAGAGCGGGTGGCGGTCGTCGCCGTTGACGTCGGTCTTCTCCAGCAACGGGAACGTCACCCCGTAGGTGGTCGAGCAGAATGCCTGGATCTCGTCGGCCTGCCCGGTTCCTGACCCATGAACTGATTGCACGGGACGCCGACGACCGTCAGGCCACGGCCACCATAGTCGTTGGCCAGCTTCTCCAACGCCCTGTACTGTGGAGTCAGTCCGCACTTGGAGGCCATGTTCACGATCAGCGTTGTGCCGTCGGACAATTCAGCCAGTGTGATCGGCTTGCCGTCGAGGGCGGTCAGGGCGATGTCTTTGAGGGTCACGCCGACGACGCTAACACTGCCGCCTCGTTCGAGCCGCCATCGCCGCGATGTGCTCATCCGGCCACGCTGCATTTAGCGACGGGGGTGGAGCACCGCTAGCTCACCCTACTAGCCCGCCGCGTGGGCCAGATCGATGGCGTACTGACTCACGAAGGTGCCCGCCGGCGGGTTGCCTTTGCCGCATGTTCCGTCGGATTCACCGGGACGTTTGATCCACAGGTAGGCGTCGGCGTGCGCGCCCGTGGTAGCGGTGGTAGGCGGAGTGCCCAGCCCTCGGCCGCTGGGGTTGCACCAGTTGAGCCCGGAGTCGGGCGCTGGTCCGGCGCCGTTGCGCGACGTGTCGATCACGTAGTGCGAACCGTTCGTGAGCCCCGAAATGGCTTCCCCATAACCGATTTCGTCCCCGGTGGTGAAAAAGTTGGCAGTGTTGAGGCTGAAACCCCGGGCACGGGCGACATCGACCTTGTTGAGCCTGGCGGCCATGTCCTCTGCGCTATGCCAGCGCAAGTGACCGCCGTCAACGTACACCGCCGTGGCCGGACTCCGGGTCAGCGTGTCGACGGCGTAGCGAATCAAGTCGTAGCGTTCTTGGCGCTGGTCAGCGGAGAGGCAGTCGGCCATGGCGAGTGCGTCGGGTTCGAGGATGATCGCCGTGCGCGAAGCGCCCACGCCGGATGCGATGCCGTCGATCCACGCGCGGTAGTCGTCGGCCGTCGCCATGCCACCCGCAGCGAAGCTGCCACAGTCACGGTGTGGGATCCCATAAATCGCCAGAACGGGGATGGCGCCAGCGGCCGCCGCGTCGCGCGTGTATTTTGCGACCGTCGTTGCCGAAGAGCCCGGGACGATCCAGTACGCCTGCGGCGTATTGGCGATGGCGGTCAACTCGGGACTCGGCGGATCGGCATGCTGCGCGGCACGCATGGCCGCCGAGTTTGGGTTGACGTAGAAGGGCATGCCGGCCAACGGATTGGCGTCATCAGCCAAGCGCACCGGCGGGGTGGGACCGCGCTGCACCGGGCTGGCCAGAAAGCTCGTGCAAGCAACGGCCGCAACCGTCAGGAAGGGAGCGATTAACCGCGCGAGTACACCAGCAGCTGAGAACATCACTTCAGGAAATTAGCGGTCCAGAACACTGAGCGCCAATCGCCGATGGCAGGTGACCGCACGCTCGGTGCACCAGCGGCGTCATGTGGCTTACGCAACGGCTGGGTCGCGGCCGGCAGCGGGCTAAATTACCGGCAGCGGGCTAAATTACCCGTATGCGCGTTGTTCGCCTTTTGGGCGTAGTCCTGGCGACTTTTACGGCTGCCTTGCTGCTGGCAACGCCCTCCGGCGCACAACCGCCGTCCCAGCTCACGGATCACATCACTGACAGCAGCAGGGTGTTGACGGACTCCGGTCGGGCGGCGGTCAGCTCGGCAATCGACCGGCTTTACCGCGATCGGCACATTCAACTCTGGGTGGTCTATGTCGACAACTTCTCCAGGTTCAAACCCGACAACTGGGCCGACCGAACCCGCAGCGCCAGCCAGATGGGCGACCACGATGTGCTGCTGGCCGTGGCGACAAACACCAGGCTGTACGCATTCACCGTGCCGCCGCAGGTGCAGAGCCTCACAGCGGCCGAGTTAAACAGTCTGCAGAGCAACAAGATTGAGCCGGCGGTGGGCGCCAAGGACTGGAGCGGTGCTGCCGTCGCTGCGGCTGACGGGTTGAACAAATCGGCAAGCTCGTCAAAACGGATCTGGCCGCTGATCGCGATCGGCGCCGTCGTCGTCGTGCTCGTGGTCGTGATGATTCTCGTGCTCTATCGCGCGCGCCGCCGCCGGCGCGCCGCGCGGCGGGTCGACCGTGGCGATGGACAAGTGAACAGTGATCATTCGTTGGCGCAGGCCTTATCCACCGCCGACGCCAGATTGCGCCAAATCTCCGACTACGTCGCTAGGCATGCCGAGAGCATCGGCACCGAGGCCCAGACCCGGTTTGAGGAGGCGAAGCGGTATTTGACGGCGGCGCACGGCAGGGAAGCAACAAATGAACCTGAAGCAACTTCCTATGCCAACCGGGCATCGACGCTGGCCGCACAGGCGCAAGCGCTGGCAAACAACGACGTGCTAGCAGCGCACCGCCCGCGACGACGCCGAGGCGCCGCATCTACGCGATGATCGGTGGGATCACCGTGGGGCGATCGCTGAGCGGCGGTTGGATCTGACCCCAGGGATTTGTAGCGTGCCGGACCCGTATGGGACGAATCGAAGCTAAAGGGCGTACCAACAGATTTTTTCGACTTCGAGCGGGAACGAGGCGTCCGGGTGGTACGGCACGACCCGAGGGGTGTACGCCTCGGGTGGTCGCGTTCCTTCGACGCGGACGCGGTAGCTGAACGTGCCGCGAATGACTTCGGCGCCGCGTTGCATCGGTATCCGTTCGGTAGGACCCCGCTCCCAGGCGTCCCCGTATAGCTGCACTTGCACCGCGTCAGGCCCGACCGCGCCGAGCGAAACGAGGACTCGGAACTCATGCCCGTTTCCGGCAGGCTCGACGTGCAGGGCGCCGAACGACACGTCGCTCCAATAGTTCGCGATCAATTCGCGCCAGCTTTGTACGTCGGTCCCAACTCGGCAATGGTCGGCCAGGCGCTTGCGGTAAGCCGCGGCGGCGGGGGCGTACAGCTCCTCGACGTACTGCCGAACCATGCGTTCCGACGAAAACTGCGGCGTCAGCGTCGCCATGCTCTCGCGCACACGTCGCATCCACTCTTCCGGAATTCCGCTGTCGTCGCGCGTATAAAACATCGGAACGACTTCGTTTTCCAACACCGAGTAAAGGGAGTTCGCCTCCTCGGCGTCCCACTGCGGGTCGTCGTGCTCCCGGCCGTCACCGATCGCCCAACCGGCCTGCGGGGCATACGCTTCGGCCCACCAGCCGTCGAGTTCCGACAGGTTCAGTCCGCCGTTGACGAGCACCTTCATCCCACTCGTCCCGCTGGCTTCCCACGGTCGGCGCGGTGTATTGACCCAGACGTCGACGCCGTTGACCAATTGTTCGGCAAGGACCAGGTCGTAGTCGGCGATGAACGCGACACGCAAGCGAAGTTCCGGTTGCTGCGAGAACTCATACCAGCGCTGGATCATCGTCTTCCCGAACGCATCTGCCGGATGCGCTTTCCCGGCAACGACGATCTGCACAGGCCTTTCGCGATCGGTGAGAATGCGCGCGAAGTGCTCGGGGTCGTGGAGCAGGAGTGCGGTGCGTTTGTATTCAGTGAAGCGTCGGGCGAAGCCGAGCGTGAGGGCTTTCGGGTCGAAAATGCGTTGGGCTTCATCGACGCGGTCCGCGCCGGCACCGGCGATGGTGAATTGCAGTGCCAGCCGTTGGCGCGCCCAGAGTACAAAACGCTCGCGGTTGCGATTGCGCATTCTCCACAACTCGGCCGTTGGGACCTTCTCCATCCGTTCCGCGACTGGCGTCGGAATGCCTACCCACTGTTGACGCATCTCGGCGTTCGTCCACACCTCGTCGGCGGCTGGTGAGTCCCAGGATGGAACGTGCACGCCGTTGGTGACGTGCCCGACCGGAACCTCGTCGAGTGGGCACTGCGGAAACAGGTCCGCGAACAGCTCACGGCTCACCTCGCCGTGCAGCCGACTCACCCCATTGATGCGCGACGCCCCGCGAATCGCGAGGAAAGCCATGTTGAACGGTTCGGAATCGTCGTTCGGCTGCATGCGGCCCAGGCTGAGGATCTTGCCGATACTTACGCGCATCTCGGCCGCGTACGGCGACAGGTAAGCGACGACGTAGCTGTGATCGAATCGGTCGAAGGCCGCGGCGACCGGCGTGTGGGTGGTGAATACGGTGCCGGCGCGTGCGACAGTCAGTGCGACGTCGAACGGTACGTTCTGTTCCCGCACAATCCAACGGGCGCGTTCCAAAACGGCGAATGCTGCGTGGCCTTCGTTGAGGTGACAGACGTCCGGCTCGAGTCCCAGTTCGCGTAGCAGACGCCACCCGCCAAACCCGAGCGCCATCTCTTGCTGCCACCGAACTTCGGGATCGGCTTCGTAGAGCTGCGCGGTGATACCGCGGTCTGACGGGTCGTTCGCCGGATCGTTGCTGTCGAGCAAATACAACCAGAGGCGTCCGACGTTGACGGCCCACGCGCGCAGGTACACGGTCCGGCCTGGGAAGTAGAGCGGGATCCGAATCCACGCGCCGTTCTTGCCCCGCAGACGCTGCAGCGGAATCTCGCTGGGATCACTGAACGGATACAACTCGCGCTGATTTCCCTGCGAGTCGAGGGCCTGCCGAAAGTACCCCTGCTGGTACAGCAAGCCGACTCCGACCACTGGCGCGCCAAGGTCGGTCGCCGACTTCATATGGTCGCCTGCGAGGACGCCGAGCCCGCCCGCATAGATCGGCAACGCTTCGGAAAGACCGAACTCCATACTGAAGTACGCAGCCAGATTCAGGCTTTTCGCCGCCGGCGATTGAGGAAACCAGAACGGGTCGCTATTGCGCCTGTTGCGATCGTCGAGCAGGGCACGCACCGCGGCGCAAAATGCGTCATCGCGGCTTAGCTCCTCGAGTTCGACCTGACCGATCGATTTGAGCACTGCCCACGGATTGCGCGACGCAACCCACAGCTCCGGATTGACGCGATGCCAGACGCGGTCGGCGCGATGCGACGACATGAGACGCATGTCGAGTGCGAGGTCGTCCATCCCGTACAGCGAGTCCGGCAGATCGATTTCCGAACGATGATCGGCCATGAACGCGCCTACTTTCGACTTTGAGACGACTTGCGAACATATCGTGGGCGCATTAATCCAAGACAAATCCGCAGTGACGGTTTGGGCATGCACGACTGCGCGGCATCCGTTGCCTAACAGTCTTGTGGCTGGTCCTGCAGACGCCCCATCGCGTTGATGTGGTCGTGCAGCGTTTCGGCGTCGGACGCGGTGCCGAACTCTAGAACCACCGGATGCTGGTAGCTTAGCTCACCGTGATGGTAAGCATCCAGATCGTCGGTGGCCGGCGTCGTGGTCCCAGCCACGAAGATCTCGGCGGCCACGCTTGGTCACGTGAATCGCCGGCGCGTGTAGCGCTTGCAAAATGTCCGTTGGGGATGTGCGAACTGCGCAGCATTCCTCCCGGCCCCAGCGCATTTTGATGATTGCCAATAACGAAATCCTTTGCTGAACGGCTCTTTCGGATCTTTCAGCGGCGCAAAGGCTCCGAAAACAGCCACGCCCCTCCGCCCATCCACGCATCGCCCGCGCGCCAACTGGCACACGGTCGATCGGACGGCTTGCCGTGTTGGGGGCGCAGGTTTGTCAGGCGTTGCCTCAGCGCACCGGCTTACCCACAGCAAACGAAATGATCGAAACAACCGTCAAGAAGCAAACCACTCTTGCGCTATTCGGTGCACAACAGCGACTGCTTGACGCGCGAGCCCTCGAAACGGAATTCGTGCGCGGGCCGGCGCAGCGGCGCGACGGTGGCATCGGGGTGCACGATTGCTCCGCCCCCAGAGGGGATCCCGAGCCCGGTGGCCCTTCCCTGCAGCGAATCAATCGTGCGGGACAGCCGTGCCCACTCGGCTTGCTCGTCGTGTGCGTCGATCACCATGGGGACCAGGCCGAACAGATCGATCAGCTCTGGGGCGGCGGAATCCGGTTTTTCGACGATTCCGAAGCGTCCGAGTTGAATGGCGCCAGCTGAAATGCCAACCAGCACCGCCCCCTCGGCATACCGGCATAGGATCGCATCCTTCATGCCGGTTTTCTCGAAGGCGTTCCAGCCGCGGCGCATATCGCCGCCCGCGAGGACGATCAGCTGGGCCCGCTCCAGGTAGGCGCGGTCGTCCGGGCCGAACGACGAATGGATCATTCGATGGTTGGTGATTCCGGCCGCCTCCACCGCCGCCTCGAAGATTTCGTAAAACTCGGGACGATCCCCATTGGAAGCACCGATATAGGCCGCACTGAGCGGTCTGCCCGAGACCAATCCGTCGAGGGCTGTCTCGAGGATTAGTTGATCCTCCCGCTTCCAGAACAGCAACTGACTGTCCGCCAGCAGATAGAGCGGTTGCCGTCGTGGCGCCGTCTCAGCCACCGCGCAGGCCTGCTGACTCGCGAACCGCCCGAATTGGGCGTTTCCAGTCGTTCATCAGAAGCTTGACATCGACCCGTGGATGATTCCGTTTACAGCGGCGCGTTGATACCGGCCGGCAGAAATGCCGGCAAAAGAACGCTCTTAGTAGCTTTCGATGACCCGGGTCGTGGGCTTTGGCGAAATCAAGCCGGCCGACCAAGATGAACTGGACCAGCGCCGGCCACTCCGCGACCGATGAGATGTTCAAATCGGCACGGATTTCGCCGCGTTCGGCAGCTTGGCGCAGGATCGGTTCGCACATCTCGGCGGTGAGTTCGGTGGCCAGGTTCGAACCGCCGACGAGCGGCATGGCCAGCTCCATGTGCTCTGGGCTGACGAGTATTCGCACGATGGGGTCCTTGCGGCCGTGGTCGACCAGATAAACCAAGCCTTCCACCAGCTGCTCGCTGAATGTCTCATACCCAAGGATGTAGGTGCGGGCGCGCTCGAATAGCATGCGCGAGCGGCGCTCGATCAGGGCGCACAGCAACGCATCCCGATCGCCGAAGCACCGGTACACGGTCGGCCGTGACACGTCGGCCTCTTTGCCGACGTCGTCCATCGTGGTCTTGGACACTCCATACCGCAAAATCACCCGCTCGGCGGCCGCCAAGATCTGTTGGCGCTTCGTCGGCGTCGGCGCTGAGGCCGGTGCCGCGCTTGCGGCGAGCCATGTCGTCTCCCGTCGGTTAAATCGAGCCTGACTCGAATGTTACAAGCTTGCTGTTGAGTCACCTGGTCTTGGCAAAGCGTTCGGCGATGTCGCGATACTGTTCGCGGACGACCTGTTTGGCGATCTTCCCGCTGGGCAAGCGGGGCAGTGGGTCCGTCCTCAGCACCACATACCGCGGTACCTTGTAGTCCGCGAGGACGCGCGCACAGTGGGTGATGACCCGCATCTCGTTGATGTCTTCGCGACCCAGTTCGGCAACTACGATGGCGGCCGGGGTTTCGCCGAAGCGGGGATCGGGTGCAGGGATCACCGCGACCTCCGCGACGCCGTCAAGATCGGCTATTGCCGCCTCGAGTTCGACCGGAGAGATGTTGATACCGCCGAAATAATCAGGTCCTTGAGCCGGTCGACGAACATGATTCGCCCCAACGCAGTCGGCCTGGCCGCTGTACACGGCGGCCGCGGCGTAGTTCACGGCGGCCGCGACACCACCACCACCACCACCACCACCACCGTTGTTGCTGTTGACTTCGACGGGTGCGCGAAGCGGTGCACAGCGAGTCAACCCCGTCGCTTACTTCGACGTCGACGGCAATATCTATGTCGTGGCTCCGCCGCCAGCCGGGATAGCAATCCGGCCTGGGTGCACAATATTCGCGCCAACCCACACGTGACAGTGGAGATCGGCTCACAAGCCCCAGGTCAGCGACTGCGCGTGAATTACCTCGTGAGGAACGCGATTTCATCTATCAGATCGTCGTGGAACGCGCCCCGGGTTTCGGCAAATACCAGGAACGCACCGATCGCCTCATCCCGGTCTTCGAACTGTCACCGAATGACGGCCGGCCCGTCTAGCTGCGGTAACCCAATGCGCGCCGCGACGGGACGACCCGCTGGGAACTCGATGTGGCCAACGGTCGTTACACCAGCTAAGTATTGAGCTACCGGAGGGGAATTGACGCATGCCACGTACAGACGATGACACCTGGGACCTGGCCACCAGCGTGGGCGCGACGGCCACGATGGTGGCAGCCGCCCGAGCCATCGCCACCAAGGCCGACAACCCGCTGATCGAGGATTGGTTTGCTGAGCCGCTGGTTCGTGCTGTCGGCGTCGATTTCTTCACGCGATGGGTCAACGGCGACCTCGTCGCTGCCGGCGTGGATGACCACGAATCGGGTTGGAAGCTCGAGCACATGCCCGCAGCGATGGCGGCCCGGACTCGTTTCTTCGACTCGTTCTTTCGCGATGCGACGCGGGCCGGAATCCGTCAGGCCGTGATCCTGGCCTCGGGCCTGGACGCGCGTGCTTACCGGCTGGCGTGGCCGGCGGATATGACGGTGTTCGAGATCGACCAGCCGCAGGTGATCGAGTTCAAGACCAGCACGCTGGCCAAGCTGGGCGCCGTCCCGCAAGCAGACCTGCGTACGGTGGCCGTTGACTTACGGCATGACTGGCCAAAAGCCTTGGTGGAAGCCGGTTTTGACACGAGCCGGCCCACCGCGTGGATCGCGGAAGGGCTCTTCGGTTATCTGCCGCCAACGGCTCAAGACCGCCTGTTGGACAACATCACCGCGCTCAGCGCCGACGGCAGCCGGCTGGCCTGCGAGGCCATCCCGGATCTCTCGCAGCTGGACATCGAAAAAGCCCGCGAGATGATGCGCCAAGCCACCGCCAAATGGCGTGAACATGGTTTCGAGCTGGAGTTTGCCGATCTCGGCTACCAGGGGGAGCGCAACGACGTCGCGGCGTATCTGGAGCACTTGGGCTGGCAGTCGGCCGGCATCCAAATGAGTCAGCTGTTAGCCGACAACGGTCTTGCGGCGATCCCTCAGACGAACGATTCTGTGTCGGTGGCCGACACCATCTACTACAGCTCAGTACTGAGCAAATGACAGCGCCGCAACGCCGAGGGCTCAACGACGCCGTCACACGGTTGTGGAGTTTTCTGGCCCCGGTCTATGACCTGCCGGTCTTGCAGCGGTTTGTTTACCGTCCACCCCACGATGAGGTGATCGCGCAGCTGCGCGCTCACCAATCCCGCAAGATCGCCGATGTCGCCTGCGGGACAGGAATTCTCAGTGATCGGATCGAGCGCGAACTGCATCCAGACAAGATCTACGGCGTCGACATGTCCGAAGGCATGCTTGAGCAGGCCCGTGCCAGATCCAACCGGGTGCAATGGTTGCGCGGCCCGGCCGAGCAGTTGCCCTTCAATGACGGCGAACTCGATGCCGTCGTGACTACCTCGGCGTTTCACTTCTTCGATCAGCCGGCGGCGTTACGCGAATTCCATCGGGTACTGGGGCCCGGCGGATTGGTGGCCGTTTCGGCCCTGAGTACGCGACAGCCGCTGCTGCAGGCATCGGCGGCGAACAGGTGGAAACCGCAGCACAACGCGTCGCCGGCCGAGATGCGGGCGTTGTTCGAAGGCGCGGGGTTCGTTGTCACCGATCAGCACCGGATCCCGCGGCCGGCCTGGACGCGGATCGTGTCCGACCTGATAACCGTCGGCACCAAGGGCTAAGAGTCTAGAAGCTACCGATGCAGAGCGTGGGGCTGCGAGAACGACTCGTCGCCAACGAAATAGACGACGCGGCGCGATCGGTAACCGGGATAAGGCCGTGCAATCGGAGCCATGCACGGTTGCGTGGCGCGGCCCCGCTCAACCCGCGACGCGAGGAAATCGGCGGCTATCCAAGCCGCGCCGAAGGACGCCAACGCGAGACCGAACTGAAGCGGCGAGCCGGCAGCTAGTGCGACCAGGGCGAGGATGCCAGATATGGCCGCGACCGTCACAATGCCGGCACGAAAAGCGGCGACGTAGGAATCCTTCGCCTGCAGCGGAATACCCCGCGTGGCCATCGCGCCTCCTGGGAAATCCCGGTAGCACAACTAAGGGCCGGTCTGCACTCCAAACCGTGACCTTGATGTTTCGCTATCGAGACACCACAAACGAGGGCCGAACGGTAGCTATCACCTGGCGTAGGGCCCTGCCCGAAGGGCCATAAGTCCCAACGATCGAGCCGCGCCCGCCTTCTACCTCGAGGGGTGAGCAATGGCGCCTCCTTCGCCAAGCGGCGAAGCAGGCGCCATCATCGGCTGCCTATGACAGCGGGATCCAGACTCCGAAGAACCAGAAGCCCCACTGGTTGAACCCGGGATCCCAGACGGGCGTCTCGTCGTAGCCCCAGTAGTTGATCGGGCCACGGTCCCAGTGCGCACCAGGCGGCGGCAATGGTCCGCGCCAGTCTGGACGCGGCGGGGCACCTGGCCCCGAGGGTGCTGGTCCGTCTCCCCATGGCGCCCCGTGGAAGTAGCCGCGCTGCGGATCGCCATGCCACGCGCCACCAGGTTCGTCCGGTGCGCCAGACCCGCGAGCGGGACCACCAGGTCCGCGATCGGAATCGCCCGGTCCGCGGTCGGGATCGCCAGGTCCGCCTGGCTGATCGGGTGCGCCGGGACCACCTGGGCCACCCGGACCACCTGGTCCGCCCGGGCCGCCCGGATTACCGGGTGCGGCCGGCGCGCATGACCGCCGGCCGGACCCGGCGGCGGCCCGGGAGCGGCCCAGGCCGAACCAGGGCCTGCACCCAACGCAGCAGCGCCAAGAGCACCGGCGACGGCTATCCCCCAATAAATTGCTTAAATTCCATAGGCTTTACCTGTCTAGTAGTGAATACGTCGAGACCCCCGACACCCGCGACGCCAGATAGCTTGGCTATGGGTCAGCTGTGACAGAGCCATGCAGAGCTTGGCAGACCACCGCTACCACTTTGGCAAGGCTAGGTTGGCTAGTGGTCCGCGGTGTTCACGTATATCGTCGCGGCCGTGGCCAATACGTCCCATCCCGCCGAACCCCATGTGGGTTCGGTTTCGTCGAAGCTGAATTGGCTGCGCGCAGGAGTCTTGGGCGCCAACGATGGAATCGTCTCCACTGCGGGCATCGTTGTCGGTGTCGCGGCCGCGACGGTGGAACGTGCGCCCATATTGACCGCCGGAAGCGCCGGGCTGGTCGCAGGAGCGGTGTCGATGGCGCTGGGCGAATACGTGTCGGTCAGCACTCAACGCGACACCGAGAAGGCGCTGCTGACCAAAGAACGTCAAGAGTTGCGCGACGATCCGGGCGCCGAATTGGACGAACTTGCCGCGCTGTATGAAGCCAAGGGTCTGAGCCCGGCGACCGCCCGGACCGTGGCTGAGGAACTCACCGACCACAATCCGCTCCTCGCCCATGCCGAAGTCGAACTGGGTATCAATCCCGAGGAGCTGACCAACCCATGGCATGCGGCGGGGTCGTCGGCACTGTCGTTCGCCATCGGTGCGTCGTTGCCGTTGGCGGCGATCTTGGCGCCCCCGACGGCATGGAGAATCCCGGTCACCGTCGTGGCGGTGCTTGTGGCGTTGGTGATCACCGGGGCAGTGTCGGCCGGTCTGGGCGGAGCACCAAAAGGACCCGCAATTCTCCGCAATGTCATCGGCGGTGGTCTCGCACTGAGCATCACCTATGCGATCGGCCATCTGGTGGGCGCGGCACTCACCTGATTAGCCGTCGCACCCCATACTCTCAATGCCCTTGCTCGTATAGGGAATCGCCGTGAACAAAGGCGGGCCGTCGGCACCGGAAAGGCGAACAGTAATATCCACTGTTGCCATCCTCACCAGAGGCCGTCCATGAGCGTCTCGACCACGCGGAGCGTCGTGCATTGACCGAAACGAATATCTTGCCGGATGACATTTATTCAACGGCCCAGACGCCGTACTTTCTGCGCGATGAAAGCCGTTTCGTGCCAAACGAAATCGCGCGCGGCGGGTGGGGCCCGTCGATTAGCGGCCACGTTGTCGGCGGCCTGCTGGGCTGGGCGGTCGAACACGCCGTCGATGACCCGCAGCTGCAACCTGCGCGACTGACCGTCGACCTTCCCGCACCCACCGCTCTGGAACCAATCGAAGTGCACACCCGTGCGCACCACGACCGCAGACGATTGCGTCTCGTGGAGGCAGCACTAATGCAGCGCGGCGCCGCCGTCGCCCGGGGCAGCGCATTGTTTCTGCGGCGTGGTCCGCAGCCCGACGGGCAAGTGTGGTCCCCCGCAGTGCAGATGCCACCGCTGCCCATCGGGGACCGGCCGCACCCGTCGCTGTTCATGCGCACCTACGGCTGGGGTGCGAAAATTCAGAATCCCGATCCGGAATGGGCCGACATCCCCGGACCGAAATACACCTGGATCTACGAGACCCGCTCGCTCATCGACGGTGAACCGCTTGGCGCCTTCACTCGCGCCGCGATGGCTGCCGACATCACGGCATCGATCGCCAATTGGGGTACGAATGATTTGCAATTCATCAACGTCGACTACACGCTCACGCTGAGCCGGATGCCGCAGGGGCCGCACATCGGGTTGGCCTCGCTTACGCATTACAGTCACGACGGGATAGCCACCGGGTCGGCTGTCCTGGTCGACCGTGACGGCCCGATCGGCAGCGGTGTCTCAGTCGCATTAGCCCACTCCGGATTCCGCCCACCGGTCGAGCTGCCGAGCGGATGAACAGCGGCAGGGACCTCAACTACTGGGCGTTGATCGCTGACGCGGCGCAGCGAGGCTCAAACCGCCCGCTTCTCACCGATGACCAGGGACGCAGCCTGACCGCACGTCAGTTTCACGACGCCGCATGCGCGACGGCTGCCGCGTTCGCCGAGCGGGGGATACGCGGGGGAACCGTCGTGTCGTGGCAGCTGCCCACCACGCTCGAACCATAGTGGTCATGGCAGCGCTGGCCCGGCTCGGCGCGGTGCAAAACCCGATCATCCCGATACTGCGAGAACACGAGGTCGGCTTCATCACCGGGCAGCTTTCCTCGGAATTCCTTGTGGTACCCGACGTTTGGCGTGGATTCGATCACGGCGGACTCGCTCGGGCGTTGGTGCAGGACAAGCGGTTTGAAGTCATCACCGTCGACCTGGTCACACCCCCGGCCCGCGACGAGCTTCGGGTGCCCGGCGCCAACACCGACGCTCTCCCGGCGCCGCCCGCATCCACCGGCGACGCCGGATGGATCTACTATTCCTCGGGAACCACCGCGGCGCCCAAAGGGATTCGCCATACCGACGCCACTGTAATTGCCGGCGCGACGGGCCTGGTGAGCATGATCGGCATTACCAGCAGCGACGTGGATCCGATCGCCTTTCCGATCGCACACATCGGCGGGGCTGTGAAGCTGGCCGCCGCACTGCTGACCGGCATGCAGTTAGCGCTGTTTGAGGTATTCGATCCGGCCACCACGTCGCGCGCCATCGCCGCACACCACCCGACCTTTTTGGGCTCCGCAACTCCCTTCTTCGTGGGATTCCTTGAGGCTCAACGCGTCCACGGTGAAGAGCCGCTGTTTCCCGCCCTGCGGGGCTGTTTAGCCGGCGGTGCGCCCATCACCGCCGAACTGGGGCGCCAGGTCCGCGAAACCTTCGGACTGCCCGGTATCGCCAACGCCTCGGGGCTCACCGAGTTTGCGGTGGCGACCTCACCGTCGCTTACCGACTCGCCGGAGGTGCTCGACCACACAGTCGGCAAGCCGGTACTCGGCGTCCGCGTCCGAGTGGTCGACAATCACGAAGTCGAACTGCCAGTCGGGCACGAAGGCGAGCTGAGACTGAAAGGCCCCCAATGCTTCCTCGGTTATGTGGACGCCACGCTTGACGTCGACGGGTTCGATGAGCACGCGTGGCTACGCACCGGCGATCTGGGCCTCATCGACACCGACGGTCACGTTCGCGTCACCGGGCGTATCAAAGATGCGATCATCCGCAACGCCGAGAACATCTCAGCACTCGAAATCGAAAACGTGCTCGCCGCCCATCCCGCCGTCGCCGACGTCGCGGTCATCGGAGTCCCCGACCCGCGCACCGCGAGCGGGTGTGTGCCGTGGTGGTACCCGCATCTGCCGACGGTGTGTCGTTGGAAGCCCTTGTGCAACAGTGCCAGTCGCTCGGTCTGAGCCGCTACAAACATCCCGAGCACCTGGTGATCGTAGATGAGTTGCCGCGCAACCAGTTCGGGAAGGTTCATCAAGAAAGACCTTCGCAAGACGTTTGGCTGATCGTCGGCAATATGCCTCAGGCAAAAAGCTGCGGGTTTTCGGTTATGTATTCCGCCACGGTCAAGGGTTTTTTGCCAGTTAGTTTTTCGACGTCGTCCGTGGCGCGGTCGTAGCGGCCCGCTCGGTGTAGTTGCGCCATCGTGGCGAGGTGTTGCTGAAGGTGCGTGGGCAGATTCAGGGGTTCGAGCACTTCCTTGACCCACGTGTCGTGCGGGATGTCGGTGCCGGTGATCGGTCGGTGTAACCCGAGGGCATACTGCGCGGCCAATGAATCGATATCGAGGCGCTCCGGACCGGTCAACTCGTACAAGCGGCCGATGCGCTCCGCCGGATCCAGCAGAATGGCTGAGACCGCGCGCGCGACGTCGCTGGCGGCGATCGGCGACGTCCGGCCGCTACCGAACGGCAGTGCCAACACATTTCGTTCTCGCAACGACGGGAGCGCAAACAATGTGAAGATCGGATTGTCCAGGAACGCGGTCGGTCTCACGTGGACGACCGGCACGCCAGACCAGTTCAGGACGTGCTCGGCGAGGAAGTGCAAACGATGCTGGCGAGACTCGCCGCTGCTGGTCAGCGTCATCTGCGAAACCGTCATTTGCGACATGTTGACGAGCACCTCGACGCGACCGGATTCCAGCGCCGCATCACACACGATCACGCTGGCCTGCAAGTAGTCAGGTGAGACGCTCATCAGAAAGAACATTCGGTCAACGCCGGTCATGGCGTCGACGACGTTCTGCGGATCGGTCAGGTCGCCGACCACCACCTCGGCGCCGAGGTCGCGCAGCGGCTCGGCTCGCGCATCGTCCCGATGTACCAGTGCGCGCACCCGCGCACCGTGCTGTCGCAGCTGCTCGATCACCAGCCGGCTTACCCCACCGGTGCCTCCGCCGGCACCGGTGATCAGATATAGCGGCTCGGTCACGGTCAACCGCCTATGACCTGTTGAGAACTGCAGCGATTCATCCGCGGGCTCCCGCTTATACCCAGTTGTCAAAGTGTAGGCCGATTACGGCCGAGCGGCGTACGGTACGGGGTGCACGCCAGGGATGTCAGTGAGGCAGCGCCGCGCTAGGAGGGGGCACGACACCGCATCCGGCGTCGCCGGACTCGAACGGAGGCACGGCATGACGGATATGGGCACCCCGTACTACCCGAAGTGGTTGGACAACCTGGCCGACGACGTCACCCTGGAAGCCGCGGCGATGGACGGCGCCGCGCACGGCGCGGAAGACGTCGGCGCCATCTTGGTCGTCGCCCGCCAGCAATACGAGAATCAAGTGTTCAGCTACGCCGGCCCCTGCGGCGATTATGGCTTCGTCGAGGACTACACCGCCGAGGTTCGCGGTGTACCCACCAGAGTTATCGTCCTGGTCACCTACAACGCCATGGGACAGACCCAGCGCGTCGTGGTGAACCATCGGCCACGTAGCGCGCTGCTGGCTTTTTCCCGCCTGATGCTGGAGAAGTTCGGGGGCACTCCGCTGGCAAAGCACTGGGAGGGCACCCCGTTGGGGGCCTAAGGCGTTTCACTCGGCCACGAGCACAAAGAAGACCCCGATGACCGTAATCAGAGCCGCTGCTGTGCAGATTAGTCCAGTGCTCTACAGCCGCGAAGCTACCGTTGGGCGGGTGCTCGCGAAGATCGACGAGTTGGCGCGCGCGGGCGTGCAATTCGCGACTTTTCCGGAGACCTTCGTCCCTTACTATCCCTACTTCTCGTTCGTACAGCGTCCGTTCGAAATGAGTTCTGAGCAAACGAAATTGATGGATCAGGCGGTGAGGATACCGTCGCCGGTGACCGACGCGATCGGTGAGGCCGCCCGCCGAGCGGGGATGGTGGTATCCATCGGGGTCAACGAACGGGACGGCGGCTCCCTGTTCAACGCCCAGCTGCTCTTCGACACCGATGGCACCTTGATCCAGCGCCGCCGCAAGATCAGCCCGACGTTCCACGAGCGCATGATCTGGGGGCAAGGCGACGGGAGTGGACTCTGCGCGGTCGATAGCGCGGTCGGCCGCATTGGTCAGCTCGCCTGTTGGGAGCACTACAATCCGCTGGCGCGCTATGCGCTGATCGCCGATGGCGAACAAATTCATTCGGCCATGTTCCCCGGGTGCTTCGGTGGCGACCTGTTCGCTGAACAGACCGAGATCAGTGTGCGCAACCACGCCCTGGAGTCGGGTTCCTTCGTTGTGACCGCGACCGCCTGGCTCGACGCTGATCAGCAGGCCCAGATTATGGCCGACACCGGCGCCCCGGTCGGGCCTATTTCCGGTGGCTGCTTCACCGCGATCATCACCCCTCAGGGCCAACTGCTGGGTGAACCCGTGCGGTCCGGTGAGGGCGAGGTTGTTGCCGATCTGGAGTTCTCATTGATCGATAGGCGCAAGGCGCTCATGGATGCCGGCGGGCACTACAGCCGGCCCGAAGTACTTAGCTTGCGAATCGACATCACGCCCCGGGCGCCCGTGCGTAAGGAAAATCACGACCACCAATCCGGAGTCGACAGTGAATCGATCGACCACGCCGGCCTCTGATAGAGGCCAGCCGTGTAGCGGCTAGAGCCCCTTGGGCGCATCGCGGACGGCCTGTATCGCCGCCGCATCGCCGTCGAAGTCGACTCGCGCTTGCCGCCCGACGGAGAACAGCAAGAGTTCCTCGGGTGCCCCGGTCACCGTGACCGCGGGGCCTGAGCCCGCGGTCAGCATCGTTTTGCCCTCCGGAGTGCGCAACGCCACTCGGCCGGGAACCTTCGCCAGCGTCATCCGGGCCATCAGCGGCAGCGTGCGGCGCAGCGAAGAGGCCAGGGCGGGTTCCAGCGTGCGCGGCTCCCAGCCCGGCTGCGCGCGGCGTACATCCTCGTGGTGGATGAACATCTCGGCAACATTGGCCACCGGGTCGAGCAGCTTGAACGGCGAGTATGACGGCGGGCCGGACGCAACCTTGTCGACCAGCTCGTCCCAATCGCTCTGCTCGGTCACCGTGTGCTGCACCTTCGCGGTATGAGCGGCGAAGAACGGGATCAGGATGCCCGCTGCCGCGTCGGGGCGGTACTCCCGGATCACCAGGTGGGCAGCGAGGTCCCGTGTCGTCCATCCCTCGCATAGCGTCGGCGCATCGGGCCCGACGGCGCGCATGGTATCCACGAGGGCGGCACGTTCGCGTTGAGCAACAGACATCTGCTCAGCGTAAAGCCCGGTACGAGGGCTACGGGCGAACCCCCGGGGCACGAGCGCCTCGCAACTCGGTAAATTTGACACGTCATGTCCTGGATAGAAGTGCAGGGAGTTTCATGAACGCGCGTGTCGAGGAGTTGGAGTTTCAGGCAGAGGCACGACAACTGCTGGATCTGATGGTTCATTCCGTCTACTCCAACAAGGATTCGTTTCTGCGGGAGTTGATTTCGAACGCATCTGACGCACTGGACAAGCTGCGCCTGGAAGCGTTCCGGAACAAAGACCTGAATGTCGACACCTCCGACCTCCATATCGAGATCAAGGTGGACAAGGATGCGCGCACCCTGACCGTCCGCGACAACGGCATCGGCATGACGCGCGCCGAGGTGGTGGATCTGATCGGAACGCTGGCCAAGTCCGGTACCGCCGAGCTGCGTCAGCAACTGCGCGAGGCAAAGAATGCCAAGAATGAAGCCGCCTCCGAGGAATTGATCGGTCAGTTCGGCATCGGTTTCTACTCGAGTTTCATGGTCGCCGACAAGGTCGAACTGCTCACCCGCAAGGCCGGCGAGAGTGAGGCCACCAGGTGGGAATCGAGCGGCGAGGGCACCTACACCATCGAGTCCGTCGATGACGCACCCCAGGGAACCTCGGTCACCCTGCACCTCAAGCCCGAAGACGCCGAGGATGAGCTCCACGATTACACCTCGGAGTGGAAGATCAGGGGCCTGGTCAAGAAGTACTCCGATTTCATCGCCTGGCCCATCCGGATGGAGGTCGAACGACGCACCCCCGCTGAGGAAGAGGGTGGTGAAGAGACCGTCACCATCGAGACCGAGACCCTGAACTCGATGAAGGCGCTGTGGGCCAGGCCCAAAGAAGAGGTCTCCGAGGAGGAGTACAAGGAGTTCTACAAGCACATCGCGCACGCGTGGGACGACCCGCTCGAGGTCATCGTGATGAAGGCCGAGGGCACATTCGAGTACCAGGCCCTGCTGTTCATCCCGTCCCACGCCCCATTCGACCTGTTCAACCGCGACGTTCACACCGGCATCCAGCTGTACGTCAAGCGGGTGTTCATCATGGGTGACTGTGACCAGCTCATGCCCGAGTACCTGCGCTTCGTCAAGGGTGTCGTCGACGCACAGGACATGTCGCTCAACGTGTCGCGCGAAATTCTGCAACAGGATCGGCAGATCAAGGCCATCCGTCGGCGGTTGACCAAGAAGGTTCTCTCCACCATCAAGGACATGCAGTCCGAGCGCTTGGAGGACTACCGCACGTTCTGGACCCAGTTCGGCCGGGTCGTCAAAGAGGGCCTGCTGTCGGACTTCGACAACCGAGACACTCTGCTGCAGATCTCCTCCTTCGCGTCGACGCACAGCGAGGAAGAACCCACCACCCTTGCCGAGTACGTCGAGCGCATGAAGGAAGGCCAGACGCAGATCTTCTACGCCACGGGGGAGACGCGTCAGCAGATTCTGAAGTCCCCCCACCTGGAAGCGTTCAAAGCCAAGGGCTATGAGGTGCTGCTCCTTACCGACCCGGTCGATGAAGTTTGGGTGGGGTCGGTGACCGAGTTCGACGGCAAACCGCTGCAGTCGGTCGCCAAGGGCGAAGTGGACCTGGATTCCGAAGGCGAGAAAAGCGACGCCGAGCGTGAAGAGCAGCAGAAGGATTTCGCCGACCTGCTGACGTGGATGAAGGAGACGTTAAGCGAACACGTCAAGGAAGTACGGCTATCCACGCGCTTGACCGAGTCACCGGCCTGCCTGATCACCGACGCCTTTGGGATCACGCCCGCGCTCGCGCGCCTATACCGCGCTTCCGGACAAGACGTCCCGGTCGGCAAACGGATTCTGGAGCTCAATCCAAATCATCCGCTTATCACCGGCCTGCGCCAAGCGCACCAGGACCGCGGTGATGACCCTACGGTCGCTGAGACCGCCGAGTTGCTCTATGGCACAGCACTTCTCGCTGAGGGCGGTGCACTCGACGATCCGGCAAGATTTGCCGAACTGCTCGCTGATCGTTTGGCCCGCACCGTCTAGGCGGCGTTTTGCCAAGTCAGCAAAAGGCCCAATAGGTCGATTGAGAGCGCCGTGGCGGGGATAATCACATCCCATGGCTGAATTCCGCGTCATCGACCCGCACGGCCGGGTTGTCGTGACGAGGGAATTTGCCAGCGCCGAGGCGGCATACGTATGGTTTGTTCGCTCGATTGCCGGTAGTTCCGAGTTGGGTTGGCGGATGGAGGTCAACGACCACGGGCAATGGGCGTTCTTCGATGACACCGAAGGCTTCACTGCCCCGGTGAGCCGCCGTCCCACAAAGCGCTAATTCGAACGAAATTCGTCAGCTAGACGTGGTAAGCGTTGCGCTCGAAGCCTTCTGCGAAATAGTCCGCGACCAGCTCGCTGGCTTGTGGGTATTCGCTCAGCACGACACCCAACACAGCGGTCAGTTCGCTGAGCATCAGCTCATCGCCGTTGCGGCGGCGAATGAGGTCGGCGACTCATCCCGCCGTCTCCGGGATTGGGCGATGGTCGCCGGTCAGCAACGCCGCCGATATGGCATGGAGGATCTGATGCAAGGCATCGTCGGCGATGTCCATGACGCTGTGTAGAGTGTCGGCTTCGGGCGTGGTTATCGCGGCAACAAGTGACCACCGCTCGCGCAGCAACGCAACAAGTCGGCGATGGTCTTCCGCGAGCGCGGCCTGTTCGGCCGCCGCGGCCTCGGGTAAGGGCAGCGCCGGCTCGGCAACGGCAGGCAGGTCATCCATCACGGTCATGGCGTCGTGCGCATCTCGCGCCCACGCGGTGGCTCGAAGTGCGCGGGCGCACACATCGTCATCACCAAATGCAGCGCCCCCCACCAGGATCGGCACGCCAACAGCGGTGCTCGCCTCGATGAACCGGCGACAGGTCGGCAGCGATCCGAGCACCGAGCAGCTGACCGCGACGGCATCCGGACCTAAATCTTGAAGGTGCTGATTGAGTCGAAGTGGGTTCGTCGACGCTCCCAACAGTCGGGTGTCCCAGCCGGCCGCGCGCAGCGCGCAGCTAATGATCATGGCGGGTAGCGCGTGCCATTCTCGCTCCGCGCAGGCGACGACGACACTGCCCCGTGTGATTGGACGCTGCTGCACCCGCTCATCGACGACCCTGGTCGCCGAGATCGCCATCGCTGTTGCGGCGTGCTCCTGTGCCACCGTCCATGCGCCACGCTGCCAGCGTTGACCAACTTCGCGCTGCGCTGCGGCGACGACGTCGGCCAGCATTGACACCGGCTCTACGCCGCTTGCCAGCATGTCCTGCACCAGCGCGGCGATCGCTGCGGCGTCGCCCCTGGCAAGGGCGTGGTCGTAGTTCCGCAGCGCATCCGCGGGGATGCTCAACTGCCGCATGTCACCGCAAGCAACGCCATGTCGTCGTGCGAGCGGCCATCCAGGTGTTCGATGACGTGTTGCTCGACGACTTCGCAAATCACGTCCGGGCCTGCGCCGGCATAGGGAGCAAGGAGCGCAAGCAACCGGTCCACCCCCATACTGCCCGTCGGCGCCGAACGCCTCATCGATGCCGTCGGTGAACATCAGCATCGTGTCGCAGCGGTCAGATTCGATAGTCACCGGTCGGTACGTGACATGTGCGACCATACCGGCCGCGGTGGCGCCCACATCGACTTGCTATACCCGGCCGTCGGCCCGAAGCAGGATCGGCTTCGGATGACCGGCCGAAGCGAGGTCCAACTGCAAGCTCCCGTTGTCGGTAACTCGCATTCGGGCATACCACCGTGACGAATTGCGCGGTGGCGTCGCCGTGCAGGACGGTTCAACGCGCCAAGCACCGCATCGGGGCTTCGGTCGAAATACGCTGCGGTGCGGATGCTTTGACGTGCCCGGCCATTCAGCGCCGCCGCTTCCACTCCCTTGCCGCACACGTCGCCCAGGCACAGCAGCCGTCACCGTCTTCCCCGTGCACGTCGTAGAAGTCACCGCCAATGTCGAGCTGCTCGGCCGCCGGCCGGTAGCGGGCAGTCATGCGAGCTCCAGCGATTTGCGGCAGGGACGAAGGACGTAGGCTGTCCCGCGACACCGCGGCGACCCAGGCGCGTTCCTCGTAAAGACGCGCGGAATCTAAAGCCAGCGCCGCGCGTTCCACGACCCGCCGGATGAGGGGGAGATCGTCGTCCACGAGCTGCTTGCCGCCGCCCCGGACCATGACCAGTGCGCCCAGCGTTGTGCCGCGGGCGCTAAGCCCGACGGCGAGCACATCGGCAGGCCGTAACGTGGCAGCCTCCTCCACCAGACGTGGGTGCGGAACCATAGTCTTCAGGGTGCCTTCAGTGTCCGCGCCGAGGGCGACATGGACGACTTCCGTGCGACCGGTCCGCTACCCGGCCCAGGCCTTGCGGGTCGACGAAGCGCTGCGGGACCACCGTGTGGAATCCGACGTCGTCACCGCCAACTACAAGCAGCCCCCTGTTCGACTATCCAGCAGGACCACTAACGACCAATCGGCCAGTTGCGGACGAATCAATGTCAACAGCCGCAGAGCAGTGCGACGCACGTTCAGGGAACCGGCGAGCCCTTCGGCCACCTTTTCGACCAACTGGTCGCGGGCGGGGGCCGACAGTGCCGCAGACGGATCGATTTCGATTGTTGTGTTGCTGCTCAAGGCCTGATTTACCCGCACTAGACCAGCACTAGGTGGCTGGTGTTTTGATTTGCGAACGATTTTCCATCACCAAACATCGCGATTTCCGGGAGGGTGATTTGGTCGGCAGGTCGCCGAAAGTGGCTCAGCGTCCGTTCTGGCGGTGGTCGGTTTTGCCCGATTTCGCCGTGGCAGATGAAACTACCCGTTCGACACCAGCCACCTAGCGGCTGTTGTTGAAATCGGCCAAGGCTGCGGCGTTGGCTTGTGCGCCCACCAGTTCGGCGAAGTGCGCATTTTCTCGCGCGCTGGCCGCGGCGATCTCAGGACGGACTGGCTCCATCATCGTGTGCTTGACCGCCATCAAGCTCGGGATCGGACGGGTGGCCAGCAGTTCCGCGTGCCGATGGGCTTGCGGCAGTAGTTCCTCCGGATCGCACACTCGCCAGACCAGGCCCATTCGCAAAGCCTCCTCGGCGTCAATCCACTCCGAAGACATCAACAGCCAGGCGGCGTTCTGCCGACCGACCAGCTGCGGCAGCAGATAGGACGAAGCGGCTTCGGGTGCTAGGCCCAAGCTGGTGAATGGACACTTCAGCCGGGCGGTCGATGACATGAAGGCCAGATCGGCGTAGCCGAGGATTGTCGCACCGATTCCCACTCCCACACCGTTGACCGCGCAGATCAGGGGCTTGGGGAAAGCGCTGAGCGCATCGATGAGCCCGGTGAAGCCATGTTTGCCGGGGGTGAAATTCGGGTCGGTGATGCGAGCCTGCATCTCGGCCAGGTCGGTGCCGGCGCTGAAGCCGCGGCCTGCGCCGGTCAGCAACACGACGGCGACCTCCGGATCCGCGGCGGCGGCCAGCAGCGCTTCCGCGGTGGCGTCGTAGAGGGCTTGGTTGAAAGCGTTCAGCGCCTCCGGGCGGTTCAGCGTGAGGGTCCGCACCCGTTTGTCGTCGTCGATCTGTAGCATCACGGCTGCAGCTTATTCGCCGCTGGTCACCCGTCACGCTGGCACCGTTGCAACCTCGACGCCCAAACCGCAAAGGCGTTAGCGTATGCGATTGTGGGTTTGGGGTAGCCACTGCGTCCTCGCGAGCGGTGCGAGCAGCCGGACTCCCTCCCAAATCGCCCCAGACCGTTAGTGCGGAAGCCACAGGAACTGGCTCACGATCGACAGCGAGACGATGACAATAGCGGCCACACGTGCCCACTTCGTACTCTCGAACAGGGCAGAGCCGACAACCGACCAGTATCCCGACGACGACGTGGACCCACTCCCCCGCTGTGACCGGATGGGGTTGTATCGGAGACTTTGGGGGACTTAGTACTCTACGCCCGCACGCCCCGCTGGGTTTCTCATTGCAGCGCAGTCGAACTCGCAGGAAACTTCTGTCATCAATCGGCATAAGGGCCTGCATCATGGGGGAGACGCTGCGAATGAATCCCCCGAAACGAGGTCACCGTGTCCACTCTTATCTGCCCGGTGTGTCATTACCGCGTCACCGTCAAGAAGGAGCACCATCAGAAAATGCCTCCTCACGACGACCACAAAGGACGGCCGTGCCGGGGGACCGCACGCGAGCCGTTGTTGCAAGCCGGACCGACGGAACCAGATGCGCCGCAAGCAGCTGGAGGCCTCCATCGACCGACAGGTGAA
>DATJQO010000141.1:0-87802 GCA_035505695.1 Mycobacterium sp.
ACCGCCGGCGTCTGCACCCGCATCGCCCAACGTATCCTCGCCCTCACCGCCGCGATCTGGCACAACGACACCCTCGGGTTGACCATCCGCCGCTCACTAACCGCCTACGACCACTGACCCCTTGGAATCAGTCATCTAGTAGCCGCCTGAAAGTCCCTGCACCAAGGCCAGCATCGGCTGTAGCGCAGCGGTCAGCGCTGCTGCCGACGCTCCTTTTCCGGCCTCTTGTCCAGCAATGCGCGGCGGTCCTGGTGGAAGTAGGTGTAAGCGGTGGTCAACGCGCACACGACCGTAGCCATCACCAGCATCCAGGTTCCGTTCACCAGCACGCTGATCAGGCCGCCCAGCGCGGCCCCCACGATGAAGCTGGCCAACAGCAGGAAGTAGCCGAGCCAGTCCGCTGCCTTCCCCGCACCGGCCATGTGGCGTTCGATGCCCTGGCCCATCTTGACCATCGTGCCGGTCACATAGCTGAGCGGGACCGACACCTCGCCGTTCTTGACGAAAGACGTGTTCAAAGCGCCGGTGGCGAAGGACAACAGCACAATTGGCGCAAAATCGAGGGAGGCTTCTTCCCATCCTTCGTCGATGAGGTCGACCAGGGTCGCGATCGCCAACGTAAGGGTTGTCAGCACCGTGGGACCATGCGGATGGTCGACCCAGAAACGGCGCCTGCACGCGGAAGCAACCACCACGCCGACGACGAATGCCACCATGAGCAGGGCGGCGCTCACCGCAAACCACACTTCACCGGTGAAGTACCCAAGCACCGCGCGTTGGGCGTTGCCGGTCATGAACACCACGAAGTAACCCGCGGAGTGGGTGAAGGAGATTGCGCCGATCACGCCCGCCAGCGCTGCCAGCACCCACGACAACCTCGCCTCACTGTTGAAGGTTTCGCTAGCCACGCGTACATGCTTCCAAAGCCTCGCGCCGCCCGCAGGGCGCACATAGAGAACTCCTAGAGGTTGCGCCCCGGCAAGGCTTGGTTTATGGCCCCAGGAGGCGGGCGATGGATCGCAACGGGATCGGCAACCATCCGGGCCGGTGCCGCGCTTCATAGCCGGCCTCATATACCGCCTTGTCGAGCTCGTAAGCGACCAGCAGCTGCGATGAATCGCGGGGGTCGGTCCCCGACGCGGCGGCATAGCCGTCGCAGAATGCGGCGCAATTGCGCTCGACCCATTCCCGGGCCCGGGCAGCGAGCTGCTTATCCGCCGGCTGCTCAACCAGCGGCCCATAAGCGGCGTACTCGAACGACCGCAGCACACCGGCCACATCGCGCAACGGTGAATCGGGCGCCCGCCGCTCGTCCAGCGGCTGTCCCGGCTCTCCTTCGAAGTCGATCAGCAGCCAGCGCTCCGGGGTGCGCAGCACCTGCCCCAAGTGCAAATCGCCGTGCACCCGCTGAACCGTGATCGTCTCGCCCGCAAGCTTTTGGAATCGCTCCTCGATGGTCGCCGCATACTCCTCGAGCTCGGGAACGGCCGCCACGGTCGCCGACAGCCGCGCCAACACGGTGTCGACCGGGAAGGGTGCTTGCGCCGTGCCGAGTTGTTCGGCCAAGGTCGCGTGCACGGACGCGACGGCCTCACCCAGCCGGTTGGACTCAGCGGCGAAGTCACCGCCGACTTCGTAGGCATACAAGTCACCCTCGGCGAAAAGGTCGCGAACGCTCGCTGTCGCCATCGCCCACCCCTCGGCGGCATTGGACGCGAACTCGGTCACCATGCCAAGCGGCCACGCCGTATCGGCCGTGCCGTCCGATCCGGTCATCTCGTAGGTCCCGAGCAGCCGGGCCACGTGGGCGTTACCCGCGCGCCCGAGCACACGGTTGAGCTCGATGTCGGGGTTGATGCCTTCGCTGACCCGGCGAAAAACCTTGAAGATCGCGCGCCGATCGAAGATCACGCTGGTGTTGCTTTGCTCGGCGTCGGAGACGTGCGGCATCGCCTCCAGCGGGAGGGTGACGTCGGGTTCTTTGGTGAAGACCACTCTGGTGCCCGACGACTCGAGCACAGCCGCCGAGTCGATCAGCGAGAGCAAAAACCGCGGCGCATCGGCGTCGTACAGCGCATCGAAACCAGTCCGGTCGTCGGAGGCTCCGATCGTGGCCACGGTGCTGTACTCGGAGACCGGCGCGGAATCCCATCTGACGATCACTTGGTAGCGCTCCGGTGAGCCAACGGAGTATTCGGCGTC
Organism: Mycobacterium sp.; assembly: GCA_035505695.1. Lineage (GTDB taxonomy): Bacteria > Actinomycetota > Actinomycetes > Mycobacteriales > Mycobacteriaceae > Mycobacterium. The sequence continues at coordinate 2,203 of DATJQO010000141.1, forward strand.
CACCAACACCAGGTCCAGATCGTCGCGTAGCGGGACGACGGCACCGGACTCGGCGGCGGTCAGCTCCCGGTTGCGGCCGGCATACCAACGTTGCTGTGGCAGCCAATCGGACCAGGGCAACTTGGCGGGGTTCACAGTCATGTGTTCTCCTCACACGCGGCGGACAACTGGAACCAGTAGAAGCCGTGACCTGGCAGTGTCAGCAGGTAAGGCAGGTGACCGATGCGGGGAAACTCGACGTGCCCGGTCAGTTCTACCGGCGTGCAGCCGCTCCAGTGCTGCAAGTTCAGTTCGATGGGTTGCGGGAAACGCGACAAGTTGTTCACGCACAGTACGGTGTCGCCGTCATCTGCCGCCTGGCGCACGAACGCCAACACCGACGGGTTGGAGCCGCCTAATTCTTCGAAAGTCCCGATGGCGAAGGCATGGTGGCGGCGGCGCACCGACAGCATCATGCGGGTGAAGTTCAGCAGCGAGGTAGAGGTGTCACGTTGGGCCTCCACGTTGACAGCCTGATACCCGTACACCGGGTCCTGGCTGGGCGGCAGGTAGAGCCGGCCGGGGTTCGCGGTGGAAAACCCGGCGTTGCGGTCCGGTGTCCACTGCATCGGGGTTCGCACGCCGTCCCGGTCGCCCAACCAGATCACGTCGCCCATGCCGATCTCGTCGCCGTAATACAGGACGGGCGAGCCGGGCAGCGAGAGCAACAGCGCGGTGAACAAGGCGATCTGGTTGCGGTCGTTGTCCAGCAGTGGCGCCAGCCGGCGACGGATCCCGACGTTCGCCTTCATCCGCGGATCCTTGGCGTACTCGGCATACATGTAGTCGCGTTCTTCGTCGGTCACCATTTCCAGCGTCAACTCATCATGGTTACGCAGGAAGATGCCCCACTGCGCCATCTCGGGGATTTCGGGCGTCTGGGCCAGGATCTCTGAAATCGGAAATCGGGACTCGCGGCGGACCGCCATGAAGATGCGCGGCATCAGCGGGAAGTGGAACGCCATGTGGCATTCGTCACCGCCCGTGCTGGCGTCACCGAAGTATTCGACGACATCGCTGGGCCACTGATTGGCCTCGGCCAACAGCACCCGCCCCGGGAACTCGTCGTCGACGACTTTGCGTACGCGCTTGAGGAACGCGTGCGTCTCCGGGAGGTTCTCGCAGTTGGTGCCTTCCCGTTCGAACAGGTACGGCACCGCGTCCAGCCGGAAGCCGTCGATGCCCAGTCCGAGCCAGAAGCGAATAACGTCGATCATCGCCTCCTGCACGGCAGGGTTGTCGTAGTTCAGATCCGGCTGGTGGGAGAAGAACCGGTGCCAGTAGAACTGGCGGCGGACCGGATCGAAGGTCCAGTTCGATTCTTCGGTGTCGACGAAAATGATCCGGGCGTCGGCGTATTTCTCGCTGGTGTCGCTCCATACGTAGTAATCGCCATAAGGCCCGTCGGGATCGTTGCGCGACTCCTGGAACCACGGGTGCGAGTCCGAGGTGTGGTTCATGACCAAGTCGGTGATGATCCGGATACCGCGCTGGTGAGCGGCGTCGACCAGCGCCACGAAATCGTCGACTGTGCCGAATTCGGGCAGCACTTTGTAGAAATCGCGGATGTCATAGCCCCCGTCGCGCAGCGGTGAGTCGTAGAACGGCGGCAGCCAGATGCAGTCGATACCCAGCCACTGCAAGTAGTCCAGGCGCTCGAGCAGGCCACGCAAGTCGCCGGAGCCATCTGCGCTGGCGTCATAGAACGCGCGCACCAGAACCTCGTAAAACACGGCGTGCTTGAACCAGGTCGGGTCCGCGGGAAGTGCTGCGGCGTTGCGGAAATCCTCCGCATTCGGGTGCTCAACCACGCCATCCTGGACGTGACTGCCCTTTTCGGGATGGTGCTCGACAGCGTCTCTTGCGTCGTTCATCAAATCCACGATGCCACGGGTACCCGAGGCGGGTGGTTCGGAACCACGCCCGCACACATGCGACGAATCACCGTTCGGGGCAAGCGAATTAGCCGATCGCTAGGCAATATCAGGCCGGCGGTCCGTCCCCCAGCGTCACATTCGTGGTGCGGTCGCCGCCCCCTGCGGAGCGGTAGTGCACCGCGATGTTGTCGCCGGGGTGATGCGGAACGAGGACGTCCGTCATCGACGTGGCCCCGGTGATCGGGACGTTGTCCACCCTGGTGATGACGTCACCGGGAGAGATCCCGGCCGCCGCGGCGGGGCCGCCGGTGACCACGCGCTCGACGCGCGCGCCGCCGCCGTTGTTGTCGGTGACGCCCAGTCCGAGGAAGGCGGTCGGGCCGATGTGCACGGTGTTCGAGCCGGCACCGGACCGGATCTGCCCGGCGACGCCCATGGCGCGACCGATCGGGATGGCGAAGCCCTGCCCGCCCGACATCTTGTAATTGTCGGTGGCGGCGGTGTTCACGCCGATCACCTGCCCGTTGTTGTTGACCATGGGACCGCCCGAGTCACCGGGTCTGATCGGCGTGTCGGCCTGGATCAGGCCGCCCAGCGTCTCGTTGGCGCCGGTCAGGGTGTCGGTTGCCGAGACGGTCTGGTTGAGTGCGAGAACCTTGCCGGCCACCGCGCTGGGTGTTCCGCCCTGGCCCCTGGCGTTGCCCATCGCCACGACCGGCTCGCCCACCGAGGCCTCGCCGCCGATAGCCGCGGTCGGAAGCCCGGCCGCGCCACGAAGTTGCAGCACCGCGACGTCTTGGGTTCGGCTGTAGCCGACCACGTCGACGGCGTACCGCTGCCCGTCGCCGACGTCAAAGGCGCTGATGTCGGTGGCGCCCGAGATCACATGATTGTTGGTCAACACGACTCCGCCGGGATCGATGACGATGCCGGTTCCGGCCCCAACGGCGTTGTTGTAGCCGAACTTGGTGTCGATGTTGACCAGTTGCGGGCCCACCTGGCCGACCAGTGCCGAGGGGTCCAGCGGTGCCTGAGGGCGGTCGCTGAACCGGTCAAGCGCCGGGGGTGGCGACGCGGATGCCGGCACCGTGCCCAGGCCAACGCTCACCGCGACGACAGCCAGCACACTGACCAACCATGACCACCAGTCCACATGGTGGTGCGATTTGCCCATCCCCTCATCCTCCTGCTTTGCGGTAACCATCAAACTGTCCCGGCCTTGAGGTTCTGGGCGGCACAATTTGTGTATAACCGTAATGCAGGTAGCTATGCACGGCACTGGTCAGGTTCGGGTCGGCGGTCGATGCGCGCGGCTCGCTGCCCAAGTCCCCGATGGCGGCGTAATGGGATAACTGAGATGGCGGCTGACGTCGCCGACCATGTCGATGAGGGTGAGGTCGCGGTAGCAGAACCGCCACTGCTCGCCGACACGCTCGAAGCGATCGTGGTACCGCCCGGCGACGATGATCTGCAGGGCAATCTGGTCGGTCTGCTGGAGCACCGTGTAGTAGCTGCGACACGTCGCGGTGCCGGCGTCCTCGTCTACTTCGATGATCGGATTGGTGGTCACATGCTTGGTTCGAGGTGTGCCATCGGCGTGAATCACGATCAATGACTTCCAGATTCCCAACAGCCGGCCGGCGTCGATGGTGTCCTCGGGGCCGACCCTGATTTGAGCGTGCTCGAAGAGCGCAGCCGCCCCCACCAGATCACCGGTGTCGATGCATTCGGCGTAGCGATAGAGGAGGTTTGCGATCTGCGTCTCCGCCAGCATGCGGTTAACGTAACGCTTCCGCCGGGGCCGCACCGGCCCGGCGCCCTAAGCTGACGCAGGTGGGCGAATTCGACCCAAAGGTCAGCTTCACACAGTCCCCGGTAGCACGCCTGGCTACGGTCGCCCCCGGTGGCCAACCGCACCTGGTACCGGTAGTTTTCGCCGTCGACGGTGACTCCCCCGACGGCCAAGACGTTGTGTACACGGCCGTCGACGCCAAGCCCAAGACAACCCGACGGCTGCGTCGCCTCGCCAACATCGAGACCAATCCCCAGGTGAGTCTGCTCGTCGACCATTACGCCGACGACTGGAGCCAACTGTGGTGGGTCCGGGTCGACGGGACCGCCACGATCCATGCGGACGGCGACGTCGCGCGAACCGGATACCGGCTGCTGCGTGCCAAATACCCTCAGTATCAATCGGTCCCGCTGACCGGTCCGGTAATAGCCATCGCGGTGCACCGCTGGGCCGGCTGGCACAGCTGACCCAGGAGCGCGTACCCATTCAAAAGCTGGATACCGATCCGGCCGCACGGTCTTGTGGTCGACGGTAGTTGGGTGAATGGTAGCTAGGTAGGTGTACAGCCGGGCGCGACCTGGGAAACTTGGAGGAAAGTCATGGCGGACAGGACGAATACTTCCCAAGGCGCGGGCAACGCACCCACTGCGAACGGCCCCAGTGAAATCCGAAACGTGGTTCTGGTGGGGCCGTCCGGCGGCGGCAAGACCACCCTGGTCGAAGCTTTGCTGGTGGCCGCCGGGGTGCTGACCAGAGCTGGCTCGGTCGCCGACGGCAACACGGTCTGCGACTACGACGAAGCCGAGATCCGGCAGCAACGATCCGTGGGCCTTTCGGTGGCGTCCCTGTCACACGACGGCGTCAAGGTGAACCTGGTCGACACACCGGGCTACGCCGACTTCGTCGGCGAGTTGCGCGCCGGGCTGCGCGCCGCGGACTGCGCGCTGTTCGTGATCGCGGCGAACGAAGGCGTCGACGAGCCGACTAAATCGCTTTGGCAGGAATGCGACCAGGTCGGCATGCCCCGCGCGGTGGTGATCACCAAGCTCGACCATGCCCGTGCGAACTACGCCGAGGCACTGGCTGCCACCCAAAATGCGTTCGGCGACAAGGTTTTACCCCTTTACCTGCCAACCGGCCTCCCAACCTGCGAAGGGCTGATCGGGTTGCTGTCGCAGACCCGCTACCAATACACCGGCGGTAAACGGTCCGTCCAGCCGCTCGACGCGTCGGACGCCGACCGGATCGAGGAGGCGCGCGGGGCACTGATCGAGGGCATCATCGAAGAGTCCGAGGACGAGTCGCTGATGGACCGTTATCTCGGCGGCGAGTCCATCGACGAGTCGGTGCTCATCGAGGACTTGGAGCGAGCCGTCGCGAGGGGTTCGTTCTTCCCGGTGATCCCGGTGTGCAGCGGCACCGGCGTCGGCACCCTGGAATTGCTGGAGGTCGCCACTCGCGGATTTCCGTCTCCGATGGAGCACCCGCTGCCGGAGGTCTTTACGCCGCAAGGTGCTTCGCACGCACAGCTGGCCTGTGACGTCAACGCGCCGTTACTTGCCGAGGTGGTGAAGACGACGTCGGACCCCTATGTGGGAAGGGTCAGCCTGGTCCGGGTGTTCTCCGGGACCATCAGGCCCGACACGACCGTTCATGTGTCGGGCCATTTCGCGTCGTTCTTCGGTGCCACGACCAACGGGAACGGGAGTACGCACCCCGATCACGACGAAGACGAACGCATCGGCGTGCTGTCGTTCCCGCTCGGCAAGCAGCAGCGCCCGGCTGCGGCCGTGGTGGCAGGCGACATCTGCGCGATCGGCAAGCTGAGCCGGGCCGAAACGGGCGACACGCTCTCCGACAAGTCAGAGCCGCTGGTGCTGAAACCCTGGCGGATCCCCGAGCCGCTGCTGCCGATCGCTATCGCGGCGCATGCCAAGACCGACGAAGACAAACTGTCGGTCGGGCTGGGCCGGTTGGCGGCCGAAGACCCGACGCTGCGGATCGAGCAGAACCAGGAAACTCATCAGATCGTGCTGTGGTGCATGGGCGAGGCGCATGCCGGCGTGGTCCTCGACGCATTGGCCAACCGGTACGGCGTCACCGTGGACACGGTGGAACTGCGCGTCCCGCTGCGAGAAACCTTCAGCGGCAAGGCCAAAGGCCACGGCCGCCACATCAAGCAGTCCGGTGGGCATGGTCAGTACGGCGTATGCGACATCGAGGTGGAGCCGCTGCCGGAGGGCTCAGGATTCGAGTTCGTGGACAAGGTGGTCGGCGGAGCCGTGCCGCGGCAATTCATTCCGAGCGTGGAGAAGGGCGTGCGCGCTCAAATGGAAAAGGGTGTGCACGCCGGTTACCCGGTCGTCGATATCCGCGTCACCTTGCTCGACGGCAAGGCGCACAGCGTGGATTCGTCGGACTTCGCGTTCCAAGCGGCGGGTGCGCTGGCGTTGCGGGAGGCCGCGGCGGCGACCAGGGTGACGCTGCTCGAGCCCATCGACGAGATCTCGGTGCTGGTACCCGATGACTTCGTCGGCGCGGTGATGGGCGACCTATCCGGCCGTCGCGGCCGCGTGCTCGGTACCGACACCGCCGGTAACGAACGCACCGTGGTCAAAGCCGAAGTACCCCAGGTGGAGTTGACGCGCTATGCGATCGACTTGCGCTCACTGGCACACGGGGCCGCGTCGTTCACCCGATCGTTCGTCCGCTACGAACCCATGCCGGAGTCGGCAGCCGCCCGCGTGAAGACGACTGTCTAACGGCCGGTTCTCAGGACCGGCGGCCGAATTTTTCGGCCACCGCCCGACGGTCCAGCGAGCCCTTCGCGGTATGCGGGAGCTCGCTGGCTTGCTGGAAGCTGACCGGCACCTCGAACGGGGCCAGCCGCTCGCGACCGAACTCCGCCAGCTCCTCCGGTGTCGGCGTAGCGTCTCCCCGGGGAACGATCACGGCGGCCACCGTCTCGCCGTACACCTTGTCCGGCACGCCGAAGACGGCAACCTCCATAACGTCGGGATGGCTGGCCAGGACGCCCTCGACGCGCTCCGGCGAGATCTTCTCGCCGCCCCGGTTGATGAGTTCTTTGATCCGGCCGCGGATGATCAAGTCCCCGTTGGGCGACAAGGTGCCCAAGTCGCCGGTGCGCAGCCAGCCGTCGGTGAAGTTGGCGGCGGTGATGGCGGGGTCACCAAGGTATCCCCTTACCACCGTGGGTCCGCGCAACCAGACCTCGCCGACGGTGTCCACGGGCACCGGCCGGCCGTCGGACCCGACGATCCCGATTTCCGGCCCAGTCGAGCGGCCAACGAGACCTGGTGTGGCTGCGGGGTTTTCGCGGTGATCGATGCTCCCGATACGAGTCGTGGCCACCTGGTGGGTGGCCTCGGTCATGCCGAAAGCACACACCACCGGTGCCGAGAACGTGTCTTGCAGCGCCTGCGCCGTTTCGGCGGTGAGCGGGGCGCTGCAACTGCGGATGAACCGCAACGCAGCGTGACTCGGTTGATCGGTTTTGGCCCGTTCCAGCAGGATTTGGTGAATCGTCGGAACGGCCGTGTACCAGCTGGCCCGGACGGCGTGGATGTCGTCCCAGAAGCTATGCGCCGAGAACCGACCCCGCGCGGGCAGCAACACCGAACCCCCGGACACCAGCGTCGCCAGCAGCGCGGCCAGCAGCCCGTGACCGTGATAGAGCGGCATCACCGCCACCGTGGCGTCCCGGGGACCGAGGCCGTATCCGGCGACGATGGCGCGCACTGAGGTGGCGATGTTGCTGTGCGTCCAGGGCACCATCTTGGGCATCCCGGTGGTTCCGCCGGTGAACATGATCATGGCGTCGTCGTCGCGCAGACCCGTCGGTGTCGCGAACTCGTGCTTCGGCGCCGTGGCGGCGTCGAGGCTGACCGCGGGGGCGGTCTCGGCATGCCCGGCGGTTACCGCAATTGGCCAGCAGGGCAGGGTTTGTCCGGCAGCGTCGCCGACGTCGCCGAGGGCCGCGTCGTCGACCAGGACCGCCCGTGCGCCCGCCGCCTGGCTGCGGACCTGCAGCTCGCTCACCGGCAAGGCGGGATCCAACGGAACCGCGATCAGCTCCGCTCGAGAGGCCGCCAACAACGCGACGACGAATTCCGCGTTGCTCCCGGCACGCAGCGCGACGCGGTCGCCCGGCAGCAGGCCACCTTGCTTCAGCTGCGCGGCCAGATGATCCACCAGGTGGAGTAGCTCGCGATAGCTGACCGGTATCCGATCCGCGGTGACGACAAGCGCGGGCGCCTCCGGCGACCGGCGTGCCGCCTCTTCGACCAGATCGGCGATGCGTGGGCTCGAACTTTGTGTCGGTGTCGTGACCTCGCTGCTGGTGATCGAGTCGGTTCCCATCGCCGCATTCCTTTCGTCGTCACCGAAAAGCTCTTACTGGCACGATGCCGAGCCAGCCACCCTTCGTCCAATATTCATCTGCTTACGACCCATAACCGGCGCCTATTGACGGCGGTGCCGGCCCGGAGCTGCTTTCGATAGACACTGCTGATCGGTGCATAGCGGCTTAGTCTTGGACAGCCGCAGGCGCTGAGACCACAGTGGTGACTAAGCATGACCGCACCCTACGGGCGAAGCAGCCCGGAAACCACACGGACCAGGAGTCGCCACGATGACCACAGTTTCGGGATCGGCAGACCAAGCGCTGAAGTCCACGCGTTTGATCGACGGCTTCCACTTGGTGGTGGATGCCCTCAAGGCCAACGACGTCGACACCATCTACGGGATCGTCGGCATTCCGATCACCGATCTCGCACGCGTCGCGCAGGCGTCCGGGATCCGCTACATCGGCTTCCGGCAGGAAACCTCGGCCGGCAACGCCGCAGCCGCCGCTGGCTTTCTCACCCGGCGCCCGGGTGTATGCCTCACCACGTCTGGGCCCGGCTTCCTCAACGCCCTGCCCGCGCTGGCCAACGCCACGACGAACTGCTTTCCGATGATTCAGATCTCGGGTTCGAGCAATCGGGCGCTAGTGGACTTGCAGCGCGGTGACTACCAAGAGCTCGACCAACTCAACGCCGCGCGCCCATTCGCGAAGGCAGCATACCGAATCAGCCGGATAGAGGACGTCGGGCGCGGGGTAGCGCGCGCCATCCGGACTGCGGTTTCCGGACGTCCGGGCGGCGTTTACCTCGATATCCCCGGTGACGTTCTGGGTCAAGCCATGGATGCCTCTGCCGCTGCGGATACGGTCTGGCGGGTCGTCGACCCGGCTCCGCGGCAGCTGCCGGCACCGGAAGCGGTCGACCGCGCGTTGCGGGTGCTCTCAGCAGCACGGCGACCGTTGATCGTGCTCGGTAAGGGTGCGGCTTATGTCCAAGCGGACAGCGCGATTCGGAACTTCGTTGAGAAGACCGGAATTCCGTTCCTGCCGATGTCGATGGCCAAAGGACTGCTGCCGGATTCCCACCCGCAGTCCGCAGCGGCCGCCCGCTCGCTGGCGCTCGCGCGCGCTGACGTGGTTTTGCTGGTGGGTGCCCGGTTGAACTGGTTGCTCGGCCGCGGCGAGTCACCGCAGTGGTCCGCCGACGCCACCTTCCTGCAAGTCGACATCGCGGCGTCGGAGTTCGACAGCAACCGACAGATCGAGGCGCCACTGGTCGGCGACATTGGCTCGGTGATGTCGGCGCTGTGCGATGGCGTCACTGCGCATCCGATCGTGGTGCCCGGGGAATGGACCAGTGAATTAGCCGACCGCAAAGCCCGCAACGACGCCAAAATGCGCGAGCGGCTTGCCGAAAATCCGTACCCCATGCGGTTTTACAACGCCCTCGGCGCGATTCGCTCTGTGCTGCAAGAACACCCGGACGTGTACGTGGTCAACGAGGGCGCCAACGCGCTGGACTTGGCCCGCAACGTCATCGACATGGAGCTGCCGCGACACCGGCTCGACACGGGAACCTGGGGCGTCATGGGTATCGGTATGGGGTATGCGATCGCGGCCGCCGTGGAAACCGGACGACCGGTGGTTGCGATCGAGGGTGACAGCGCATTTGGCTTCAGCGGAATGGAGATCGAGACCATCTGCCGCTACCGGCTTCCGGTGACCATTGTCATCCTCAACAACGGCGGCGTCTACCGGGGCGACGAAGCGGCGCCAGGAAGTGATCCCGCGCCCACCGTGCTCAATGCGCGGGCGCGTCACGAGTTGCTCGCAGATGCGTTCGGCGGCAAGGGATATCATGTCGGCACACCGTCCGAGCTGCGGTCGGCGCTGGCCGAAGCGATCGCGTCTTGGGCACCGTCGATCATCGACTGCGAGCTCGACCCCGCAGCCGGAGTGGAAGGCGGCCATCTGGCCAGCCTCAACCCCAAGAGCGCGGCGGTCAGCGCCGGTGGGTGACGCTTGAAAGCTGCGCGTCGAAGAACTCATTCAGCGTCAGCTGTCGCGCAGATGCGGCCAGTGCACGGACGATCGGCGACCGGGGCCCGGCGGAGATGGTGGCCAGGGCGATGTCGGCGTTGAGCACCGGGTCGACCATTTCCACCGCGCGGATCTCGGCGCCCAGCGGCGACGTCCATAGCCACGTGTGTGGCACGACGCATGCCCAGTTCCCGGCGGCTTCCTGGGCCAATAACGAAGCAACGGAGTCAGTTTCCACCTGCGGGGTGATGGTGATGGCGTGATCGGCGAATGCTTTGTCGATGATCTGACGGTCGCGCATCTCCGCGGTGAGCAACGCGAGTGGCAGCTGGGCCGCCTCCGGCCAGGCCAATGTGGAGGAACCGGAAGGCAGCATGTCCGACGCCGAGAGCACCACATAGCGCTCTTGGTCAAGCGGCACCAGGTTCATGTCCTGCGCATCATCCGGCGCAGCGTGCACTATCGCGGTATCCAGTTCGAAATCGCGCAGGCGCCGGTACAATTCGGTAGCTGAGAGCCGGGAAAGGATATGCACCTTCACCAACGGGTGCGCCGAACAGAAACCCAAGAGCACCAGGGATGCTGTCGTCGACGCGGTGGGAACCGTGCCCAGCTGAAGCGTTCCGGTGATACCGGATCGCACGGCGTCCACTTCCGCTTTGAATGCGCCGTGCTCGGCAAGAATCCGCTTGGCCCACACCACCAACCGCTCCCCTTCGGGCGTGAGGCCCTCGAAGCTGTGTGCCCGCGGTTGATCAGGGTGACGTTCAGCTCCCGTTCCAGCTTGGCGATCGCCGCGGACAGCGCGGGTTGGGAGACGTAGCACTTCTCGGCCGCCCGGGCTCAGTGGCGCTCGCGGGCGACCGCGACGAAATACTCCAACTGCCGGAAAAGCACCCGCACCTCCTCGGCCTTACGGGCACCGATCCTGCTGAGAAAAACGGCTCGCTAGCACGCCAGCCAAGCCAGCGTCAGGGACGTGTCCCGTACATCCACGCCGATCGCGCGGCATTCGTCAATGCCCCGGTCGTATAGCCCCGAGATCGCATCAGACACAAGCACGATCCGGAAGTCACGTTCGGATGCTTCGTAGATCGAGGTCCTCGGGCAGTTGGGAAAGTTGCAGCCCGCGAAAACCAGTGTGCTGCAGCCACTTGCACGTAGGTGCTCATCAAGGCTCGTGCCGTAGAAGGCGCCCCACCGTGGCTTGTAGATGATGTGCTCGCCAGCTGAAAGCTTTTGCAAACCACCGGACAGCAGCATGTTGTGGTCCAGTTCAACAGCTTTGGGCAACAGCTCTGGCGCGATCTGCGAACCGGCACTGCCCGGCAAAGCAATCCGCGCTCTATGCTCGATGGATTCGCGACGCACCAGGTCGGCGTTCGACCCGTCCGGTTGGTAGAGCCGGACAACGTGGACGATGGGCAGCCCGCGCTGGCGGAAGGCCAGCGCCAGCTTGGCCATTGCCGGGATTGCCTCACTCGTGCCGGCAACCCGCATTGGAGCGTCATCTGCATAAAAATCATGTTGTACGTCGATGAGCAACAGCGCAGCCGAGTCCGCGCGTGGACGCGTGTAGCGATCCCCTAAAGCCATGTTCACTCCTCGTCGGCTGCATCGGTTGCGAAATCGAACCCAACTGGGGATCGCCCCGTGACCCGTATCAGCGAGCGAAGCTGTCATTGTTTGCTGGAGGCGGTAATGGGTAGTCAGACAGTAGAATATCCGTGTGCTGATCGGACCATCTCGGAGGGTGGACGCGATGCGTCGGGGTGTTCGTTATTTATTCGTTATGGCCGCGATCACCGTGCTGGGTTTGGTAGCGCCGGCCGGCCGTGGCCTGGCCGCCGTTCCTGCTCCGAAACCGGCCCCCGAAGTTGCTTCGGTTTTGCCTGCTAACGGCGCGGTAGTGGGCGTGGCGCACCCCGTCGTGGTCACGTTCACCGCACCGGTCACCGACCGGGGGGCCGCCGAACGGTCAATCCACGTGACGTCGCCAAGCAACATGCCCGGACACTTCGAGTGGGTCGAGAACAACGTGGTCCAGTGGGTCCCGAACCACTACTGGCCTGCCCATTCCCACGTCTCAGTCGGTGTGCAGGCGCTGACCACCGGATTCGACACCGGCGACGCGCTACTCGGCGTCGCCAGCATCTCCGCACACACCTTCACCGTCAGCCAAGACGGAGAAGTGCTCCGCACCATGCCGGCGTCAATGGGTAAACCCAGCCGCCCGACACCGATCGGCAACTTCACCGCGCTGGAAAAAGAACGCTCCGTCGTAATGGATTCACGGACCATCGGTATTCCGCTGAGTTCGCCCGAGGGTTACAAGATCACGGCTCAATACGCCGTGCGCGTCACCTGGAGCGGCGTGTATGTGCACTCGGCACCCTGGTCGGTGGACTCGCAGGGCTACGCCAACGTCAGTCACGGATGCATCAACCTCAGTCCGGACAACGCGGCGTGGTACTTCAACCAGGTCAATGTGGGTGACCCCATCCAGGTCGTCGCCTGATCGCCACAACCGAACACCGAATTACCGGATCAGCCAACGGCATTCCGCGTTTCGCCGATACGTTGGCGCCCCAGACGGGCTAGCTCGGCAACCCGCTCTTGATGGCGGCATCCTGCTTGCGGCCGATATCCGTTGCCATACCCGGGTCGATCGGATCGTTGGGAGCGCTGTCGAATTCCAGATTAACCAGCGCCTTGCCCTCGGTGAACAACAGCACCGTCACCGCTTGGGAGTTGTCTGGCGAGGTACCGGAAATCATCGCCCCGGTGGAGCCGACATCGACGGGCTGCCAGGTGCCGTTGACCTTGGCCGCATAGTTGGTTTTGGTGTTCTCGAGACCGGCGGCCGCGGTCGCGGGATCAGCAACTATCAAGATGGTGTCCCCGATTCGGCGGCTGTTGTCGGCGTTGGCGAACAGTTGCGCAACCCCGGGCGCATTGTTGGGGTTCAGCACGGGCGGTTGCGGAGCCGTTAGGTCGCCGCCGATGTCGCTGGCCTTGATGAGCAACGCACTGTAGTCGGTGGGTTGGCCCGCCGCCGGGCCGGCCACGGTGGAGCTGGTCGATGACCGGGTAGAGCCGGAAGAGGTCGGCGACGACGACGCCTGCGATGATTTGTTGCTGTTGCCGCAACCGGCGACCACGGCGCCGATGAGAAGGGCGGCGATGCCGCAGCCGGTGACACTGATCCGAGCTAGCCCCATGAGTGTTCCTTCCGGCGCTGAGACCACCAAACAGCGTCTATGAACATACGCCCCCATGGGAGCCGCGCGTGCGAGGGAAAGGACGGTTGCGGCATGCGCCAGCAACCTCAGCCCATCGCGGCCTGCCCCAGTCTGAGCACGACCAGCACGCATGCAACAACCAGATAGACGCGCAACGTCAGCAACCCGGCCCGACGTACCGGCGACATGGCCGGCCGATCCAGCGTCGCCAAGGCGGGCATCGTCCAGTTCGCGCGCAGCTCATCGCGCGCCGCCACACGTTGGGCTCGTGTCCGTTTCGCTAGCGCGTGCTGGCCGCGCCGGGCAACCATCCCGCCGGATCTGTGCTCCGGGCTGCCCGTGTCGCGGCGTTCGGTGAACCAGCCGACCGCGAAAACGACAGCGGCACCGGCAATCCCGAGCGTGGCGCCCAGGCCGAGGCCACTCACCATGGTCGCGGCCGACAAGTTGGGGAAAAACGTTACGGCGGTCAACATCAGTGACAACACCACCAGCGACCACACGATCGTCCAGGCCATCGCATTTTGCCGGAAGGTGTTCGCCCATGGGCCCAGCACCGAGCGGTCGTTGCACAACAACACCAAGAAGACGGTTGCCGAGGGCAGCAACACGCCGGCAAGAGCCTGCACGCCTTGGGTGATCAGGCCGAGAATGTGATCCGGGCTGAACGCAACCGCAGCCGAAAGCCCAAGCAGCGCGGCGTAAATGCCATAGAACAGCGGGGCCTCGGTGACCTTCCAATGCAGCGAATGCGGCTTGCGCAGAACATCACCGAGCGCGTACGTGGTGGCCAGGCCGACGACATTGGCCCCGATCAGTGACGCGTCTAGCAAAACGATCGCGAACAGCACACCGATCGAGTGCCCGACGTGGTGCGACAGCTCAGCCGCGACCGCACCGGCATCGGTGAAGTTGCCTCCCCGTGACGTACCGGCGAGCCCGTACGCGGTCGCGACCATCAAGGCGACAGCGCCGCCCATGACACCGACGATGCCGATCACCAGATCGATCCTGCCGTAGCGCATCCAGCGCGGCGTGATGCGTTTGTCGACGACATTGGACTGCTGGAAGAACAACTGCCACGGCGCCACAGTGGTTCCCACTATCGCCATGACGGCCAGCAGCACAACGGAGTTCGGCTCGCCCGGCAATATGGGCATCAGCCCGTGCACGCTCGGCCCCAACGTGGGATGCACCGCCAGTACGACGGGGATTATCGCCACGTTCGCCGCGATGAGCACGAACATCAGCTGCTCCCAACGGCGGAAGGAGCCGCCGGCGACCACCCCGAACAGCAGCACCGCTGCTATGGGTATCGCGACCACCTTCGGGCAGCCCAGGAAGCCAAGAGCCAATGACACGCCAATGAACTCGGTGACGATCGTCAAAGCATTAAGTATCAGCAAGTCACCAACGCTCAATGCGCCCCAGAACTTGCCGAAACGCTCGAAGATCAACCGCGCGTGTCCAACCCCGGTCACCGCTCCCAGTCGAAGCACCATTTCCTGGTTGACGTACAAGACCGGGATCATCAGCAACAGCGTCCACAACAGGTTCATGCCGTAGTTCTGGCCCACTTGCGCGTAGGTCGCCACACCGCCGGCGTCGTTGTCGCCGATCATCACGATCAACCCCGGTCCGCTGATGACCATCAGCAGCCGCAATCGCTGCCAACGACTGCGACCCGCGTGGGTGACCTCGCGACCGATGCGGCCGAACGCACCGACGATGTCGCCGACATGCGTGGCTTCCCGCACCGCCGAACCGGACGTATCCGGCATTACCGAGCCCACCGCAGCAGCCTCGGTGCGCAAGCCGGCGCCATTGACCGCCGACGGGACGCCGACGGCATCGATCACGTCGGTGGACACCGAAGCCATTGGTTTCTCGCTATCGCATCAAGGGCGCAGTTTCAGTAGGTGACACGCGTCATCGGCGACCGCCCACACTGTCGGGGGGATGCCCACCCAGCGAGGCCGTAATCACTGCGATCGGCATCCGTGACATGTACCGGTTGGCCCTCTCCTGAGGAGTCATGGTGTGTCGTACGTGGAACTTGTTCGCCACCAGACGGCCCGCACCCCTCAAACGCCGACCCGGTGACTTCACCGCACCGGAAAAACGCTGTGCAACAAAAAACTTCATGATCTTCTCCTGCCTGGACGCCCGATCGGGGTCGACAGTGCGCGCAACTCGTCGGTTGCGCAGGAGCAGCGCCGAGAATGTTCTAGGCGGCAGCAAGCATGCCGGAACCGGATCGGGACAAGACGGATTTCGGATAGCAACTCTCGCCCGGACTGAACTCGCTCATCTCGCCCTCACCTCCTTCTAGCCGGGACGCACGCGGGCGTCACCACGTTCACCTGAACGGAAGAGGCACGAATGACCAGCGCAACCGCCAGCCGCACCCCTCTCGTCGGAGCTTCGGCACTGCACGGCGTATCTGGAACATTCCAGAAGCCACTTGGGCCTCAACCCTTGGGTCCGGGAAGAGCTGTCCTGACCTGGGGCGTCTCTCGACGTTCGGGGTCAGTGGCCTATATCCGTGCAGACGCCTCACCTACCGAGGTGCTTACCAGTCCCATGGTCACACCGACGGCCACCCGCGTCAAACCTTTTACGCAACCCTTACGTAAGGTTTTCGTAACCTGCGGCCGGTTTGCGTTTGCCGACACAGTCGGGCCTAGGCTCGGTGTCATGGCTAACACTCTGCAGGCCCCCGAGGTCGCGACGGTGCTCGACCGCATGTACACCGAGGCAAAGAACCAGATGCCGCTGCTGCTGGAGAGGCGTGGTGACTTCGATCGTCCGATGACCGCACAGGAACGCGCCGAGGCGATGAGTGAGTTCTACATCCCGGTGACCCCGGAAGCCGGCCGGCTGCTATACGCGCTGGTGCGGGCCACCCGCCCGACGACGATCGTCGAGTTCGGCATGTCCTTCGGCATTTCCGCGCTCCACCTGGCGGCGGCGGTGCGTGACAACGGAACCGGTCGGGTGCTGACAACCGAGCTCAACACCACCAAGATCGCCGCTGCTAAGCAGACGTTCGCCGACACCGGCTTAGACGATCTGATCACCGTACTCGAAGGGGATGCGCTGTCCACCCTGGCGGACGTGGCTGGGCCGGTGAATTTCGTGCTGCTGGACGGGTGGAAAGACCTCTATCTGCCCGTGCTCGAACTGCTCGAGCCACGACTTTCGGTCGGCGCGCTGGTCGTCGCCGACAACACCAACGCGGCCGATACCCAGCCCTATCTCGACCGGGTACGTAACCCCGACAACGGCTATGTAAGCTTCAACTTCGCGGTCCGGGACAGCGACAGTATGGAAATCAGTTGCAGCACAGGCGGTTAGCGTAAGGATTCCTCGAGCCACGGCGTCAGCCACTTCACCCCTTCGGGGGTAAGGTGCACGCCGTCGCTGCGTACTTTGATGCCGTCTACCTTGGCGGTGTAAATGCCGTCCGGACACAACTTCTTGTTCAGATCCAAGATCTGGACGTTCGGATGGTGGCTAACCGTCCTGCGCAACATGGCATTCCACAAATTGACGCGGTCGGGTTGGTCCTCCGGATACAACCGGCCGTCCGGCTTTTCCCCGCCTCGGCTATACGGCACGGTGGCGACCACCACTCGAACACCGGTGGAACCGACGATGTTCAGTGCCCGCTCGAGTTCACCATTGAGATATGCGTCGAAGGTGGGATCGCCGATGTGGGTCCACTGGCCCTCGTTGACGCGATCGACCGTCTCCCAGCGGCCGATGATCAGCAGCGCCACGTCCGGTTGATCCTGGCTGACCTGCGTCGACCATCTGATCGGCCAGTTGTCGCATTCTGGCCTCTGCTCCAGGGTTTGGCCGATATAGCGATACGGCGTGCCCCGCACCAAACTGCACCCGATGATGGTGTGGTCGAGAAACGCGAAACCAGGGGTCGGCGGAAGGTAGTGCATCCAGGTCCAGCCGATCGAATCACCGAACACCGATACCGTTAACGGCCGATTGGGATCTCGCGGCCTGACCGGGTGACTGCCGCCCGGCGGCGAGGAAGACACCGCAGCCACCGCCGAGACCCCCGGAGGAAGGCCGGGCTCACGCAAGCCCGGCCCGGTTCCCACCGGAACCACCAACAATGTCACCGCGGCGGCGCTGGCCACGGTGGCCGCCGCCAACGGCAGTAACGGCACCCGCGCCGGTCGCCAGCGCCGGATCGGCTGTTCGATCAGCCACCATGATGCCGCGGCCACCGCCACCGTAGTGGCGCAGCGCGCGGCGAACAGCGGAAGCCCAGCCCATCCGGTGTGCTCCCCGTTGAGCGCCAGAAAGATTGGCCAGTGCCACAGGTAAACACCGTAGGAAATGGTGCCCAGCCACACCAGCGGACGAAAAGTCAGTATGCGCGCGACCAGCCCGCGTTGTTCCAATGCCACCGGCGCCACCACGACGACAGCGGCGATGGCGACTCCAATCAGCAGACCATGACGAAATTCACCGGTCCTGCCCGTTGCGCAGTGCGTCGCGGCCGCCAGCCCCGCCACACCCAAGAATGGCAGAGTGCGAGCGACCCGCCGTCCCCACCGAGTGCGGATCAAGCACCAGCCGCGGTTCAGCGACGGCCAGTCGTGAACCAGCAAAGCCGCAGCCGCGGCGCCGGTCAGCAGCGCCTGGGCGCGCGTGTCGGTGCCGAAATACACCCGGTCACGCGTGGTGTCGGTCACCATCACCATGGCGATCACAGCGGAAGCCAACGTTCCCAAGGTGGCAATGATGAACACGGTGAGACGGACACCGCCCACGGTGGCCCAGCTGAAGCGGCGCCTCGCGCCCGCGGCCAGCAGCAGGGCGACCGCGATCAGCAGCAGCGGCCAGACGAAGTAATACTGCTCCTCCACGCCCAGCGACCAGGTGTGCTGCAGCGGCGACGGTGGAGCACCTTGGGTGAAGTAGTCGGTTTTCTGGGCCACGAACCGCCAGTTCGCCATCCAGAGGAACGCCGCGATCGCGTCGCTGCGTAAACCGGTGAGGGCCTGATCGGGAAGTAGTTGGCGGGCTGCCGCGACCGTGAGCACCATCAGCACCAGGGCCGGTAACAGCCGACGGGCGCGGCGAATCCAGAAGCCAGTCAAATTAATTCGCCCGGTGCGTCCCAGCTGGTCAAGCAACAGCGAGGTGATCAGAAATCCGCTCAGCACGAAGAAGACGTCGACCCCGATGAATCCGCCGGCCACACCAGGAATGCCGCCGTGCCCGACGAGCACCAACGCAACCGCTATTGCACGCAGCCCGTCGAGCGCGGGAATCCCGCCGCGCCGCTCGGGGCGATCCCAAATCGCGAGCCGGCCGACCCTGCGCACCGGGGCGACCCAGCGGGACCGCCCAGCACGAAGAGCCGGCACGGGATTGGTCCCGCCCGGCTCAGTGATCGCTGTTGATGCGCCCTGACCGCCACATCGCCCGGCGCCATAGTTGATGCCGATACGTCGCTGCCCCTCCTGTTGATCGCAGCCAGCTTAAAGGCGAGCTCGCCGCGATCCTCGGAAGACACGCGCCTATCGGGGGGTATCAGAGCGGAAATCGGTGGCGGACGCCGTTGAAGCGCTCCCACATCAAAGCGGTACGTTCGGCGCTTGTGACTCGCGCGGTTTCCGGGGGTAGCGCATGTGCGAGCTCCGCATGCTTGACGAGCCGGGTGGTCAGTGCCGCGGGCTGACCAGCGAGCATGTGGCGGTAGGTGAGGTTCCCGCGTTCGAATCCCTGCGTGTCGATCAAGTTGTGAAAGCCCGGGTCCTGGTGGGCCAATATCAACCGGATTTTGCCGTCATCGTCGACCGACGCACGGCTCGGGGTGTAGCTCACCGGCCGGTAAAGGAAGTCCATGCTGGTGAAGTAGGCGCCCATGTTCGTGATCATCCATAGACCCTCGTGGGCATCGAATTCGACGATGAGGGCTTCGTCTGGCCCCAGCTCCCAGTACATGTTGGCGGCGGCACGGCCGCGTTTGGCGTCCGCCTCGGATGCGTCCAGGCGCGGGAACCGATTCGGACGCTCATTGTCGACGCCCCCATAGGTAAACGGGAATTCGGGCCAGTCGCGCATGAGCCCGGTAACGAAATCGTCCGCCCACCGCATCGCCTCGATCATCGTGTCGGGAGTCGGCAGCGGCTTCGGCGAGGTCATGTCGACGCGCTCGATCCGCATCCGCGCGGGACGCTCATCCCAGCGGTCGAAGCCTTGACGGATGAACAGTTTGCGTGAAACCGCGGTGTTCGGTAACCAGTTGGGCCCACGCTCGGGACCTCCGATGTACAGCTCGAAAGTGCCGTCGGGTTCAACGCGGAGTTGGTGGCCGAACAGGTTGACCTCGGGCACATCCCCGAATGGCTCATGCAGGACATGCGGACCGTCTGGACGCGCCCCCTGCACGGTGATGTTGAAAAACGTGGCTGTGCCGCGTGTTCCGGTTATGCGGTAGACGGATTGGCCGTCGATCCAGACCTGTTGGTAGGTGAAATCCGCGCAGTCTCCGCCCAGTTTGCGGATTGGGTTGCAGAAGGAGTGAATCAGCGGATAGCGGGGGTCGCGGGTTTCGAGGGCCAGATCGAAGGCCTGCCCCAGATTCTGGGTGAGAAAGCGAAATGCGTCGGCACGCTGTAGGCCTGAGGTCGCATTGAAATCCTTGAACGCGAGCTTGCCGGCTCATCTCGAGATGCTTCTTTGCCTCCACGGCGAGATCGATCGGACCGACGATGCCGTCGAGGATGTCAGCTATCATCATAGTTCGCGACGCCGCGACCTGGGCCGGGTCGCGATGCAACCACAGCAGATTCGCGTCGGGATAGGTGTCGAAGAACTCCTTCAGGCGAAAGCCGTGAAACCCCTTCAAAACCCAATATTTCGGCGGCCGGTTGTACTGAAGCTGCTGCAGCATCGCCATGTGCAGGCGGTACTGCGCGACCGAGTCCGTCGGCAGACCGGCCACCAGCGTCTGCATCGGGACCCGCCACCACGCGGTCGGAGTCATCACCCGAAAGTCGAAGGCCCAGCTGCGCTCGTCTTCGGGGAGGCCGTCACCGAGCATGTCGTTGTAGGGGTGGCTGAGCAGCCACTTGGGCATCTTCGCGTTGATCTCCCGCCAGTCGGCGTCGGCCCGCGCCCGGCGGGGGTCGTCCGGTCGGGCAAGGCCGGGAGGCGGCGACGGGTACATCACCTCCCAGAAGCGCAGCGCACGGGCGTGCGGGTCCACCGCCATCAGCACGTGCATAAGCGTGGTACCCGAGCGCGGCTCTCCGGTGACGAACATCGGGTGGTCGATCACCTCGGCGGCGATCGGATAGCGGTTGCGGTCCTCGATGAACTCCAGCCGCGACGTCAGCAGCCAATGACAGACGCTTTCCGCTTGTTCAATGCCATTGGCGTCCATGCCGATACCGTTCAAGTGGTCGACGGCCAGGCAGAACCGCTCCGGCAGTGTCGGGTCACCGTAGTCGTACAGGCCCGTCTCGGTCTGGGCGCGGGCAAGCACCGCGTTCGCATCCAGACCCGCCGTCATGGTTGACCGCCACACAAAGTCAACAATTCGTCCTCCGTCTTGCGCACGTTGGCCGCCGACGCGGCGCTGAACTCGAGTCCGGCCATCGCGCCGTAGTCCAGGATCTTGGGAACGCGAAGCCCCGCATCCACATACGACTTGATGGTTCGGGCGACCTGTTGTGGCGTGCCGTGCGGCACGACCGCCCGAATCGCGTCGGGCTCGGCGCGGCCGAGGAAGTCGACGATCCGTTCGCGCGTCAGCGTCGTCGGGTCGATGTCGTGAAATCCGCCCCAGTCGTCCCCCATCGGGTGGTCAAAGCCGAAGCGGCGCAGCCCTTCCGCCGGTACCTGCAGCAAGAACGCCGCCACCAGCAGGGCGCAGACGATCTTCTCGATCGCCTCGTCGTCGTCACCGATCAGGCAGACCTGCACATAGCACGGTGTGATGGCCATCGGGTCGCGGCCGGCCCGTCCGGCCGATTGCCTTACCGCACCCAGCATCTCGGCGTAGTGGTCGGGGGTCCATGCTCCGGCCGGCCACCAACCGTCGGCGTAACGCCCGACAATGTCGAGCATGCGTGGCCCGCTGGCGCCGATCCAAATAGGCGGGAAGCGCCCCTCGTAGGGCTCGGTGTCCAGCCGGGCATGACGCAGCCGGTAGAACCGCCCCTCGAAGTGCACCGGCCCGTCGCTGTCCCAGAGCAGCGGATGACTTTCAACGCTTCCTCGAAGCGGCTGACGGGCCGGGCGAAGTCGAAACCGTAGGGCAGGATGTTTTCGCTCTCACCGCTGCCCAGGCCGAGGATGAATCGCCCGCGAGACAGATGGTCGATGGTCAGCGCGCTTTGAGCCAGCGTCGCCGGGTGGCGACGCACCGTGTCCACCACACTGGTGGCCAACGGCACATTGTCGGTCAGCACGGCCGCGGTAGCGGCGACCGCCATGCCGTCGAGGTGGCGATGCGGCGATGGCGATGACGTTGCGAGGTCGGTGAATTCCGGCGTCCACAGTGCATCGGGCCAAAAGCTCACCATGTGGTCGGGCAGCCAGATCGAGTGGTATCGACCGGTATCCAGCTCGGCCAGGCCCGACAGGTTCAGCGGAAGCGTCGTGCGCACAAACGCGGCGGGCCAAACGCGCATCAGGGGCTTCCCCCCCGCAGTTCACCGCGACACTTAAACAGTGCACATGACACGCCGCGCCGCGAGTGCGTAGCTTCAGTCTCGAGGAACGCGGCCGTCGCGAGGCCCGGGCTCACCGCGCGATCCACTCCGATGTCAGCGCGAAGTCGGACAGATACCTGGTCGAACTCCAGCCGCCATCGACGACGATCGTCTGCCCGTTGATGAAACTCCCACCGGGCGAACACAAGAACGCGATGGTGCTGGCGATGTCGTCGACCATGCCCAACCGCTGATGCGGCGTCAGCTCGGTGTTGATCCTGCGGAACCGCTCGTCCTCCAAGCGCTTCTCGACCATCGGCGTTACCGTCACACCGGGCGCGACGGCGTTGCAGCGGATGCCGGAGGCGCCGTACTGGCAGGCGATGTGGGTGGTCAGCGCGGTCAGGCCGCCTTTGGCCGCCGAGTAGGCGCCGCCGCGCAGCCCGCCGACGACGGCGAAAGTCGACGTGATGTTGATGATCGCCGCTCCGGGTCGCATGTGCGGGAGCACATCGCGCGCAAGCCGAAACGGCGCTCGCAGCATCAAACCCAGGAAGTAGTCCAGTGTTTCGTCGTCCGTCTCGTGTAGCGGTTTGGGGTTGCCGACACCGGCGTTGTTGATCAGGAAGTCGATGTGGCCCCACCGCTCGACGGCGAGGTCGACGATCCGTCGCGGCGCATCGTCATGGGTCAGGTCGACGGCCAGAGTCGCCACCCGCGCCGGGTCGTCGATGGATCGTTGCAACACGGTCAGCCTGTCCTCGTCGCGACCCGTGCCGAGGATGGCCATCCCCATCTCGGCGAGTTTCTTTGCGCAGCCCAAACCGATGCCGCTGCTTGCGCCCGTGACGATTGCGACCTGCATGTCACCCATCCCGTGTCAGTACCGCTCTAATCTGATGTTTGAGGATCTTGCCCGCATCGTTCTTGGGCAGCGCATCCCAGATGACCACCCGCTCTGGGGCTTTGAATTTCGCGACGCCCTTGCTCTGCAGCAGCGCGCGCAGGTTGGCGACATCGGGCTTTGACTCGCCCGCTGGGACGATCACCGCGCACGCCCGTTCCCCGGTTCGGTCGTCGGGCAGCCCGACGACCGCGATCTCGGCGATGCCGGGGTGGTCGGCGAGTAGGTCCTCGACTTCCTTGGCCGAGATGTTTTCACCGTTGCGGATGATGACGTCCTTGGCTCGGCCGGTCACGACGAGGTATTGGTCATCGACCCAGCGCCCGAGGTCCCCGGTGCGGAAAAACCCTGCGGCATCGAATGAATCGGTATCGTCTTGCCGATGTCGGTAGCCCAGCAGCATCTGGGGGCCGCGAACACAGATCTCACCGTCACCGGCCGGCGCGGCCGCGTGGGCGACGAGTTTGATCTCGGCGATGCCGGCCCGTCCGTCGGTGTCTGCGGCTCGGTCGGCTTCGTCTCGCCGGGGTGCGCCGACGGTCGCGACGGGCACTTCGGTGCAGCCGTATACACGGGTTACGACTGCCCGGTCGAAATATTCGGCGGCGCGCCGGATCAGCGATGGCGACACCGAAGCGCCGCCGCAGATGAATACCTTCAAGTCGGGCAAGCGACTATCGGCGCGTTCGGCGGCGGACAGCAGCTGCTGCAGAAACGTTGTCGCCCCGGCCATGTGGGTGCAACGTTCACTGTTCATCAGTGTCACCGCCACCGACGGATCCCAGCGGTCCATGAGCACCGCGGTCGTGCCGAGTAGCAGCGGGCACTCGAACGCGTATATCGAGCCGCCGATGTGGGCGATGGGCGACGGAACCAGGAATGTGTCGCCCGGCTCGACGTTCCACTGGTCGCGGATCTGACAGATCAGCGCGTGTATCGAATTATGGCTATGCAGCACGCCTTTCGGATGCCCCGTAGTGCCCGACGTGTACAAGACCATTCGTACGGCGGCGGGATCCAGGGCCGGCAGCTTTAGCGGGTCCGGCTGCTGCTGCAGCAGCTCCGGGTAGGGCGTGTGTGCGCCGGATTCACCGCGCAGCACCACGACTTCGGGGACGTGGCTCATCGCGGCGGTCACGCGTTCGAGCATCGCCGCGTAGTCATGACCGCCGAACCGGTGCGGGGCGAAGATCATGGCGGCTTCGACGTCTTCGAGGACGAAGCGCAGGTCGTGGTCGCGCAGCGACGGCAGGATCGGGTTCACCACCATCCCGGCCAGCGTCGCCGCCAGATAGATCACTGCGGCCTCGTGCCAGTTCGGCAGCATGAACGACACCGTGCTGCCGGTCGGCATGCGTGCCGTCAGGGCGTTGGCCAACCCGACGGCCTGGGTGTAGAGAGTGGCACAGTCCAGCCGAGTGTCGCCGTCCACCAACACCGTTCGCCGTGGTGAGGTCTCCGCGGCGGCGCGCAGTGAATCGGCCAGCGTGGTGTGCACCCACCATCCGCGCCGGTACGCCTCTGCCGAGCGTGCCGTGTCCATCACCTCGCCGGGCCTATTCATTGACGCGGCGCATGGTCATCGCATACCGAAAGCTCGACGACAGATGGGTGTTGATCGTTACCTGAGCGACCTCGCCATCTGAGGTCTTGTAGGTGCGCCGCATCTGCAGCGCAGCCGTGCCCGCCGCAACTCCGAGGCCGTCGGCCAGCTCGGGAGGGAGCAGCACCGCGGCGATTTCCTGGCGCAACTCGGCGATGCTGACACCGAACAGGTCCTCGATCAACGGGAAGATCGGGCCGGTATGGCGTTGCAGCAGCCTGCCGACCGCGGCGAAATCGCGGTTGATGTAGTACTCCGTTCGGCACAGGGGCACCTGCGCGCCGTCGGCTTGCCGATAACCGCGCACCGAGAGCCACTGCGTGCCGGGCTGCAGGCCGGTCCGAGCGGCCAGTTCGTCATCGATCGCCATCATCTCGTTGGACTCGATGGTCAGCTGCGCACCGGCCGCGAACGCGAGCAGGTCGTCGATCGACATCGTCTCTTGCGCATAGGAACTGGACGCCGGCCGCGGAACCACGCGGGTGCCCGCGCGGGGCCGCGACGCGACGAGGTTGTCCTCACGCAGCCGGCGCAGCGCTTCGCGGACCGTGTAGCGGCTGACCGCGAATCGCTCACACAGTTGGTGTTCGGTCGGTAGCTGCGAACCCACCGGGTACACGCCGTCGACGATCTCCTTACGCAGCGTACGCGCGATCTGCAAATAGCGGTGCTCGCTCGAAATGGCCTGGGACATCAGCGGCTATCCCGCGATCGGTGCAGTGCCAGAATGCTGCCGTCGCCGTCGGCCGAGACGTAGAGCGTGCCGTCGGCCGCGGCGGCGATGCCGGCGAAGGGGCCCTGCGGACCGGAAAACGGCGGCATACCTTTCAGCGGCTTGGGCACCACGCCCGGCGGGGGGCCGACGGGTAGCCCCGACGCGATGGTTTGCCGGGCCTTGGTGTTCGGATCGAACGCGATCAACTTTTTGGCGCCGGCGTCGACGATGTAGAGCACACCGTCGTGTACGCAAATACCTTGCGGGCGTTGCAGGTCGGCGACGACGGTGTCGACTCTCGATCCGTTCGCCGCGACCACCCGTCCCGCGCCGGCCACCGCCACCAGGCATGCCCCGTCTTCGCCGATCGCGACCCCCACCGGCTCACATAGGTCGGTGGCCAGCACGTCGATGTTGCCCGAACGCAACGACAGCACGCGTCCGGTGCCCAACTCGGCAACGACGACACCGTCGGGACCGACCGCGACCCCGTAGAGCTGGTCGAAACCGTCCGCCAGCACCTCGGTTTCGTTCGCCGCCGGCCGGTAGCGGCTGACCTGACCACCTGAGGTCGTTACGACGAACTCGCCGGGGCCGCTCGACGCGACGCCGCGCAGGAATCCGGGATAGCCGGGGCTGAACAACATCCCCAGGGTCTGCAACGATCCGTCCGGCAGGGCCACATAGAAATAGGTGCCGTCGGCGATGTAAAGCCGCCCGTCATCGCCCACCGTCAGGTCCAGCGGCCAGTTCAGCCCGCCGGGCAGCACCGTCCGCGTCGCGCCGTCCGGCGATATCTCGGTGATCTCCCCGGTGAAGTTGGACACCAGCACCCGGTCGCCGACGAACGTGCAGTTGTCCAGCCCCGGACTCAGCTGGGCCAGCAGCCGCTGTTCGCCGCTGCGCGGATCGATGCGCAACACCTGCCCGCTCGCCACCTGCGTCGAGACAATGCAACCCTGCGGGTCGAACTTGACCGAGTCGGGCACACCAAGATCGCGCGCAACGCAGTGTGGTTCGCCGCCGTCGGGGTCGACTCGCCAAATCTCGTTGGCACCCATCACCGGGAAATACAGCAGCCCATCCGGGCCGACCTCCATCGCATTCGGTGAGGGGACGTTTTCCAGCAGCACCCGCGGCGGCCCGCCGGTCATGTCGAGCTCCAATACGCGCCCGCCCTCGCGGCATTCGCCAACGAACAACCGGTCCCGATGAAACGTGATTCCATTGGCCGACGGAACGTCGTCGCGCAGCACCCGGGTCCGGCCGGCGGTGTCGCGCACGCTGACCCGGCCGTCCATGACCTCGGTCGCATAAAGGTTGCCGCGCGCGTCGAACGCGACATCGTCGGGAGCCACGATCTCGCCGCCCTTGGCGCTCACCACCCCCAGTTCCCCGGTGCGGTGATCCAGCGCGGTGATCTGACTGCCGGTCACCTGCGCGATGTAGACGCGGTCATCCGGACCGGTGCGCAGGCCGTTGGCGCCGAACAGCCTACTGGGAGCCGTGACCCTCTCGAGCCCCCAGCCCTCGGCGGTGTCGATCGAGTGGGCGACTGCATATCGCGATAGCTGCGTTGCGATGGCCCGTGAAATGGACATGCCTTGCCGAGGTCCTTCCGTCAGCCGTTTGAGCTGGACGTTATCAACTCCTCCTAGTCCAGACAATAGCTGCCGAAGCATGTTATCTCGGCCTTGACAGCCCAGTCTGCCGATGGGAATAGTATTCTCCAACAGACAGAACGCACTATCTTGTCCGGACAAAGCGGCGCAGTAGATCCCGTTGCCGGCAGGGAAAGCAGGTCATGGACGATCGCGAGGATTACGGGCATCTTCCAGGGCTCCGCGGCCGCATCGTCGTGGTTTCCGGTGCCGGCGGTGGCGGCATCGGCACCACCGTCACGGCGATGACCGCTCGGGCGGGGGCCACGGTGATCGCGTTGAGCCGGTCGAAGGAAAACCTCGACGAGCACGTCGCTCCGCTGGCGCAGCAAGGTCTAGCGGTGGTGCCCGTCGCGGCCGATGCGTCGACCGATGAGGGCATCGCCGCGGTAATCGACCAGGCGCGCCGCGCCGACGGGACCCTCTACGGTCTGGTGAACGTCGCGGGCGGCGCCGAGCCAGCGACGTGGATGCCGTCGACACGGGTGACGCGCACCGACTGGCGCAAGATCTTCACCGACAATCTCGAAACGGCGTTCTTCATGAGCCAGGCCGTGGCTGCCGAACTGGTCGCGCAGCAGCGGCCCGGGTCGATCGTGTCGATCTCGTCGATCAGCGGCATGAACACCGCGCCGTTTCACATCGCCTACGGGACCGCCAAGGCCGCGATCACGGCGATGACCCGGACGATGGCACTCGAGCTGGCGTTGTCCGGAATTCGGGTGAATGCCGTGGCGCCGGGCGTCACCGAGACCGCGGCCTCGCGCACCTATGTCGACGAGGACCCGGACCGGGACCGGCAGGCGATCGCGATGGGCCGGCGCGGCCGGCCCCAGGAGCAGGCCGGCGCCATCCTCTTCCTGCTCTCGGACCTGTCGAGCTACATCACCGGCCAGACGTTGCTCGTCGACGGTGGGCTCGGCCTCAAATGGAGCCATCTGGGCGCCGACAACACCTCGCTGTTCCTCAAGGACGAATCCTTCCGCGCGGCCATTAGGAGGATGCGATGACCGATCTGGCCAAGGACGTGAAATCAGCGGTACCCGAGGAACTTTCGAAAGCGATGACGATTGGCGTCGAAGCGTACATCAGCGAGCACTACGCCCGCGCCGAGCGCGACAAACTGTGGCGAAAAGTCTGGCAGCAGGTTGGCCGCGTCGAAGAGTTGCCCGAGCTGGGCAGTTATCTGACCTACGACATCCTCGACGACTCGATCATCGTGGTACGCACCGGCTCAGCCGAATTTCACGCCCACCACAACGTGTGCATGCACCGCGGACGTCGGCTGATCGATACACCCGAGGGCGCGAAGAACGCCTGTGGCCGCGCGCACAAATCATTCGTTTGCGGATTCCATGGCTGGACCTACGGTTTGGACGGGACGTGCACCCACATCCGTGAGCAACAAGACTGGGACGGCGCGCTGACTCCCGACAACACCCATCTTCGACCGGTCAAGGTCGACACCTGGGGCGGGTGGTTGTGGATCAACATGGACCCCGACTGCGAGCCGCTGGCCGATTATCTGTTTCCTGCCGCAAAGATTCTCGACCCCTTCGGCCTGGAGAACATGCGCTGCAAATGGCGCAAATGGTTGTCCTTCGACTGCAACTGGAAGGTCGCGCTGGAGGCGTTCAACGAGACCTACCACGTCTACACCACCCATCCGGAGTTCAACAAGTTCGGCGAGTTCAAAGGCTGGGCCAAGGCGCAAGGCAAGCACAGCAACATCGGCTATGACGCGCCGGACGACATGGAGGCCACCAAGTCCAAGATCAGGCTCGGCATTGGTGCCGACCCGCGAGTGTCGACGGCGGAGATGCAGCTTTACACGATGGAGGAGACCAACGCCACCACCACCCAGACGCTGGTGAACGCCGCCAAGCGGTTGGTCGACGAATTGCCCGAGGGCACACCGGCCGACAAGGTCCTCGAGCACTGGCTGGCGTCGGCGCGCCGGGACGATGAAGCCCGCGGCGTGATCTGGCCGACGATCCCGCCCGACATCCTCGGCCAGGCCGGCACCGCATGGCAGATCTTTCCGAACTTCCAGATCGGGCAGGGGCTGACCAGTGCGCTGTGCTACGGCGCGCGGCCGCACCCCAGCTACAGCCCCGACAAGTGCATCTTCGAGGTGTCGGTCTTCGAGCTTTACCCGAAAGGCCAAGAGCCCCAGACGGAATGGGAGTACACACCGGTCGGCGATCCCCGGTGGCGCTCGGTCCTACCTCAGGACTTCTCCAACATGGCGGCGGTGCAACGCGGCATGAAGTCCCTGGGTTTTCCGGGGACCAAGCCCAATCCCTATCGGGAGCGAAGCATTGTCAACCTCCATTACCAACTGTCGAAGTACATGGGCACCGGCGAACCGCAGGAGCTTTAGTGCCGACCGCAAGCGCGGCGCTGGCGCCGGGCGCCGCGGGTCGGCACCATCAGGCCTAGGAGACAGATGACCATGTTCGATAAATGTGGCCCAACGCAGACGCCGGAGGACATCGACATCGACGCGCTGCGGAAGAAGTATCTGTACGAGCGCGACAAGCGGCTGCGTCCGGAGGGCTCGAAGCAGTACCTGGAACTCAAGGACGACTTCGCGGAATTCGCCGAGGTCGATCCCCACACGCCGGTGACACCGCGCACCCCGATCGACGAGAACATCGACGTGGCGGTGCTCGGCGGCGGCATCACCGGGCTGCTGGCCGGCGCCTACCTCAAGAAGGCAGCTGTCGACGACGTGCACATCATCGAGATGGGCGGAGACTTCGGCGGCGTCTGGTACTGGAATCGATTCCCCGGCATCCAGTGCGACAACGACGCCTACTGCTACATCCCGATGCTGGAAGAACTCAACTACATTCCGTCGAAGAAGTTCGCCGACGGCGCCGAGATTTATGAGCACTGCCGGCGCATCGCAAAGCATTTCGGCCTCTACGACGGCGCGATCCTGTCCACCCAGGTGTGCGCGGCGCGCTGGGATGAAACGATCAAGCGCTGGCGGTTGAGCACCAACCGCGGTGACCACATTCGCGCCCGCTTCCTGGTGATGGCGCAGGGCTCGTTCAACCGGCCGAAGCTGCCGGGCATTCCCGGTATCAAGGACTTCAAGGGACACATGTTCCACTCCGCCCGTTGGGGCTACGACTACACCGGCGGAGACGCCAACGGCGGACTGCACAAACTGCACGACAAGCGCGTGGCGCTCGTCGGTACCGGTGCGACCGGCGTGCAGCTGGTTCCGCACCTGGGCCGAGACGCCCAGCACCTCTACGTCTTTCAGCGCACGCCGTCGTCGGTGGACCTGCGCGGTAACGAGCCGACCGACCCGCAGTGGGCGGCCTCCCTGCAGCCGGGCTGGCAGGAGCAACGCAAGCGCAACTTTCACCGGTGGTCACCGTTGGGGGAAGGTGTGGTGTTCGACGAGCCGGATATGGTCTGCGATTTCTGGACCGAGCTCGGGCGCAATCTGACCGCGCGGGTCGCGGCCGCCGAGGATCCCGCCGCACTGACCGTCGAGCAGATCATGGCGATGCGTGAAGAAGAGGATTACAAGATGATGGAGCGGTTGCGGCGCCGCGTCGAGGACCTCGTCGACGACCCGGAGACCGCCGAAGCGCTCAAACCGTACTACCGATTCATGTGCAAGCGGCCCTGCAGCAACGACGAGTACCTGCCTACGTTCAACCGCCCGAACGTTACGCTGGTCGACGTGTCGGAATCCAAAGGCATGGAACGGCTCACCGAGAACGGGATCGTCGCCAACGGCGTTGAGTACGAAGTCGACTGCGTCATCTTCGCCAGCGGTTTCGAGATCACCACGGACATCAGCCGCCGGTATGCGGTCGATGTGATCGAGGGCCGCGACGGCCTGTCGCTCTTCGATCATTGGCGCGACAGTTATAAGTCGCTCCACGGGATGACCAGCCGGGGCTTCCCCAACCAGTTCTTCACCGGCTTCATTCAGGGCGGGGTGGCGGGAAACACCACCGCGATGCTCGAGCAACAGGCCGAACACATCGCCTACATC
The DNA here is from genome assembly GCA_035505695.1 of Mycobacterium sp. Lineage (GTDB taxonomy): Bacteria > Actinomycetota > Actinomycetes > Mycobacteriales > Mycobacteriaceae > Mycobacterium. The sequence goes on from DATJQO010000141.1 coordinate 33,159, forward strand.
ATTTCCGAGGCGATGGCGCGCCGCGCGACGACCGTCGAGCCGAGCCAGGAAGCTCAAGACGGCTGGGTCAGGACGATCCGCGAAACCTCAATGGGTAACCCGGAATTCGCGGTGTCCTGCACGCCCGGCTACTACAACAACGAGGGTGGCGGTGGCGGCGAGGGCATCCGCTCGGCCATCGGCGATCCCTACATGCCAGGCTTCTACGCGTTCGACGAACTACTCACGCGATGGCGAGCCAAAGGCGACCTCGACGGTCTGGTCCTGACGAACACAGATGACTGACTTGAGATTTGACGGCAGGGTGGCCGTCGTCACCGGAGCTGGCCGAGGGCTTGGCCGCTCCTACGCCATGCTGCTCGCCTCCCAGGGGGCGAAAGTTGTCGTCAACGATCCAGGCGGCGGCCTCGCGGGCGACGGAACCGACACCGGTCCGGCATGCGATCTCGTGCGTGAGATCCTCGCTGCCGGTGGTCAAGCCGTCGCCAGCACCGACTCGGTGGCCACCGCAGCTGGCGGCAAGGCGATCATCGACACGGCACTCGATACGTACGGCCGCGTCGACATCCTCATCCACAATGCCGGGATCGTGCGCCGCGCATCGCTGAAAGAGATGAGCTACCAGGACTTCGACGCGGTGCTGGATGTTCACCTGCGCGGCGCCTTCCACGTCCTGCGGCCCGCCTTCCCCGTGATGTGCGATGCGGGCTACGGACGCATCGTGCTCACGTCGTCGATAGCCGGGTTGTACGGCAACCACGATGTGGCCAACTACGCGGCCGCCAAGGCCGGCGTGATCGGGCTGTCGAATGTCGCCGCGCTCGAAGGCGCGGCCGACGGCGTGGCATGCAACGTGATCGTGCCGGCCGCGCTGACCAGAATGGCCGCCGGTATCGACACGTCGGCCTACCCACCGATGGGCCCAGGCCTGGTTGCGCCCGTGGTGGGTTGGCTCGCCCACGAAACCTGTTCGGTCACCGGGGAGGTGTTCATCGCGCTGGCGGGCCGGGTGGCGCGGGCGGTCACCGCCGAAAGCCCCGGCGTGCATCGGCCGGCGTGGACGGTCGAGGACGTTGGCGAGCATCTCGATGCGATTCGAAACATCCAGGTGCCGCTGGTCTTTCCGGTGGTTCCCGACGGTCACGGCCAGCACATCCGCTACAGCTTCGACCTCGCACACCGTTCCACCGATCGAGGCGTGCTTCGTGGCTAGCTGGACGGGCCCGCTGGCCGGTGTGCGGGTAATCGACCTCACCGCAATGGTGATGGGACCGTACTGCACGCAGATAATGGCCGATATGGGCGCCGACGTGATCAAAGTCGAACCGCCACAGGGCGATAACACCCGTTACATCTCCGTCGGCCCCGCACCGGGCATGAGCGGGGTGTTCGTCAACGTCAACCGCGGCAAGCGCAGCGTCGTTCTGGACCTGCGATCCGACCCTGGAACACAAGCGCTGCGTGCGCTTGTCGAAACCGCGGACGTGTTCATCCACTCGATGCGCGCCAAGGCGATCGCCAAGCTCGGCTTTGCCTACGACGACGTCGCCGCGATCAACCCGGCGATCATTTACACCAATTGCTACGGGTACGGGCGCCGCGGACCTGAACGAGACCGGCCCGCTTACGACGACACAATTCAGGCCGAGTGCGGCCTGCCCGCGGTGCAACAGCAACTGACGGGCGAGGCCGACTACGTCGGAACCATCATGGCCGACAAGGTCGCCGGGTTGACGGCGCTCTATGCGACGACCATGGCCTTGTACCACCGCGAGCGCACCGGCGAGGGGCAAGAAGTCGAGGTCGCCATGTTCGAAACCATGGCCTCCTTCATGCTCGTCGAACACGCCAACGGCGCCCTGTTCGACCCGCCCCTGGGGCCGGCGGTGTACCCGCGCACCGTGGCGCCCAACCGTCGTCCATATCGCACCAGTGACGGCTACATCGCCGCGTTGATCTACAACGACAAGCACTGGAACGCGTTCATGGGCGCCGTGCGGCCGCCGTGGGCCAGTGAGCTGTACTCAACGTTGGAACAGCGCGCGCGCCAGATCGACGCCGTCTACGGGTTGGTGGCCGAGACGCTGAAGCAGCGGTCGACGCAGGAGTGGCTGGCGCTGTTCCGCGACCTCGAGATACCGGCGGCGCCACTGAATACGCCCAGCGCGCTGTTCGACGATCCGCATCTGAACGCCGTCGGCATGTTCGAGACCGTGGATACCCCGCATGGCGCCGTGCGCTTCCCGGGCATACCCACCTGGTTCTCCCGGACACCGGGTCGCGTTGCGGGCCCAGCGCCGGAGCTCGGAGCCGACACCGCAGAAGTGCTCGCCGAACTTGGCGCGAGCAGACGTGAAAGCCCCCGAAATGACCAGTCCAATGGTGCTTTTGCGTCTGCTCGCGAGGGAAGGGAGTAGGAATGGCTGTGCCCGTCTACAAACGCATCCTCGACTTGTTCGAGGCCGAGGGGGTGAACACGTTGTTCGGGATCCCGGACCCGAACTTCGTGCACATGTTCCTCGAGGCGGACTCGCGCGGCTGGTCCGTCGTCTCGCCCCACCACGAAGGCTGCGCCGGGTTCATGGCAGAAGCCGTGTCGCGGATGACGGGCAAGCCCGGGTTGTGCATCGGCACGCTGGGGCCAGGCGTGGCCAACATCGCCGGGGCGATGATGTGCGCCAAGGTGGAGAACTCGCCGGTCGTCTTCCTAGGCGGCCAGCGGGCCCGTATCACCGAGCGACGGGTCCGGCGTGGGCGCATCCAATTCGTCCGCCAGGAAGCCCTTTTCGCGCCCACGGTGAAGTATAGCGCCTCCATCGAATACGCGAACCAGACCGACGAGATCGTTCGGGAGGCGATTCGGCGCGCGATGTCGACAACGCCCGGCCCGGCCTACGTCGAGTTCCCATCCCATGTGATTCTGGAAGAGTTGGACGTCCCAGATCCCCTGCCTCCGAGCGCGTACCGCCTCGTCAACCATGGGGCCGGCGCCCGGGAGATCGCCGAGGCGGCCAGGCTGGTGCGCGCGGCGAAGAACCCAATCCTGCTGGTCGGCCACGGAGTGCACACGTCACGCACCGGGGCGGCGGTGCAGGAGCTGGCCGACCTGATGGCTTGTCCGGTGATCCAGACATCCGGTGGCACCTCGTTCATTCCCGGCCTGGAAGATCGCACCTTCCCCTACGGCTTTTCCTCCGCGGCAGTCGAAGCCGTGGTCGCGTCGGACCTGTGCATCGCGCTGGGCACGGAACTCGGCGAGCCGGTTCATTACGGCACAACGCGCCATTGGGCGCAGAACAACGCCACCCGCAAGTGGATCTACGTCGAGCAGGACCCTATGGCGATCGGCGTCAACCGGCCGGTAGACGTGGCGCTGGTGGGAGACCTGCGCGGCGTGCTGCCCCAGCTGGTCGATGCGTTGAAGGACAGCCCGCGTTCACCGTCGGTCGAGCTTGCGCGCTGGATCAAACAGGACGCCGACCAGCTTGCCGAATTGGCCGAGACAGCGCCCAGCGGCCGCAACCCGATCCACCCCGCACGCTTCGTGGTCGAGGCCACCAAAGCCTTTCCGGCCGAGGGCATCATGGTCCGCGACGGCGGCGCGACGGTCATCTTTCAATGGACCTATTCGCTGGCCAAGCCGCACGACGTCATCTGGAATCAGAACTTCGGCCACCTCGGCACCGGCCTGCCCTATGCCGTCGGCGCGTCGGTCGCCGACGGCGGCAAGCGGCCGGTGATGCTGCTGACCAGCGACTCCTCGTTCATGTTCCACATCGCCGAACTGGAGACCGCCGCACGTCAAGAGCTGCCGCTGGTCTGCGTCGTCGGCGTCGACCACCAGTGGGGTCTCGAGGTCGGCGTCTACAAGCGCACGTTCGACCAGCCGTCACCGCAGCCCGGTGTGCACTGGAGCAAGGACGTGCGCTTCGACAAAATCGCCGAAGGCTTCGGCTGCCACGGCGAATACGTCGAAAAGGAAGACGAGATCGGTCCGGCGATCAAGCGCGGATACGCCAGCGGCCGGACCGCCGTCGTGCACGTGTGCATCGACCCGAAGGCCAACTCGGAGGAGATGCCGAACTACGGCGAATTCCGCACCTGGTACGCAGAAGGCACCCAGTAAGCAATAAGGAGGAGTCATGCGGGAGTACTTGAAGTTCTACATTGACGGCCGCTGGGTCGACCCGGTGCGGCCCAACACATTTGACGTCGAGAACCCGGCGACCGAGCAGGTCGCCGGGAAGATCTCGCTCGGCTCGGCCGCCGACGTCGACGTGGCGGTCAACGCCGCCCGGCGCGCTTTCGCCGGCTGGTCGCAGAGCAGTCGCAAACAGCGCCTCCATCTGCTGGAGGCGATCCTCGCCGAATACGGCAAGCGTGCAGGTGATCTCGCCGACGCGGTCACCGAGGAAATGGGCGCGCCGCCCGCGCTGGCCGCCGGCCCGCAGGTCCAACTCGGGCTGGGTCATCTGGTGACGGCGATCGACGTGCTGAAGAACTTTCCATTCGAAGAACAACACGAGGCAACGCTGATCGCCAAGGAGCCCATCGGCGTCTGCGGGCTGATCACGCCGTGGAACTGGCCGCTCAACCAAATCGCGGTCAAGGTGTACCCGGCGTTGGCGACCGGGTGCACGATGATCCTGAAACCGTCCGAGGTGGCGCCCTTCTCGGCCTACATCTTCACCGAGATTCTCGATGCGGCGGGCGTTCCGGCCGGGGTGTACAACCTTGTCAACGGTGACGGCCCCGGGGTCGGCGTGGCCTTGGCCAGCCATCCCGACGTCGACATGGTGTCGTTCACCGGGTCCACGCGCGCCGGTGTCGAGGTGGCCAGGAATGCCGCCCCGACGGTGAAGCGGGTGACTCAGGAACTCGGCGGCAAGAGCCCCAACATCGTCCTCGACGACGCAGGCTTCGCCGACAGCGTCCGCGCCGGGGTGGTCAACATGATGCCCAATACCGGGCAGAGTTGTAACGCGCCGTCGCGCATGCTGGTGCCGAATTCGCGGATGGCCGAGGCCATCGACATCGCGCGTGGGGTCGCCGAACACGTCAAGGTGGGCAGCCCCGAAGACAAGACCGCCATCGGACCGGTGGCCTCGAAGGCGCAATTCGAAAAGGTCCAACGCCTGATCCAGACGGGCATCGACGAGGGCGCGACGGTCGTCGCCGGCGGCCCGGGCCGGCCGCCAGGGCTGGACAAGGGTTATTACGTCAAGCCGACCGTCTTCGCCAACGTCAGCAATGACATGACGATCGCGCGCGAGGAGATCTTCGGTCCGGTGCTGTGCATCCTCGGCTATGACGACATCGATCAGGCCGTGCAGATCGCCAACGACACCGATTACGGCCTGGCCGGCTATGTCTCGGGGGCCGACCTCGACAAGGCCCGAGAGGTGGCCCGCAAGATCCGCGCCGGCTGGGTCACGATCAACCATGCCTTCGACATAAACGCGGCGTTCGGCGGCTACAAACACAGCGGCAACGGTCGCGAGTGGAGCGAGTTCGGCTTCCACGAGTATCTGGAAATCAAGTGCACCTTGGGCTACGCGCAGTAACGGCGGAGTTCCGACGACCACTTGTTTACCGGCGACGTGGTGCCGACCCCCGAGGTGCTGGCCGCAAGCGGTCAGCCGGCGCCGGACTGGTTCCCGCAGCAGTGGTCATGAGGGTGCCGGTGTCATCGCCGAGATCGGGCCGGGCGTGACGACGGGGCAGCCGTGCGACCGCGTGGCACTCTCGTTCATTCCCGCATGCGGCAATTGCCCGTTTTGCGTGAACGGTCAAGCTACATCTGCAATATCGGTGCGAGCCTGTTCGTGAGGGAGATGCCCACCGACGGGACGTGCCGCCGGCATCTCGGTGACGAAAACCTCTTGGCTTACGGGCAACTCGGCACGTTCGCCGAATATGCGGTGCTGTCGGAGAGGCCCGTCATCAAGATCGACGACACGATACCCTTCCATGCCGCCTCGCTCGTGTCGTGCGGTGTGAGCACCGGCTGGGGCTCCGCGACGATATCGGCAGGCACCGAACCCGGCGACACCGTGGTCGTCATCGGCACCGGTGGTGTCGGGATGAACGCTTTGCAAGGTGCGCGCGCCGTCGCCGCAAATACGTCATCGCAGTGGATCCGGTTGACTCCAAACGGGATTCGGCCAAATTCTTCGGTGCCATGCATACCGCCGCTTCCGCCGAGGAGGCGCTACCTTTGGTCAAGGGGTCACCGCCGGCGTCATGGCCGACCGCGTTCGTCAGTCCCGGCGTTGTGCATGTGGACTTGATCCCGCTGGCGATGAAGCTGCTTCGCAAGGGCGGGATGTGCGTTCTCACCGGCATCACCCTTTCACTGAGCCCCCGGTTCCGTTGGTCCTGCAGGAGATCACGCTGTCGGCCAAAAAACTCAGGGGAGCGCTCTACGGCGGGATGAATCCACGCACGAGCGTGCCGATGCTGTTGTCGCTATATCAGGCCAGCGCGTTGAAACTCGACGAGCTGGTCACCCAGCACTACCGGCTCGACGAGATCAACGAGGCATTCGCGGACCTGCGCGAGGGCCGCAACATTCGCGGCATCATCGAGTTCGCCGGCTCCTGGGCAACCCAGCGATTCAGCGGGATTCGAAGTGGCGCCGGATGCCCGCCAGCATTTCGACGTGCGCCTTGACCGCCTCGCGCGTGGTCAGCGGGGCCAGCGGTCGGGGTGCGGCTATCCGTATTTGCTCGGTGATGCAGGTCCCGCCGTCGACCGGTGCAAAGCTCACCTTGCCGCGCAGCCGCACGCCGAGTGACTGATCGGCCTCGGTCAGCACATCGCCACCGGCGCGGACATGCAGCCGCGCCCGGTAGGTGATCCGCATAGTGAACGGGCCCAAGGGAATCCGATCCACTACCTGGTAGCCCTGCACGTACCCGTCCGTCGTTTCGGTGCGCGATGTCGCGTGCACGGACCCGATCAGCGGGTGCACGAGCTTGATGTTGCCCAAATCCACGTAGAAGTTGCGGACTTCGTCGGGTGGCGCCGGCACCGCTTCGGACAGCGTTCGCTCGGCATGGGAGACCCACCAGCTCATATGGACAATTCCGCGCGCAATTGACCGGTGCGCCAACAGATCAGCACCACCACGAACACGGCCAACACGAAGATGGTCACCGCGGCTTGGATCAGGTTGCGGCGCTCCCTTGGCGGATAGACGTAGGCCGCTGCGACCACCGCACCCGTAACCAGCCCGCCCACATGCGCCTGCCAACTGATCCGCTGTGAACTGATCGCCGGAACAGCGAAGGTGAAGACCAAGTTGACGACGATCACCGCGACAACCCAGCGGACGTCCAAGGACAGCCGCTTCCCTACCACGAAGATGGCACCGAAAAGGCCGAAGATCGCTCCCGACGCTCCCGCTGTCGCCGTGTTGAGCGGCGAAAGCAAATAGACCAGCACCGAGCCCCCAGCCCGCTCAGTGCATACAGTGCGCCGAATCACAGTCGGCCCAGCCACATCTCGAGTGGTGGGCCCACGACGTACAGCGCCCACATATTCAACAGCAAATGCGTTGGCCCGTAATGCAAGAACGCCGAGGTCACCAGGCGGTAGAACTGGCCTTCGGCGACCGCCGGCGGCCACAGCGTGAGCTGCTTTTCCAGATTCCGCGACGTCATCTCCAGGACGAATGCCAGAACATTGATCGCGATCAAAGCGTAGGTGACTACAGGAGTGGCCGACCGCTGGCGACCGCCGAAGCGTGTCGTGGGCTGTCGCACGGTCCGGGCGCCCGCCCGGACGCAGTCCACATACTGGTGACCAACGGCCGCATCACGCATGCAGTCGCCGCAGATATAGCATTCACACCGGTTGCACCGGACATACGTCGGGCGGCCCGGATGCCGGTAGCAACTCGGCGCCGCGGGCGGCGAAGCCGGTGCGCTGGGTCCGCTCATCGCACCATTCTCGATTGCATCGCGCGCCGCGGCGCAGCACTTTGGCGAAGGTATCTCCCCGTTTGCTGGGTTCGCTTACTGTGTTTTCCGTGGAGTCACCGACGTGACCGCACCGGGCACCGGCGTGGTCGAACGCTACTTGGAATGCCTGGCCGCGCACGATTGGGACGGTCTTGCCACCACGATCGCCGACGAAGGCTTGACCCGGGAGGGCCCGTTCTGTGACGTCGTTGAGGGCAAGCAGCACTATGTCGCATACCTGCGCAAGGTCCTCACCAATTTGCGCGGCCACCGGGTCGAGGTGCAGCGGATTTCGCACGTCAACGCTCGCCTGTCGTACGTAGAGTTGACCGAGGCATTCGAGATCGACGGCATTCTCAAACAGTGGCCCGAGTGCATCGTGTTCGAGCAGCGCCGCGACGGACTGATCTCTCGCGTCAGCGTGTTCTTCAAGCAGCCGGGGGCCGGCGACACATAGGGTCTATTCCCTCGCTCGGGGAATTGACCTAACGTGTCATGGATGGAGTCAGACGGAACCCCGGAGTCGGTGCCGGTCGAGAATTTACACTCGGGCGACCCGATCACCGATTGTGGTCAGCGGTACATAGTTCTGGAATCGAAGGCCGTCGGCGACAGCTGCGTGGTCCTCGAACTCGAGTCCAGAGTGGACCACCAGCTGCAGGTCATCGAGAAGTCGTTCCCGGCGGGGTACCAAGTCGGCAGGGCGAATCACCGAATTTTATAGCCCGAATTCCCGAGCTGGAAAACGCGCGAGTAGCCGTCCGACGGCTACCGCGTGTTCGTGTTTTTTGGGCGTTAGGCCGGCAATCGTCGTCGGCCATCGAGTACCCGCGGGCCTGCCCGCCGCGAGCTTCGTTGTCACCCAGAGCATTAGGCGCCGGGACGGTGTCCTGATGGTCCCTACCGCCACCATCAATGCGACGCGCCGTGGCCGAGCACCGCTTATTCAGCACGTTTGGTTCACCTTCAACCCGGTAAGCTTTCTGCACAGGAGCGATCGCACCTCCGGATAGCTAGGGAAGCCCGACCCGCCATCGTCATCGGTGTCACGGTTTATCCCGGCCATATGTAGACAGGCCCTAACACGCCAGGATCATTAGCGCGGTAGATGTGATGAAGGGTGACGAGTGAAAATTCCGGGCGTAACCAGCATCTTCGCTGGCGTGACCGGCGGAGCCGCGCAGGCCGTGCGAGCCGGCGTGACCACCGCGGCCGGGACTGCGGGCGCGCTGCAGACGCTGACCAGCCCGGTCGCTGAGCTGGCCGGTCCGGTCGTCCAGTCGATGGCTCAAACGACCGGCCGGGTAATCGGGTTGAACGGTTCCGGCACCGGCTCCCCCGCCCGCGTCACTCCGCCGATTCGCTGGCAGAGCGGGCGGCGAGTGCATCTCGACCTGGATCCGTTGCTGCCGTTCCCGGGCTGGCACGAGCACGCGCCCGCGGTGGAGGAGCCGGTGCGCCGGATTCCGGGAGTGGCCACGGCCCACGTGGAGGGCGCACTCGGGCGGCTGGTGATCGAACTCGACCGCGACGCCGATGCCGATGTCGTGCTCGACCAGGTTCGCGAAACGGTGTGCAGCGTTGCCGCGGATTTGAGTCTCGTCGCACCGACGTCGGCGCCCCGCACCGCGCCATTCGCCGACCCGGGAAACCCGTTGGCGATCCTGGTGCCCTTTAGCGCTGCGGCCATGGACGTCGCGGCCATCGGCGCCGCGGTGACCGGATGGTTGGGCCGGCTGCCTGTCGCGCCGCGCAGCGCCCGCGCCGCGGCCGCTCTCCTGAATCATCAGCCGCGGGTGGTGGCCGTGTTGGAGTCCCGGCTGGGCCGAGTCGGCACCGACATTGCACTCTCCGCGTCGACCGCGCTGGCCAACGGGCTGACCCAGGCGATCGGCACACCGTTACTGGACCTGGCGCAACGCAGCCTTCAAGTCTCCGAAGCGGCCGCTCATCGTCAGCGGTGGCGGGAACGCGAGCCCGAACTAGCCTCGCCGAAACGGCCGCAAGCGCCGGTGGTCCCCATCATTTCGTCGGCCGGCCCCAAAACACAAGCGCTACGCCATAATTCGGCGGCCGCCGCCGCGGGCGAGGCCTCGCACGTCGTGGTCGGCGGAGCCATCGACGCCGCGATCGACACCGCGAAGGGATCGATGGCCGGGCCGGTGGAGGACTACGTCGATCAGGCCGCGAATGCGTCGTTGATCGCCGCAGCGGGTGCATTGCTGGCCGGCGGGGGTACCGAAGACGCGGCTGGTGCACTGCTGGCCGGCGTGCCCAGGGCGGCGCACGTGGGTCGGCAGACGTTCGCCGCCGTCCTGGGCCGCGGACTCGCCAATGCCGGACAACTGATCCTCGACCCGGGCGCGCTTAGGCGACTGGACCGGATCAAGGTGGTCGTCATCGACGGGGCGGCGCTGCGCGGCGACAATCGGGCCGTGCTGCAGGCACGCGGCGACATGCCCGGCTGGGACGAGGACCGGGTCTACGAGGTCGCCGACGCGCTGCTGCACGGTGAGGAAGCGCCCGAACCCGATCCTGACGAATTACCGGCCACCGGCGCTCGGCTGCGCTGGATTCCGGCGCAGGGCCCATCGGCGACACCCGCGCAGGGGCGCGAACATGCCGACCTGGTCGTCGACGGCGAACGTGTCGGCAGTGTCGACGTCGGATGGGAGGTCGACCCGTTCGCCATCCCGCTGCTGCAGATTGCGCACCGAACCGGCGCTCGCGTCGTTTTGCGGCACGTCGCCGGCACCGAGGATCTGACCGCCAGCGTCGCCGTGAGTCATCCGGCGGGCACGCCGTTGCTGACCATCGTGCGTGATCTGCGGACCGATCGCGGACCCGTACTGCTGATCACCGCGCTGCACCGGGATTTCGCGTCGACCGATACGCTGGCGGCGTTGGCCATCGCCGACGTCGGCGTGGCGCTCGACGATCCACAAGCCGCGACGCCGTGGACAGCCGACATCATCACCGGCACCGATCTCGCCGCTGCGGTGCGGATCTTGTCGGCGCTGCCGGTGGCCCGGGAGGCCACCGAATCGGCGGTCCGGCTGGCCAAGGGCGGCAGCACCCTGGCCGGGCTGTTGCTGGTCACCGGTGATCCCAGCACCCCCAGCCCGTTCGCGATACAGCGCTGGCTCAATCCCGTCAACGCCGCCGCCGCAGCCGCTTTGGTGCAGGGCACCTTCTCGGCAACCAGGGTGCTGCGGCTGCCTGACCCCACGCCGCAGCCGGTGACCGCTTGGCATGCCCTGGACCCGGAGATCGTCTATTCCCGCCTGGCCAGCCGCACCCGGCCGCTGGCCGTCGAGCCCGGCGAGCCACCCTGGCGGCAGCTGCTCGAAGACCTGTCCTACAACCCGGTGGTGGCGCCATTGCGCGGGCCGGCCAGACAAGTCGGGCGGCTGCTGCTGGCGACCCGGGCCGAGCTCGCCGATCCACTGACCCCCATCTTGGCCGTGGGAGCGGCGGCCTCGGCGATCGTCGGCAGCAGCGTCGACGCCTTGCTGGTCACCGGCGTGATGACCGCCAACGCGGTAGCCGGTGGGATGCAACGGTTGCGGGCCGAGGCGGCGGTCGCCGAGCTGTTCGCCGACCAGGACCAAAACGCGCGGCGGGTGGTTCTCCCGGCGGTGGCGACCGCACACCGCCGGCTAGAGGCGGCCCGTACCACCGAGCGAACCGTCACGGTCGGCGCGAAATCACTTCGCCCGGGCGACATCATCGATCTGGTCGCTCCCGAGGTGGTACCGGCGGATGCTCGCCTGCTGGTGGCCGAAGACCTTGAAGTCGACGAGTCTTTCCTCACCGGTGAGTCGTTGCCGGTCGACAAGCAGGTTGAGCCGGTCGCCGTCGCGGACGCCGATCGGGCCAGCATGCTGTTCGAGGGCAGCACCATCGTCGCGGGCCGGGCCCGGGCGATCGTCGTGGCCACCGGCGCCGGCACCGCCGCGCAGCGCGCCATTTCGGCGATCGCCGACGTTGAGTCGGCCGCCGGGGTGCAGGCCCGGTTGCGCGAGCTGACCAGCAAGGTCCTCCCGCTCACGCTTGCCGGTGGCGCAGCGGTGGCAGGTTTGGCGTTGGCGCACCGGGCGACGCTACGGCAGGCGGTAGCCGACGGTGTCGCGATTGCGGTGGCGGCAGTTCCTGAGGGTCTGCCGTTGGTGGCCACCCTTGCCCAGCTCGCCGCCGCCCAGCGTTTGTCGCGGCGTGGAGCGTTGGTCCGCACGCCACGTGCGGTGGAAGCGCTGGGCCGCGTCCAGACGGTTTGCTTCGACAAGACCGGCACACTTACCGAAAACCATCTCCGCGTGGTTTGCGGCGTGCCGCACGGGAGCAACGCGGAGGGTCCGTTCCCCAAGGCGACCGATCCGACGGCTGCCGAGGTATTGCGGGCCGCCGCGCGCAGCAGTACCCAGCCGCAAAACGGGCAGGGGCATGCGCACGCCACCGACGAGGCGATCCTGACCGCCGCCAATTCCGTTGACAGCCAATGGGCTTCCAACTGGACCGTGCTTGCCGAAGTGCCGTTCGAGTCCAGTCGTGGCTACTCCGCTGCGGTCGGCGTGTTAAGCGCCGACGGCGGGCCGATGCTGATGGTGAAAGGCGCCCCGGAGGAGATTCTGCCGCGTTGCCGCTTCGCTGACCCCGACGCCGACTCCCGCCATGCCGAGTCGCTGGTGCTGCGCCTTGCCGAGCAGGGCCTGCGCGTGTTGGCGGTGGCACAGCGCCGCTGGGAGCACCAGATCACCGAGGAGGACACCGACGCCGACGCCGTCGATGCCGCCGCGCACGACCTTGAGTTGGTCGGCTATGTCGGTTTGGCCGACACCGCACGAGAATCGGCGCGGCCACTGATTGAAGCGCTGCTCGAGTCCGGCCGCCGGGTGGTGCTGATCACCGGCGATCATCCAGTGACCGCGCGGGCGATCGCCCGTCAACTGGGACTCCCCTCGGACGCACGAGAGATAACCGGTGCCGAACTTGCCGCACTCGACGAGGAGGAGCGCGCCAAAGTCGCTGCGGGCATTCAGGTTTTTGCCCGCGTCAGCCCGGAGCAGAAGGTTCAGATTGTCGCGGCGCTGCAGGCCTGTGGGCAGGTGACCGCAATGGTCGGCGACGGGGCCAACGACGCCGCCGCGATCCGGATGGCCGACGTTGGCATCGGGGTGAGCGGTCGCGGATCCTCGGCCGCACGCGGGGCCGCCGATATCGTGCTGACCGACACAGATCTCGGCGTGCTGCTCGATGCGCTGGTCGAGGGGCGCGGCATGTGGGGCGGCGTACGGGACGCGGTGAGCATTCTGGTCGGCGGCAATGTGGGTGAGGTGCTGTTCACCATCATAGGCACCGCGTTGGGGACCGGCCGAGCGCCGGTGGGCACCCGCCAACTGCTGTTGGTGAACCTGCTCACCGACATGTTCCCCGCCCTTGCGGTCGCCGTCACCCCGCAATACCCGCAGCCGGAAGACGCCGAGGATGGAGTTGACCGCGACGCCGATGAGTTGCACCGGGCGTTCCAGCGCGCGGCACTAGCCGAGCCTTCGCCGTCGCTGGACGCACCGCTGATGCGCCAGATCGTCACCCGCGGTGCCGTCACGGCCGCCGGCGCAACGGCCGCGTGGGCCATCGGCCGGTGGACGCCGGGCACCGAACGCCGCACGTCCACAATGGGGCTCACGGCGCTGGTGACAACTCAGCTCGCGCAAACGCTGCTGACGCGCCGCCACAGTCCGCTGGTTTTGTGGACAGCACTGGGCAGCGCCGGTGTGCTGATCGCGATCGTGCAAACTCCCGGCGTCAGCCACTTCTTCGGCTGCACGCCAATGGGCCCCGTCGCCTGGAGCGGTGTCATCGGCGCGACCGCGGGTGCTACCGCCATTTCGGTGCTGGCGCCCAATTGGCTGGCCAAGCAGGTCGCCGCGCTGGAGCCGAAACACAAGCAGTAGACACCCTCAGCCCGATAGCTCCTTGCGGATGACCTTGCCTGCGGGATTGCGTGGAATGCTCGCGACGATGTGGATGTCTCTGGGTTGTTCGAAGCGAGAGACCCTGCCCTTCAGATAGTCCCGCAGCGCCTGCGCGTCGATGTCACTGCCCGTCTGCAACACCACGAAAGCGGCCAATCGATGACCGAACCGCTCGTCGGGAACACCGATGACCGCGTTGTCGGCGATGGCGGGGTGTTCGGCGAGCGCATTTTCGACCGCACGCGGATAGACGTTCTCACCGCCCGAAATGATCATGTCGTCTTCGCGGCCGACGATGAAGAGGCGCCCCGAGTTGTCCAGATAGCCCATATCGCCCGTGCTGGTCATGCCGTCGACGATGGTCTTGGCGCCGCCACCCGTGTAAGCCTCGCTCGCCAGTTCGCCGCCGACGAAGATCCGGCCGGTGACCCGCGGACCCACGGGTCTGTCGTTCTTGTCGAAGATGCGCACTGGGCAACCGGCCACCGGCTTCCCGACGGTTTCTGGAGCCTCGCGCAGGTCGGCAGGTGTGGCCAGGGCGCCGATACCGACCTCGGTGGAACCGTATCCGTTGTAAAGGACGTCGCCGTAGGCGTCCATGAACCGCTGACCCAGGCTGGGATCGAGCCGGTCCCCGCTTGATATGACCACCCGCAGGTAGGGCATCGGGTTACGCGCCCGCACCCGCTCGGGCAAATCGAGAATGCGCGCCAGCACGATCGGCACCGCCGTGAACGCGTCAGCGCGATGCAGCGAAGCTTGCGCCAGCGCCGCTTCAGCGTCGAAGTGCCGGTGGGTGAGTACGGTGCCGCCCAGGGCCACCGTGAGCATCAGCATGCCCAGCCCCAGCCCGTGAAACATCGGCATTGTCACCGATATTCGGGCTCCGGTGTGCAACCGGGTGCGATCAAGGATGGTGACCCACACACCCAACGCGGAACGCAGCTGCGGTGTGCGCGCAACTCCCTTGGGCTTGCCGGTGGTGCCCGATGTAAGCAGGATGATCCGGCCGGGTGCGGCCACGTCGGGTCGCGACTCATCCTCATCGGCAGCGATTGTCGCGGGGTCGATCACGACGACTGACGCATCAGCGGCGCGCGCGCGCTCACCGAATTCGGCGTCGGCGAT
Organism: Mycobacterium sp.; assembly: GCA_035505695.1. Taxonomy (GTDB): domain Bacteria; phylum Actinomycetota; class Actinomycetes; order Mycobacteriales; family Mycobacteriaceae; genus Mycobacterium. The sequence continues at coordinate 48,226 of DATJQO010000141.1, forward strand.
CATGGTTGTGATCTGGTGTGCGTCCATTGCGGCGCCCAGCGCGTCGCTGCGGAAGTCCGTATTGACCAGGACGACGTCGGCGCCCGCCAGAGCGACGGCGAACACCGCCACGATGAAACCGCGTCCGTTTCGGCACATGACCCCGACCGCTTGGCCGGGTCCAACGCCGTCGCGGGACAACCGGCGCGCAACGGCTTCGGTCGCCGATCGCAGTTGGCGGTAGCTCAAGACGCCGTCGTCGTCAACGGTCGCGGACCGGTCTGGCCACCGAGCGGCGGTAACCGCCAACAGCGTGTAAGGATTCGTGCCGCCCCGGAGCGCCTCGCGAACGAGCCGACAACCTGCCGCCGGCGACGGCGGAGCGAGCAGCCCGGAGCGCACTAATGCCCGGGCAGCGGTGCCAACCACACTGTCGTTGATCATCGTTGCACCTCGCGGGCGGCGGAATCGGTGAAGAAGCGTCGGTGCCAGAGCCGGGCCGCGCGGTCGGCGGGGCCGGCCAGTAGCACCGAGGCGACTTCGGCCGGCAGCACCCAGGGCGGTTCGTTGGTGCGGGGCCGCTCGATGAGCGCTTTGGCGATCGCGTCGGCGGCTTCATCCGACGACAGGCCGGGAAGTCGGCCCAGGATGGGCGTGGGCGCGATCATCCGGGTACGGACCAGCGCGAAGTAGACCGAGGTGACGTCCACACCGTCGGCGTGCAGTTCCGGAGCCACGCTGCGCAGCCAGCGATCGAAGGCCCCTTTCGACGCCTGATAGGCACCCCACTGCGGACCCGGCACAACCCGTACACCGACGCTGGAGACGTTCACGATGTGCCCGCTGCCGTTTTCCCGCATGGCCGGCAAGAGGCCCAGCAACAGCCAGATCGGCCCGAGGTAATTGATGTCGATGGTGCGCTGAAAGTCGTGCGGCCGGTCGTACTGGTGATGCAGCGACCGCCGCAGTGATTTGCCGGCGTTGCTCACCACGATGTCGAGCGGACCGTGCCGCTCGGTGACCTGCGTGGTCAGTGCGTTCACGGCGGCTTCCTCGGTGAGGTCGGTCGGATAGGCGACAGCCCGGCCGCCGCCGGCATTGATCGAGGCCGCCACGTCACCGAGCCGTTCCTCGGATCGGGCGACCAGCAGCACGGTCGCCCCCGCGGCGGCCGAACTGCGTGCCGTGGCCTCACCGATTCCGTACGACGCCCCGGTCACCAATGCGGTCTTACCCGAAACGGCAGCGCGCAGCTTGTCAGGATCAGACACCCGCGCCGGGTTGGCCACGTGGTCTGCGGCCTTGTTGACGGCCTTGGTCAGTGCTTCGGCTATTGCGTTCAACTTCACTACCGCATTCACTCGAGTTGCATGCCGAGAGCCGGCGGTGGCTTTACCGTGCGGTCGACTCGTAACTACAGCTAGCAGACCACATCGCTGTCCGGCGCCGCCCTGCGGCCCGGCGTTGAGCGCCTCGTCGGGGTCGGCGGACGCACCACGGGCGGATCACTGCCGCGCGCAACCGATCTCAACCCGTCACGGACATGCGAAACCGAATTTGTAAACACGCCGTAATTTCCATCAATTCCCTGTTTAGATCGGGGGTTGTCTGGGCACAATGGCGGCATGATCGCACGTCCCCTCGCTCGCATCATCGGTTCAGCAGTAGTTGCAGCATCCGGCCTCAGCGCGTCCGCCGTTATCGGTGCTGTCATCCCTTCCGCCTCCGCTCAGTGTCCGGATGTGCAGGTGGTATTCGCCCGCGGTACCGGTGAGCCGCCGGGTGTCGGTCCCACCGGGCAAGCCTTCGCCGACGCTCTGCACTCACGCGTGGGCGCCAAGTCGCTCGATGTCTACCCGGTGAACTACCCCGCCAGCAATGAATGGGACACCGGCCTCGACGGCATCAGAGATGCTGGCGCCCACGTGGTTTCGATGGCGCACCAATGCCCGAACACGCAGATGGTGCTCGGTGGTTACTCCCAGGGCGCGGCCATCATGGGCTTCGTCACCTCGGCCGCCGTGCCGGACGGGATCGACCCTGCGTCCGTTCCGAAGCCGATGGATGCCGAAATCGCAAACCACGTCTCCTCGGTGGTGCTCTTCGGCATGCCCAATGTCCGGGCGATGAACTTCCTCGGCGAACCGCCGGTCGTCATCGGCCCGCTGTATCAGGCCAAGACCGTCAAGGTATGCGCCCCTGGGGACCCGGTGTGCTCCGATGGGATGAATTTCGCCGCGCATGACACCTATGCCGGGGGTGACGGGGCGATGATCGACAAGGGCGCCGCATTCGCGGCCAGCCACCTTGGTACGGGCACAGCTCCCGGCGCCAGTCCCGCCGCGCCGACGACGGTCGTCGCCGCACCCGGCGGAGGCTTTGGGCAGTGAGCTGCTGACGGCGCACCGCTCAGCCGCTGACGAAGCCTTTGTTGCGCATCAGCGCGTCGGCCAAGAACCCGTCGTGCGGGATGCCGGGTGCGGTGTACCACGTCGGGTGAAGACCGCGGTAAACGTTGCTTATCGTGGGTTCGGCGAGCAGATCGTCGATCAGCTCCTCCTCACCGGTGACCGCGGTGACCACCAATGAATCCCGCAACGGCTTCATGCCCGCGTCACGTGACCATGACGCCACCCACACGCACGGGAACGGCAGCTCGACGTTGAGCTTGTCCACATCGGGCTCAGCCACCAGATGTACCGCCGGCCGCAGCACGGCGTAGCCGTCGCCCAGGTCGGCGACCACCTGCTCGGCGCCCAGCAGCGGGACCGTTCCGGCGGCCTTCGCGGCCAGGTAGTTCGCCAGCGCCCGGGCCTTGTCGATGGGTTGGGTGGGCAATATCGCCCGCTCATCGTCGGTGGGTAGCGCCTCGATCGCGGCCAACCGCTCGGCCACCGCTTGCGCTAACGGGGCAGGATCACCCTCGTAGAGCACCGCGGTGGTGTTGACGCACGCCATGCCTCCCAGGTTGGCAATCGAGTCGACCACCAGGTCGACGCAGTCCCGCCAGTCCCGATCAGCCGTGATCAAGATCTTGCTGCGTCCGGGACCGTTCACGATCACCGTCGGGTCGTTGGCGTACTTGTCGACAACCTCTTGACCGCCGTACACCGTGGCGAAGTCGGCCGAGCGGATGATCTCGTCGGCGCCGGCATGGTCGGTGGGCAAGTAAACGGCATCCTCATGGCGAAACCCCGCCTGCCGCAGGGCATACACCAGCCGGTGTGCGGTCAGCGGCTCGCGGCGTGACGGACGTACCGCGACCCGGTAACCCAGCGCGAGCGCCTGGGGCCACAGACCGTGCACACCCGGCCCGTTTCCGGCCGCGTGCACGGCGAACACCTCCCCGCGCCGCACCCATACCGCGCCACCCTGGCGGGCGCGCTCCTCATGCCAATCCAGCACCGCGCCCACCGGCCGCGCCTGGCGCACCGCATCGAATGCACTGCTGACCGCGTCGGCCACGCTCTGCGCGCCGGCGCGGGTGACCGTCATGGGCAGCCCGGAGATCCCGCTGGCCAGGTCCACATATGCCGCGAAGCCCAAACCGGCGATAACGGCATTGACAAAGATGTCGGCGGCCTCAGACAGCGCGGTCGCCCGCTGGGCGATCGGCAGCGGTGTGACCTTGCGTTGCGCGCCGAGGGTACGCGAAACATACAGGGGCGGGACCATGCTCAACTCGGCGACCGCGATACCGGCGGTGGTGGCGATGACTTCGCGTTTGCGAGTCCGGTATTCGCCATCTGCGCCCAGCGCATCGATCGGCACCAAATCGGCTGCGACGCCGGCCCGTTCACCGACCATGCTCAGTACACGCCTTCGACGACGGCCTCGCCCTCAAAGGTGGTTACCGGCCGCACCTCGCTGACCGAGTCGCTCAGTTCGCCCGCCGGCCCGGGAATCCTGATCGCCATATCGCGCTCCAAGTTGTTCGGGATGAACATGCCCTTGCTGACGTGGTTCATCACCACCTGGCCCAGCTCCCCGTAGGGCACCCGCTCTCCGGTGTCGGGGTCGATCACCCAGAACACCACATATGGCGTGCGAGGGTCGAATACGAAGGAGTCGCCGTCGGTGGTTCGCGTGACCGCTTGCGAGAGCACCATCGTGCTCCCGAAGGCCGTCGTGATCGTCGTCGCCGGGAAGATGCCCCGGAGCAGGTCGAGCGTGTCGGCGTCCACATGCGCGCCGCTGAGCAACAAGTAGCGGATCTTCTCGTTCACCAAATCGACCACCGCGTCTTTTCGGGCGATGGCCTCGAGCAGTGGCGGAGTCGTGTGCAGGTTCGCAATGTTCTGCGTCTGCAGCACGAACACGGCCTGCTCGATGACGTGGTCGATGTAGGCGGCGACTTCGGATACCGCGTTGCGGGCAGCGAGTTTCTTGACCCAGCGGGGATCGATGTCGATCGCGTGAAAGACCGCACCAAGCCGCTGGGAAACCAGCCGGGAAAAATAGCCCACCCCGTGCGGGCCGCTCGGCATCAGGCACAAGAAACCCCGCCCCCGCTCAAAGCCCCCCGTGGCGAAGTCCTCGGTTTGCCAATCGACGACTTGGGCGACCCAGTCCGGCAGCTGCACAGTCCGTTTCGGAGCGCCGGTGGTACCACCGGATTCGAAAATCTGAGGCACCGGCGGCGGCTCGCCGTAGCCGCGCGGAATGAGGTCCTCCACCGCCGCACTGCGCAGCTCATTGACGAGGTTGGGGAACAGACGCAGGTCGGCGAAGGTGTTGACGTCGGTCAATGGGTTGAAGTCCAGTGTTGCGGCGGTCTGCAGCCAGAACGGGGAACCGGTGTCCTCGCCGAAGTGCCACGCGATGGCCGCCCGCAAATAGGCCTCCGAGTCCTCGACCGGTACCGATCTTGGAACGTCCAACAACGAGAAGTCGGTATCGGCCATGTCATCGATCCTGGCCCATCCTCAACCGCTCGCCAAGCACCCGCGCGTCGCAGGCCACTGTATTTGCTTACTTAGCAAAGAGTTTCGACGCTGTGTACCCGCTGTTCAGCTTGGGGCAGCTCACGTGGGCCGGTTGGAGCGCCGATGGGGGTCGACACCCGCGACGCCACACCTCGGCGGCCCAGGGCAGGTAGATGAACGACAGCGGCAGCCGGTTGACGAGCGGGTTGAGCGCTCGCATCACGGCGGCGAACCGCTGAAAACGCTTCTCCTTCTTGGGGTTCTACTCCAGCTGGCACACCTCGCGCATCTGCGGCGGCAGGGTTCCGACCAGGACCAGACGGGTGTAGGCGTTGAGCGGCGCGGACAAGGCTTTCCAAACCGGTGCCGGAATCCAGCGCGGGCCCGGTATTCCTTTGCGGATGTAGCCGGTCCCAGTGATCCGTGCGGAGCTACAGCCGGGACGGCAATCTCGACGAAGAGACCGATCTCGACCGCACCATCCTGGACACCGCTCGTAGCGTGTTCGACACCTACGGCGTGCGCCGTGCCAACATCGAGGATGTGGCCGCCCGCGCCGGTGTCAGCCGCAGCACCATCTACCGGCGTTTTCCCACCAAGGACGCGCTGTTTGGTCAGGTGGTCCGGCGCGAGGCCGAGACCTTCTTCACCACGCTCGACCGGGCCACGACCGGTTGCAACCCGCAACAGGCCGTCGTCGAAGCTTTCGCGCTCGGGGTGCGACTGGTGCAAAACTCGCCGCTGTATTCGCGCATCGCCGAAAGCGAGCCGGAGCTGTTCGGGGTGTTTCCCCGGTATCCCTTTTTCCCGATCCGCCAATTCGGCGACGGAATCGCCCACACCCTGCGCCGCTGCGGGGCCGACATCCCTGAGCCCGACCTGGCCAACATCGCCGACATCTTGCTGCGGGTCGCCTTGGGCATCATCGCGTTTCCGACCGACCGACTCGACGTCTCAGACCAAGCGGCCGTCCGCGAGTACGCCGAACGCTACCTGGTGCCGATCATCGGGAGCTGAGAGCAGCGTTCGCCCGTCAGTGGTCTGCATTAGCCTGTAGCCGTGACTGGGACTTCCGGGGTTCCGCGCACCCGGTACGCGACTTGCGGCGAAATCGACATCGCTTACCAGGTCGTCGGTGATGGCCCGGTCGACCTGCTCATGCTGCCGGGGCCGTTGATACCGATCGACTGCGTCGACAACGAGCCGTCGATGTACCGCTTCCATCGACGATTGGCGTCGTTTTGTCGGGTGATCCGGTTCGACCAGCGTGGGATCGGCCTGTCCTCGCGCCTCCCATCGCTCGACATGATGGGCCCGGAGTGGTGGGCGAAGGACGCGATCGCGGTGATGAATGCGGTCGGATGCGAGCGGGCCACGGTCTTCGCCCCGGGTTTCACGTCGTTGACCGGCCTCGTTCTCGCGGCCGACCACCCCGAGCGGGTGACCAGCCTGGTGATTCACAACGGTTCGGCCCGGTCGCTTCGCGGGCCGGACTACCCGATCGGAGCTGAGATCGGCGCCACCGACCTCTTCACGACGACCGGGATGGAGCCGGATGCCGTCGAGCAGGGTTTCGACATCCTGTCCATTATTGCCCCGTCGGTGGCCGGCAACGACGCATTTCGCGCCTGGTGGGATCATGCGGGCAACCGGGCGGCGTCGCCCAGCATGGCTCGTGCCTTCATCAATAAGATCAGGGAAGCCGACGTCCGCGACACCCTGGACCGGATCGCCGTGCCGACACTGATCCTGCATCGCCATAACCCGAATTTCAGCCCGGTGGCGCACGCTCAATACCTCGCCGAGCGCATGGCCGGGTCACGTCTGGTCGAGCTGCCCGGCGAAGACGCGCTCTACTGGGTGGGCGACGCGGCGCCGATGCTCGATGAGATCGAGGAGTTCATCACCGGTGTGCGCGGCGCCTCGGACGCCGAGCGCCTGCTCACCACCATCGTGTTCACCGACATTGTCGGCTCCACCGAGCGGGCCGCCCTGCTCGGTGACGACCGCTGGCGTGACCTGCTGGACAACCACGACACGATCATCCGCCGCGAGCTGCAGCGCTTCGGGGGCCGCGAGGTCAACACCGCCGGTGACGGATTCGTCGCGACATTCGCCAGTCCCAGCGCGGCGCTGTCGTGCGCCGACGAGATCGTGGACGCGGTGCGGGTACTTGGCATCGAGGTGCGGGTCGGGATTCACGCCGGCGAGGTAGAAGTGCGCGGCACCTTCAAAGAGGACGTGGCCGGCATGGCCGTGCATATCGGCGCACGGGTTGCGGCGCTGGCCGCCCCCAGCGAAGTACTGGTGTCCTCAACGGTGCGCGACATCGTTACCGGATCGCGCCGCCGCTTCGCCGACCGTGGCGAGACCACACTCAAAGGCGTGCCGGGTCACTGGCGGCTATACGCCCTGGTACGCGACCATGCGCCGGTCCGGCGGTAATCCACGCCACATTCACTGGTACTGAGCCGACCGACGGCGCGGCGTAGGCTGCCAGCAGGGCTTGATCGCAGCGATGGCTCAGCGATTCGATTCTTGGCCTGCGGCTTGGTATTTCATCGAAGGAGTACGCGTGACCGACGTCCACATTTCGCTGCCTCCCGCCTTGCGCCGGGCGCTGGATTTACTTGCCGATCCCCCGGCGAACCCGGATGTGAGCAAGGGTTATCTCGACCTCCTGGGCCCTGGATCGGTCGAGGACACCGTTCCGAAAAACACCGGCCCGATCCAGGCGGCGTGGGCATCACCGATCGGGTCGATGCTCTACGACAATGCCCAGGCCTTCTCGCGGCGGCTGGTCAGCGCATGGCAAGTACCCATCGAGTGGCTGAGCATCCCGCCCGGCGGCACCGCACTGGACGTCGGCTCGGGGCCGGGCAACGTCACCGCGTCGCTGGCGCGTTCCGCCGGTCCGGGTGGGCTGGCCTTGGGCGTCGACATCTCCGAGGCCATGCTCCAACGCGCCGTCCGTAACGAAGCCGGACCACAGGTCGGCTTTATAAAGGCGGACGCACAACGACTTCCGTTGCGCGACAACACCATCGACGCCGTCATTTCGACAGCGGCGCTGCAACTGGTTCCGAATCCGACGGCCGCTCTCGCCGAGATGGCACGGGTGCTGCGGCCTGGCGGACGGCTCGCCATCATGGCGCCGACCGCAGGACGCCTTGCCCGCTACTGGCAAAAGCTGCCGAACGTGGGAGCGCATGCGTTCAGCGACGACGAAATCGGCGACATTCTGGAAGAGCACGGATTCGCCAGCGTCCGAGTGAAGAACTTCGGCACGCTGCAGTGGGTGCGCGCTAAAAAAGCCGACGCTTAGGGCGGCTCAGCCGCCCTCGGGACTTTGTGCCAGCACAGCGAGCCGGTCCATCGACTCGCGCAGCATGTCGCGGGTCGTCGCCCGGGCTCGATCCACGCGACTGGCATCCGTCAGCGCCGTCCAATCATAGGTGTGGGTCACTGTGGTCAGTTCGGCGTTCACCGGGCTGAGCTCCCAACGCCACAGGTGCCCGGATGGCTGCTTTCTGGGTTCTGCCGGACACCAAGCGATTTTGCTGCCCTCGACGAATTCCACGACGTGGTTCTCCCGCACGGCGCCGTTGGTCAGCGTCGTTTTGAAGACGTCACCGACCTGGCGGACGCGTTGGCCCGGAGCGGCCGAGGCCAGGTTGCCGTTGCCGTCCCAACTCGGCTGGCGAGACGGGTCGGCGATCAGTTCGAAAATCCGATCCGCGCTCGCCGCGATCACGCGGGTGGCGCTCACGATGCGTTCAGACTCCATTTCGGACATATTGCTATCCAAACACGTCAAGCGCGGCCGGCGCGTGCGGTGTGAGGCGCCGCTTTGGGCAGAGCTCGCGTTACCCCAATCGGAGCGCTTCCACCGGCCCGGACAAAGCCGACTTGACGTAGCGGGTGTCATCATCGACGAGCACTTCGGCGTCTCCGCGTTCGATACCGTCGACGATTTCCCGTGCCACCTGGACCGCATCGTTCTTGGGCACATCGAAGCCTGTGGTCATGTCGGTGTCGGTGTAACTCAAGTGGACTCCAGTGACCAGGGTGCCCTGCTTTTCCAGCTCGATCCGCAGTGAGTTCGTCGCAGACCAAAAGGCCGCTTTGGAGGCGCCGTAACCGCCGAACCCGGGCAGCCAGGACAAGATGGAATGGATGTCGACCAGGGCTCCGCCACCGTTGTCCGCCAGGATCGGCGCGAACGCCTTGGCGACGCGAAGCGTACCGAAGTAATTCGTCTCGAAGACCGCGCGCACTTCATCGATGTCACTGCTGAGCAGTTTGGGCGCACCAAGGATACCGGCGTTGTTGATGACGATGTCAACATCCGATGCCGTAATCGCCAGCGCTGCAACGGAATCCGGCTTGGTCACGTCCAACTCCACACTCACCACGCGGGAGGGTCGTCGCTGGGCCTGGGTGCTCGCGCCGTGGCGTACACCTTGGCCGCGCCTCGTTGCAGCAACTCCGCCACGATGGCCTTGCCGAGCCCGCGCTGCCCGCCGGTCACCACGACCGTCGACCCGTTGATGTTGGCCATGATCCGCTCCTTGACGTAGGTAAAATGATTTAGACTCTGTCACGCTAGTGGGCTTGCGTGACATAGCCAAGTAGTATTTGGATATGTCTATTCCATGGCCTGCGTCACAGCGGTGCGGGCTCGCGCCGGCGCCCGGAGGCCTGGCCCTGGTCCAGGATTTCCTCAACACCAAGGGCAGTGACGGCTACAGCGCAGACCTACTTGCCGACCGTGAACTCGCGGCCGATTGGGTGGTGAGCGCGGTCCGGGAGTGGTCAGCCCTACGTGGCGCCGCCACCGCACCCCCGCAGCTCAATGAAGGGGATCCGGCGAAGCTGCGCTCGTTGCGCGGCGCGATCGGAAGGCTGCTCGCTGGTGAGCCCGTCAGCGCGCGAGTGACGGGTTCGGTATCCGCGTCCTTCGCGCTGTCAGACACCGGGACGGTGCGGCTGGACCCCAGTGGGAGCGGCTGGCGTTGGTTGGCTTCGGCGCTCTGGGGCGAGGTTCTGCTGAGCCAGCGCGACGACACCTGGCGGCGGCTCAAGCAATGCCACAACCACCATTGCCAAACGGCCTTTTACGATCGCTCGAAGAACAACAGCGGGGTGTGGCACGACGTCAAGACATGCGGCAACGCCGCCAATCTCCGTGCGTCGCGGGCCCGCCGACGTGAACGCAATCGCGCAGCGACCTCAGCGATTTCGCCATAGCAAGCGGTATCGGTCAGCAGCGCTCGGCGCCCCTTTGCATGATGCGCACGTTGGGGTTCGGTCGGCGCGGCTTGCTTTTCCGTACCGCCTGCCACGCGCCGCAGGCGCGGGCCTTGATCGGAGCCACCACATCGAAGTGGGTGGGGTTCTGGCTGATCCACGAGTGCAGTGTTGACACAGCTTCGTCCTTTGTTTCTCGGCCGGTGCGCCGGCTCATTGAATTCCAACCGGGCTGGTTTACTGCCGCGCCGCGCCGAGGTAAACGTCACGAAAAGCCGGATTGTGGGCTAACACACATCGGCGGGGAGGCCGGGTGGCTCGTCACAGGGCTCACTGCCGGAACCGTCGCAGGAAGCCCACCAACCGGTGCGCCGGTACGGGTTTCGGCCAGTCGTCGGCACGGAAGTAGGCGTCGGACCCGCCGTCGACGAATACGATGCTGCCGCAGAGGAAGTCGGCGGAATCGGAGAGCATGAAGCACATCCAGTCGGCCATGTGCCGCGCCTCACCGAAGCCACCGACGGGAACGGGAAACGCCCGGACGGCCTTGGCCTGTCTGGGCGTCGAAAGCTGTTCTTGCAGCAGCGGGGTCATGATTGCGCCCGGCGCCAGGGCATTCACCCGCACACCCGAGCCCGCCCACTCCGGCAGCACCGCGTGCCGGCGCACCCAACGACTGACCGCGATTTTCGACGCCGCATACATCATCGTCGGCGCGGCCGGACCGTACAGGCGCACCGCTCGCAGCGCCTTGTCGACGTCATGGGCGAGCAATGCTTTGACGGCGCGCGCCGGTACCGCGGGCACTGTCGTCGATGAGTTGCTGGAGACGACGACGACTTTGGCCCGTTCGGTCGCGGCCAGAGCCGGCCGCCACGCGCTCAGCAGCTCAACGACTCCCAGGTAATTGACCTGAGCGATCTGACGTGGACGATCTCGACCGGGGCTGGGACCCACGCCGGCGGCCAGCACCGCCCCGTTGAGTTCACCATCCGCAGCGGACAAGACGCCGTCGACGGCCTGCTGACGTCCATGCGGCGTCGACAAGTCGGCGACCATATCGGCATCTTTGATGTCGACCCCGATGACGGTGTGCCCCTCGCCCCGAAGCCGCTGCGCGGTCTCGTGGCCCATCCCCGAAGCTGACCCGGTGACCGCATAAGTGCCCATGGCATTCTCCGTTCTGACGGGCGCTATGTCTTGTCCCGCAACGTGTCGTCCACCCATGCGCGCAGCGCGGCAATGGGCGCGGCTCCAGATTTCCGGCCAAGCTCCCGGCCCTGCCACAACAGCAGTAAGGTCGGTACCGCGCGAACCGTGAATCGCTGGGACAACTTGGGTGCGGTATCGACGTCGACCTTCACCAACTTCAGTCGGCCAGCCCGCTCACCCGCGAGTTGCTCGAGCGCGGGACTGACCATTCGGCACGGGCCGCACCACGTCGCCCACAGGTCGACTAGGACCGGTATGGAGGATTTCTCGGCGATCTCACCGAAGGTAGCGTCGCCGGCGTCAACGATCCACGGAAGCCACTGCCGGCACTGCGCGCAGCGCGGTTTACCGGCCGCCGCGGCCGGCACCCGATTTTTCCGACCACAGTGCGGGCAGGTCACGACGGGGGCGTTCTCGGTCATGCCGATGATCTCATCACGATAAGGAAGCACCGCAAAGGCGTTTCGCTGGCTGCACTTCCGGAGGCAGCGAAGTCAGCTCCTCGTCGCGGCGCGCTCGACGTCGAGCAGCTGCTCCCCCCGCCGTTCCTCGTCGTAGGCTTTGCGACCGCCCCGTATGCCGAACAGGCGTTTGGAGATCACCAGATAGACCACGGCAGCCACGTTGACCCCGAAAGTCACCGCGCGAGTCATCGTGATGCCCTTGGCCAAGTCATGAATTTCCAGTGGCAAAAAGACCGACGTGGCTACCACCGCGAAGTACTCCCCCCAGCGCTTGAGCAACCACAACCCGACGGCCTCGATGACTTCCACCAGCGCGTACCCGGCCAGCATCAAGGTCAGCAGGGCCAGGGTCGAGGGTCTGGCAGCCAGCGCCTTTTCCAGCTCATGCACGATCGTCATCTGATCCACCTTGAATCCAGCCGCACGGAAAACCGGCAGGTCACGGTCAAGGGTGGCCTGGATCGCGCCCCGCGCACCGCGGAACTTCCACACCGCATAAGCCGCGAGCGCAATCGCCACCGCCCGGAACATGCGTTCCACCGCGAGTGCGCGGATGATCAACGCCTGACGTAATGCTTTGCCCCGCATGATCATTGGCGCATCTTCGGCAGGGCCACGTCCATGCGGCTGCCCTACGATGAATTCACCGCACCGCAGACAGCGCCACACCTCCCCCTGGCCGGTGTTGCCGCTGAGCCGGGCGGCGAGTGCCTCGTCGTCAGGCGCATAGGTGACGTGTCCGGCCAATGCGCAGGTGACCAGCTCCCACCGGTTGGCGTGGTGATCTTTATGCATGGCCCTCGATCATTCAGTGCAGGCAGCAAGCGATGCAAGAGGACTCGCATGGTGCACCTGCGAAGCGCCCGGTGTCAGAACCGCGTCTTGCTGCGGCGGCGTTGCGCGGTGGTACTCACCGCACCCAACAAACCGGTGAGTTCGGTAATCGAGATCGTGTCGAGTTGGTCGACTGCCCCGACGATGTCAGCGCATAGCGCTTCGGTGCAGAAAGGCTCGGCCAGCCAGCGAAATTTGTCCACCACACGGTCCACGACATGAGTTGAGTCGGCGATCCTCCGTAATCATCCTGCTCGCGGTCGAATTGCCGACCGTCCCGAGTGAGCACATGCGACCGGCTGCGGTCGAGATTCGCTGATGCCATTCGTTTCCTCGGTCAGCTGTTTCCCGATGAGCCGGATCTGCCGCGCGCTCAGCGGGCACAGCGGGTGCACGGCCACCATCAGGGCAGCTTGTCGACAGTGATCGAAAACGGGTGCGGCGATAGTCACCACGGGTTGCTTGCGGCGACCGGGGTTGTCGTCGGAGAGGAAGCCGATGGTGGTGAACTCGACGAGCAACTGATCCACTATGCGGCGCACCGGCGTCGGCATTTCGTTGCTATCCAAGGTGCCGACCACTTGAACCGCCTGCGCCAGCGCGGGCGTTGTCCAGTCGACATCGAAGCCGCGCTCACGCGTGTGCTCCAGCACCTGCTGCAGGCGGTGGGTGCGATCGGCGTTGTTGCCGGCACCGCGACGGATCCACGCGCGTTGCTCCTCCTCGGTGTCCCAGGCAGCCAGTGCGACACCGAACGGCGGCGCGTAAGGAATGCGATCGCCGGGTATGCCCGACGGCTGGGTGGCGGGTTCGCCTTCAAAGGCGGTGACCGCCAACGAATCACCGAATCGCTCGACCACCGAGCAGGCGTAGCCGACGTCGCGGGACAGTCGCAACGCCGCGGAACGGGCCGCGTGCGCGAGCGGCCGAGCGGTGTCCATTCGCGCGGCCACCACCGCCAGCACGGGCCCGAGGGCGAATGTCTTGGCCACCGGATCGCGGCTTGCCCAGCCGCGGTCACACAACGTTTTCAGGATCGCGTGTGCCGTCGCCTGGGTGAGATCAAGCTCGCGCACGACATCGGAGAACCGCAGCCGCGCACTTCCTGACCGCGCCAAGAGCTCGACGACGTCGAGCACCCTGGCCGTCGGCGCTGACGTCGATCCGCGAATGGCTTGACTCCTTTGCGCCGGGATTTTTAGAGTAATGCGAACATCCGAGATTTTATATCGATTATTCGAGGAAGTTAACGGGACTGACGCAATTCGCGATGCATCCGAATGGAGATGTCTGATGACCGAACGCGATGACCGCCAGGACATCTCTGACCTGTTGGTGCGCTATGCCACGGGCATCGACCGACGCGACTGGCCGCTGTTCCGCACGGTGTTCACCGATGACTGCGAACTCGACTACGGCGTGATTGGCGTGTGGACCGGCGTCGACGCCGTCACTGACTTTATGCAGCAGACGCATGCCATGGCCGGGCACACGCTACACCGCTTAACCAACCAAACCATCACGATCGACGGCAACACGGCTGCGGCGCGGTACCTACGTCGACGCGCTGATCATGGTCGGGGACAATCAAACTGGCGTCAACGGCATTGGCTTTTACGACGACAGCATCGTTCGCACCGCCGACGGCTGGCGTATCGCCCGGCGACGGTTCACCGTGTGCGGGTGGCTCCCGCGGGGAGCGCTTAGGTGACGTTCGCGACGAAGTATGGACCCCGGGCGCTGGTGGCCGGCGCCTCGGACGGTCTGGGTGCGGCGTTCGCCAAAGAACTGGCCAAGCGCGGAATCAATGTCGTCTTGCTGGCCCGCCGGCAAGCCCGTTCTCGACCAAGTCGCGGCCAACATCGAGACGCAGACGTCAGCATCGACCCGGACCCTTGCTATCGATCTCGCGCAGCCGGACACGGCATCGGCGATCGCCGCAGCCGCCACCGACCTGGAGATTGGGTTCCTCGAAGGTGTTCGACATGGTGTTCACTCCGGCCTTGCGCGAACTCGAGTACAGCCGCGGCCGGATCGGTTCGACAGACGAGGTGCCCACCGGAGCCGCCCCCGTCGCGGATGTCATCGCGGAGGCGTGCGAGAACCTGGGCCATGGCCCGACCCTGATGGTTGGCGACACCATGCGCGCCGCCGCGCAAATGCTGGCGTCGCTGACCCGCAATCAAGCAGTCGAGCCTTTCACCCAGGCCGCTGCCGCGGCCATGGGCCCGGACAGATAGCAGGAACCGCGGCCCGCGACGACACGTCCTACTGGATGTCCTACTGGATAGTGACACGCCGGGCAGGTTTGCCAAAGTTCCGGATCAGGCCAGCCTAACTTTTCCGGATGTGACCACCTAGCCAGCAAAGATGGAATCACAGGCGCTGTCGCTTCGCCGGATAGCCACGTTGCTGGTCGTGAGTTGCGCGGGTAGCTTGGGTAGGCAGTTCGCCACCGATCGCCACCCCTCCATGAATCGAAGGATGACGATGCTCGCGATGGACAGGCCCGCAGCCGCAGTCTCGACGCCGGCACGCTCCCGGCGTCGCACCTTGGCCCGTTCGGGAGTGGTCACCGCGGCCTTCGTCGCGCCGGCGGTAATCATCCGAATCGTCGGCCTGCACCCAGACCCGGTTGTTGCCCTGTTGGTCTTCGGGGCCGCGGTGGTCGCGGCCAGCTTCTTACTGGCGTGGGCGGCCGAGGCCGCACAGATCGATGTCTCCGGCGGGTTGGCGACGGCGATACTGGCGTTGATCGCGGTGCTGCCCGAATACGCTGTCGACCTCTATTACGCGTACGTGTCGGGCCACAACGCGGATTACACGCAATACGCGGCGGCCAACATGACCGGCAGCAACCGGTTGCTGATGGGCCTGGGCTGGCCCGTCGTGGTGTTGGTCAGCATCAAGGTGGCGCGCAAGAGCGGCGCCGGCAAGGTCACCGGTTTGACGCTTCAGCCCGCCAATCGGGTCGAGCTGGGGTTCCTGTTGATCGCCGGGGTCATCGCGTTCGCGATACCGGCGAGCGGCGAAATCCATCTTGGGTTGGGGTTGGCCCTGCTGGCCTGGTTTGGGTTCTACCTCTACAAGGTCAGTCACGGCGACGTGGAGGAGCCCGATCTCGTCGGTACGGCCGCCGCCATCGGTGAGCTCTCCGATCGCTGGCGGCGGATCGCCGTCGTCGGACTCTTCATAGCGTCCGGCGGGGTGATCCTACTCTGCGCCAAACCGTTCGCGGACAACCTTGTCGCGGCGGGCACCGAGCTGGGCATCGATCGGTTCCTGTTGGTTCAGTGGCTCGCGCCGCTGGCCTCGGAAGCTCCGGAGTTCATCGTCGCGACCATCTTCGCCTCGCGAGGCAAGGGCACGGCCGCCATCGCCACCCTGATCTCCTCCAAGGTCAACCAGTGGACGCTGCTGATCGGATCGCTGCCGGTCGCCCACCTGCTCGGCGGCGGCGGCTTCTCCCTGGTGCTCGACTCCCGTCAGATCGAGGAGGTGCTGCTCACCGCCACCCAAACCATGATGGGGGTGGCGCTGATTCTCGGGCTGCGGTTCCACCGGGCTACGGCATGGGCGCTGCTGGCATTGTTTGCGGTGCAGTTCCCGATCACCTCTACCCATGGGCGGCTGCTGCTCTGCGGTGTCTACTCCGCGATGGCCATCGCGGGACTGATCATCAACCGCCGCTATCTGGCCGCCACCGTCAAGGCGCCATTCGTCGGGACGGCCATCCGCCACAGCGGCCACCCCCAGTCGCCAGACGATCCCGGCCAGCCGCGGTAGCATCCCGCGGCGGCGTATACCATCGCGATTCGACCGGCAACACCGCAGATTTGGAGCGCGAGTGGCTCACGAAGTGCTGACCGTCCTCGGCGTGGGCGGGATGGGCCAGGCCATCGCCCATCGGCTCGGCGCTGGGAAAACAGTGCTGTTGGCCGACAATAACGAGGCGGCACTGGCCGCGGTGGCCGAAGCGCTCGCCGCCGGCGGCCACCGCGTCGACAGCCAACGGGTCGACGTCTCGTCACCGGAATCGGTACGCAAGGTTGCCGAGCATGCGGCGTCACTCGGCGCCGTCACCCAAGTGGCACACACCGCGGGGCTGTCTCCGGCACAGGCCTCGGCCGAGGCGATCCTGGCGGTCGATCTTCTCGGTACCGCACTGGTGTTGCAGGAATTCGGTGAAGTCATCGCCGCGGGCGGCGCGGGCGTCGTGATCGCCAGCATGGCCGGGCACATGTTTCCGCCATTGACCGCCGAACAAGAGCGCGTGCTGGGCCACACCCCGGCCGCCGAACTTCTCGGCCTGGAGTTCGTCAGCCCGCACCGGAACAGCGAGCCTGGCATCGCGTACGGAATTGCCAAGCAGGCCAATCATATTCGTGTCAGGGCCGCGAGCGCGCAGTGGGGCCGACGGGGTGCCCGCATCAACTCGATAAGTCCCGGCGTCATCTCCACCAAGATGGGGCAGCAGGAACTCGCCTCACCGGTGGGCGACGGGATGCGAGCGATGATCGCCGCCTCTGCCACCGGTCGCCTGGGTACCCCAGACGACACCGCAGCGGCGACCGCCTTTCTGCTCGGCCCCGACGCATCCTTCATCACCGGAACCGACCTACTAGTGGACGGCGGCGTCATCGCCGCCATCAAGGCCGGCAGCCCCGCGAGTTAGCCCTTCTCAGACCAAGTAGTAAAGCCTGGGGTGGACAGCCAGTTCGGGCACGGCGGTGACGGGCTCTGCAAGGTTCGGCTCAGCCAGCTTGTTGTGGGCGTAGCGCACCGCTTTGAGCGTGGCGGAGAATTTTCGGGGAAGAGCTGCTCGGTGGGGAACCAGCTCCTTACTGCGACGTTGTTCAACACGGCGCACGTATCGGAGCGCACTCCGGCCAGTATTACTGGTTACACCGCGTGCGGTCTGTTCTCGCAGGAAGTGCTCGATGTGCTCGATGCAGACGACGTCCGGATGCCGTACCCGTTTGACGCGCAACACCACAAACTTGATGTAATGCGAGCACGGTAATTGCGGTACGAAAGTCGCATAAGGCCGCGTCTGCCCTAATTATGCTGAACAGATGCCACAAAGGGTGCTGCGTGAACGCTTGATCGATCTCGAAGACCCTAGCGAGGATGTGGCGCGCGGCCGAGAGCTGCGCAAGACGGTCCCGCGGCGCACCCTCGCGCAGCTGACTGTGTCTGAGCGAAGCGCGACGGAAATACTGGTCGACCAAAACGCCGGCCGATTGCCTGAACTCGTCCCGCTGCGTTTCTCCCGAATGCTGACCGACCCGTTTTCGTTTTACCGCGGCTCTGCCGCCGTCATGGCCGCCGACCTCGCCGCCAGCCCGACGAGCGGGATAGAAGTCATGTGTTGTGGTGACGCCCATGTGTCGAATTTCGGTATGTACGCCGCGCCAGACCGCTCAATAATCTTCGACCTCAACGATTTCGACGAGGCTGCCGTTGCTCCCGCGGAATGGGACGTCAAACGCCTGATTACCAGCGCCATCATCGGCGCCCGCCATGCCGGCTACCCCGCCGACGTTATCCGCCATTGCGTCGATCAGGCCTTGGCGGAATACCAGAAAAGTCTGCACACGATGCTGGAGATGAACGTTCTGGACCGCTACTACCTGAGGGCAGAACCCGAGCGCTACACCGGGGAGATGTCCAAGGGCATGCAGAGTGTCGTTCAGAAAACGATCGCCAAGGCACGCACCCGCACGTCCGCGCGACTGTTCAAGCAAATCACCGAAGTTGGGCCGGACGGAACGCCGCGGCTGCGGGAGGACCCCCCGCTCCTGCAGCACGTCGACGCGCCCACCGAAGGCCCGTTGGTGCAGTCGGTTCTGAAGTATCTGGCGGCGGTCCCCCCTGACGTCGCGGTGCTACTGTCACACTTCCGCATCACCGATCTGGCGCTGCGGGTGGTCGGCGTCGGTAGCGTCGGTACGCGTGCTTACTTGGTTATCCTGGTGGGCCCCAACGACACGCCGTTGATCCTGCAGATCAAAGAAGCCGTTCGGTCTGTGCTGGACGAATACGGCGGTTGGCGCCAACCCCACACGCTGGCCGCCGCCGTGGCAGTCAAAGGTCAGGGAGTGCGCGTCGTCGATGGCCAACAAATTCTGCAGGCCATGTCGGACGTGTTCCTCGGGACGACACGCAGGGATGGCCACGATTACTACGTTCGTCAATTTCACGACATGAAGGGCGAGATCAAAACCGAAGGCATGTCTGCGGACACCTTCAGCGAATACGTCTCAGCGTGCGCGGTCTTGCTGGCCCGAGCGCACTCGCAGAGCGCGAATGCATCGCTACTGCGCGGATACGTCGGTAGCAGCGACGTCGTACGCCAAGCGGTGGCCGAGTGGTCTTACACCTATGCCTACAAGTCACTTGATGATTTCTACCAGCTGCAGGCGGCGGCCGCGGCGGGCGAGATCGAGGTCGCCGACGAGTAGTCGATTCCGGACTCGACTTGTCCCGCAACCGTTCTCGGGTGGACTTGATGTGACCAATCATGGGGCCGTAGCCGCCAGGTCCGGCGAGCGTACTCCAGCTCGGCGTAGGGCCACTGGGTAACGATTCGGCCGCTCGGTGAACGAAAGTAGCTGTCGCATTGCGTCCAGATGGTCCGCTCGAGGTCAGCGGAAAGCCGGTCTTTATAACGGGTCTCCGCTTCGGGGCGCACGTCGACATATCCCCCGCGGCGCGCCACCCGACTCACCGCGCTGGCGACCAGCCGTGCTCCAGCCTCAAGGATGTAGACGATCGAGTTGCCGCCCTGGTTGGTGTTGGAGCCATAGAGCATGAAAAAGTTCGGGAATCCGCTGACTGCAACACCTAAGTAGGCGCACGGGTCATCGCCCCGGCGCTCGTGCAACCGGCCCCCCGAAACCGATGACGTCGATGCCGGACAGGTAGCGTGACGTTTCAAAGCCGGTGGCCAGCACGATCACGTCGACGTCGACCGCGCGGCCGGTCGTGGTGATGACCGAGGTCTGGTCAATCCGCGCAATGGGATCAGTGATTAACTCGACCTTCTCCTGCTGCAATGCCCGGTAATAGTCATCGCCAAGCAACACACGCTTACAGCGGAACGGATAGTCGGGCGTCAACGCCCGGCGGAGCCGCTCGTCGGCCACGGTGCGCTCCAGGAAGGATGTTGCGATCTGCGTGCGTGCCGCCACGACGGGGTCGTCGGCGAAGGTCGCCGTGTTGTCGTGCTGGAACTTCCAGATCTGCCACCGGGCCCGGCGTACCGCCAGGGTGTTGCGTCGGAAACGCGCCAATTCGGCTGCGCTGTAAGGACGGTCATCCTTGGGCACCATCCATGGCGGTGTGCGTTGGAAGACGGTGACGTGGGCGGCGCTTTTTGCCAGCTCGGGTACCACCTGCACCCCGCTGGCGCCGGTGCCGACCACGGCCACCTTCTTGCCTGTCAGGTCGGTGCGGTGATCCCATTGCGCCGTGTGCATGAGCGTGCCGCCGAAGTCGGTCAGCCCGCTGATGTCGGGAAGCTTTGGGGAGCCGAACAATCCGACGGCGCACACCACGACATCGGCGGTCAGCGTCGCGGCATGCCCGGCGTGGTCCAACAGGCAGTCCCAGGTCGCGGTGTTGGCGTTCCATTGGACCGAGCACACCTTGGTATCGAGCATGAGATGCCGGCGCAGATCGAAGTCGTCGGCCACCGATTCCAAGTAGGCCAGGATCTCGGGCTGCCGAGCGTAGGTGCGGCTCCACGATTTCTTGGGCGCGAACGAAAATCAATATAAGTGGCCCTGGATATCGCACGCGGCTCCGGGATAGGTATTGCGTGGCCAGGTTCCTCCGACACCGTCGCCGCCTTCGATGATCACGATGTCGTCGATGCTCGCGCGGCGCAGCGCCACGGCGGCACCAAGACCACCGAATCCTGCACCGATGATTGCCACCTTCGGTGGACGGGTTCGCCGGCCGGCCGCCCGCACCCGACCGAAGCCGTAGTACCAACGAGCGCGCCGGCTTGTCACGGACCAACCTCGCCGCCGCAAATCGAGTACCCCTCCATGGTCCCGCTGGTTCGCCACGCTTGCAAAATTTCGGCATATTCCGTGGGCGCGCCGAAGAAGAAACTGCCTTGCCGAGTCTTGGCGTCCGCCTTGCCTTCTCGGTTGTAGTAGCCCGGCGTGCAAGTCTTGGCACGCTCGGCGCTCGCTGCCGACCGCGCCACCACGGTATCGACCCAATGCGGCTTCGGCGTCGGGTGAGGCCTCGATTTCGGTCACGCCACGGGCGAGTCCCCACGCGATGATCCACGCGACATGGCTTGCCTGCACGTCCAGCAGGTAGGGGAAGTTCACCGTCAACCCCGCCTGGGCGATGCTTTCGATGAAACAGTGGGGCTGAAAGCCGTGCGAGACACCATCGCTGAGATTATCGCCGACGCGAGGACACAGACGGCGCCGGCCTCTGACACCAATCCGAGCGCTGCGGTCGACGTGATTCATGCATTGTTGCGCGGCCTGACCGAGCGGGCGGCCACGCTGGGACCGGATGCCTACGCGGCCACCCTGGAGTCGGCCAAACACATGATCAGGGGAACCCTTTTCGCGCCGCGAGCGACTCACCCAGCGTCCACATCGCAACACCGATCAGCACCAGGTCTTTGAGCAGGAATTGCCCGGGCAATGCAGACAGCACGGGGATGCCGCCGGCGTGCGCCGTGACCACCCCTGGAGTGGTGAACAAGAAACTCAGCGTTCCCAGGAAGAGAACCACCGCCAGAGCGCTGCCAACCGCCGATGCCCGTGGCCATACGTGCCGTAGCGTAATAAGCAGCGCCGCAACGATTTCCATGGTCCCTAGCCCGCGTGCGACCGTGGTGACTTACCACGTCGTGTATCCAGCTCATCAGTGGCTGTGTTCGATGAGTACGCGGGATTCCATCTTCACGTATTTGCCGAAACCGATCCACGCCAGCACAACGGCGAGGCCGTAGCGCGGCTGATGAGTTGGCCGGAGTGCAACAGCGCCCGTGCCAGGCGGTGCGATGTCGCGGTGGAGACGGGCGGATGGTCGAGTCGTAACCGAGAATGCTTCCGAGGAGCGACAGTGTGGCGGCGGGCCGGGATTTTTCGTTCACGGAGAAGCCACGATCGACGTCGCGATCCCGTTCAGCGGAGACCGTCTCCGATCAGTGCGGTGCGGCGTAGCGGTCGCGCAGCTTGGCCAGCGTCGCCTCGATGCCCGTCGCGTTGGCCTTCGCGAATCCCATCAGCTCGTAGTACCTCAGCGCGTTCTTCAGCGCACCGGCGTCGCGATAGTCGAACGTCTCGGTGACGCGCGTCCGCGTCGGTGCGAGCGATTCGAACTCCCACCGCCAGCGGTGCCCCAGCGGATGGCGCCATTCGACCAGTTCGTTCGGCTTGAGGGCGGTCACCGTGCTGGTAATCCGGTACGGCAGGCCGTACATCTTCATGCTCGTCGAAAACTTCGAACCCACAGTCATTTCCGCAGGAACTTTGATGTTGTCGCGCACCGTGCCCGACCCGTCCAGTTCGGGGTGGCGCCGCGGGTCGACAGCCATCGCGTACAGCTCCGCGGCCGGCGCGTCCACCTCCACCGACCGACTCACCTGTCGCGGTCCCGCCTGAACGACATTGACCGTCATGACCCTCTCCTTTCGGCTGTTGGCAAGGCGAAGTCGACGCTACGCTTCGCGGAAGCGATGGCACATGTCCTGAGCCGGCTTGCTAAGAAAGGAAATTCAGCGACCGATGAATCAATCCATCTCGGGAAAGGTGGCGTTGATCACCGGCGCCGCGCGCGGGCAAGGCCGGGCGCACGCGGTCCGCCTCAGCGCCGAAGGCGCCGACATCGTCGCCGTCGACATCGCCGGGCCGTTGCCCCCCAGCGTCCCCTACGATTCGCCGACACCCGACGACTTGGCGGAGACGGCACGGTTGGTAACCGCCAACTGACCTCGCTTCGCACCCGGCTCATCGCCGCAACCGCCCTCGGCGGCCCGGTCATCGCTATGGCGATGATCCCCGTGTTGGAGTTCCGCTGTTGGCAATGGGCATCGCTGGCCCTGGCGGCACCGGTGGTCGTGTGCGCCGGCCGCCCAGTTGCGGTGCAGCGGCTCGCGGACCGTGTCTCCGGTGTGTTCGTGCCGATCGTTATCGTGATCGCCGCGGCGACCCTGGGTGGGTGGCTTGCCGCGGGCGTCCCGCTCACCGCGGCGGTCGCGGTTCTGGTCATCGCCTGTCCGTGCGCTCTCGGGCTGGCGACTCCGACGGCACTGCTGGTCGGCACCGGCCGAGCGGCTCAGCTCGGCGTGCTCATCAAAGGTCACGAAGTGCTGGAGTCCACCCGCAAAGTCGACACCATCGTGCTCGACAAGACCGGCACCGTTACCACCGGCGCGATGACCCTGGTTGACGTGTTCACCGAGCCGCGGACCGACCACGCGACGCTGCTGCGCTACGCCGGAGCCGTGGAGGAAGCCTCCGAGCATCCCATCGGGCAGGCCATCGCCAGGGGCGCCAAAGCCGAACTCGGAGAGCTGCCCGCACCCCGAGACTTTGTCAGCTTGGACGGCAACGGCGTCCGAGGCATGGTCGACGGCCACGCCGTCGTAGTCGGGCGCGAGAGGCTGCTGGCCAACTGGGGCCAGCCGCTCGACACCTCGTTATCGGCAGCCAAGGCCCACGCCGAGAACGCGGGTTATACCGCGTCGCCGTCGGCTGGGGCGGCCGCGCCCGCGGGATCCTGGTGATCGCCGACGTGGTCGAGCCGACCAGCGCCCGAAGCCGTGCGGCAACTCAAACTGCTCGGCTTGACGCCGGTGCTGCTGACCGGTGACAACAAGACCGTCGCAGACCGCATCGCCGGGCGGGTCGGCATCGAGCGGGTCGTCGCCGACACCATGCCCGCCGACAAGGTCGCCGTTGTCAAGCGTTTGCAATCCGAGGGCAAGGTCGTCGCGATGGTCGGCGACGGCGTCAACGACGCCGCGGCCCTGGTGGCCGCCGATCTTGGGCTGGCCATGGGCACCGGCACCGATGTCGCGATCCAGGCCGCCGACCTCACCGTCGTCCGCGGCGACCTACGCGCCGCCGCGGACGCGATCCGGCTTGCCCAGCGGACGCTGGCCACCATCAACATCAATCTGCTATGGGCATTCGGCTACAACATCGCCGCGATTCCCCTCGCCGCGCTGGGCCTGCTCCACCCGATGATCGCCGGTGCCGCTATGGCGTTCTCCAGCGTCTTCGTCGTCGCCAACAGCCTGCGGTTGCGGAAATTCACCAGCGTCATCACGGACGCATAACAAAGCACCTAGTCCCGCGCCACGACGGCGGCCGAGAGCCGTCCACGGTATGGGATAGTTGTCCAGACCCAGTGTGTTCGGAAGACCACGCGCAGCGGGTGGATAACCGCGTCAGCCTCACGCAGCGATCGATTTAGCGAAGGTCACGACCGTTGAACCAATTCGGACAATTGTCCCTACTGCACGGCTGGCTGCCGCCGACCGTGCAGGGGCTGGCGGTGGTCGTGTTGGTCGTCGCGATCCGGTGGCGTACCCGCCGCTGGATCAAGTGGGTTCTCCCGGCGGCTTTGGTCGCCGCCGTCGTGGTGACCGTGCTCGCGTATTGGTACATCACCTCGCTCGGGGTGGCCGGTGACCCGGCACCGACGTCGCTGTGGGTGTGGATTGCGGTGAGCGGAATGGCGACCGCGGTGCTGTTGCTGGGCTGGCCAGGCACCCGCTGGTGGCGCCGCATGCTGGCGGTGCTTTCCGTCCTCCTGTGCGTGTTGTGCGCGGGCTTGGCCTTGAACCTGTGGGTGGGCTACTTCCCGACGGTGCTTGCCGCCTGGAACCAGCTGACATCCGGCCCGTTGCCCGACCAGGTCGACCGGCTCCGGGTCACCGAAATGCAAGTCGCCGGGACCAAGCCGGCCAAGGGCGTGGTGGTGCCGGTCAACATCGACGCCGACGCATCGCACTTCCCGCACCGCCAGGAGCTGGTGTATCTGCCGCCGGCGTGGTTCAACAGCAATCCGCCGCCCCGGCTTCCAACGGTCATGATGGTCAGTTCGGCATTCAACACCCCAGCCGACTGGCTACGCCCGGGTGGCGCCTTCACCACCATCGACAACTTCGCCGCCGCCCATCACGGTTTCTCTCCGGTGTTGGTGTTCGTCGATCCCACCGGCTCCTTCGACAACGACACCGAGTGCGTCAACGGCCCTCGTGGCAACGCCGCCGATCACCTGACCAAAGATGTAGTGCCGTTCATAGTGTCGAACTTCGGCGTCAGCGCTGACCGGGCTAACTGGGGCGTCGCGGGCTGGTCGATGGGCGGTACCTGCGCCGTTGACTTGGCGGTCATGCATCCGGACTTGTTCAGCGCGTTCGTGGACATCGCCGGTGACCGCCGCCCGAATGTCGGCCCCAAGGACCAAACCATCGCCAAGTTGTTCGGCGGCGACCACGCCGCTTGGGCCGCGTTCGACCCGGCCATCGTCATCGCCCGGCATGGCCACTACACCGGATTGTCGGGATGGTTTGACGTCCCCGCATCGTCGGAAGCGCGCAACGTCGCCGAGGAGGCCAACCCCACCCTCAACCCGGCCAGCATCGATTCCGCCGCCAACCCGGAGGGCCAGGACGCCGCCGCCAACTCGCTGTGCGCGGTCGCCACCGCCAACGGAATCACCTGCGCGGTGGTGACCCAACCGGGCAGGCATGACTGGCCGTTCGCCGCGCAGGCGTTCGACGCGGCACTACCGTGGCTGGCCGCAGCGCTGGGAACCCCCGCCACCGAGCCGGTGCCGCTGCCCCAACGCGGGGGCGACGAACCGCATTGATACGCACGAACGCCCGCAATCGTTTCGATGCACAATTCACAGCTGACCCTCCCGTAATGTACCGGACATATTGGAATTGGTAGTGGTACGGTTCGCTGCTGTGGCTGGGAAGATGTGCACTGTGGGCGGCCCCGCTGTGGGACCACCCGTTGAGCAGCGCCTCGCCGGCCACGCGCGGAAAGTCAGGCCGGATCCACTCTTTGCGTCGGCGGGCGGACAGATCGCCGCTGTGTTGTGCCAGAAATGAATCGCCGTAAGTTCCTGGGTTCGCTGGCGGCGTCGGTCGTCGCCGGGGTAGGCGCTGCCCGCCTGGTGGTCGACCCGGAGCCGCAAACGTTCGCCCAGGCGCCGGCGGCGTCCGTGCCGACCTCCGGTCCGACCGCGCCCATGGCGCTGGTATTGCCGCCCCCGCCGCTGAGCGCTCGCATCCCGCTTCCCGGCGGTGGGGCACTGATGAAGATTCCCGGCGACGCTGACTTGCTTGCACTGACCGTCGACGACGGCGTCAACAGCGACGTGGTGCGCGCCTACACCCAGTTCGCCAAAGACACCGGCGTGCGACTGACGTTTTTCGTCAACGGGGTCTACGACTCTTGGACGGAGAACCTCGCGACACTTCGGCCATTGGTGGACAGCGGACAGATCCAACTCGGCAACCACACGTGGTCGCACCCGGATCTGACCACGCTGTCGAAAGACCAAATCGTCCAGCAGTTGGCCCGCAACGACGAATTTTTGAAGAAGACGTACGGCATCGGCGCAAAGCCTTACTGGCGGCCACCGTACGCAAAGCGCAACGCCGCCGTGGACGCGGTGGCCGCCGACTTGGGCTACACCGTCCCAACGTTATGGTCGGGCTCGCTGTCGGACTCCACGTTGATCACCGAGGACTACATCGTGCAGATGGCCGATCAGTACTTCACGCCGCAGTCCATCGTGATCGGTCACCTCAACCACTTGCCCGTGACGCACGTCTACCCGCAACTGGTCGACATCATCCGCGAGCGGAACCTTCGCACCGTCACGCTCAACGACGTGTTCCTCAAGACCCCGTAGCGTCGGCCTGATCGCTGCGCGTGCAGATGAGTGCGCCGGATCCGCAACGGCTTGGTGGACTCGCTTGGGTCCGCCGTACCGGAGGTCAGCTGTCACGCGCCGAGCGGCGCCGGCTCCTGAGTGCAATAGCGTTGGGCCAGTGGCAGAACGCCGTCGGGCGGATCAAGCTCGCGCTGGGCCGGCTCCCCGCTGCCGCCGCGCGTGTTGATCTAGACGCCTTCCAGGTACCCGATTCGCTGTTCGCTCGTGAGGCAGAAGAGGCTTGCGCAGAACTGCCTCTGACGCTTCAAGGCCACTCTTACCGCACTTGGTTGTTCGGGCAAGCGCTTGCGCTTGTCGACCGACAGCGGATGGACGACGAACTGTTCTATTGCGGGGCGCTCCTGCATGACTTTGGCATCGTCACCCCTACGGTGAATTGTGATTTCACACTCGCCGGCGCTGACCGTGCGCTTTCATGCGCCCGCTCGGCCGACGTTGACGACGAACGCGCCCATTTGCTAGCGGACGGCATTTGCGTCCATACAACACCCGGCGTCAACGTCGTCACCGACGGCGCCATTGGCTGCTATCTGCAATGGGGTGCGATGGTCGATGGCGCAGGACTGCGGGTCTGGGACATCTCGCCCCGCAATGTCGAAGAAGTATTGCACCGTTATCCAAGAGGTGATTTCAAAAGGGATCTCATCCGCATGATGCGGGCGGAGGCGACGGCGATGCCGGCGGGACGCTTCGGGCTGCTAGTTCGATGCGGGCTGCCACTGGCGGTGCGGATGGCGCCGTTCGACTCGTAGCGTCAGCCGACCGGCCGCACCGCTGCGGCAACCAATCTGGCCAGCCGCTCGTCGAGGGCGGTGTGGAAATGCCCGATGGCGCTCTCGTGACGCCCGAACTCCACGAAGTCGTTTGCGCGCGAGGCTAACCCGCGTTGCACACCGGCGGACATCTCGTTGTCTTCAACCGTGCCGCGCGCAACGAGGGTACCCGCAGGATTGGCCGTGGCGGCCAGCTGTTCCCCGTCGGCGACATCGGCTCTGGCCATCGAATAGACCGATACCGTGCTGTGGTCGATATCCACCGGATCGATCACGATCACGAGCACCAGATCAGGGAACGTCGCCACCATGACGTTGGGGAACAAGTGATACACATACGTCACTCGCGCGTCCGTCGTCCAGGTCGCTTCGGGACGGTCGCGCAGCCGTTCAATATTGCGGTACGGGTAAGTGATTCGGCTATTCGGGCCGAACATCTCGACCACGTTGAGGTCGTCGTATTGCAGCGGAAAGAAGGTGTCCCTATGCGTCCAGCGGATGTGATAACCCTCCAGGAACTGCTCGACGAGCACCTTCCAGTTCATTGCTCGCAAAGTGGAATCCACATACACCAGACGCCCTGCCGGGATTAGCTTCTCGCGCCACGGACCCCCGTCGGTCAACTCGGCCATCGCCTCGTGGTGCCATTCTTGCGAGCCCGCACCGACGGGATCGAGCGCGCCGACGATGATGAGCCCGTCGACCTCGCGACTGAGCACCTCGACCAGACCGCGGGCCGGGAAGTCCAGATCGGGGAAGGCCTCGGCATGGGGCACATGCGAGAGCGTGCCGTCCAGACGATACGTCCACCCGTGGTAGCGGCAAACCAACGCATGCGCGCACCCCGCCTGCTCGACGAGGGTGAAACCGCGATGCCGACATGCGTTGCGGAAGACCCGGGCCACCCGATCGTGCTGCCGCACGGCGAACAACGGCACCCCGAAGGCGGTTCGCTCGACGTGGTCACCCGGGTTGGGAATGGCTGCGGAGGGAACGAACACGCTGGGCATCCCGCGAAGCAACCGCAGTTCGTCGGCGAATCGGCGTGGATTCAGGTAATTTTCGACGGGCTCACGCCAGGCCGCACCCTCGTCGGTGGTGCCGGCGTCGATATGAGCAAGGATGCGCCGAACGATCTGCACGTCATCGGCAAGCACCGACTTCGTCGGCGAACTCATGCGTGTCAGTATCACACTATGCGTGTCACGCGTCAATGATTGAGTGATACGCGGGTGTTCGGCGAAGATGGACGCGTGCCCGCTGTACCGCGATCCCGCCTCGACCACCTGATCGGCAATCGACCGCTGAGCGCCCGGTCGGTTCTCGCCTCGGCGTTGTTGGGCTCCGATGCAGGCCGTCTAACGGTGGCCGAGCTGGTCGGGATCGCGTCGCTGTTCGGCATCAGTGCCGGGGCCGCGCGCACCTGCCTGTGGCGGATGGTTTCCAACGGCGAACTGACCGGCGACGGCGGCAGCTACTCGCTCGCCGGGCGGCTGTCCGAGCGCCGCCAACGTGTCGACGAGGCGTCCCGGATCGATGACGCGACGGCCCGCCGATGGGACGGAACATGGGAGCTGGCCGTTGTCGCGCTGGAGCGCCGGCCGGCGGTCGACCGCCTCGAGCTGAGGAAAGCAGCGTTGGCGCTGCATCTGGCCGAGCTCCGCGAGGGCGTCTGGATTCGTCCGAATAACCTTGACGCTCAACGTCTTCCGGCGTTACAGGCGGTGCTGGACCAGCAGTGCACCCGCTTTTACGGCGCCACCACCGACATCACCGCCGACAAGGTGCGGGTGCTGTTTTCGCTCGACGAATGGGCGGCCGATGCCCGCGCGCTCATCGAAGCCATGGATGCCGCGCTCACGGACCGCGACGCTTCGACGGAAAGCTTCGCCTACGAGTTTGCGCTATCCATCGCTGTGGTGCGGCATCTGCAGCTCGACCCGCTGCTGCCGGTCCAGCTTGTCGACGACGGCTGGCCCGGAGGTGGTTTGCGTGGTACGTACCGCCGCTTCGACCGCGCCTTCAAGCAACGCATGAACCGCACCTTCCGCCAGTCATAGTGTTGCTCGAGTGAGCCGTTCACAACGAGTCGATGACGTTCTTCGCCTCGCGTAGTCCCGCGCCGGTCAGCTCGCGGTACAGCTTGATCGCGGCGATGGCGTTGCCGGCACGGGCCAGCGAGACGACTTCCGCGGGCACGCTGCCGTCAACCCGTGCACTGATATCCATGTCGCTTACGAATGGTGGGCAAGGCACCCCTGCCCGTTCCGACAACAGCCGGACCTGCTGTTCGATCAGTGCAAGACGGCGGTTGATGAGCGCAAACCGTTCTTCCATTGGGTCACCATAATCGGTACGTAATCGCCGAACGGTTACGGCGCCCGACATTCCGTCGCTGATTGGGGAGTGATCACGACATACGCCGCCCGCGACTGGGCGTAGTAGCGCAGTCGCGTCGCCCACGACCGGATGTGACTCAGCTCGACGGCCGCGAATTGTGGCTGCAGGTAGTACAGCCAAGCGATTCGCGCGACCACCACCGGCGGTGGTGCACGGCGGAGTGCCCGCGCCTGTCCAGATACCACGAGCCGGCTGGCGTCTTCTCGTCGCTCACCGCCGAGCATCAGGGCCACCTGCGGTGAAGCGACTACGTTGCGCACCGTCCAGGACGACGACGAGGTGGTCGTATACAAACGGCCGCGGTGAGTAACGAACCACAACGGCACCGCGAACGGCGTGCCCTTACCCGAACGGCTGGCGAGGATCATCACCCGCGAACTATGCAGCGCCGCTTCGAGATTCGGCGAGCAGAGAGGCTCGGCGGCGCCTTTATCGTCGCTGGCCGAAAACGACGGCGGCGGCGGCGATGGACCTCCCGCCGGCGTCGGTACCTGGCGAAGCGAACCGTAGTCCCACGCCACCACTCGCCTCGGGACAACCCGGAAAGTGCACGGCTCCAGTGCCTTTGCCGTGCCGCGCACCGTCAGCGAGCGCAACCGGAACCACTGCGGGCCGTCATCGGCGATCACCACAACCTCACGATCGTACAGATCCGGTTGACCTTGCCCGACGTGCACGATGCGTGGCGACGACGCGGGGTCCCCAGGATCTTCGAGAGTCACCCGCACCGGAAGCAAGATGACGCCGTCGTCCCCGCTGGCGGCCAATGCCGCGCGTGGCGGAGAAAGCGCCAAATCGGCTACCGCGCTCGCTTCGACGTCACGAGTTATCACCAGCGGCGCACTCCTCACCCTGCCGCGGCAGGATGTTCTGGTTGATGTGAAACACGTTGGTCGGATCGTACTGCGCCTTGATCTCGCTGAGCCGCTGGTAATTCGGACCGTAGGTGGCCCGGACTCGGTCTTGGCCTTCGTCCATCATGAAGTTGACGTATGCGCCGCCGGCCGAATACGGATGGATGGCGTCCCAATAGTCCACCGCCCAGCGCTTCAGTAGGTCCGCGTTCGCCGGGTCTGGATCGACGCCCGCGATGACCTGTGAGAAGTTGACATCCCGGTAGGCCCAGGCCGTTTCGGTTTGCCCGACCCGGTGCACCGCGCCGTCGATCGGGTAGAGGTGCATCGTGGAGTGCATCGTCGGCAGCTTCTCGGCGAACTCGGCGTGCGCCGCAACGGCGGCGTCGGGCACTGTCCGGATGAAGTCGCCACGCCAATACCACTGCAGCCCTTTAGGATACAGAGTGTCGAAGGTGGAATTCAGCGCCGGATACGGGGCCGCGGTCAAGCCTTCGAAGGCCGGTTGCATCTGACGGACCGGCGCGAACACCTCGTCGGCCCGGGCCGGATCGCCTGCGTAGCACCAGACCACGGCACACGCCTTGTGCAGGTGGAACTCCTCGGGGAACGGCGGCGCCGGCGGGACGGTCATGCTCGCGAAGAACCCGTACAGATCCTCGTCCTGAGCCGGGAGGAAGTCGCGGTACCACCTCAAGATGTCGGGCGTGGCCGATGCCGGCCACGCCGTGGGACCACAGATCACGGTGTGCACCGGATGCAGGCGGAACGTGAATGACGCGACGATGCCGAAGTTCCCGCCGCCACCGCGCAACGCCCAGAACAGATCCGGGTGCTGCGATTCGGATGCCGTCACCACGCGCCCGTCGGCCAAGACGACCTCGGCCTCCAGCAGGTTGTCGATGGTCAGGCCGTACTTGCGGGTCAGATAGCCATGGCCACCGCCCAGGGTCAGCCCACCGACGCCGGTGGTGGAGATGATGCCGGCCGGTGTCGCCAGCCCGTGCCTATGGGTCGCGGCGTCCACGTGCGCCCATGTCGCACCCCCTTGAACGCGGGCAGTGCGCCGGTCGGGGTCGACGTGCACGCCGTTCATCGGCGACAGGTCGATGACGACGCCGCCCTCGACGGAGCCGAAACCCGGGCCGTTGTGGCCGCCGCCGCGGACGGCGACCGCGAGGTTCGACGTCCGGGAGAACTCCAGAGCGCCGACGATGTCGCTGGTGGACTCGCAGCGCAGGATCACCGCGGGCCGCTTGTCGATCATGGCGTTGTGCAACGCCCTGGCCTCGTCGTAGCGGGGGTCGTCGGGCAGGATCGCTTGTGCTCCGAAGCGACCGCGCACCTCGTCGGTTGCAGTTGTCAGGCTCATGGTCCCGCACCTCCTCTCGTTGCTTCACCGGGCGTGATACCGCGACGTTATGAGGCGGGGAGGCCGCACGTCATGACCACAACGAAGCATTTCCGAGGCATCCAACGATAGTCAGATCTGACTATCGACCGGCAAACGCCCAGCCGGTTACCTTGGTGCCATGGCGCAGTGGCTGCCACCGCCGCTTCCAGCCGAACTGATGGCACGTCGCCGCGGCCCGCTCGTCGGTCGCGCGGCGGAGCTTGCCGCATTCGAGCGGGCCTGGGAGCGGGTCGAGAGCGGCAACCGCCAGGCGGTGTTCATCGGCGGCGAACCCGGCGCCGGTAAGACCCGCTTGGCCGCCGAGGTTGCCGGAACACTGGCCGACCACGACGTTGCCGTGCTGGTTGGCAGGTCGACGGCCGACGATGACGTGCCATACGCGCCGTTTGCCGAGGCGCTGGATCGCCTACTCACGGCCACGCCGCCGGGCTCGGTGGCGGACCTGCTGGCCGACACCGGACCGCAGTTGCGGCGGCTGTCAGCCCAGGTGGACCGCCATGTGCAGGATGCCGCCGCGGCGATGGACGTCGGTTCGCCTCGGCAGGCGCTCTTCGACGCCCTGACCGGTTTCCTGCGCCGCCTTTCCGTCGACCGCCCGATCGCGTTGATCCTCGACGACCTGCACTGGGCGCAGCTGCCGACCCTGGCGATGCTCGAACATGTGCTGCGCGCCTGCGCCGATGTCCGGATGCTGGTGGTGTCCACGTTCCGCACCACCGAACCCGACCGCTCCGACGAGCTCGCCGCCCGGCTGGCCGAATTGCACCGGTTCGACGGTGTACGACGTCTCGATCTCGCCGGTCTGGATACCGAGGCGATCGCCGAATTCGTCGGCCGAACCCAGCAACTGGCTCCCGCCTCGGCGCGGACGGCGGCGGCCTTGCTACGCGACAAGACCGGCGGCAATCCGTTCTTCCTGACCGAACTCGTCAACGACCTGGAAATCCGGGGCGGGTTGGCCACATTAACCGTGCAACAGACCGTTCCGGCGTCGATCGGAGATGCCATCACCCTGCGTCTGGCCGGACTGGGTGCCAGTGTCCGGGCGCTGATCGAGCAGGCGGCGGTGCTCGGGGAAACCTTTGACCTGCCGGCGCTGATCGCGACCTGCGAGACGGATCTCACCGCGACGCTGGCAGCGATCGACTCGGCCGAAGCCGTCGGGCTGGTTAGGGCGGTTCAGGATTCCGATGGTGAGTTTTCGTTCGTGCATGCGCTGACCCGCGAAGCCGTGCTGGGCGGAATGGCGCCATCCCGGTTGCGGATCATGCACGCACGCGCCGCCGAAGCGCTCGAGAGCCGCGCGGACCCAGCGGTCGTTCCCCGTCTGGCGAACCATTACCTGCGGGCGCACGTACTGGGCTATCACGAGCAGGCGTTGCGGTACGCACACGAGGCGGCCCGGATGGCCGAACGGAGCCTGGCTTACGAGGACGCTGCGCGATGGTTCGAGCGGGCGGCCTCACTGCCCGAGATCAGCCGCACGGATCGGGCACGGCTGGACCTCGATGCGGCGGCAAATCACGTGCGGGCCGGCTACTTCGCGCGGTCACGGGCGATCTACGAACGCCTCAGCGCAATGGATGACCCCCTGATCCGGCTGGGTGCGGCCGTCGGCTATGAGGAAGCGAATTGGCGTCGCGGGCAGTCGGACTCAAAGGCGGCCGACCTGCTGGCGGCGACGCTGGAATCCTGCGGGTTGGATACCGACGACCCGCGCTATGTGCAGGCGCTCGGCAGTTTCGGGCGGGCGCTGGCCTTTGCCGGCGAAGCGGCGCGGGCGCGCGAAGTGGGCAACCACGCCATCGAACGCGCACGGGCGAGCGGTGATCCGGCGGTGCTGATGCACACCCTCAAGGCGAGCCTGTGGCATGGGCTCACCCCGGAGCTGTGCGAAATCCAGGCGGAGCGTTCGGCCGAGGTTTCGCGTATGGCGCTGGCGCGCCGCAACTACGAGGTGCTGGGGGCGAGCTCGCACTTTCGCGCCATGGTCAGCTATCTGGCCGGCCGGCCCGAGGATCTGGCGGCCTCGACTGCGGACATGCGGCGAGCGGGTCAGGCCATCGGCCAACCCGTCTTCGGCTTCGTCGGGGCGTGCGTCGAGCAGGCGCTCGCCTATCTGCGCGGCGACTTCGCCGGCGCGGAACGGTGGGCCGGGATCGCTTTGCGCACGGGCGATTTGTTCGATGCGGAGGACACCGAGGGCTCGAACGGGGTCCAGATGTTCATGATCCGGCGCGAAACTTCGGACCTGAAAAGATTCGCCGGATTCGTCGACGGCAGTGAGACGTTCGCCGGACGCTGGGTGCCGGGGTTGCTGGCGCTCTACACCGAGCTGGCCTGCGAAGCCGGCATGATTCGCGCCCTCAATCACCTGCTCGGCCGCAAGCTCGGCGACCGCACCGACGATGCGCAGTGGCCGATGGAACTGGTGTTCATGGTCGAGGCGGCTCTAGAGCTGGGCAACCGCGAGGCGCTGCATCAGCTGCGCCCATACGTAGCCCGCTATGCCGGCAAGAACCTGGTCGCCGGTCAGTTCGTCGCGCTGTTCGGCAGCGCCGACCGGTATCTGGCGAGGATCGCGGCACTCGACGGGGATATCGCCGCGGCCGAGCGTCATTTCGTCGTGGCGCTCGAGATGGACCGCCGCATGGGCGCGATGGTTCATGTCAGCGAAACGCTGGCCCGGCAGGCGTTGTTTGCGGCATCGCACGGTGGCACCGAGGAAGCCCGCCGCCTGGCCGGCGAGGCCCGTGCCGTCGCCGCGCCGATCGGCCAGACCCGGGTGGTGGAGCTGCTGGATTCGTTGTTGACGCCCGGGTCCGAGGGACCGGACGGCCTGACGGAACGGGAGGTCGAGGTGTTGCGGTTGCTGGCCGAGGGGCTGAGCAATCGTGCCATCGGTGCGCGCCTTTACATCAGCACCAACACGGCGGCCAACCATGTACGCAACATCCTGATCAAGACGGGTGCCGCGAACCGCACGCAGGCGGCGATGTACGCCGCCGATCGAGAGCTGCTTGGGTGACGGCGGTTTAGATCTCGGACATCGCGCCGTCGGGCATGACGCGATCACTCACCTCGATGACTACATCGGCGGGAAGCCCGGCACGCGCGGCCGCGGTTCGGATCGCCTCCGGCGATGGCGCCTCATAAAGGCAGTACGTCTTTCGTTTGTCCGCCGACAGGAACGAGTACATCCAGCGGACGCCCTCCTGGTCGTTGATCCGATTGATTCCATCGGCGATCTCGAGGGTCGGTTCCATGTCCTCGGCGAAGTTGCGCTCGACCATGAATATGGGCACGGCGGACTCCTGTTCATTGTCTTGTGGTCGAACCTACGCCGCCTGCGTCCGGAGTTTCACTCACGAGCAATATTTGCAACGTGTCCCGCAGCTCACCCAACCGCTGTTGGCCCAAAACCTGTTCCCATCGCTTTTCCAGATCGACTGCGTTGGAACGCATTACGCATAGCGCCTGCCGACCGCGCGGGGTCAGCTCGATGATCCGAGCGCGGGCGTCGACGGGGTCGGGCCCCCGAGCGACGTAGCCGTGCCGTTCCAGCGCGGCCACCGCCTGGGCCACCGCTTGCCGACTCACCTTGAGCCGGTCGGCCAGATCCGAGGCGTGCAGGCCGCCGGCCGCCAGTGGCACCAGCGCTACCGCTTGCGCCGGGCGAATGCCGTCCAGCCCGGCCCCGGCGAAAGCCGCTCGCAACCGCGGCGCCCCCGACACGGCCACCAGATTCAACAGCGCCGGGACGGTGGGCTTCCAGTCGGGATCTCCGAGGCCTCGCATGGTCACGAGTGTGCCACTCGCCGGCAGATTGACAAGCTACTTGTCAAAAATGCGGTCGGCTGCCACGATGGGTTCATGCGATCTCGATGCGTTCGAGGATTCGGTGTGTGTGTCGTTGCCGTTCTGGTTGTGGTGCTGGGCGAATGCTTCGGTGGTGGCGCACATGCGTCGGGAATGCCTGGCGCACAACCCATCCCGGTAGGGCAGTCCACTCACAGTATCGAGTGGGGCGGGATCGGCCGGACCTTTCAGGTGTACCGGCCGCACGGACTGCCCGACGGGGCGCCACTGGTGGTGATGCTGCACGGCGGCTTTGGCAACGGTGCACAGGCAGAGCGCTCATACCACTGGGACACTGAGGCCGACGGCGGACGTTTCCTGGTCGCCTACCCCGACGGCCTCAACCGGGCGTGGAACGCCGGTACGTGCTGCGGCGAACCACAGCGCACCAACGCCGACGACGTCGGCTTCATCACCGCCATGGTCGGAGCGATCGCACAACAGATCCCGATCGATCGCGCGCGTGTCTATGTCACTGGCATGTCCAACGGGGCCATGATGGCGCTTCGATTGGGCTGCCAGACCGACACCTTCGCCGCCATCGCCCCCGTGGCGGGCACCCTGCTGACCGACTGCTCCCAAGCCCGGCCGACGTCGGTGCTGCAAATCCACGGCACGGCCGACGACAGAGTTCCCTACACCGGCGGACCAGGAAAAGCCTTGGACACCAATGGTTCTCCACGCGTCGACGGGCCATCCGTGCAATCCGTGAACGCCACCTGGCGATCGATCGACGCATGCGGGCCCCCGACTTCGACCACAGCTGCAGACGTGACAACGCTAACCGCCGGATGCGCCGATGGACGCACCGTGGAGTTGATCTCGGTGGCGGGCGCGGGCCATCAGTGGCCCGGCGGTGAACCGAGCCCCCTCGCGGAAAAGCTCGCCGGCATCCCGCCACCATCGACTGCACTCGATGCCACCGACACCATCTGGCGATTCTTCACCCAGAGCCACCGCTGAACGAAGCCCTTGTTACCTTTCCGTTATGCGCAGGGTCGGGGGAGTATCAGGCAACAATCGCGTGTCTGGGCGGCCGCGGAAGACAGTCGCGGTCCTGCTGGTCGTGGTCGCGGCGCTGCTCAACATTCCGATCGCGCACGCCGACGGCGGGGACGAGCCACAGTACGCCGAGTTCTATACCCCGCCCGACCCGCTGCCACCCGGCCGGCCGGGTGACCTGATCCGCACCGAGCCGTCGCGGCTGGTGCTCGAGCCGTCCGGCCAGCTGGGCGCAATCATGGCGACCGGCACCCGAATCATGTACCGCAGCAACGATACCCGCGGCAACCCGATCGCGGTGACCGGAACTTAATTCGAGCCCTACAACGCGTGGCCGGGCCAGGGGCCGCGCCCGTTGATCAACTACGCCCCCGGCACCCAAGGCCAGGGCAATCAGTGTGCCCCGTCGCGGATGTTCAACCAGGGCATCCACTATTCAGGCGGCTGGGACATCATGTTCAACTACGAGGAGATGTTCGTCGCGACGATGGTCGCCCGCGGCTTCGCCATCGTCGTGACCGACTACCAGGGCCTGGGCACCCCGTCGATGCATACGTATGTAGACCGCGTGGCCGAGGGCCAGGCGGTACTCGACGCCGCCCGCGCGGCCATGCGGCTGCCCGGAACGTCGCTGGATCTGCAAGGGCCGGTGGCATTTTGGGGATATTCCCAAGGCGGCGGAGCGGCCGCATCGGCGGCCGAGCTGGCGTCAGCCTATGCCCCTGAGCTGTGCATCGTGGGCGCTTATGCCGGGGTGCCACCGGCCAACCTCAAAGAACTGCTGCCCTACGCCGACGGGAGCGTCCTGGTCGGCGCCGTCGGGTACGGGCTGAACAGCATCATGGCGGCCTACCCTGAGTTCGCCGACGTCATCCGCTCCAAAATGACGCCTCGCGGGTTGGCGATGCTCGAATCGGTGTCGCGCCAGTGCGTCGGCCAGACGCTGCTCGATTTCGCGTTCCGCCACCTACAGCCTTATTTCACCGAAGACATCTACCAATTCGTCAACGAGGAACCGTTCAAGACGCTGTTCGAGGAGCAGCGGCTCCGGCGCTACAAACCCAACGCACCGGTGCTGATCAACAGCAACCGCTACGACCCGCTGGTGCCGTGGACGGCGGCTAATCAGCTGGGCCGCGACTGGTGCGCGCAAGGCGCGGACGTCGAATTCCGGACCAACGAGGAGCCATCGTTCCTCAACAAGCTGATCATCAACCACGCGCTGCCGATGCTGGTCGACGGCGAACCCGCCATGCAATAGATCGCCGCCCGCTTCAACGCAGAACCCACCGCCCCCAATTGCGGCCAGTTCTGAACTTGGCACCCTGATCGTGACCGGGACCGATGACGAGGTGGCAAGGTGAGAATGTCTTCCCGATGTGCACGCGCTTGCGCAGTCGTAGTCGTCATCCTGGCCACCTCTTGCGCCCGTCACCCGCACACGACGTCCCCACCGACGCCGGGCAGGCCTGTGGGCACCAGCGGCTGCGGGCCCCCGATTAACTACCAGGCGTTTGAGAAAGACGCCCTTCGGCACTGACTGGTCGAAGGCCAACGATCGGATTGCCTTCACCGCCAGAGGCGATGACGGCCGCTATCACATCTACACGGTGCGCCCTGACGGCACGGACCTACAGCAGCTGGGAGCGGGTTCTGCATCCTTCCCGCAACGCACGACCGGTTCAGCCGTCTGGAGACCCTCGGGACGGCTCATCGCCTTTGTCGCCGAAAAGCCCACGCACCCAGGCAACTCGGTGGGCGCCACTCCCGGGTGGGGCAGCTACTCGGATCTGTGGGTGGCCACCGCCGACGGTGCGCGGGCGCGGCAGTTTACGGATGTACCCGTCGACAAAGACCACGGCACGATCATCCCGAAGTTCTCGCCCGACGGCCGCCTGGTGGAGTGGACCGAACGGACCGCGGCCGGCAGCCCTGAATCCGGATCGCTTTGCCGGATTCTGGGTGATCAAGGTCGCCGACTTCAAGGTCGCCGATGACGGCACGCCGTCGTTCTCAGGCGTCCGTACCGTTTCGCCGCCGGGTGATGCGTTCAACGAGACCGGCGGTTTCTCAGCGGATTCCGCATCGTGGTATTCACCAGCGACTTCGAAACACACAACTTCTGGCAGAGCCAGATCTACCGGCTCGACCTCGGCTCCGGCGCATTCATCCGATTGACCCGGGGCGACGGCTATAACGAACATCCCCGCTACACCCGGGACGGGCAGATGCTATGGATGACCAATGCCGACAACCCGGCGCACGGGACGGACTGGTGGACCATGAACCCCGACGGTTCAAACCCGCAGCGGCTCAGTGACTTCAACAGTGATGCCGAGGCGCGGGGATTTGGGAGCAAGCAGGTCTACGCAACCGTCGTTTAGACCTCCGACTGGAGCCCCGACCGTCGCTTTTTCTACGGCGACGTGGAGAACAACTTGCTGAATTCCGACAGCGTGATTCTCCGTGTCGCGCTCACCTAATCGTTTTGTAGGAATGGGTTGCTGGTCTTAGGGCCTGCGATGAAGTAATGCCGTTTTCGGCGGTTTTGGGCACTACTTTCGTGGTATGGCGGATTTGGTTGACTCGGTTGCTCGGCGGTACGCGGTGCTGCGACCGCATTTGTCGGAGTTCCAGCGGCGGTTGTGGCTGG
>DATJQO010000142.1:0-8836 GCA_035505695.1 Mycobacterium sp.
TGCCTCACTAGGATCTACGCGACGACTGGCCAACCACGCCTCGACATCGTTGGAGTTGTACACGTACACCCGATTCGAAACTCGTACGAACGCCGGTCCTTGCCGCGGATGCGATGTGCGCCACCGGCGGATGGTGGACGCATCGACGTGCAGCAGCTCGGCGAGTTCTTTGGAACTGTACCAGTATCCGTCCGGCGCGCTCATTGCTTTAAGTCCCTTCTCGCAGCGCATCTCGCGCGGCAAAGCGTTCTTGTTGGGCACGGGCGAATGCGGACAGAACGAGGACACGGTCGCCCAGGCTGCTGTGCCCCAACTGCTCAAATTCCCACTGCCTTGGCGCGTCCAGTTCGTCTTGCGTCATCGCTGGCGGAGCGCTTTCGCGGGCTTGCTCTTTGCGCCAAGCCGCACGGCGTTCACGCAGCGCCGTCATCGTCGTCGAAAATTGTCTGGACTTACTGATGACATGACCTCGGTAACCGAGGGTGTGCACCCAAGAAAGCATGTCTTGGTAAGGCTCCTGTTCGGCCAGAGTGACGATAGTTCTCATGATTTCGCGGACATGTTCAGTCACGTCGAGTTGGTCTATCGCGGCGGGGGCTAAATCGGCGGGCAAGAACGCCGAAATCTGCGACTGATTTGGTCACGTATTTCGCCAGGTATGCCGCGATCAGCCGGCTCGAAACACCCGCATCTCGACCCTCGCCTGTGTCCGTGCATCGAATGATTTTGATGTCGAGCTGGTCACCGAACCGGAGCACTTTGTCCCCGCTCACAGTCATTTCGATAGCGGTGGCTGCTTGGCGAACCAGTGCAGCGAAGTCACCCGCGCTGATCCTTATTTCTGGCGGCGAGGGTGGTTGGCCTGGCTCTGACGCGGCATCCAAGCGTATGACCGCATGGAAGTGGGGGAGCGCGCGCCGTTGGAGTTCAACTACTTTCATGAACGACACGCGCGTGTTCTTTGGATTCTCGGCTTGGTCTCGCAGCTGACGGCTCAAGATACGCTGAAGCTGAATCGTGAAGCGCCGCCACAGTTCTGGAGAATGCCAGGAGAAAAGCACGTGTCCGACACAGTCGTAGCAGTAACGACAAAGGGGCTGCCCGAGCGCAGGCTCGTCGTGGTCATGAGCGGCTTCGCACCAGCGCGGACTGCCGTGCTAGCATTTCCCCCGGTCGGTGCCTCGCGGGTGACAGTTGCCGGTTGTACGAGTCGTGTGGACGGCACCGAAGCTGGGTGCCGTGAGGGTCACGAACAGCTGGGGATGCTCAGCAACCGTGGTGGGTATTTCGTGATGTCCGCCACGAAGGCCGGCGTGGATGAGTTGCCAAGTGTCACGGGCGTATAGGTCTGAGCAGGATGGGCACACACCGGTTTTTGCTGCCCGAGGTGTCGCTGGCCGAGACGGCGGTGGCGGTCTCGGGTGGCCGGTTGTTGGCGCCGGGCTGGCCCGGCGAGCCGGTGCAACACGAGTCGACCCTGCCGGCGGCGCCGATCACGCCGTAAATCTGTGCGCTGTTGTGTGTTTCACGGACAGCAAACAGAAAGGAGCGGCCGGTGACGGTCAGCGACGATGAGGAGAAGGTGCGCGCGGAGCGCGCGCGGGCGATCGGGTTGTTCCGCTACCAGTCGATGGTCTGGCGGCTGATAGGCACTCGCCAATGCAGCGCTGCAGGTGCGTCGGTGGGAACCACCGGGTGCGTCGGAGGGATCGGGGCGAGCCGGCGGTAGGGCTCGCCCTGCGGCGGGCGTTGGTCCTTGTCGCCCTTGTTGGGCCACATTGACATGGCCCGCTC
Source organism: Mycobacterium sp. (assembly GCA_035505695.1). Classification (GTDB taxonomy): domain Bacteria; phylum Actinomycetota; class Actinomycetes; order Mycobacteriales; family Mycobacteriaceae; genus Mycobacterium. Next base: position 1,795 of record DATJQO010000142.1, read on the forward strand.
GGCCTGGGCGGTGATGGACAGCGCCGGGTTGACGCCCAGGTTGGCCGAGACCGCGGCGCCGTCCATCACCGACAGCGTCGGATAGCCGTAGACCCGCTGATACGGGTCGATGACACCGGTCTGCGGGCTGTCGCCGATCGCGGCGCCGCCCAGGAAGTGCGCGGTCAGTGGGATGTTGAACAGCTCACCCCAGGTGCCGCCGGCGACGCCGTCGATCTTCGCCGCGATCCGGCGGGTGAACTCGTTGCCCACCGGAATCCACGTCGGGTTCGGCTGACCGTGCCCCTGCCTGCTCGAGTACCGGCGGATTCCCAGCTTGGTCCGTTCGGTGAACGTCGTGATCGAGTTGTCCAGGTGCTGCATCACCAGCGCGATGACCGTTCGCTGGCTCCATTGGCGCACGTTCAGCATTCGGAACGCGGCACGTGGATTCTCGCGAGCGCTGCGCACGAACTGCCGCCATCGCGGCACATCGGTGCCTTCAGGACCCGAACCGTCGGTCATCAGCGTCAGCAACAACCCCATGAAGTTGGAGCCCTTGCCGTAACGGACCGGCTCGATATGGGTGTCGGGGTTGGGATGGACCGATGACGTGATGGCCACCCCGTGCGTGAGGTCGAGGTCGGGTGCGACGCGGTAGCGCCCGGCTCCCAGGATCGACTCGGAGTTGGTCCGCGTCAGCACACCGAGGCGGTCGGACAGCTTCGGCAGCTTGCCCTTGTCACGCATCGTGAACAGCAGCCGCTGCGTGCCCCACGTGCCCGCGGCCAACACCAGATGAGTGGTCGTGAACGAGCGTTTTTGCCTGCGCAGCCAGCGGCCGGTGCGAACCGTGTCGACGCGCCACGTGCCGTCCGGCAGCTGCTCGAAGCCGGTCACCGTTCGCATCGGAAGTACTTCTGCGCCAGCGTTTTCTGCGAGCCCGAGGTAATTCTTCACCAGCGTGTTCTTGGCGCCGTGGCGACAGCCGGTCATGCACGACCCGCATTCGAGGCATCCGGTGCGCTCGGGGCCCACTCCGCCGAAGTACGGGTCGGGCACCGGCTTGCCGGGCGTCTGCTGCCTGTCGGGTCCGAAGCACACACCCACCGGGGTGGGCACCCAGGTGTCGCCGACACCCATCTCGTCGGCGACCTCCTTGACGATGCGGTCGGCGTCGGTCAACGTCGGGTTGCGCACCACGCCGAGCATCCGCTGGGCCTGCTGGTAGTGCGGCATCAGCTCGGCCCGCCAGTCGGTGATGTGCGACCACTGCCGGTCTTTGAAGAACGGCTCGGGCGGCACGTACAGCGTGTTGGCATAGTTCAGCGACCCGCCGCCCACGCCGGCACCAGCCAGGATCATGACGTTGCGCAGCAAGTGAATTCGCTGAATGCCGTACATGCCCAGCTTCGGCGCCCACAGGAACTTGCGCAGGCGCCAGGAGGTCTTCGCGAACTCGTCGTCGGCGAACCGGCGGCCGGCTTCGAGGACCCCGACGCGATAGTCCTTCTCGGTCGATCGCAGCGCGGTGACGCTCCCCCCAAAACCCGAACCGATGATCAGGACGTCGTAGTCATTTTGCATCGGAATAGTATGAACACACCCATAGGTAACCGCTAGGCAGTTCACTCTTAAGCGGACCGATCAATCTCGAGATCACAGCAGGCCGGGGCGTACTGGGCGTCGGCGTCGTGCAGGTCAGCGCACAGCAACACCAGCGAGTGGGCGTCGGCCCGGTAGGTGGGACCGGAGACGGGCGGCGCGCTGTCGAGACCGGCGACGTCGTCAGGGGGATCGAGGGCGGTGTCGGCGACGCGCCGCCACGGCAGCGTTGGTCTGGCGACCGGGGGGAGCTCGAAGTCGAGGGGACGCTCGTAGCTATTTAAGATCACGTGGACCATCCGCGTCCCGATCACGCTTCTGACGGTGACTGCCAGCGTGTGGGATTCTTCCCACCAGTCGGGCCGGTACAGTTGAACGCCGTGGAACTCCACCAGCGAGCGGGTCAAAAACTCCCGCAGCGACAGCCCGTGCATCACCTTCGTCATGTCCAGCTCGAGCCGTACCTCTATCAGTCCCCTTACGAAGCGGCGTATGCCGGCGTACTTTTCCGTTCGTGACCAGTCGAACCAACTGATCTCGTTCCTGGCAATAGGCGTTGTTGTTGCCCAACTGGGTACGACGCACCTCGTCACCCATGCCGATCATCGGCACACCCATGGACATCAAGGTGATGCCGAGCAGGTTTTTCACCAGGCGGGTGCGCATCTCCTCGATCGCCGGGTCATCGGACGGCCCTTCCACACCGCAGTTGGTCGAGTAGTTGTCATCGGTGCCGTCCTGGTTTCCCCAGAGGTTGGCCTCGTTGTGCTTGTGTGCGTAGCAGACCAGGTCGTTGACGGTGAACCCATCGTGGCAGGCGCCTGCCCGAGGACGCGGTCATCAAACTCCAAATTCGTTCCCTTGCTAAGCCGACCCCCCATTTCGGCGGGCTTGCCCGGGTGCGGTTCTGCGGCCGGTCAGTCAGCGGCGTGCCGGGAAAGCTCTTCGCCGAAAGCGATGAGCGCGCGCCGGCCGATGGCGAGGATCTCCTCGTCGAAGCCGTTCCCGCCGCGGTAAGACAGTTCCAGCATGCGGTCGGCCATTTCGACGGCCACCAGCATGGTCCGCGGGTCGGTGTCGGCCGGGATCAGTCCGGCGTCGACCAGGATCGCGTTCATCCGGTGGGCAAGGGTCTGCATGCGGGCCCGAATGTAGAGGGTGACCGCCGGCGAGGTGCGGCCGCTCATCCACATCCGCGCGGTGCTGGGGTGCTCGCAGTAGTAGCGCACATGCAGATCGACCTCGTTGTTGATCAACTCGGCAACCGAGGTGATCGTCCAGGTCTTCTCCGCCGCCACGCACCGAGCGTCGAGATCGGCGCATTGCCGCTCGAGCAGCTCCCCGAGGATGGCCTCCCGGTCGGCGAAGAACCGGTACAGCGAAGGGTAGGAGACGCCCGCGCGGTCGGCGATCGCACGGGTAGTAGCCGCTTCGACACCCTGTTCGTCGGCGATCGCGGCGGCGGCGTCGAGGATGCGGGTAACCGTCTCGCGGCTGCGCGCCTGCACCGGTGCGCGCCGCTGAACAGGTGCGACGGTCATCGGTCCCCCCTTCTCGCTCGTCGCCGGCCGTTCGGCGGAAAGTCTTGACAGCTGTCGACAAAACTATAACATTAATCGTGTTACATTTTCTACCCATGTTCGGGAGTCCACATGTCCATCGCTATGCTCAACCAGACCCGCCCGAAGGAGTCATTCAGCGGCCACGTCGACGTGCTCATCGTCGGCGCCGGAATCTCGGGAATCGGCCTCGGGCACTACCTGGTCACGATGGAGCCCGGCCGCAGCTTCGCCATCGTGGACAGCCGTGAGGCGATCGGCGGCACCTGGGACCTGTTCCGCTACCCGGGTATCCGGTCGGACTCCGACCTGCACACCTTCGGCTACGAGTTCAAGCCGTGGACCAGTGACAACGCCATCGCTGATGCGCACGAAATCCTCGACTACCTGCACGAGGTCATCGAGGAGGACGGCCTGGCCAGGCGGATCTACCTGCAGCACAAGGTCATCCGGGCCGACTTCTGCAGCCGGACCGCGCAGTGGACGGTGGTGCTGGAGCGCGATGGGCAGCAGTGGGACATCACCTGCGACTGGCTGTTCGGCGCGACGGGCTACTACGACTACGCCGCCGGTCACAATCCCCACTTCGAAGGCCAGGAGGACTTCCAGGGAGTCATCGTGCACCCGCAGTTCTGGCCTGAGGACCTCGATTACCGGGGCAAGGTGGTCGTCGTCATCGGCAGCGGCGCCACCGCGGTCACCCTGATCCCGGCGATGGCCGACGACACTGCGCACATCACGATGCTGCAGCGTTCACCCACCTACGTGATACCGCTTCCGCGGAAGGACCCGATCGCCAACGGGCTGCGAAAAGTGCTGCCGGACAACATCGCCTACAAGATCACCCGTGAGATCAACAAGACCCGACAGCGGCTGGTCTACAACACCGGCCAGCATCACCCGAAGGTGATGCGCCGCATCATCCGCGAACTCAACTCCCGCGCCTTGCCCAAGGGTTTTGACCTCAACACCCACTTCGACCCCACCTACAAGCCGTGGGACCAGCGCCTGTGCGTGGTGCCCGACAACGATTTGTTCAAGGCGATCTCCTGTGGCAAGGCCTCGGTGGTCACCGACAAGATCGTGTGTTTCACCACGACGGGCATCCTGCTGGAGTCGGGCCGGGAGCTCAAGGCCGACATCATCGTCACCGCGACCGGCCTGAAACTGCTTCCGCTCGGCGGTATCCAGATCTGCGTCGACGGCGACGTGAAGGACCTGCATGAGAGCTTGGTCTACAAGAGCTTCATGCTGTCGGGCATCCCGAATTTCGCTTTCGCGTTCGGCTACACCAATTCGTCATGGACTTTGAAGGTGGACCTGATCTGTGAGCACCTGTGCCGGCTGTTGGCCAACATGGATCAGCACCGGTACACCACCGTCGTTCCGGTCTGCGACGACCCGACCATCCAGAAGCGCCCGATGCTGGACTTCCCGGCGGGCTACATCCTGCGCGCAATCGAGCTGTTCCCGCAGCAGGGAACGACCGGCCCATGGACGATGGAGATGAACTTCAGGGCAGACCGCACGCGGCTGCGCAAGGGCCCGGTAGCAGACCCCGCCCTGCGGTTCAGCCGCGCCGCACACTCGGTCGCGACCGTCGGAGCTGCCTGAGCATCAGCCGGCCGGCCGTCATCGAGGTGGAAGGTCGGTGCTTCCGGGTCCGGGCGGGTGCCGTTTCGCTCACCGAGTGGCCCTCCGGGATGTCGTGACCGGTCGAGCACTGGGGAACCACATCGGCGCAGACAGGCACCGGTTGGGCGACGGTGGTTGTCCGCGACCTGGTTGGACAACGCAAAGTCCTTGTGCGGCAACGTCATCAGCCGTACTGACGCATCGACGGTGCCGCGTCATCGACATCGTCGAACAGCAGCAAGATCGACCTGTGCGGCTGTGCGGGACCACACCGCGAAATTCGTGCCGCCGTCGACGCGTCCACGGCGAAGATGCGGCACGTCTGTTTTCCGAGCGGTATCACGCCGGCCCGGTGCAACAACTGTGATCGATCCCGGAGCGGCGTGCGCCCGATCTGGCGTTTTACGCGTATCTTGCGTATCCTGCCTATATGCCCGGATTCTTGGTAGTCGAGCGCATGAAAGTCGCTAGCCGCGGAACTCCTCGGCTCCCGAAGGATCTGCCGTGGGACATCCCAGGGCGGGAACAACTCGAGCAGGCGCTGCAGAAAGCTGGATTGGCAATCATTGCGGTCGAGAACTTGGAAGACGCACACGAGCCGTCACCGGATGACCCCCGCTCGGATGACAAGGCGCGGCTGCGTGCCGAGTTGGAGGCTTTGGTCAACGAAGCCGATGAGTCCGAACTTGCGCGTCTGGAGGCGGCGGCGACGGCATCGCCTGACGACGGCCTCGATAAACGCTACTGGGGACCGGCGCCGGACTCGGTGACCGCCGCTGAGGCAGTCGTTGCCGACCTCATCGACCAGTTCGCACAACGACGCGACCTAGCCGCGAACAGCATCAGCCGAGAAGCAGCCGCCAAACTGCTATCAATCAGCCCGCAGAGCGTCACCGACAAACTCGAATCGCGAAAGCTGGTCGGTATCAAGGTGGGCCGCGAATGGCGCCTTCCTCGTTGGCAATTCGACCCAGACAACACTACCGGCGCTCTACCCGATCTCGATGTCCTACAAGCCGCTTTTCCGGGCGGACCGGTGAGCCTCTCGCGATGGATCATGCGCCCCAACCCAGAATTCGACGGGCGGACCCCGCGTGACGAAGCGGTCGTGCACGGCAGCGCAGCGGTCATCAAGGTCGCACGCGCACTGACTGCCGCCGGATGGTAAGAAAGCTCGGACTACCCGCACGGCCGCTCCCCAAAGCGGGGAGAGAAGCAGTCTGGTGGTGGAACCCACCTGAGGCCTCAGCGCGCTGGTGGTGGTGTCGCGTCTATCACCAAGGCAAGTACACACCCAACGGCGTTACCTTCCGCAAGCACGGGCCGATGGCGCGGTTCGACCACCACAACCCCGCCGACCCCCCGGTAGTCGACACGACCGGCCGACGAATCCTCTACGCCGGTGAGGACTTGGCAACGTCGGCATGCGAAGTATTCGGCAACGCCGGCGTCGCCACGATCTGCCCCTTCTACAGGGTCGCCATCATCGCTCCGACCACCGCACTGGCGATGTACGACCTTGCAGCGAAGGGCGCGGCCATGGCGTTGGCGCCCTGCCAGCCCTCGGCGACGGCGATGAACCCCGCTCGTTAACCCAGCTGTGGGCACGCGCTATTTACGAAGACCAGCCCGCGGAGCCTGAAGTCACTGGCATTCACTACCGCTCTGGGTACAACAGCGGCGAAGCGCTGGCGCTGTGGGATTGCGATGGCAACATCGAAGTCGTGCGCGACAACACTGGACATCCACAAGACATCGCGCTTGACGATCTCCGTATCCTGCTTCGGCTACAGGTAGAGCTGAGATGGCGCCACATCAATGTCACCACAGTGCCTTCTAGCAACTGCGCCGAGTGCAAAAAGGAGGCACTCGGCGCCTGACATCTCCGCGGTGAGCACTCGTCGACCGTTAGCTGACGCGGACGGCGGACAAACGAAGGCTATTTCATAGATAATGAAAACACCCCTGAGACGGCGAGGTGGCTGCAATGGCCGCTCGGTGGGTTGGCCACGGATTTGGACACGGAACACGGTGGAACCGGTGCGAACAAGCGGGACGCGGCGAGACAGGTTGGACGGCTGAACGTCGCTGACCTGGACTTATGAGACCGAGCGTAGTGGGGAAGACCGCGACCGGCTAGACGATATGAGGGGCTGGGGCCCCACTCACATGTGAACGTGGGTTGCCGACAGGAATCAGGTCCTGGCCGGTAGAGCCACAAGATGTGGGGAGGCCCCAGTGAAGATTCAGCGTACGAGCGTTGG